>JBDKJP010000054.1:0-26004 GCA_039796575.1 Actinomycetota bacterium
GGTGTCGACGTGAGACGAATCAGCCTCTAATGTCTCACGGATGTTGCTGCGACTCGATGCCGAGAAGTGCCAGGGCCACAACCGCTGCTACGCGTTGGCGCCGGAATTGTTCGACGTGGACGACTACGGCCAGTCCGTGTTGCTCGTCGAGGGCGACGTGCCCGAGGAATTGAAGGCCAAGGCACGCCTCACCGCGAGCAACTGCCCCGAGCACGCCATCTCGATCCTGGAGGACTGACGTGACCGACACCGTCACCCCCGCCGACCGCCCCGGCTACGTGCCGCCCATCTTCGGCGACACGCCGGAGGGCACGCACGTGTGGCAACGCGTGCCGTACAACCCCGACGACTACGGCCCGGTCAGCGACTTCGCCACCGACTTCGATCACAGCGACCCGGCATACAACCCGAACGCTCCCGAGGTCTGGAAGCAGTTGCGCGACGCGAAGTGCCCCGTCGCCCACTCCGACCGTTACGGCGGCATGTGGGTGCCCATCACGCACGACACCGTGCACGAGATCGCGTACGACACCACGCACTTCACCAGCCGCAGCGTGGTGGTGAGCGTCGGTCGCCCCGGCGACCTGTCGCTGCCGGCACCCATCGGTGGCGCGCCGCCCATCACCAGCGACCCGCCCTTCCACGCGATGGCCCGACGCCTGCTGCTGCCCGCGTTCGCGCCCAAGGTCATCGAGCCGTGGGAGCCGAAGGTGCGCGAGCTGTGCGTGTCGCTGCTCGATCGCCTCGGCGACCTCACCGAGGGCGAGAGCATCATCGACGCGGCGCAGCAGTACGCACAGCACATCCCGGTCAGCGTCATCCGCCAGATGCTCGGCTTCCCCGAGCAGGACGAGGAGCTGTTCCGCAAGTTCGTGCACGACGTCCTCGAGCGCATCGCCGAAGAGCCCGGCACCCGCGACGGCATGGACGAGCTGGGCCAGTACATCTTCGACCAGATCGCGGAGCACCGCGAGCATCCTCGTGACGACCTCACCAGCTACCTGATGGGCGTGCAGATCGAGGGCATCGAGATGACCGACGAGATCGTCGGCGGCATGATCATCCTGCTGCTCATCGCCGGCATCGACACCACGTGGTCGGCCATCGGTTCGTCGCTGTGGCACCTGGCCCAGCACCCGGAGGACCATCAGCGGCTGCTCGACGACCCCGACGTGATGATCTTCGCGCTCGAGGAGTTCCTGCGTGCCTATGCACCGGTCACCATGGCTCGCCTCGTGGCCGAGGACCACGACTTCCACGGCTGCCCGATGAAGAAGGACGACTGGGTGCTGCTGCCGTTCCCGGCCGCCAACCGCGACCCGCACATGTTCGAGGACCCCGACAAGTTCGTCGTCGACCGCCAGGAGAACCGGCACGCTGCGTTCGGGCTGGGCATCCACCGCTGCATCGGGTCGAACCTGGCCCGCCTGGAGTTGAAGGTGGCCATCGAGGAGTTCACCAAGCGGTTCCCCCGCTTCGAGCTCGCCGGCGACGTTCGCTGGAGCGTCGGTCAGATCCGCGGCCCCCGCGAACTGCCCGTGCGCGTCGTCGAGATCGCACGCTGACGCACGTCGCGCCGGCACCGGACGTCGGTCCGATGTTGCGCACCTACCCGACACCGACGGCCTTCGTCACCCGGTGGTGCGGTGGTGGCCGTGGCCCATCGATCGCAACAACTCCCACGCGGCCTCGTTGGCCGGCTCGTGGCCGGTCACGGCGAGCAGGAACGGGTCTCGTTCGACGGCCAGCACCATGCCCCGGCCGGCAGCGGTGACCGTGGCGGTGCGGGGGATGTCGGCGATCAGCGCGATCTCGCCGAACCCCTCGCCGCGGCGGACGGTGCGCACCGTCTCGCCCTCCCGCGTCACCACGAACTCGCCGTCGACCACGGCGTAGAACGCGTCGCCCGCGTCGCCCTCGGTGACGACCGCGGTGCCGTCGTCGACCTCGATGTCGCGTGCGCCGCGAGCGATGGCCTCGAGCGACCAGACAGGGAGCGGAGCGAACACCGGCAGCTGGCGCAGCAGGCTCATCGCGACCACCGGGACGTCGGCGGCATCATCGGCGGCGCGCAGCGGGCGCGCGAGCGCTGCACCTGCCACCACGAACACCACGCCGAGCGCGATGAGCGCGGCCTCGGCGCCGGACGAGGCGATCAGCACTTGTGCGGTCAGCGACCCGGCGAGGCCACCGAGGCCGGCGAGCGTCTCGGCGGCACCGAACACGCTCGCGAGCTCCGACGGCGGTGCCGAGCGTTGCAGCAGCACGCGGGTGAGCACGTCGACGAGGCCGCGACTCAGGCCGAGCAGCGGGATGAGCACGATCACGGCGACGAGCGAGATGGCCGCGCCCAGCAGGAGGCACGCAACCGCGGTGGCGATCAGGCAGCCGACCAGCACGGGGGCCAGCCTGGTGCGCCGGGCGGCCCGTCCGGTCACCGCGGCGCACAGGAACGAGCCCGCGCCGAACAGTGCGCTGAGCACGCCGGCTCCGGCGTCGCCGAGGTCGAGGTGCTCGCCGGCGATGACCACCCAGATCACGTCGCTCGCGCCGATCATCACGAACTGCACCGCCAGCACGAGCAGCACCGCCCGCACGGTCGGGCGACGGACCACGGTGACCACGTCGGCGAGCGGCCCGGTGACGCTGCGCCAGACCGACCCACCGTCGTTCCCGTCGTCCTGCACCGCCGGCGCGGGGCCGTTGCGCACGAACGGCATCGTCAGCGCGGCAGCCGCGAGTGAAGCGACGGCGCACGCACCGAGGCTCACGGCCGGGCCCTGGATCGCAAGGAAGCACGTCGTCATCAGCGGGCCGAGCAGCAGCGCAGCGGTGTCGCCGTACCCGACCCACACGTTGGCCGTGGTGAGCTCGCGCGACGACCGAACGATGGCGGGCAGCAGCACCGCGCTCGCGGGTCGCAGCAAGGTGGCCGAGGTGAAGCCGATGGCTGTGCCGAGGATGCCGACCCAGATGGGCCAGTCGAACACCACGCTCGCCGCTGCCGTGCCGAAGCCGAGCGCCTGCCCGAGCATGCCGCCGACCCGCACCGACGCGGCACGTCGACGTTCGGCGACGCGTGCAGTGAACGGGGCGAGGAGGACGTACGGCAGGATCGCGGTGAACGACGCGATGCCCACTGCGTCGGGTCCGTTGCGGTCGAACACGTGCACGAGCAACCCGATCAGCGCGCCCCATTCGGCCACGGTGGCCAGCGCGTTGCCGATGGCGTAGCGGACCAACCTGGCGTCGAGTCGTTCGGCCGTCATGCGCGTGCCCGCGACATGGTCAGGCCGTCCCGCTCCCGTTGCATCGTCCGATGCTATTCCGGCGAGCAACGGTGCCCGGTCGCCGGGTTATCGTGCGTCGATGTCCGCTGAACGTGTCGCCGTCACCCGCCGCATCGCCGCTCCGGCGTCGGTCATCTACGCCCTCGTCACCGATCCCGCCGGTCATGTGCGCATCGACGGTTCCGGCATGCTCGAGGCAGCGCCCGATGCCCGGCCGGTCACCGCGGTCGGCGACACGTTCGACATGCACATGGACCGAGCGCCGCTCAACGACATTCCCGGCCTCGGGAAGTACACCGTGCGCAACACGGTCACCCGCCTCGAA
Source organism: Actinomycetota bacterium (assembly GCA_039796575.1). GTDB lineage: Bacteria > Actinomycetota > Acidimicrobiia > Acidimicrobiales > Ilumatobacteraceae > UBA668. The sequence continues at coordinate 3,616 of JBDKJP010000054.1, forward strand.
CCGGGACGGCTGATCGAGTGGACCATCGGCGCGACCGACCAGCCGCCGCTCGGCCACGTCTACGGGTGGCAGCTCGACCCGGTCGACGATCAGCACACCGACGTCACCAACTACTGCGACTGGACGAACATCGTCGAGGCGTTGCGGGCGCGCGGCCGCACCTGGCCCATCGTGCCGGTGGAGATGCTGGAGGAGACGGTCGCGAAGTTGGAGCGCATCGTCACCGCGGGCTGACGCCCACGCAGCGCCGACACCGGCGTGGCCGTGCGACTTCGCCATCGGCGTTCGGCTCCGCTACGACTACGGGGGTGACCGACCACGACCACCCTGCGCCGAAGCCGGTCCGCGAGGAACGGCAGCCGCCGCGTGAGGGCGTGGAGGAGGTCGCGCCCGGCATCCTGCGGTTGCAGCTGCCCATCGCGCTGCCCGGCCTCGGTCACGTGAACTGCTACGCGATGGAGGACTCCCGCGGCATCACGCTCGTCGATCCCGGCTTGCCCGGGCCGAAGACGTGGCGTGAACTGCAGCGGATCATGAAGTCGGGCGGGCTCGACATCGCACGCGTGCATTCGGTGGTCGTCACCCACTCCCACCCCGATCACTTCGGGCAGGCCGGTCAGTTCCGCAAACGATTCGGTGCCGAGGTGATCACGCACGAGGCGTTCCGCACGTTCCTCGATCCGGAGGCCGAGGATCAGGAGGCCGCCGACGACCTGGCGGTGATCGACGGGCCGGTGAAGGCGCAGATCGAGTCGCTGCAGGGCCAGGACCTTCGGCGTGGGCCGTTCGCGAAGCACACGCCGTGGGGCGGCGATCCGCACTCGATGCCACGTGCGCGCCGCATGCGCTACTGGGCGATGCGCAAGGCCGCCGGCCGGTTCGTGCCCACGCCCACCCCGACGCGCCGGGTGGAGGACGCGCAGGTGATGGAGCTCGGCCGTCGCGAGTGGGTGGCGGTGCACACGCCGGGTCACACGATCGACCACCTCTGCCTCTACGACCCCGTCGGTGGCGTGATGATCAGTGGCGACCACGTGTTGCCCACCATCACGCCGCACATCTCCGGGTTGGGCACCACCGTCGACCCGCTGAAGGACTTCTTCGACAGCCTGGAACTGATGAAGACGTTCGACGGCGTGCGCACCGTGCTGCCGGCACACGGCCTCGAGTTCGCCGACCTCTCGGGTCGTGCGACCGCCATCGAACGGCACCACCACGAACGCCTCGACAAGCTGCGCGCCGCGAGCGGCGAGCTCGGCAGCGGCACCGTGCACGAGTACATGCAGGTGCTGTTCCAGGAGCGGTCGTGGGGTTCGATGGCCGAGAGCGAGACCTACGCGCACCTCGAGCACCTGCGCCTCACCGGCGAGGCCACGGTGGACGAGAGCGGCCAACAGCTGCGCTACCGCTTCGACTGACCGGTGCCGTCACGGCGACGGTGGTCGGGGCGGCGGCGCAGCCGATCGCTCGACGTCGGCGGCGACGATGCATCACCAGGCCGACGATCGCCGCGACCACGAGGCCCACCATGCCGAACAAGGTGAAGGCGGCTGCGGTGCCGATGCCGAGCGCAGCGAGGAAGCCGAGGATCGGCCCGACGCAGCACGCGGCGCAGGCGGCTGCGCCGATGCCGAGCACCGCTGCGCCGTTGCCCTTCGCCGTGTTGGTGGTGGCCGGGGTGCTCATGAGGTCGCTCCGAAGAATGCGTCGACGAGCGGCATGGCGTCGGCGGGGCCGCCGATCTCGAGGGCGATGCCGTGCGAGTCGACGGTGATGGCGAAGGTGAGGAACTGGCAGCACGACTGCTCGGCGACGACCAGGCGCATCAGGTCGTCGGTCGGTACGGTCGGGGCGAACGAAAGGAGGAGGCGGCCTTCGGTGCGGGCGCGCGCCGTCGCGTGGCCGAGGAGGGCGTGCCACTCGTCGAGTCGCCCGTGGAGCGCATCCGTCGGGAGGGTGCACGCGATCGGCGGGGCGGCGTCGGTGGCCGCAGGCTTGGTGCCGAGGGCCACCGTCACCGGGCCCGGTGCCGTCGTGCTGTCTTTCACGCAACCACATTGGTCGTCGCACGCGCCGTCGGGTCGATGCTGCTCGAGGGCGATGGCAGCACGCTGCAGGTCGTCGACCAGCGTGGCGAGCTCCACGATCTGCGCCCGTGCGTCGGCCAACTTGCCGGCGACGACGGTACGGAGGCGATCCTGCAGTGGCCCGCACCGGCCGCCCTCCCAGGCGGTGGCGAGGTCGGCGATCTCGTCGAGCGTGCAGCCGAGTTGCTTGGCGCGTGCGATGAACGCCAGGCGATCGACGGTCGATTCGTCGTAGCTGCGATAGCCCGCAGCGGTGCGCGCGGGCTGGGGGAGGAGGCCGAGCTCCTCGTAGTACCGCAGCGCGGCGGGTGTGAACCCCGAGCGGTCGGCGACGTCTTTGATCTTCATCGTCGACACCGTAAACCTTCAAGTCGACCTGAAGGTCAAGCGGTTGTTCCCGGCGATGTGCGCATCGGCAGTGCCAACGCGGAGGTCGCGAGGCCGCCGACGACGATCAGCCACCAGATGTGCTCGAACGACGACATGGCCGCCCCGACGCTGAGGAACGCGACCGTGAGCGCCACCCCGAACGTGCCGCCGAACTGTCGGCCGGCCTGCAACGCGGCGCCGCCCACACCGCGCCGGTTGGCCGGCAGCGCCTGCGCGACCACGCTCGAGAGTTGCGGGAAGACGAGGCCGACGCCGATGCCACTGAGCACCATCGACGGGAAGTAGTCGACGAAGTAGGCGGACTCGGGGCCGAGCATGAGCAGTCGGTACGCGCCGCTGCACGCGTAGAGCGCACCGCCGAGCAGGAGCAGCGGTCGTTGTCCGACCCGACCTGCGAGCGTGCCGACCCGCGGCGAGATGAGGCCGACGAACATCGGGCCGGGCGCCACGCCGAAGCCGGCCTGCAGGATCGACCACCCCCACGCGTTGGTGAGGAACAGGATCGACCCGAGGAACAGCGCCGAGAACGCCGTGCCGAACACCAGCATCGCGAGCGACGCCCAACGGAAGTTCCGGATTCGGAACAGATCGAGGTCGAGCACGGGCGCGGGGGAGCGCCCCTGGTGGACGACGAACGCCACGAGCACCGCAGCGCTCGCGGCGAACAGACCGATGGTGCGGGTCGATGTCCACCCGGCCGACTCCGCGCCGACCACCGCGTACGACACCAGCCCGGCAGCGACGGCCACGAGCACGACACCGCCGATCGACGGGATGCGCGTCTCGGGGCTCGACGACTCGTGCAGCGACGTGCGTCCGGCGATCACGGTGTAGATGCCGACGGGAAGGTTGATGAAGAACGCCCACCGCCAACCGAGTGACTGCACGATGGCGGCGCCGAGCGTGGGTCCGAGCGCGCCGGCCACTGCTCCGGCTGCGCCCCAGATGGCCACGGCGCGCGGGAGTTGCTCGTGGGTGAACGCATGCATCACGAGCGCGAGCGACGCCGGGATGAGTGCCGCCCCGCCGACGGCCTGGACCATGCGGAACGCGATGAGCGGTTCGGCGGTCGGTGCCAGCCCGCACGCCATGGACGCTGCGGTGAACAGCGTGGACCCCAGGAGGAACACGCGCCGATGGCCGACGCGGTCGGCGATCTTGCCGGCGGGGATGAGCATCGCCGCGAACACGATGGTGTACGCGTTGAGCACCCACGACAGTTCTGCCGCGCTGGTGTCGGTGAACGTCGCCGCGATGTCGGGGAACGCGACGAAGAGGATGGTCGTGTCGAGGAAGGTCGCGAGCGTGGCCAGCGACGCGATGAGCAGCGTGCGTCTCGAGTCGTCGCGCACGGTCAGCCCTGCGCCGTGAGGCGGGTCTGGAACGACTCGGCGACCGGTGACCCGTCGCTCGTGGTGATGGAGCCGTGTTCGACGGCGAGCCCGTTCGTGGAGGTGCGGATCTCGAACCGGGCGCACAGCCACTCGTCGTCACCGAGCTCCAGTTCGGGCTGATGGACGTGGGTGGTGAGATCGACGCTCACTCCGCCGGTCGGTGGCGTGAGTCGTACGAATGCGGGCGGCGGGAACCAGTCGGAGGCCATCGCCAACCATGCGGCGTCGACGTGTCGCCCTTCGAGCGGTCGCAGGTAGCCCTGCACCATCGCCCTGTCGCCCCCGGAGAACGGCCGGTGCGCGGGGTCGAGCAGTGCGTCGACGCGCTGGAAGTGCGCGACCCGTTCGGGCTCCATGCGAACGCACTCGTCGACAGGTGGCAGGTCGGGTGGCACGGGTGCCGACCACTCGACGCCGGTGCGCGGCACGAGGAGCGTCAGCCGGCTCGTCAGCAGCATCCGATCGTCCTGTTCGAGATCGACGACGACCGTGGACATCGACCTTCCACGTCGCAGCTCGCGCACCGAGATCACGGCCTCGCCGACGGCACCGGTGCGCAGGAAGCTGGTGGTCAGCGTGCGCACCGTGCGATCGCCGGCGACGGCCTCGGCACCCTTCACGGCGAGTGCGCACATGTAGCCGCCGTGCACGCCGACGAGCGACGACCAGCCGGCGTCGAGCTCGACCGAGAACGCACCAGAACGGCCCGCGATCGGTGTGAGCGTGGTCGTGCGGTCGAAGTCGGCGTCGGTCGCCGTGAGTTCTGTCATGCAACTCATGGTGGCATGTTGAGTTCGGTGATGCAACTCACGTACGCTGACGACATGCGCAAGGCCTCGTTCGCCGACATGCACTGCTCGATCGCGCAGTCGCTGGAGATCATCGGCGAGTGGTGGACGCTGCTCATCCTGCGCGACAGCTTCCTCGGCATCCGCCGCTTCGACGACTTTGTCGAGCGCCTCGGCATCTCCCGCAACGTGCTCGCCACGCGCCTCGACACGCTGGTCGAGGCCGGCATCCTCGAGCGGCGACCGTACGACGACGCACGCGGTCGCTTCGACTACGTGCTCACCGACAAGGGCCGCGCGCTCTGGCCGGTGATCACCGCCATCCGCCAGTGGGGCGACGAGTGGGTGCTCGGCGCGGGCAACGAACCGCTGCTGCTCGAGCACCGCGACCACGGCCACGTGGCGAACGTGCGCATGGTCTGCGAGGAGTGCGGCGAACCGCTCGACGCCCGTTCGGTGCGGGCCGTGCCGGGGCCCGGCGCAGCCCGATGACCGATACGGGTCGCGATCTCGGCACGCAGTGCGAGGGTGGTGACCCGCCCTGCTGGAGCCACTTGTTCGAGCCCGAGCGGCACGACATCGCCGACCGGGCCGACCTCGAGCAGTTGGTGCGCAACTTCTACCGCGACGCGTTGATGGACGACGTGCTCGGTCCGGTGTTCGAGGCGGCGAACCTGAACTGGAACGCGCACATCGAGACGCTGACCGACTTCTGGGCGTGGCAGTTGCTCGGCCAGCCGGGTTACGACGGCCACCCGCTTCGGGCGCACGAGCCGGTCAACGCCCGGACACCGCTGGGGAACGCGCACTACGAGCGTTGGGTCGAGCTGTTCTGCGCCACCGTCGACGCGATGTTCGAGGGGCCGATCGCCGAGGTGGCGAAGGGTCGCGGTCGGAAGATGGCGGCGGGGATGCAGCGGTTGCTGTCGGGCGTGTCGGCCGAGGGCACCGTGCCCATCGAGCCGATCTGGCGACGCGCCGACGCCGGCTGATCGCCGAGCGGCGTGGCCAGAGGGGGTTGCGCGTCCTGGCGAGTCGTGCTCTAATGCTGAACCATATGGTTCAGTATGTGACCGAGGAGCTCGATGCATCGTTCGCGGCGTTGGCCGACGGCACGCGTCGCGGCGTGCTCGAGCAGTTGGGTCGCACCGACTGCTCGATCACCGATCTCGCCGAGCGCTTCCACATGACCCTCACCGGCATGCGCAAGCACGTCGGCGTGCTCGAGGACGCCGGCCTCGTGGTCACCGAGAAGGTGGGTCGGGTGCGCTACTGCCGCATCCGTCGCCGCCGGCTCGACGAGGTGACGTCGTGGATCGACCGCTACCACCGCATGTGGGACGAACGGTTCGACGAACTGGACCAGGTGTTGGAGACGATGAAAGCGAAGGAGCAGCGTGATGGACGCCGACGAGCAGAGTGAGCCCACCGAAGCCGGTCACACCGTGGTGGAACGGAGGTCCGACCGCGAGATCGTGGTCACGCGCATGTTCGACGCGCCGGTGCACCTCGTGTTCCAGGCCTGGTCGACGGCCGAGTTGTTCCGCCAGTGGTGGGTGCCGCGCTCGATGGGCATGACCCTGCACGAGTGCGAGATGGACGTGCGCACCGGCGGCTCGTACCGGCTGAACTTCGGCGAGGGCATGGACTTCTTCGGTCGCTACCTCGAGGTGGTGCCGTCGTCGCGCATCGTGTGGACGAACGAGGAAGGCGTGGAGGGCGGCTCGGTCACCACCGTCACGTTCGAAGAACGCGACGGCCGCACCCTGCTCGTGCTGAGCGAGCAGTACCCGTCGGCCGAGGCGCTCGAGGCCGAGGGCGGCGCCCTGGACGCGCTGGAGGAGACGTTCGGCCAGCTCGAGGAGCTGCTCGCGTCGCTGGGTTGAGAGCGTGGTCGCCCGGCGCGTCAGGCGTCGGGCGACAGTTCCTTCAGCGAGAGCGGCGCGCGGCCGGGACCGCGGAGCAGCACGCTCTGGCTGCTGAAGCCGAGCGCGCCCAGTTGGTCGAAGAGGTGTGCGCCGCTGCTGCCCGCACCGAGCGACCCGACGTGCGAGACGGTGCGGATGCCCAACCACTCGCCGTCGAGCGGGCGGTGGGTGTTGACGGTGGTGTCGGCGTTGATGGCGAACACGGTCTGCTCGGCCGGCGGCACCGCGGTGCCCGCGGCCGTGGACATCAGTCGGGGTGCGGCGTACGTCCAGTCGGCCAGCGTGGCCACCGCGAGGAACGGCGAGTTCACCTCGCCCTCCACGATGGGCACCATCAGTCGGAACCACACCGTGGCCGCATCGAGGTCGATGTGCACGTCGATGCCGTGGTGGAACGCGGGTCGCTCGGCACCAGGGTGGCCGAACAGCGGAGGGAGGGCCACGTCGGAGCCCGGCACCGGAGGGCTCGGGGAGTGCTCGTCCGGATCGTCGACGTCGAGGTCGGTGAGTCGTGCCCGCAGCGCGGTGCCGCGCACGCACAGGTCGTCGTCGGCGTACATCGACACCTCGACCACGTCCATCGCTCGCCCCTGGCGCACGGTGGTGGTGGTCACCCGCAGCGGCGCCATCGGCGCAGCGCGCATCATGTCGACGGTCAGGCGCACCACCTGACGCGGCACGTCACTCGGGTGCTGCTCGGCGCCGCGAGCGATGGCGGCGAGCATCGCGCTGCCGTGCAGCGTGCCCTCGTACCACGGACCCTTCGACAGCGCGCCGGGGACGAGCAGGTCGCCGTCGAGCCGGAACAGCGCTTCGTCACGCTTCGGTGTGTAGGCCGTCATCGGGCGCGCAGGAACGTGGTCGTGGGGGGCACGGCTCGAATCTATTGAGCGGCGTGCGACTTCGGTGCGTTGGCGAGCAACCAGTCGACGAGCGCAGCTACAGCGGGGCCGGGTGTGCTCGTGCGCGTGAGCACCAGGAACGGATGCTCGGTCTCGACGCTGCGATCGCCGACGCGGCCGAGCCGGCCCTGCGCGATCAGGTCGGCCACCAGGTGCACCCATCCGATCGCGAGCCCCTGCCCCTCGACCGCCGCCTGGATGATGAGTGAGTAGTCGTTCGACCGAGAGCCGGTGAGGCGCCGGGGGCGTGCGACACCGAAGTGGTCGAACCACTGGTTCCAGTCGAAGCGCGGCCGGAAGCGTTGGTCGAGGTGCAGCATCGGGGCCTCGACGAGACGTTCGACCGGTGCGTCGTACCATTCGGCGGCCAGCTCGGGAGCTGCCACGAGGATGAGCTGCTCCGCGCAGAAGGTGCGTTGGTGCAGCCCCGGCCACGGCCCCCGCCCGAGCGGGATCCACACGTCGGCGTCGTCGCGTCCCACGCCGCGATCGGTGTCGTTGGTGTGCAGGCTGATCTCGACGTCGGGCCGATCGCGCTTGAACGACGCGAGTCGCGGCATCAGCCACAGCGCCGCCAGCGAGGTCGACACCGACAGCGTCACCGAGTGGCGCCGGTCGTCGCGCGCGGCGTCGACGGCGCGGTCGATGCGGTCGAACCCCGACTCGAGCTCGTCCGCCAGGCGGCGGCCGAGCTCGGTGAGCGACACGCCCGTCGACCGCCGTTCGAACAGGCGCGCTCCGAGCGCGCGCTCGAGCCGAGCGATGGCGTGGCTCACCGCGGACTGGCCGATGCCGGCCGCCTCGGCCGCGCCGGTGAAGGTGCCGGCCCGGGCCGCAGCGAGCAGGATGCGGAGGTCGCCGTCGTTCGCCCGCCCATGATCCTGTGTCATGTTCGGATGTTAGAGACTCACGATTGTCAGCGGCGACGTGCTCGCTTACCGTGCCGAACATGAGCAGCACAGATGAGACGCGTCGTTCGGAAGTGATCGGCTTCGTCGGCCTCGGCAACATGGGCGGCCCGATGTGCCGTCGGCTGGTGGCCGCGGGCTACGAGGTGATCGCGTTCGACCTGTCGGCCGATGCGTTGCAGACCGCCGTTGCCGCCGGTGCCACGGCCGCGTCCAGTGCCGCCGATGCTGCGGCCCGTTGCGACGTGTTCCTCACCTCGCTACCGCGTCCGGATCACGTGGAGGCGGTGATGCGCGGTTCGAGCAACGCGCTCGCCGCGCTCCCCGCCGGGGCCCTGTGGGTGGATCTCACCACCAACCGCACCGCGTTGGTGCACGAGCTGGCCGCGACGGCGCCGGCGGGTGTCGCCGTGGTCGACTCGCCCGTCACCGGCGCGGTCGACGGGGCGCGCAACGGGAAGCTCACCCTCTTCATCGGTGGCAGCGACGCCGACGTGACCCGCGCCCGGCCCATCCTCGAGCACCTCGGCATGGTCATCCACTGCGGTGCGCTCGGCACCGGCAACGCCGTGAAGCTGGTCACCAACCAGCTGTGGTTCATCCATGCCGCGGCACTCGGCGAGGCGTTCGCGCTCGGCATGGCCAACGGTGTCGAGCTCGGCACGCTGTGGGAGGCCATCAAGAACAGCGTCGGCGACTCGTTCGTCGCTCGTCACGACGCACCGTCGATCTTCGCCGGTCATTACGACCCGTCGTTCAGCCTCGACCTGTGCAACAAGGACCTCGGGCTCATCGCCGAACTCGGTGGCAACGTCGGTGCGCCGCTGCCCATCACCGACACGGCTCGTCGTCGCTTCCTCGACGCCACCGAGCGATACGGCGCCTCGGCCGCCGAGCTGCACGTGGTGCGACAGTTGGAGGAGGACGCCGGCCTGTCGATGCGCCTCGCCGGCGACTGGACGCCGCCGTGGGAGGCGTGATGCGCGTCGGGTTCATCGGCCTCGGGAACATGGGCGCTGCGGCGGCAGCGAACCTGCTGCGCGCGGGCTTCGAGCTGTGGGTGTACGACATCCGCCCCGATGCTGCACCGCAACTCGACGGGCTGGTCACGCGTTGCTCCTCGCCCCGCGAGGTGATCGATCAGGTCGATGCGGTGTTCACCATGGTGTTCGGGCCGCCGCAGATCGCCGATGTGTTGCGTGGCCCGAACGGACTGCTCGCCGGTGACTGCAGGGGCCGGCTGTGGATCGACATGACCACCAGCCAGCCGGCGCTGATGCGCGAGCTCGCGGCCGAGTTCGAGGCGGCCGGCGGCAGCGCGGTTGATGCGCCGGTGACGGGGTCACTCGACTCGTGCATCCGTGGCGACATGATCCTGTTCGTCGGCGGCGACGACGGGGCGTGCGAGCGTGCGCAGCCGTTGCTCGATGCCGTCGGCGTGACGCGCCGTGTCGGTCGCCACGGCAACGGCTACGTCGCCAAGCTGGTGAACAACCAACTGTGGTTCGTGCACGCCGCTGCGATCGGTGAGGCGATGGTGGCGGCGAAGGTGAACGGTCTCGACCCCGACCTGTGGTGGGCGGCGATGAAGGGCGGTGCCGCGGACAGCTTCGTCATGCAGCACGACGTGCCGTCGATCTTCGCCGGTCACTACGACCCGTCGTTCCGGTTGGCGCTCTGCATGAAGGACCTCGCGCTGGTCGACGAGCTGCTCACGCACGGCGGCACTCGTGGCGAGGTGACCCGCGCGGCGTACGCACGCTTCGCCGAGGCCGCCGGCCGCTACGGCGATGACGCGGGCGAGATGACCGTGTGCAAGGTGCTCGAGGACGATGCCGGCATCGAACTGCGCGTCGACGGCGACTGGGTGGCGCCATGGGACGTGCGCCACCCGTCGAGCGAGTAGCACGCCGCTCTCGTTCGATCCGCAGTGCGGCGCCGTCGCTACGCTCCGACGATGGAGTCATTGCAGGGGAAGACCGCCGTCGTCACTGGAGCCGGATCCGGCATGGGGCGCGCGTTCGCCGAACGGTTCGCACGCGCCGGCATGAAGGTGGTGCTCGCCGATGTGGAGGCACCGAAGCTCGACGAAGCCGTCGAGGCCATCGTCGCCACGGGTGCAGAGGCGATCGGTGTCGTCACCGACGTCACCGACGGGTCGGCCGTCGACCGCCTTCGCGACGCCGCCATCGATGCCTTCGGTCGCGTGCACGTGCTGTGCAACAACGCCGGCGTGGCGGGCACCGGGCCGTCGGGCGGCAAGTTCGTCACCGAGGCCGAGTGGCGCTGGGTGCTCGAGGTCAACTTGTGGGGTGTTGTACACGGCCATCGCGCGTTCCTCCCGCACCTCGTGGAGCACGGCGACGGCCACATCGTGAACACCGCGTCGATGGCCGGGCACTTCCCCGGACACTCCGCGTACACGGCCAGCAAGTGGGCCGTCGTCGGCATCACCGAAGGGCTCTTCCACGATCCGCGGCTGCGCGCCGCCGGCGTGGGCGTGTCGTGCCTGTGCCCCGGCTGGGTGAACACGGCGATCGCCGACTCGGCGCGCAACCGTCCCGAGTGGGCGGCCCCCGAGCGAGGCGTCGAGCCCACCCCGATGGAGGAGGCGATGGGCGCGTACGTGCGCGACCAGCTGCGCTCCGGCATGGAGCCCGCGGCCGTGGCCGACCTCGTGCACGACGCGATCCTGGCCAACCGGCTGTGGGTGTTCACCGACATGGGGATGGTGGAGGGCCTGCGGCCGCGGTTCGACGCCGTGCTCTCCGCCGAGAACCCGCCCACCATGGGTCTCGGCTCCTGAGCGACACCCACTCGTCGATGCGCACCGTCGACGACCTCGTCGCGGCCTTCGAGGCGCGCACGCTACCGAAGGCCGAATGGACCCACGAGGCACACGTGGTGGTGTGCTGGTCGACCGTCGCGCGGCTGGGTGGGGACGCCGCGTTGGCCCACCTGCGCACCGCGATCCCGCGGTACAACGTGGCCACGGGCACGCCGAACAGCGATACCGACGGCTACCACGACACCATCACCGTCTACTACGTGGCCGCCGTCACCGCGCTGGCCGGCGCCCCGCTCGACGAGGTGATTGCGCACCCGAGCTGCTCGCGCGCCGCGCCGCTCGCGTACTGGTCGCGCGAACAATTGTTCTCCGTGCCGGCGCGGCGTGGGTGGGTCGAACCTGACCTGCAACCGCTGCCCTGGTGACGGCTTCCTCCGCTCTGTGTCAGCAGTTGTTCTGAAGACCTTCGGATGAACCCCTGACAGAGAGCGAACGGTGGCGGAACCGGTCAGGGCATCGCGGCTGCTGCGATGGATGCGCCGACGACCGCGCTGTCGAACCACGGCACGACCAGGTCGTAGCCCACCTCGGCGCACTCGCGGGCGTAGTCCGAGGTGACGGCGAAGATGCCGCACCGCTTGCCCGCCGCATGGGCTGCCATCCGCACCGTGTCGAACGCCGCCACCATCTCGGGCTCGGTGCGGTCCTGGCCAAGGCCGTGACCGAGCGACTGCCCCAGGTCGCCCGGGCCGATGAACACGCCATCGACACCCTCGACCGCCACGATCGACTCGACGGCTGCGAGGCCGGCCGCGCTCTCGATCATCGGCAGCACGATCACCTGCTCGGCCGCGCTCACCGCGTCGAGCGGCGACGTGGCGCGAACCACGCCGTACGACCGGTCGCCGTGCGGCGGGTAGCGGACGGCACGCACGATGTCCGACACCTGCGCCGTCGACTCGCACATCGCGACGATGAGGCCGTCGACCCCGATGTCGAGCAACCAACCGATGAGGTCGGCATCGACCGAGGCGATGCGGGCCAGGAGCGTCACGTCGGTGCGCGCCGCTGCCCGTGCAGCGGCGAGGGCGCCGGCGCGGTCGTAGGTGCCGTGCTGCAGGTCGAGCACGACCGCGTCGAACGCGCCACTGGCGGCGACGGTCTCGACGACCTGCGGATGGTCGATGCCCGACCAGGCCAGGCGTGCGGGGCGACCGTCGGCCCAGCGACGGCGAACGAACTCGGTGCTCATGCGGTGATCCTGCCACCTGGCACTGTCGTCACTCGACCCGCTGCACCCGCTGTCGGTGGCTCGTGTGGTTCGCGCCGTCGATGCTCGACCGCTTCGTGCCGCGCACCTCGTCGACCTTGGTGTCCTGCCCGGTGATGGGCTTGGTCGCCACCTTCGTCTCGCGCTCGAAGCTGTGCGACTTGTCGGTGTTGCGGTAGTAGCGCCACCAGCCGTAGTAGAAGCCGCCACCTGCGGCGGGTCCGGCCAGCAGCAGCCACACCGGTCCGCCATCGCTGGCAGCGAGCAGTACGGCGCTCATCCGGCCGCCAACGCTGCGAGCACGATGGCCTCGAGCACGAAGCCGATGGAGATGGATGCGGCGAGCAGGCGGGGCGTGGAGACGGGCACGCTGCCCATCACCTCGCCGGTGCGTCCGTTGACGGCGATGTAGTGCACCATGCCGCGGCCACTCTCGACGTGGTGGTACGAGTACAGCCACACGGGGAGGTACATCGTGAGCCAACGCGTGCCGTGCACCTGCAGGCGCTCGCGTTCCCACCGCACGCCGCGGTCGTACGCCGTGATGCTCGACTCTGCCTGTGCACGCGCGATGGACAGCAGTTGGTGCTCCATCTCGGGGGTGGTGTTCACCACGTTCTGGTCGCGCTTCTCCGACGTGAACCCGGTGAGGTAGCTGGCGTTCCACTTCACCGCGTTCTCGGTGTCGAACGGGAGGATCGCGTTGATGATGTTGTTCGTGTTCATCGACGTGTTCATCTGCGCACGGGCCGACGATGCCTCGATGGTGAGGTCGTCGGCGGTGAAGTCGATGTGGCGGTGCACCTCGTACACGTCGGCGTCGTACACCGTCTCCTTGTTGTCGCCGGTGCCGCGGGTGTACTGCCGGGTCTCCACCTCGCCGAAGCCGGCCACGTCGGCGCTCGCGTTCGCGTCGATCACCATGTAGGGCATGTAGACGCCGACCACGTTCTCGGGTCGGAACTCGCGCACGAACGCGCGGTGGGCGAACGTGCGGCGCTTCGCGGCGAATGCACGGATCTTCTCCACCGCAGCCGCGTGGGTGACGCCGAAGGGCAGCACCGCATCGGGCACAGCGCCGTTGGGCACCTGTTCGTTGACGGTGAGCACGTGTCGGCACCAGTGGCAGCGAGCCCCCATCTGCTCGGCGGTGTTCACCACCACCTCCGCCCCGCAGCCCGCGCACTTCAACGTGATGAGCGCGTCGCTGGTGATGTCGGTGGTGCCCGAGCCGACCGTGGTGCCGCGCAACGTGGTGAGGTCGCCGTTCGCGACGGTCTCGTCGAGCCGCGCCTCGGCCCATTCGTGGCGGCAGTACAGGCAGACCAGCATGCCCACCGACGGGCGCAGTTGGATCTCGGTGGACCCGCACTTCGGGCAGCGGTTCACACCGTCGTCGAGGCGCTGGTTCCGCGTGTCGATGGTGGGGTCGGGTGCAGGGACGGGCGGCGCAGGGGTCGGGGGCGGTGCCCAGCCGTCGGGCGTGCCGGGACCACCGGGGGGTGGCAGGGTGCTCATGGTCGACTCGTGGTGTCGCTCAGAGCCCGAGCACCTTGTTCTTCGCCGCGTCGTAGTCGGCCTGCGTGATGAGGCCGGCGTCGAGCATCTGCTTGAACTTGGCGAGCTTCTCCACGGGATCCTCCTCGGCCGCCGCGGCCGGCGGCGGCGGGGGCAGGGGAGTGCCGGCGGGTGCCGGCGCGGCGGGCGGGGTGACGGGCTGCTGCAACGCGCCGATGCCCGTGGCACCGGCGGCCATGCCGAGGCCGACCAGGCCGGCACCACCCGAGTTCTCGCCGGCCGCTTCGAAACCTGCGGCCACCGAGGCCTGCAGGTTCGAGTTGCCACGGCTGCCCGACAGCGCGTCGGCGCGCTGCACGTTGCGCAGCAGCTCGCGAGTGGTCTCGTCGTACTCGATGGAGACGATGGCGGTCGACACGATGGCCAGGCCGCGGCCAGTGCTCCACTGGTAGTTCTGCTCCACGGCCGCCGACAGGCTCTGGGCGAACCCGATGGAGTCCTGCTGAATCTTCGTGATGCGGTTGCCCTTCGACGGGTCGTTCGTGTACATCGAGAACGCCGGGGCGAGCGAGCCGACCACCTCGTTGAACAGCTGCGACGCGGCGTCGTTGTCGAGATCGGTGAAGTCGAACACCTGACCCGGCTCGAGGTACTTCGCCGGCAGCCAGCCGCGCACGAACAGCAGCGGGTCGACGATCTTGATGGTGTACGTGCCGCGGGTGACCGCGCCCACCTGTGCGTTCATGTACGCGTCGTCCCAGTAGATCTCCGACTGGGTGCCGAAGCGGTTGTTCGGCAGCTCCTTCAACGTGACGAAGTAGGCGCGCTGCTGCGTGCCCGGGCGGCCACCGAACTTGAACCGTTCCCACGAGGTCTTGATGAGCGGGCTGACGATGCCGTCGCCGGCGAAGATGGACTGCGAATCGGGTGCGTCGCTGTTCCACTCGTACGCGCCGGGCACTGCGGCGAAGCCGGTGATGGCGCCCTGCTCCATGAGCACGAGGCCGTAGCCCTCGGGCACGATGATGCGGCTGCCGTTGGAGATGACACCGTCGGAGCCACGGGTGTTGGAGCCGCGGCCGGCGTTCTCGCCACGCGGCACCGCGGCGAACAGCGCTGCCGTGGGCGGCAGGCCCTCCGGCACCGTGTAGAAGTCCTTCCACTGGTCGGCGAGCGTGCCGCCGATCGCACCGATCGCTGCCTGAATGAGACCCATGAGCCGGTTCCTTCCCTTGTCGCCGGAGGTGACGAGCCGAGTGTAACGAGGCAGCCGCGACGCCTCGGTGCGGCCGCCTCAGCCCAGCGTGGATCGGCGGGCGGCGACGATGGTGGCGATCAGTTCGTCGCGGGCCGCGGCAAGCGCCTCGATCGAGGTGCCGCTGGTGGCGGCCTCCACGCCCTCGCGCAACACCGCGATGGTGTCGGCGTCGAGCCGCGGGTCGCCGAGGTCGTCCCACCACCGGTGGAAGCTGTCGGCGTAGCGCTCGCAGAACGCACCGAGTCCCCCGTCGCCCGCGCCGAGGTGGAACAGCGTCGTGGGCCCGAAGATCGCCCAGCGGATGCCCGGCCCGGCGGCCATCGCGAGGTCGACGTCCTCGACCGTGCCGACACCCTCCTTCACGAGGTGCACCGCCTCGCGCCACACGGCGGCCTGGAGCCGATTGGCGATGTGGCCCGGCACCTCCTTGCGCACCTCGATGGTGACCTTGCCGACCGACTCGTAGAACGCCCGGGCGCGAGCGACGACACCGGGGGCGGTGCGCTCGTTGCCCATCACCTCGACGAGGGGGATGAGGTGCGGCGGGTTGAACGGATGACCGAGCACCAGCCGGCCGGGGTCGCTCCACCCGGCCTGGAGCTCGCCGAGGGTGAGGCCGCTCGCCGACGACGCGACGATGGCGTCGGCCCCGAGCACCGGCTCGATGGCCGCGTAGAGCTCGTGCTTCAAGGGCAGGCGTTCGGGGATGCTCTCCTGCACGAACTGCGTGCGGTCGACCGCGTCGCGGGCGTCGGTGCAGGTGCGCAACCGATCGAAGTCGGGTGCCGGCTCGGTGGTGAGGCCGAGGCGCACGAGCACCGGCCAGGCCGTCGTCACTGCGGTGTGGATGCGATCGCCGGTCGCGGGGTCGGGATCGAACACGGCGACGTCGGCGCCACCGGCGAGGAACAGCGCCACCCAGCTCTGACCGATGAGGCCGCCGCCGAGCGCGGCGACGCGGGTGATGGTGGGGTCAGACGCGGACATGCTTGGCTCCCTTCAGGCCGAGCCGCTCGCGGGCCTCGGCCGGTGTGGCGATGCGGTGGCCGAGCGACTCGACGATGCCGCGGATCTGGTTGACCTGTGCCGCGTTCGACGGCGTGAGTGCGCCCGGGCCGAGGTACAGGCTGTCCTCCATGCCGACGCGCAGGTTGCCGCCGAGCATCGCTGCCTGGGTGGCGAACGCCATCTGGTGCCGACCCGCGGCGAGCACCGACCACTCGTAGCTGTCGCCGAAGAGCTTCTCGGCGATGGTGTGCATGTGCAGCAGGTTGTCGAGGTCGGCACCGACGCCGCCGAGCACGCCGAACACCATCTGCACGAAGAACGGCGGTTCCAGCCATCCCTGGTCGATCAGCCAGGCCAGGTTGTACAGGTGGCCGAGGTCGTAGCACTCGAACTCGAACTTCGTGCCGTGCCCCTGGCCGAGCTCCTTCACCACGTACTCGAGGTCGGCGAACGTGTTCTTGAAGACGAAGTCGCGAGTCATCTCCAGGAACTCGGGCTCCCACGGGTGCTGCCAGTCGCTGTACTTGTCGAGCATCGGGAAGATGCCGAAGTTCAACGACCCCACGTTGAGCGACGCCATCTCGGGCGAGGTGACGGTGGCCGCCCGGAGACGCTCCTCACGCGACATCCCCAGCCCGCCGCCGGTCGACACGTTGAGCACGGCGTCGCAGCTGCGGGCGATCTGGCCCATGAAGTCCTGGAACAGCTCGGGCCGCGGGTCGGGCTTGCCGGTCTCCGGGTTGCGGGCGTGGAGGTGGATGATCGCAGCGCCGGCCGCTGCCGCCTCGACGGACGCGGCAGCGATCTCGTCGGGGGTCACCGGCAGGTGCGGCGACATGGTGGGTGTGTGGATGCCGCCCGTGGGAGCGCAGGTGATGATGACGGACTTCGCCATGGTCAGGCCTTCTGTTCGGTGAGGTGGGTGCGGTGGGCCTCGAGCAGGAGGTCGTGGAAGTGGTGCACGGCGTGCTCGGACAGCCCGGAGCCGTTCGGGTCGACCACGATGCGGCCCTGGTCGAACGCGGGTGTGCGCATGCCGCGCTGCACGCTCTCGACGATGGCGATGTCCTGCGGTTGGAGCACCTCGCCGATGTACCGCGCGGCCTCCACCTCGGCGGGCGTGAGGTCGGTCGTCTCGAAGTAGAAGTCCCACGTCTCGTAGGTGCGCTCGGCGCCGAGAGGGACGACCTGGAACACCATGAAGTTGCCGCGGCCCGGGTAGCGCAGCAGGCAGGTGTTGGGGAACAGCCACCACACGGCATGGTCCTGCACCGTCGCATCGGCCACGTCGTACGCGGCGTTCGCCTGGGTGCCCGCCGAGGCGAAGTGGCTCGACCAGATGCCGTGCGTGCGCACGTCGTAGGTGGCCATGTCGACGAGCGACACGAACTCGGGGTGCGCCGGGTGGCAGTGGTAGCACTCGAGGAAGTTGTCGATGACGTTCTTCCAGTTCGAGTCGACCTCGAACGTGAGGCGGTGGGCGTGGCGCAGGTCGCGCACGTCGGGCGCCCACTGCTCGATCTCGGCGGCGAGGTCGCCGGCCAGCTCGGCGAGCGGCGTCGCGGCGGGGTCGAGGTTGGCGTAGACGAAGCCGCCGAACTCCTCGACGCGCACCTGGTCGAGGCAGATGGTGCTGCGATCGAAGTCGGGCATGTGCTCGGTCTTGCGCGCCGACTTCAGCCGACCGTCGAGCGCGAACGACCACGCGTGGTACGGGCACACGAGGGCCTTCGCGGTGCCCGAGCCCTGGGCCAGTTCGTGCGCGCGGTGCTTGCACACGTTGTAGAAGCCGCGGATCTCGTCGCCGTCGCGCACCACCACGACGGGCGAGCCGGCGATGGTGGCGGTGGTGTAGCTGCCGGGCGCAGCGAGTGCACTGACGTGGCACACGAGCTGCCACGTGCGGGCGAACACGGCGCGCTGATCGGCGAGGAACCACAGGTTGTCGGTGTAGGCCTCGGCACGCAGCGACATCGACCGGGCTGGGTCGGTGTGATGACCGACGGCGATGCGCGCGAGATCGGCGTGGGTGAGATCGGGCATCCGGCGACTGTACCCCCGACTGAACACATGTTCAAGATCTTCGTACGAACGTTCATGCGTGGTGGGTCAGTCGGCGAGGGCGATCTCCTCGCACCGTTCGATGTTGCGGCGCGCCGACGCTCGGTCGAGCCCGAGCAGCGTGGTCAGCCACACGCCGTTCTGGATGACATCGATGTCCGCGGCCCTTCGAGCGCACTCGCGTGGCGGCAGCGCGGGCCGAGCGGCGCTAATGAGCTCGGCCAACCCCTTGCGGTAGTCCTCCTGCGCGTCGGCGTTGATGCGCGCGAACTCGGTGTTCACCTGGGCGAGCGACCACAGCTGCAGCCGCAACGACAGGTACTCGGTGGTCAGGAACTCCGGCTCGGCGACGCGACGGATGACCGCCCGCAGGTTCGCCTCGGCGGTCGCGCCCCGCCGCGTCTCGAGTAGGGCGAGGTCCTGCTCACCGATGCGATGCAGCGCTGCCGCGATGAGCCCGGCCTTGTCGGTGTAGTGGTAGTTCACCAGGCCGAGCGACACTCCGGCCTCCTGCGCGACGGCACGCATGTTCACCCCGGCGATGCCGTTGCTGCCGAGCAGTCGCAGGACGGCCTGCATGATCAACTCGTGCCGCTCGACGGACACGCGATCGCCTTGGCCCTGCTCCATCGACCGCAGCGTAGGGCGGGTGGGTCAATACGATCGACTCACCATGATCCGTCGAACCCCCACCTCCCGTCGTTCTGCCCGTGCACTCTCGGTTGCCGCCCTCGTCGTTCTCACTGCTGCCTGCTCGGCGTCGGTCTCGGTCGGCGACGACGTGTCGGAGAAGGAGGTCGAGCGACAGGCCGCGGAGCAGCTCGCCGCCACCGTCGACAACGGGGTCACGCCCATCATCGACTGCCCCGGCGACCTGAAGGCCGAGGTGGGCGCGGTGCTCACGTGCGAGCTCTCGGTGGAGGGCGACGACGCGACGTTCCCCGTCACCATCACGGTCACCGAGGTGAAGGACGGCACCGCCTTCTTCGACATCGAAGTCGGCGAGTGATGATCGGCCCGGCAACGCCCGGGCCGCACATCAGCCGCGGCGGGCGCGCTCGATCTCGGCGATGTCGATCTTGCCCATCGTCATCATCGCTTCGAACACCCGCTTCGACGCCGCCGGATCGGGGTCGGCCATGCCGTCGCTGAGCGCACGTGGCGTGATCTGCCACGACACGCCCCACTTGTCCTTGCACCAGCCGCAGGCGCTCTCCTGGCCGCCGTTGCCGACGATGGCGTTCCACAGGCGGTCGGTCTCCTCCTGATCGTCGGTCGCGATCTGGAACGAGAACGCCTCGCTCTGCTGGAAGGCCGACCCACCGTTGAGGCCGAGGCACGGAATGCCGACCACGGTGAACTCCACCGTGAGCACGTCGCCCGCCTTGCCGTCGGGGAAGTCACTCGGCGCGGTGCTGACCGCGGTGACCTCGCTGTCGGGGAAGGTGGTCGCGTAGAAGTTCGCTGCCTCCTCCGCACCGCCCTGGTACCAGATGCAGATGGTGTTCTTCGGCTTCATCGTGCGCTCCTTCAGGCCATTCCCGCGTCGGACTGCACGACGGCGATGTGGTTGCCATCGGGGTCGCGCATCATGAACAGCAGCGGTGCACCTGGCGTCTGCATCGGCTCGCCGTCGAGATCGATGCCACCGACGGCGCTGAGGCGGCGGTGTTCGGCGATCACGTCGTCGGTCTCGATGCCGACGCCGCCGCCACCGGGCGCGCCACCCATCGGCGGGTTCAGCGCCAGGCGACCGTGCGACCCCGGCGGCGCGACCTCCACCCAGCGGTACTCGCCGTTCGGCCCGAACGCCGTGTCGGCGCGGAGCTCGAAGCCGAGCTTGCCGGTGTAGAAGGCGATGGCCGCGTCCTGATCCGCGACGGTGAACATCGTGACGTTGATGTCGTTCATCGGGTCCCCCAACTCTCTCGTTGCCCGGGCGATCACCTTACCCCCGTTCCGGGGGCCGTGGAACCGCCCACGCACCACCGGGTACGGTTGCCGCCACGGGCTCCAGTGTCGGAGCGTCGACCAACCGAAGAAGGGTGAATGTCGTGAGTGGCTATGCAGTGGTGGATCCCGCCACCGGAGAAACCGTCAAGACGTACGAAACCATCACGGACGCCGCGCTCGACGCGGCGATCGTGCAGGCGAACGATGCGTACCACCAGTGGTCACGTCGCAGCACCGTCGCTGAACGCGCCGCGCTGATCTCGCGCGTCGCCGAGTTGCACGTCGAGCGCCAGGACGAACTGGCCGCGATCATCGCTCGCGAGATGGGCAAGCCCCTTGGCGACGCGGTGGGCGAGATCCAGTTCAGCGCGGCGATCTACCAGTTCTACGCCGACAACGCCGAGGAGTTCCTGGCCGACGAGCCCATCACGCTCATGGGCGGCGAGGGCTCGGCCGTCGTGCGCAAGAGCGCACTCGGCGTGCTCCTCGGCATCATGCCGTGGAACTTCCCGTACTACCAGGTGGCCCGCTTCGCCGGCCCGAACCTCATCATCGGCAACACGGTGCTGCTCAAGCACGCGCCGCAGTGCCCCGAGTCGGCCGCGGCGATCGAGCAGATCTACCACGACGCCGGCTTCCCCGCCGGTGCGTACACCAACATCTACGCCACCAACGACCAGGTCGCCACCATCATCGGCAACCCGATCGTTCAGGGCGTGTCGCTCACCGGCAGCGAGCGCGCCGGCGCCGCGGTGGCCGAGATCGCCGGCCGTCACTTGAAGAAGGTGGTGCTCGAGCTGGGTGGTTCCGACCCGTTCATCCTGCTGTCGACCGACGACCTCGACGCCACCGTCGAGAAGGCGGCGTTCGCCCGTGTCGACAACTGCGGCCAGGCCTGCAACGCCGCGAAGCGCTTCATCGTGATGGACCACCTCTACGACGAGTTCGTCGAGAAGTTCACCGCCACCGTGCTCGCCACCAAGCAGGGCAAGCCCACCGACGACGACATCACCATCGGACCGCTCTCGTCGCTGGCCGCCGCACAGCGCCTGGCCTCGCAGGTCGACGCCGCCGTTGCTGCCGGCGCGAACATCGTGTCGGCCGGTGAGCGCAACGGTGCGTTCTTCCCGCCCGCGGTGCTCACCAACGTCACCCGCGACAACCCGTCGTTCCACGAGGAGCTGTTCGGCCCGGTCGCGATGATCTTCAAGGTGAGCAGCGAGCAGGAGGCCATCGACCTGGCCAACGACACGCCGTTCGGTCTCGGCTCGTACCTGTTCACCACCGACCCCGACCAGGCTGCCCGCGTCGCCGACGCCATCCAGGCCGGCATGGTGTACGTCAACATCGTCGGCGCCGACAGCCCCGAGCTGCCGTTCGGCGGTGTGAAGCGTTCCGGTTCGGGCCGCGAGCTCGGCCGCTGGGGCGCCGACGAATTCGTGAACAAGAAGCTCATCCGCGTCGGCGCCTGAGCCGCACCGCACGCATCGCGTCCATGGGCGTGGGGCGATCCGATCCCGGGTCACCCTGCGCCCATGTGCGCGTGATGGCTCGGCAGGTCAGCGGCCGAGCACGGCCACGAGGAAGTCGGAGCTCGGCTCGAGCGGGCGGAGGTCCCACGTCGAGAGCCGGAGTTGCACGGTGAGGCCCACGGTGGCGACGTCGGCGAAGAACTGATCGAACTCGTAACCGCGGCCGGCGCCGAAGCCGACGGCCAACCGGCCGGTCGGGGCGAGGTGCGCGCCGAGCCGTTCGAGCACGGCGCAGTTGGTGCTGGGCTCGAGGAAGGTGAGCACGTTCCCGGCGCACACGATGGCGTCGAACCCGCGCCCGTCGGTGAGGTCCATCACGTCGAGCTCGGCGAGGTCGGCCGTGCGCCATGTGGCGTCGGGGTGCTGCGCCTGCGCCTCGGCGATGAGGGCCGGATCGATGTCGGCACCCACGACGTGATGGCCGAGCGCGGCGAGCAGCCCGCCCACCCGGCCGGGCCCGCAGCCGGCGTCGAGCACGAACGACCCGCGCGCGACCATCGCATCGACGAAGCGCGCCTCGCCGTGCAGGTCGGCGCCCTCGTCGGCCATGGTGCGGAAGCGATCGATGTACCACTGGGAGTGCCCGGGGTTCTGCTCGACGAGC
>JBDKJP010000055.1:0-18732 GCA_039796575.1 Actinomycetota bacterium
GTCATCCACTCGGCGACGAGCTGGGCGATGCCGGGGCCTTCCTTGATCCACACCGCGGCGGCGCTCCACAGGTTGCGCACCTCGACGGTCTCGCCGAGCACCGGGTTGGCGTCGGGGGTGAGGCTGAGGAGGCCGTTGATGGCGTACTTGATCTCGGCGTCGCCGAGCATCTCCATCAGCTCGATGGCCTGCTCCATCTGCGGGTCGAAGTCCTCGTAGGTGAGCGGCAGCTCGGTCGGGGTGAGCGCCGAGGCCTCGTTGCTCGGGATGTCGTCGGGGCGCATCAGGATGGCGCGGTGGGCGTACGAGCCCACTTCCATCGAACCGGCCGACTGGCGCTCGTAGCAGAACGTGTCCATGTCGCGGATGATGGGGAACGCGAGCTCCTTGTTGCTCTCGACGAGCACGTCGATCGGGCCGACGTCGGCCATCTGGTGCACGGCGGGCGTGAGCGGGATGTTGGCGCCGGCCATGGCGGCGATGCGGGGGCTCCACACGCCACAGGCGATCACCACGTGCTCGGCCTCGATGCGGCCCTTGTCGGTGACGACGGCGGTGACCTTCGGCAGGCCGCCCGGCACGTCCTCGGTCTCGATGTCGAACACCTCGGTGTTGGCGAACACGGTGAGGTGACCGGCGTTGACGGCCTCCTCGCGCATGCGGGTGCCGGTGGCGAGCGAGTCGACCACCGAGACGCTGGGCGTGTAGTAACCGCCGAGGAGGATCTCCTCGTTGATGAACGGCACCATCTCCTTGATCTCGCCGGGGGTGACGAGGCGGGCGTCGATGCCCCAGGCCTTGGCCGAGGTCATGCGGCGCTTGAACTCCTCGAGGCGCTGCGGCTCACGCGCGACCTCGATGCCACCGCAGGTGTTGTTCAGCCCGTGGTCGATGTACTGGTTCTGGCTCTCCACGGTGAGGAAGGCCATCTCCTTGTTGTGGTCCGTGGGGAAGATGAAGTTCGACGCGTGGCCGGTGGAGCCGCCGGGGTTCGGCAGCGGGCCCTTGTCGAGCAGCACCATGTCGGTCCAGCCGAGACGGCTGAGGTGACCGACCAGACAGTTGCCGACGATGCCGGCGCCGATGATGACGACCTTCGCCTTGGCAGGGACTTCGCTCATGTGTGTACCCCCCGGTACGGATGTGGAGTGCCCTGACCTTGTGACCGGGGCGTGACTGATATATCTTAACCATATCACACCGCCGATGTCACTCTCCGAACGCGCCTACCACGAGATCCGCCACATGATCGTGCGGCTCGACCTCGCGCCCGGCGACGTCATCCGCGAGGACGAGCTGCAGACCACGCTCGGCCTCGGCCGCACCCCCATCCGCGAGGCGCTGCAGCGCTTGGTGCGCGACCAGTTCGTCACCGTCATCCCCCGCCGCGGCATGTACGTGAGCGGCATCGACGTGAGCGAGCTCGGCCTGCTGTACGAGACCCGCGCCACGCTCGAACCGTTCGCGATGCGCCTCGCCTGCGTGCGCGGCCAGCAGCACCACTGGGACGAGATGGAGTCCGTGCTCGCCCAGGCCGATGCGGCCAGCACCCCCGACGAGCTCATCGCCATCGACCGTCGCTGCCGTGAGATCGTGTGGGAGGCCGCCGACAACCGGTTCCTCACCGACACGCTCGACATGCTCTATGCGCAGAGCGACCGGCTGTGGCACCTATATCTCGGCGACGTGGCCGACCTGCACCTGATGATCCAGGAGCACCGCGAGATCCTCGACGCCCTCCAGGCCGGCGACGCCGACCGCGCCGCCGAGCTGATCGAGGCCCACATGCGCGCGTTCGACGAGCAGATCCGCAGCGCCGTGCAGCGCCGCCTCGCCTCTCCCCTCGCCGGCTGATCCCGCTCGCCGCCCTCCTCGCGCGGGCGCGAAATCCGGCCATATCGGCCCGATTTCCTGCCCACGCCGTTGCGACCTCTCGTGAAGCCCCTTGCACCAGGCACTCGGCGCGAATCGGTTTCTGGGCGTCGTTTGTCTCAGATCGCGCTCTGGTTGGTTTCCGTCCCGGAAACCGGGACGGAAACCAACCAGCAGCCGCCCCGGAACTGCCGCGATGGGCGGGCCGTCGTCGGCTCTCCTTCGCCGGCCAGGCGGACGCGAGGTGTATGTGAACTCAACGAACTCGACGTCGCGTTCTGCGCATTCACTGACAGGCGCTGATACAAAGGCGGCCCACCGAAGCCCGAGGCTCTAGGGTCGTGCGCGATGTTCACCGTGGGCGCGCTGGTCGTCGGCGCGATCGCAGCGATCGTCACCGGCCTGTCGAAGACCGCCCTCCCCGGCGCCGGGTTGCTCGCCGTGCCGCTGTTTGCCGTGGTGGCGGAAGGCCGCGGCATCCCCGGCGTCACGCTGCCCGTGCTGCTGTTCGCCGACCTGTTCGCGGTGAGCTGGTACCGCCACCACACCCGCTGGGACCTGCTCCGTCCGCTCGCCGTGTGGGTGACCGCCGGGTTCGCTATCGGCACCGCGTTCTTCGTGATCGTCGGCAACAACGTGCGCGCGCTCGAGGTGGTGATCGCGCTCGGCATCATCACCGTGGTGACGCTGCAGATCGTGCGCATCGTGCGCAACACGCCGCCACGGCACGCCACCACGTCGGAGACCGCGCTGTACGGCACGGCGGGTGGGTTCACGACGTTCGTGTCGAACTCGGCCGGGCCGATCATGAACACGTACCTCGTCGGCCTCGGCCTCGACCGCACGGCGCTGGTGGGCACGTCGGCGTGGTTCTACTTCGCGGTGAACCTGGCGAAGATCCCGGTGTACCTGGCGATCGGCGCGTGGAGCACGGGCGGCCCGTTCTTCACCGCCGAGAGCCTGCGCTACGACCTGGCGTTGCTGCCGTTCGTGGTGATCGGCGTGTACGGCGGCCGTGCGCTGCTCCCCCGCCTGCACGACCGGTTCTTCCTGTGGCTGGTGCTCGTGCTGTCGCTCGCCGGCGCGGTCAAACTGCTGCTGCCTGCGTGAGGTGCGTGCCCAACCGGCGTGACGCCGGCGGCAACGTGAGCGCGAGCACCGGCCCGGTGCCGAACGCGAACACCACCGTGCCCACGCCCGCGGCGCCGCCCAGCGCGAGGCCGAGCAGCAACAGCGTGAGCTCCATCGCCCACCGCACCCAGCGGATGCCCAAGCCGCGATCCATGAACGCCAGCATCACCAGCTCGAGCGGGCCCGCACCGACGTCGGTGGCCACCACGCCGGTGATGCCGGCCCAGATCACCAGCAGCCCGAGCACCAACAAGCTGATGCGCGGCGCGAGCGCATCGGGCTCGGGCAGCAGCGCGAGCCCGGCGTTGATGGAGAAGCCGACGATGACGCTGCCGAGCACCGTGGCGATGCGCGGCCGTCGACCGAGCGCCCATGCGAGCAGCATCGCGAGCACACCGGTGATCCACGCGGCCGTGCCGACGCCGATGTCGAACGTTTCGCTCATGCCGGTGTTCAACACGTCGTTGGGCGCGACACCGAGCTCGGCGGCCACCATCGCGGCGACGCCGAGCCCGATCACGCTGATCGACACCAGATAGACGCTCACACGAGCGGTGAGCGACGCCACCTCAGATCGGCAGGTTGCCGGTGGCCGAGTGCGTGGTGCCGTGGTCGCGGAACGCGGCGATGCTGCGCTGCGCGATGCGCATCTGGTGGATCTCGTCGGCGCCGTCGGCGAAGCGCGCCCAGCGGGCGTGCTGATACATGTGGGCCAGGGGCGTGTCGGTGCTGTAGCCGAGCGCGCCGTGCACCTGGATGCTGCGGTCGATGACGCGGTTGAGCATGTTGGCCACGAAGTGCTTCGCCATGCTCACTTCGCTCTTGAAGTCGGCACCGGTGTCGATGAGGTACGCGGCGTGGAGGATCATCAGCTTCGCCTGGTAGATCTCCATGCTGCTGTCGGCGATCATCCACTGGATGCCCTGCTTCTCGGCCAACACGCTGCCGTGCGAGTACCGCTCGAGCGAACGGGCCACCATCATGTCGAGGGCGGTCTCGGCCTGGCTGATCCAGCGCATGCAGTGCGCCAGACGGGCCGGTCCGAGGCGGTACTGGCCGAGCAGGTGACCTTGGCCGCGGCCGCCGAGCATGTTCTCGGCCGGGATGCGGAGGTCTTCGATGACGATCTCGCTGTGGCCGGTGCCGCCGTGCATGGTCTCCACCTCACGCACACGGTTCCAGCCGTCGCTCGGCAGGTCGACGATGAACGCGGTGTTCGCGGCCTGCGGCAGATCGGGGTTGTCCTCGGTGCGGCAGATGAGGATGGCGAACTTCGCACGACGGGCGTTGGAGATGAACCACTTGTGACCGTTCGCCACCCACTCGTCGCCGTCCTGCACCGCGGTGGTGCGGATGAGCGTCGGGTCGCTGCCCGCCACTTCGGGCTCGGTCATCGCGAAGCAGCTCATCGCGGTGCCGTCGCACAGCGGCTTGAGGTACTTCTCCTTCTGCTCCGGCGTACCCCAGTGCAGCAGCGTGTGCATGTTGCCCTCGTCGGGCGCCTGGCAGTTCAGCACCCACGGGCCGTAGCTGGCCTTGGCGGCCTCCGACTGCACCATCGCGAGCTGCACGTGACCGAGGCCCATGCCGCCCCACTCCTTGGGCATGTGCGGCATCCACAGACCGGCGGCGCTGGCCTTCTTGCGCATGCCGATGAGGATGTTGAGGTAGTCGCCCCGGTCCTCGGCGCGCAGTGCCGCCAGTTCGAGCTCGCCCGGCTTCACCACCTCGTTGATGAAGGTGCGCACGCGCAGTCGGATCTCTTCCAGCTCGGGGCTCAGGGTGAAGTCGATGGCCATTCGGGCACTGTAGGTTCCGGAGATGGCTGATGACTTGTTCGAGCTGCACGGCAAGGTCGCGATCGTCACGGGCGGTTCGCGCGGGTTGGGTCGGGAGATGGTGCTCGCGTTCGCGGCACGCGGCGCCGATGTGGTGATCGCGAGCCGCAAGCTCGAGAACTGCGAGACCGTGGCCGAAGAGGTGCGCGCCATGGGCCGTCGAGCGCTGCCCATCGCCTACCACGCAGCCAGCTGGAGCGACGCCGAGCGCCTCGCCGAGGCCGCCTACGCCGAGTTCGGCACCGTCGACATCCTGGTCAACAACGCCGGCATGTCACCGCTGTACCCGAGCCTCGACGCGGTCACCGAGGAGCTGTTCGACAAGGTCATCGGCGTGAACCTGAAGGGCCCGTTCCGTCTGTCGGCCATCGTCGGCACGCGCATGGCGGCGGGCGACGGCGGCAGCATCATCAACGTGTCGTCCATCGCCAGCGAACGCCCGAGCCCGGCCGAGGTGCCCTACGGCGCAGCGAAGGCCGCGGTGAACAACCTCACCAAGGGCCTCGCCGCCACGTTCGGTCCGAAGGTGCGCGTCAATTGCATCGTGCCCGGCCCGTTCCTCACCGACATCTCCAAGGCATGGGACCTCGAGGCGTTCAACGCCCGGGCGAAGAACGCGTTTGCGCTGGGCCGCGGTGGCGAGCCGCACGAGGTGGTGGGCGCGGCGCTGTACCTCGCGTCGAACGCCAGCAGCTACACCACAGGCGCGCTCATCAACATCGACGGGCTGCCCCGCTGACGCTGTTCAGGCGATGAGGTCGAGCGCCTGCTGCAGCAGCGACACGGTGTGCGCGTGCAGTTGTTCGCCGATCTCCTTCGGCGCCATGCCCGCACACGCGCGCGCATGTGTGCCCTCGAGGATGAGCCCGAGCCGGTAGCAGGCGAGCACGCGGTACCACGGCAGCTCGTCGAGCGGCCGTCCGCTGCGTTCGCGGTAACGGGCGATCACCTCGTCGTGCGACGGTAGGCCCGGCGCATCGAGCGTGACACCGGGACCGGTGGTGACCGGCCACGTGGCCAGCAGGTGGCCGAGGTCGAGCAACGGGTCGCCGATGGTGACGAGCTCCCAGTCGACGATGGCCGCAAGACCCGGCGAGTCGTGGCGCATGAGCACGTTCGCGAAGTGGAAGTCGCCGTGCATGATGCCGGGCCGCACGTCGCTGGGGCGGTGCGCGTCGAGCCACTCCCCCACACGGTCCACACCCGGCAGATCGGGGCCCGGGTAGCCGGGCAGCTCGGAGTACGAGTCGAGCTGCTTGCGCCACCGGCCGACCTGGCGTTCGGCCCACCCGTCGAACTTGCCGAGGTCGCCGAGGCCCACGGCCACGTGATCCACCCGGCTCAGCGCAGCGATGGCGTCGGCCATCGACAACCCCATCTCGTGCTGCCACGTCGGGTCGGTGGCGTACGCGCCGGGCAAGCCGAGCGTGGCGTTGAACCCGGCCACCGGCTCCATCAGGTAGAAGCTCGCGCCCAGTACCTCGGGGTCGGCCTCCGCGGCGATGAGCGCCGGGTGCGGCACGTCGGTGCCGGCGATGGCGCCGAGCGCACGCGCTTCGCGGCGCATGGTCTCGTCGCTGTTGGCGCGCTTGTGCACCGGCGGGCGGCGCAGCACGTACTCGCGGCCCGCGCGGGTGAAGCGCAGCAGCACGTTCTGCGTGCCGCCGGCGATGAGCTCGGGCCGCTCGATCGGGCCGTCGCCGAGCCCGCGACCGTCCATCCACTCGGCGAGCACGCCGAGGTCGACACCCTGGATGTGGGTCATCAGCCGGCGCTGCGCACGCCGGCGCCCCCGTCGATCACGTACGTGTCGCCGGTGATCCACGACGCCGCGTCGGACGCGAGGAACACGGCCAGGTTGGCGATGTCCTGCGGTTCACCGAGGCGCTGCAACGGAAGCTGCTGCGCGAGACGCTCGCCGAAGTTGTCGACCAGGAACGCGGCGAAGTCGGTCTGCACCAAACCCGGCGCGATGCCCACCACGCGGGTGGGGCCGAGCTCGTTGGCGAGCTGACGGGTGAGGTGGATGAGTGCCGCCTTCGTGAGGTTGTAGACGCCGAGCCCGGCCTCCGAGCGCAAGCCACCCACCGACGCGATGTTCACCATCACACCCGGCTTGTCCTTCATCGCCTGGTCCCACGCGGCCTGGCACCAGAACAGCGGGCCGCGAAGGTTCACCTGGAACGTCTTGTCGAACCTGCCCTCGTCAACTCCCAGCGTGGCGCCGTAGTAGGGGTTCGTGGCCGCGTTGTTGACCAGGATGTCGAGCCCACCGAAGCGCTCGATGGTGGCCGCCACGCACGCGCGCGCCACCTCGGGCTCACCGGCGTTGCCGGCGTACACCTCGACCTCGCCGTCCATCTCCCCCGCTGCGGCTTCCAGCGCGTCGAGCTTGCGCGACGAGATCATCACCTTCGCACCCGACGCGGCGAGCGTCGCGGCGATGGCCTTGCCGATGCCGCGCGACCCACCGGTGACCAGCGCGACCTTCCCCTCCATCGAGATCTGCATGGCCGCGGACCTTACACATGACGATGGTCCTGCGCCGGGCGGCGCAGGACCATCGTCGATCAGAGGGTTCGGAAGCGTCAGTTGATCGGGACGACCTCGCTGAGCAACTCGATGACGATCCACGCGTTCGCCGCGGCGGCCGAACCGCCCAGCAACGCCGGGAGCGTGATGTCGCCGGGGACCTCCGGCGGGTCGTCGTTCAGCGTTCCCGTCGAGGTCACACTGCGCAAGGAGATGATGCCGCCGTCGGGCACCTGGACGATCGCGGTCCCGGAGTTGGGTTGGCCCGCTGCAGCTCCGAACGTCGCCACCGGCACGGCCGCGGCGTCGTTGACGAAGACATCGATCTGGCTCGGCTCCACTGCGGAGACCTGGAACGTGACCTTGTACATGCCGCCCTGGCTCACCATGAACTCACCGAGCTCCAGCTGGTTCGGCTCATCCGGCCCCACCACGATGTACTTCGTCTCCGAGCCGCCCAACGCACCCACCGACGGGAACGGTACGAGACCATTCAGGTGAATCCGCTGTGCCACGGTGTTCGAGGCGTAGGCGTACACGGCACCGGGACTCACCCCGTCGGCCCCCGCCGGCCCCTCCGGACCCTGCGGTCCTTCGACACCCGCCGGCCCCTCCGGTCCCATCGGCCCTTCGGCACCACTCCCGCCAGGCGCGTAGTAGCCGACGAGATCGGCGACCACGTGGACGGAACCAGCGGCGTTGAAGACGGTGAACGAGTGCTCGCTGGTGACCGGCACGACGACGGAAGCCGTCAGCGTCAGGCCTGCCGACCAGGCCAACGAGGACGACGCCGGCAACGAGGCACCCGTCGTGAACACCTTCAAGTGCGACGTCCGAGTACCGCCGACCACGGTGATGTTCATCGTCACCGCCGACACGTCGTCGGGCAGGCCGCTGACCGTCACGTCGATCTCGTTGGATTCACCGGCCCCCAGGGCCGCTCTCGGCGCGCCGATGCCGTTCCTGGTGTCGAGGACACGGACGTACGGGTCCGCCGGGTGGAAGCTGAGTGCGGTCGCGGGATCGCTCGGCGCCGCCACGCCGGAGCCCGCCACAAGGGCGCCGGCGACCGCCAGCACCGTGGCGGCCTTCCAACGACGCCGCATCAACGAGGTGAGTGTCCGTTCCATCGTTCCTCCCGCGATTCGCGCAGTGAATTCGCTGCTCCGTGGCTGCAATCCCACGGTCTGCTCAGCATCCGCCGCGAAACAGGTCGGAACGACCCTGCGAGGAGAGGACCAAGGTCCCTTCCCCCAGGGGCCCTTCGGCTGATTCCGAAGGAACGAGCTGAGCGCATGTTTGGAAACAGCGACATCGCTGGGCGGACGGAGACGTCCGGCCTCGCGGGATCGAAGGAGGAGCGATGCGTAGGTATTGGATCCAGCTGGTGGCACTGGTC
Source organism: Actinomycetota bacterium (assembly GCA_039796575.1). GTDB lineage: Bacteria > Actinomycetota > Acidimicrobiia > Acidimicrobiales > Ilumatobacteraceae > UBA668. Next base: position 8,773 of record JBDKJP010000055.1, read on the forward strand.
CTTGGCGTGGTGTTGGTGACCGACATCTCGCCGAACGGTCAGACGGCCGATGCGGCGGGCTTCGTGCCCGGCACCGTTCCGCACTACTACGGCCCGTACGCGAACTACGCGAACAGCCCGCTCAAGATGAGCGACGCGGTCATCGACTTCACGGGCGGCGGTGGCACCGGCGCGGCGGCGATCGCCACGGTCGACGCCTCGACCGGCGCGATCACCTCCGTCGAGGTCACGAGCCCGGGTGAGGGCTTCACCTCGCCGCCGACGGTCGCCGTGACGAGCCCGATCGCGAATGGCAGTGGCGCGTCGCTGCGGGCCACCATCGCCCGCGGTGTGACCGGGATCGACCTGCTCGACGGTGGCCACGGCTACACGGCACCTCCGACGGTCTCGATCGTCGGTGACGGCACCGGCGCGGAGGTCGACGTGTTCATGGCCGGCTTCGTCGCCGACATCGAGATCGGTCTCGGTGGCGGTGGCTTCGTCGACCCGATCGTCACCATCCAGCCGCCGAGCGACCTCAACGGCACGCAGGCGACGGCGACCGCACAGATGACCAACGGGTCGATCACCGGCGTCACGGTCGTCGACCCCGGCAGCGGCTACACGACCGAGCCCGATGTGACGATCACCGACGCCAGTGGACCCGGCGGCGGGGCCGCCGTGCGCGCGAACGTCACGATGGACACGATCTCCGGGATCGACATCGTGGCCAGCGGCCGCGGCTACACCACCGCGCGGGTCGTGATCGCAGCGCCGCCCAGCGGCGGGACCCAGGCGCTCGCGACCGCATCCGTGACCGGCGGGGTCACCGCCGTCGACGTGATCGCCGGCGGCACGGGCTACGTCACCCCGGGCGGGATCAAGAAGTTCGTCGACACCCTGCCGGGTCTCGGCGAGGCGAACAAGAACAACCTCGGCCAGTACATCCCGGTCGCAGTTCCCGACACCACCACGTACCCGGGGTCGGACTACTACGAGATCGGGCTGGTCCAGTACCGCGAGCAGATGCACTCGGACCTGCCGCCCACGCTGCTCCGTGGCTACGTCCAACTCTCCACCAGCGTCGTCGGCGGCAAGCGAGTTCCGCTGTCGAACGCGAACGTCGACACGACCAAGCCGTCGACACCGATCATGCTCAACGGGAACCCGGTGTACGGCGTGGACAACCCGCACCAGTACGGCCCGTTCATCATGGCCACGACGGATCGCCCGGTCCGCGTCCTGTTCCGCAACCTGCTGCCCGTGGGGACCGCGGGTGACCTGTTCATCCCGCTCGACACCACCGTGATGGGCTCCGGCATGGGCCCGACCGGCGCCGGCATGCCCGACGACCCGCGCCTGCCGATGTGTGGCGAGACCCCCAAGCCCGTGCAGTGCTACACCGAGAACAGGGCCACGCTGCACATGCACGGTGGCATCACCCCCTGGATCAGCGACGGCACACCGCACCAGTGGATCACGCCGGCCGACGAATCGACCGTCTACCCCAAGGGCGTCAGCGTCCAGAACGTACCGGACATGCCGGACCCCGGTCCGGGTGCGATGACCTTCTTCTACACGAACCAGCAGAGCGCTCGCCTGCTCTTCTACCACGACCACTCCGCCGGTATCACCAGGCTCAACGTGTACGCCGGTGAAGCCGCCGGCTACCTCATCTCCGACCCCACCGAGAAGAAGCTGATCGCGAACGGCACCCTGCCGTCCACGCAGATCCCGCTGATCCTGTCGGACAAGACGTTCGTCCCCTCCGACGAACAGCTCCTCGCCACTGATCCGACGTGGAACAAGGCGAAGTGGGGCGGGCTCGGCAACCTCTGGCTGCCCCACGTCTACATGCCGATCCAGAACCCCTCGCAGAGCTCCGGAACGAACGTGTTCGGACGGTGGGCATACGGACCCTGGTTCTGGCCGCCGACCACGAACATCACCAACGGCCCGGTCGCGAACCCGTACTTCGATCCGAGTTGCGACACCGACACCGGGGCGACCTGCGAGCCTGCGCTCATCCCCGGCACGCCGAACGTGTCGATGGGCATGGAGGCGTTCCACGACACGCCGCTCGTGAACGGCACGGCGTATCCGACCGTCACGCTGCAACCGAAGGCGTACCGCTTCCGCGTGCTCAACGCGGCCGATGACCGCTACTTCGACCTGGCGCTCTACCAGGCCGACTCGACGGGTACCGAGGTCGCGCTCAAGGCCGACGAAGTCGCCGCAGCCAAGGACGACCCGAACGTCGCACCGACGCCCGACACGACCCGCAGCCCGGTCGGACCGAACTTCATCCAGATCGGCACCGAAGGCGGATTCCTGCCCGCGCCGGTGATCGTGCCCAACCAGCCGATCAGCTACGTCTCGGACCCGGCACGGTTCGACGTCGGCAACGTCGACAAGCATGCGCTCATGGTCGGTCCGGCCGAGCGTGTCGACGTCGTCGTCGACTTCTCGCGGTTCGCCGGCAAGACCCTGATCCTCTACAACGACGCACCGGCGGCGAACCCCGCACGTGACGCACGGTACGACTACTACACGGACAACGCCGACCTCACCAGTTCCGGTGGCGCGCCGACGACCCTGCCGGGGTACGGCCCCAACACCCGCACCGTCATGCAGATCAAGGTCGCTGCCGTGGCACCGGCGCTCCCCTACAACTACAGCCGCCTCGTCAACGCGTTCAGCCACAAGTCCGACGGCAGCGGCGTGTTCGAGAGCTCGCAGGCACCCATCATCGTCGCACAGGGCGCCTACAACTCGGCGTACGGCACCTCGTTCCGCTCGACGGCGCCGTTCGACGGTTACGTCCGGATGACCGATCGGGAGCTGTCGTTCAAGACGCTCCGCAGCGGACCGAACGGAACTGGCCTGACGATCCCGCTCGAGATGAAGGCCATGCACGATGAGCAGGGTGCGGCGTTCGACCCGGTGTACGGACGAATGTCCGGCATGATGGGCCTCGAGGACCCCAACGCGCTCAACGGCGCGCAGAACGTGTACCTGTACCCGTACATCAACCCGTCGACGGAGAACTTCAACGGCATCGAACTCCCACCCGGCGTCGACGTCGAGCCGATCTCGAGCGCGAGCGATGGCACGCAGATCTGGAAGATCACCCACAACGGTGTGGACACGCACGCGATGCACTGGCACCTCTACGACGTCCAGGTGATCAACCGCGTCGGCTGGGACGGCATCATCAGGCCACCCGAGACCGGAGAGCTGGGTTGGAAGGACACGGTCCGTGTCGCACCGCTGGAGGACACGATCGTCGCGATGCGCCCGATCATCCCGAAGCTCCCATTCGCCGTGCCGGACAGCATCCGACTGCTCGACCCGACCATGCCCGAGGGATCGACCGCGCCCGCGTTCAACCCGGCCGGCCCAGGCAATGCGAACACTCCCATCACCAACATCAAGGTCAACATGGGCTGGGAGTACGTGTGGCACTGCCACCTCCTCAGCCATGAGGAGATGGACATGATGCGGCCGCAGCAGGTGTCGGTCGCATACACCGCTCCTGGCGCTCCGACGCTCTCCCAGGTCGGCACGTCGACGACGTTCACCTGGACCGATCCGACCTCGGTGGCACTCGGCCTCGAATCGTGGGGCAACCCACGCAACGAGATCGGCTTCCGCATCGAGCGAGCGCGGGTCGTCAACGGCGTCGTCAGTGCGTACTCGACGCTCGGAACAGCGCTGGCCAACCAGACCACGTTCACCGACACCACCGCCCTCGGCGGCGTCCCGTACCGCTACCGCGTCGTCGCCTGGAACACGGCCGGGGAAGGCACGTCAGCTCCGATGAACGTCACCTATCCGGTGTACACCCTCAGCGGGCGCATCACTGCCGCAGGAACCGGCGTCAACAACGCGAACGTGTCGGTGTACTCGACCTCCGGCGCAGTGGTCGGAACGACCACGACGAGCGGCTCCGGGAACTACTCGTTCAGCCTGCTCTCCGGGACCTACCGCCTGTACGTGCAGCCCAACCTCACCGGCTACGCCAACCAGTGGTACGGCGGGGCCGATGTGACGAAGGCGACCACGATCACGCTCGCCGCCAACACGACGGTCAACCTCGCCCTGGTGGGCGCTCCTGCGATCAACCTCATCGGTCGACTCACCACGACGGGCGGTCCGACACCCGGCGTCGTCCTGTCCGGCGCGACCGTGAGCGTCTACGACGCCCTCTCGGGACGATCCCTGAAGTCGGTCACCACGAACGGCACCGGCGACTACATCGTCAGCCTCTCGCCGGGCAGCTACAAGCTGTACATCCAGCCGAGGAAGGCCGGCTACGCCAACCAGTGGTACGGCGGAAGCTCGATCGGGACCGCGACGATCGTCAACGTGGCATCGTCCACCACGCTGAACATCGCCGTGCACACCTGATCGGCGGCTCGATGAAGGGTGGGCGTCTCAGCGACGCTCACCCTTCATCGCTGCGACGAGCTCGGCGCGGGTGGCCACGCCGAGGCGTTGGTACACGTGGGTGAGGTGGGTCTTCACCGTCTTCTCGCTGATGCCCATGCGTTCGGCGATGTCCTTGTTGCGCAGCCCGTCGACCACCAGCTCGGCCACCTCGCGCTCGCGCACCGACAGCTCGGGCATCGCACGCGCCGGACGCGCGGACAGGATGGCCTGCGCGGCACGCGGTGCGAGCGGTGCCTCACCGGCGGCCGCGGCACGAACGGCGCGCAGGATGTCGTCCATGTCGCCGTCCTTCAGCAGGTAGCCCGCAGCACCGGCGTCGATGGCTTCGAGCACCATGCGCCGCTCGGAGAACGACGACAGCACCACCACCGCGGTGTCGGGGTGCGCCTCCATGATGCGACGGGTGGCGGTGACGCCGTCCATGCCGGGCATCGAGATGTCCATCAGCACCACGTCGGGGCGATGCAGCTGCACGAGCGCGATCGCTCCCTCGCCGTCGGACGCCTCGCCGACGGGTGTGACGTCGTCGGCCGACGACAGCAACATCGCCAGCCCGTGGCGCACCAGTTCGTGATCGTCGACCACCAGCACCTTGATCATCGGGGTACCACCAGGGTCACTCGGGTGCCGGCCCCAGGGCTCGACACGATAGTCAGTTCACCGCCTGCGGCACGCGCCACGTCGGCCAGCAGGCGCACACCGAAGTGCCCGTCCGCCTGTTGCTCCTCGAGCCGGGCCGCATCGAAGCCCTTCCCGTCGTCGATCACCTGCAGCTCCACACCATCGGTCTGATGGTCGCGCAACCGCACCTGCACGCTCGACGCCTCGGCGTGGCTCTCCACGTTGCGCAGCGCCTCGCGCGCGGTGCGGTAGATCATCGCGTTGGCCGCCGACGACGCCTCGCCGGTGATCTCGTCGCGGAACTCGGTGCGCACCCCGCGCGCCTCGAACGGGGTGAGCAGGTCGCCCAGCGCGCCGGCGAGATCGCCCTCCTCCAGGTTCGGCGGGTAGATGTCGACGAGCAGCGTGCGCAGACCACGGATCGACCGTTGCGCCTCGTCGACGACGCGGTCGAGCGTCGACACCACCGCGGGCGACGAGCGCACCGCCGGATCGTGGCGCACGGCATCGATCGCGTACGACACGCCGGCCAGGTCCTGCACCACACCGTCGTGCAGGTCCTGGGCGATGCGCCGACGTTCACCGTCGCTCGCCTCGAGCGCGCTCTGCAGCAGCACCATGCGCTGGCGTTGCGACTCGCGCACGCGCCGCGCCAACCACCACGCCATCGGCAACTGCAGCAGCGCGAGGGCGATGAGCGAACGGATGACCACCGGCGAGAACGCCGCGGTCACCTTGTCGGCGCCCGCGTCGACGGCGCTGGTGTGCTGGTAGTGCTCGTAGATGAGGATGGTGCCGTCGTCGAGGCGCAGCGGCAGGTAGACCTCGAGCTGCTGCTCGTCGGCCTCGTCGTACAGGTTCTCGGGCGCGTCGAGGTCGGTGAAGTCGACGACCGGCTGATCGGTGACCAGCGTGGCCAGCACCTCTGGCTCGAGCGTGAACTGCATGCCGATGAGCCGGTGTTCGTCGGAGTACACGATGGTGCCGTCGGGCGTCCAGATCTTGAAGCGGTTCACGGGACCGTTGGCCACGATGTCGCCGATCACCTCGTCCATCGCGGCGATGGCGTCGGGGTCGCCGGCCAACAGTTCGGGAGTGGCCCGCGGCGCGACGATCTGTTCGGAGAGCAACAGGGCCAGTTCGCGTGCATCGCGAACGGACTCGTCGTTCGACGTGGAACGCACGCGCGAGCCCGCCACGAGCGCGACGACGATGAGCGCGGCCACACCGACGACGGCGAACTGCACGAGTGCCGCGATGATGGAGACACCTCGCGTGCCCTTCAGGCGGACCGGGCGCGCCGGATCGGTGTGCGTGATGGTGCGCGTGATGCGGAACCCTACCGGAACCGCGAGGAGGCGCCCACGAGCTGCCGCTCGTCGAGCAGCTGGTCGCGGAGCTCCACCGTGGCCGGCATCACCGGCACGTCGAGCTCGAGGCGCAGCGCACGCTCGCACTGCTCGAACCAGCGCATCACCAGGTCGCGGCGACCGAGCTGGCCGGAGGCACGCATGGCGACGTGGTAGGCCGGCTCACACGAACGGTCGATGCGCACGGCGCGCTCGGCCAGGTCGAGTGCGGCGGCGGTCATCTCGGCGTCGAGGTGTGCCTCGGCGGCGGCCACGTGCACGTCGAGGCGCACACGGTCGTAGTGACGCCGCGGGCCCTGCACCCACTCGGCGTAGCGCTCGTCCTCGAGCAACGGAGCCGACGCCAGCGCGGCGGCCTCGGCCAGCATCACGCGGCGCTCGGTCTCGTCGGCCATCGGCAGTGCCCGCAGCAGAGCGTCGAATCGGTCGACATCGATGTCGGCCCGCTCACGCACCAGGCGGTACGCACCCGGCTGGGTGGCGATGAGCGACTGGTCGCGGTGCACGCCCGGCTGCAGGCTGCTGCGCAGCACCGACACGTAGGCCTCGAGCGTGGCGATCGGGTCGCGGGGCATCTTGTCGCCCCACAGATCGTCGATGAGCTCGTCCTTCGCGACGGCCCGCTCCTGCACGAGCAACAGCTCGAGCAGCCGACGCGGCTTCACACCGCCGAGGTCCCGATGGCCCAGCACGCGCTCTCCCACGCGTACGGACAATGGTCCGAACATCCTGATCTCGATCACGTCGTCCTCCCGTTGACGAAGCGACAATTCTTCTCCCGCTGACCCACACGATGCCCGATGGCCGGCGGGCAGACCAGCCCCGTGCTGGTAGGACCCTGGTCGTAGTGGTCGCAGTGGGGGTCCTAGGACCCCTTCGGCTCACTCGGGGAGGCCGTGCTCCCCCACGTAGGCGACCACTTCGAGCTGGCTGCGCGCCCCGAGCTTGGTCATCAGCGTGCGCAGGTGCCCGCGGCAGGTGTGCACCGACATGCCCAGTTCGCCGGCGATGGCCGACGTGGACAGGCCCTTGCTGAGGCAGCCGAGCACTTCGCGCTCACGCGGTGTGAGCCGCGGGTACGCCGCCACCGGTGACCGGCGCGTGGTGGACCGCAACGTGCCCCTGGCCTGTCGCAACGCATCGGCCGACAGCACGGTCATCGACGGCTCGGCCGTGCGGACACGCTGCGCCACCTCGTCGGGTGTGGCGTCGGGCTCGGCCACCACGACGGCCACTGCCGCGCCCTCGGCGGTGGCAGCCGCGTTCACGGCCTGGGCCACGCGGGCCGCCTCGGCGGGTCCGCCCGCGTCGACCACCACCACGTCGATCTCGGCCAACATCGGGATCAGGTCGTCGACGTCGGCGACTGCTGCCACCACGCGCACGCCGGACCGCGCGCCGAGCACGTCGCGCCACAGCGCGGCGTGCAACGCCCGTCCGGTGACCACTCCCGTTCGCACCATGGGGCGAGGCTATCGACCCTCGTCCCTCGGTGATGAGATGCGCGAGGGCGTCTGCTGTACTGAGGGGGACCGCAACGAACTGGGGGGTTCATCGCATGGCCAGCAGCAACGACGTCGACGTGGTGGTGGTGGGGGCCGGTTTCTCCGGCCTGTACCTGTTGCACGAGCTCCGTCGCCTCGGCTTCTCGACCCGCGTGCTCGAGACCGCGGACGACGTCGGCGGCACCTGGTACTGGAACCGGTACCCGGGCGCCCGCTGCGACATCCCCACCACCGACTACACGTACTCGTGGGATCCCGAGCTCGAGCACCAGTGGACCTGGTCGGAGAAGTACGCCACGCAGCCCGAGATCCTGCAGTACGCGCAGTTCGTCACCGAGAAGCACGGCCTCCGTCCCGACATCACGTTCGAGACCAAGGTCGTCGCCGCCGAATGGGACGACGTGTCGAAGCGCTGGACCGTGCGCACCGCCCCCACCGGGCCCGGCGGCAGCGAGGAGACCATCACCTGCTCGCACTACGTGATGGCCACCGGCTGCCTGTCGCTGCCGAAGACCCCCGACGTGCCGGGCGCCGATCGGTTCACCCGCGACGTGTACGTCACCGGCCTGTGGCCGCACGAGGGCGTCGACTTCACCGGCAAGCGCGTCGCCATCATCGGCACCGGCTCGTCGGGCATCCAGTCGATCCCGCTCATCGCGCAGCAGGCGGCACAGCTCACCGTGTTCCAGCGCACGCCGAACTTCTCGGTGCCGGCGCACAACGGCCAGCCCGACCCCGAAACGAAGGCCCGCCTCGAGGCCGACATCGCCGCGTACCGCCACGAGGCGAAGTACTCACGCGGCGGCGTGCCGAAGGAGCGCCACGAGTTCATGGCCCTCACCTCCACGCCCGAGTTCCGCAAGGAGCGCTTCGACCGGGCGTGGGAGAAGGGTGAGCTGTTCGAGATCCTCGGCATCTTCGCCGACCAGGCCGTGTTCCCCGAGGCCAACGAGATCGTGGCCGAGATGATCCGCGAGAAGATCCGCGAGATCGTCACCGACCCGGCCACCGCCGAGCTGCTGTGCCCGAAGGACCACTACTTCGGCACCAAGCGTCCGTGCCTCGACACCAACTACTACGCCACGTACAACCTGCCGCACGTGCGACTGGTCGATCTGCGCACGCGCCCCATCGTCACCATCACCGAGATCGGCATCGACCTGGCCGACGAGTCGATGGAGTTCGACGCCATCGTCTACGCCACCGGCTTCGACGCCATGACCGGCGCCATCGTGTCGGTCGACATCACCGGCAAGGACGGCGTCACGCTGAAGGAGAAGTGGGCGGGCGGCCCGACGCAGTACCTCGGCCTGATGTCGGTCGGCTTCCCCAACTTCTTCATGATCACCGGCCCGGGCAGCCCGTCGGTGCTGTCGAACATGATGGTCTCCATCGAGCAGCACGTCGACTGGGTGCGCGACACGCTCGTGCACCTGCGCGACAACGGCTACGACACCATCGAGCCCACGCAGACCGCCGAGGACGGCTGGGTGCAGCACGCCAACGACTGCGCCGACATCACCCTGCACGTCACCGCGAACTCGTGGTACATCGGCGCCAACGTGCCCGGCAAGCCGCGCGTGTTCCTGCCGTACATCGGCGGCGTCGACGCCTACCGCCTCGCGTGCGAGGAGGTCGTGGCGAACGGCTATCTCGGCTTCGAGCTGAAGGGCCGCAACGGCAGCCACTGCGTCGAGGGCGTGGTGCGCCGTGTGCAGCCCGACGTGAAGATGGTGCTCGACATGATGGCCGAGATGCAGCTGCCGACCATGGACTCCATGTCGCCGGCCGACGCGCGCATGTTCTCGGAGGCGTCGGGTGCGATGCGCCCGCTCGGCCCGGACGTGGGCGAGATCGTCGACGGCACCATGCCCGGGGCCGACGGCAGCACGCTCGAGTACCGCCTGTACCGGCCGCCCACCGACGGCCCGCACCCCGTGGTGGTCTACTACCACGGCGGCGGCTGGGTGATCGGCAGCCACACCTCCGACGACCCGATGTGCCGCGACCTGTGCGTGCGTGCCGACGCGCTC
>JBDKJP010000056.1:0-16392 GCA_039796575.1 Actinomycetota bacterium
CCACCAGCAACACGACGAGCAGGATCTCCATGCGGGCCACCCTGCCAGAGGGGTGTCACACGATTGCGGAACCCCGCGGCGAGCCCCGCCCACCTGCGGTTCTGGTCGGTTTCCGTCCCGGTTTCCGGGACGGAAACCGACCAGAAGGCAGACTGGGACGATCGACGCCCAGAACCCCTGGTCAGCGGTCGAGGAGGGCTTCGCCGGCGCGGACCTGCGCGGCGTAGACGCCGTCGCGGCGGAGCAACTCGTCGTGGGTGCCGGTCTCGACCACGCGCCCACCGTCGAGCACCACGATGCGGTCGGCGTCGCGGATGGTGGACAGGCGGTGCGCGATGACCAGCGCGGTGCGCCCCTCGAGCGCGCCCTCCAGCGCGTCCTGCACCGCGGCCTCGTTCTCGTTGTCGAGATGGCTGGTGGCCTCGTCGAGGATCATCACGGCCGGGTTCTTCAGCAGCAGGCGGGCGATGGCCAGGCGCTGCTTCTCGCCGCCCGACATGCGGTAGCCGCGCTCGCCCACGACGGTGTCGTAGCCGTCGGGCAGGTCGGCGATCATGTCGTGGATGCGGGCGCCGCGGCAGGCCGCGTCGAGCTCGGCGACGGTGGCGTCGGGCTTCGCGTAGCGCAGGTTGGCGCCGATGGAGTCGTGGAACAGGTGCGGGTCCTGGCTCACCACGCCGATGGCCTCGCGCAGGCTGTGCTGGGTGAGGTCGCGCACGTCGTGACCGTCGATGAGCACCGCGCCACCGGTGACGTCGTAGAGCCGAGGGATGAGGCCCGACAGCGTGGTCTTGCCCGAGCCCGACGAGCCGACGAGCGCGACCGTCTCGCCCGGCTTCACCACCAGCGACACGCCCTGCAGCACGTCGCGGTCGGGGTCGGTGCCGCCGAGCGCGTTGGGTGCCTCGAGCGAGCGCACGGTGACGTCGGCCGCGGCCGGGTAGCGGAACCACACGTCGCGGAACTCCACGAGACCGGTGGGCGAGACGAGGTCGACGGCGCCGGGCTTGTCCTTGATGTTCTCCGGCGCGTCGAGCACCTCGAACACGCGCTCGAAGCTCACCATCGCGGTCATCAGGTCGACGCGGGCGTTGGTGAGGCCGGTGAGCGGTTGGTACACGCGGGTGACCAGCGCGGCGAGCGCCACGAGCGTGCCGGCACTGATGCTGCCGTCGACCACCAGCAGCGCACCGACGCCGTAGATGGCGGCTGCACCGAGCGCACCCACGAGGCCGAGCGCCACGAAGAACACGCGCCCGTACATCGCCGCACGCACGCCCGTGTCGCGCACCTTCGCCGCACGGCCGGAGAACATGTCGACCTCGTCGGTCTGACGGCCGAACAGCTTCACCAGCAGCGCGCCCGCCACGTTGAACCGTTCGGCCATCTGGTTGTTCATCTCGGCGTTGGTGGCCATGTTCTCGCGCTGGATGGCCTGCAGCCGGCGGCCGACGCGCTTCGCCGGGATGATGAACATCGGCAGCACCACCAGCGCGAGCAGCGTGAGCCGCCACTCGAGCGCCGCCATCGCCGCGAGCGTGGTGACGAGCACGACGACGTTGCTCACCACGCTGCCGAGCGTGCTGGTGACCGCGGTCTGCGCGCCCACGACGTCGTTGTTGAGGCGGCTCGTGAGCGCGCCGGTCTGGATGCGGGTGAAGAACGCCACCGGCATTCGCTGCACCTTCGCGAAGAGCGCGACGCGCAGGTCGTAGATGAGGCCCTCGCCGATGCGTGCGCTGCACCACCGTTGCACGATCGCGAGCGCGGCGTCGAACAACGCTGCCACCACCACGATGCCGGCGAGGATGACGATGCCGCGGCGGTTGCCGTCGGGGATCGACACGTCGATGATGCGCCGGAACGCGAACGGCGCGACGAGCTCGATGAGCGCTGCGGCGACGATGGCCGCGAGGAACAGGAAGATCGTCGCCTTGTAGGGACGGGCGAACTGCCAGGCCCGGCCGAGGGAGCGGCGCTGGAGGCGCTTGCCCTTCACGGCGTCGGCGTCGCCCGGCATCATCATGTGAGGACCCATCCGCATGCGAAGGAGGATACGGGCGACCTCCTACGATGACCCCGTGCGCCGCATCGCCCTCGTCCTCGTGTCCTGCAGCGCGTTGCTCGTGGCGTGCGGCGACGGCATCGACGAGGGTGCCAACCAGGGCCGCGGCACGCGGGGCACCATCGACGGTGTGGCGCTGCGGCCGCCGGAGAGCGTCGACATCTCCGACCCGCCGGCCACCACCGACCCGTTCCCCGACTTCGAGTTCCCCGACGACACGTCGCCCGAGCTGCCGCCCCAACCGGGCGACGCCGCGTTCGGCTGGACATCGTTCGGCGACGGGCTCGAGGAGGGCTACCTCGAGGTGCCGCTCGACTGGAGCGACCCCGACGGCGACACCATCAGCCTCTACGTCGTGCGGCACCGTGCCGTCGACCCCGACCGGCGCATCGGCACGTTGCTGGTGAACCCCGGCGGCCCCGGCTTCGGTGGCAGTGGCCTCGCGTACAGCGCCGACTCGGTGTACGGGCAGGACCTGCTCGACCGGTTCGACATCGTCGGCTGGGACCCGCGCGGCACCGGCTACAGCGAGCCGTACGTGGACTGCATCGACGACTACGACACGTACTTCGCGCTCGACTCGTCGCCCGACACCGACGCCGAACGCGCCGCCCTGATCGACGGTGCCGGCGACTTCGCGGCCGCCTGCGACCGCAAGAACGGCGACCTCCTCGCACATGTCAGCACCGCCGACACCGCCCGCGACATGAACGCCATCCGCGAGGCGCTCGAAGAGGACCGCATCAGCTACTTCGGGTTCAGCTACGGCAGCGAGCTCGGTGCCACCTGGGCCACGATGTTCCCCGACACCGTGCGCGCCGCGGTGCTCGACGGCGCGGTCGACCCCACCGTCGACTACTTCCACCAGAACGTGCAGCAGGCCGCCGGGTTCGAGGCGGCGTTCGACACGTTCCTCGCGCAGTGCAGCGCCGAGCCGGCGTGCGTGTTCCACAACGGCGGCGACGCCGAGGGCGCGTTCGACGAGCTGCACTCGCGCATCGAGACCACCCCCGTCGAGGGCGACGACCCCTCCCGGCCGGCGGTCACCGACGGGGTGCTCGTCACCGCCATCGCGCAGTCGATGTACGACCAGGCGATGTGGCCCGAGCTCGAGCAGGCGCTGGCCGACCTGCAGGCGGGCGACGGCACCGCGATCATCGAGCTGTACGACATGTACTACGGCTACTTCGACGGCAGCTGGGACGACGGCCTCGAGGCGTACTTCGCGATCGGCTGCCTCGACGATCCCGGCTCCTCCGGTCCCGACGACCTGTTCGCGAAGCAGGCCGAGCTCGACGCCGCAGCCCCGCGCCTCGGCCGCAGCTGGCTGGGCGAGCTCACCATCTGCTCGGTGTGGCCCGAGCCGCCGGCACCGCCGGTCGCCATCACCGGGGCCGGCGCCGGGCCCATCCTGGTGATGGGCACGACGGGCGACCCGGCCACCCCGCTCGACGGCACGCGCCGCATGGCACAGGCGCTCGAGGACGGGCACCTCGTGGTCGTGGCCGCCGACCAGCACACCGGCTACGGCGTCAACCGCTGTGGCGACGCCGCCGTCGACGCCTACCTGGTCGACCCGACGGCACCGCTCGACACCGAGATCGATTGCACGTGACCTAGCCTGCGTGCATGCGCGGTCGCCCCCTCATCGTCCTCGCCGCACTGGTCACCCTGGCTGCCTGCAACGGTGGCTCCGAGGTCACCGGCGGCTCCTCCGTCGACGCCACGGGCGGCACCACCGGCACGTCCGGCTCCGGTGCACCGGGCAGTGATCCCGCCACCACCGACGGCCCGGTCGCGGCCATCGACTGGGCGCCGTCGGCCGACGACCCCACCGTCGAGACGGGTTCGCTCGAGGTGCTCGTCGACCCCGACGACCCGTCGAAGGGCACGTTCCAGCTCTACGTCGCCCGCCACCTCGCGCCGGCCGACTCGCGCATCGGCAGCCTGCTCGTGAACCCCGGCGGCCCCGGCTTCGGTGGCACCGACCTCGCGGTGTTCGCCGACCAGATCTACAGCGAGACGTTGCTCGACGCGTTCGACATCGTGGCGTGGGACCCGCGTGGCACCGGCCTGTCGGAGCCGGCACTCGACTGCGTCGACGACTACGACGCCTACTACACGGGCTACGACATCACCCCCGACGACGACGCCGAGCGGCAGCAGATCATCGATCTCGCCGAGGAGTTCACCGACCGCTGCGTCAGCAACAACGCCGACATCCTCCAGTACGTCGGCACCAACGCGTCGGCCCGCGACATGGACTCCATCCGGCAGGCGCTCGGCGAGGACCGCATCAGCTACTTCGGCTTCAGCTACGGCAGCGAGCTCGGGGCGGTGTGGGCCACGCTGTTCCCCGACACGGTGCGCGCGGCCGTGCTCGACGGCGCCGCCGACCCGAACGCCGACTTCGTCGAGTCGGGGCTGCAGCAGTCGGCCGGGTTCGAGCTCGCGCTCACCAACTTCCTCGCCGACTGCAGCAGCGACCCCACGTGCGTCTTCCACCACGACGGCGACGCCGAAGGCGGGTTCGACGCACTGATGCTCGACCTCGACGAGAACCCCATCCCCACCACCTCCGACCGCCCCGACCTGACGCGCGGCATGGCCATCACGGGCACCGCACAGGCGATGTACAGCGAGCAGCTGTGGCCGGTGCTCGCCGACGCGCTCGTCGCGGCCGAGCAGGGCGATGGTGCCCCGCTGCTCGGCCTGTTCGACCAGTACTACGCCCGCCAGGCCGACGGCACGTGGGACAACTCGCTCGAGGCGTTCCAGGTCATCTCGTGCATGGACATGCCCGAGCGGCTCACCGTGGAGGAGGACGACGCCACCGCCGAGCAGTTCATCGCGGTCGCGCCGCGGTTCTCGCCGGGCACCACCGGCAGCTACTTCTGCACGTTCTTCCCGCCCACCGACGACCCGATGGTGAAGGTCACGGGTGTCGGTGCCGGCCCCATCCTGGTGATGGGCACCACCGGCGACCCGGCCACCCCGCTCGAGTCGTCACGTGCGATGGCCGCCGCGCTCGAGGACGGCCGACTGGTCATCGTCGACGCCGAGGGCCACACCGGCTACCTGCCCGGCTCGTGCAGCGGCGACGTCATCGACGCCTACCTCGTCGACCCGGTCGGCGCGGCACCCGACGACGGCACCGAGTGCAACTGACGCCCGCCTGCGGGTCGCGCGCTCAGCCCTCGGGCAGCAGGGCCCGGATGCGGTGCGCGACCCGCGGGTACTGCGCCAGCAGGTCGTCGACGCGACCGAGCTCGAACCCCCGCCAGTCGAACGGCGGCGCCATCGTGGTGCCGACCAGCGACCACCCGCCCGCCGACGCCGACCCCTGCCACGATCCGGCCGGCACGCGCACCTGCGGCTGCTGACCCGCCATCACATCGGGCCCGAGCACCGGCTGCTCCACCCGCCCGTCGGGGTGCAGCAGCAGCATCTCCAACGGTGCACCGGCGTACCAGTGGTAGATCTCGTCGCCGTGCAGACGGTGCAACGCCGACACCATCGGGTCGATGAGCATGAAGTAGATGGCCGACGAGTGGTCGTCGCGGTGCGTCTCGCGGAACAGCCCGCCCTCGTGGGGCAGCGGGTGCAGGCGCAGCCGTCCGGCCAGGGCCTGCCCGGACTCGCGGTCGAGGTCGTCGGCGAACGGGTCGGCGAAGGGGTCGGGCGCCATGCGCGGCGAGTGTAGGTGCCCGAAAACGAGCACACCGCCCGCTCGACGTGCGAGGGGCGGTGGGCACCGGCGGAAGGGGTGGGATTTGAACCCACGGAGGCTTTCACCTCGCACGCTTTCGAGGCGTGTCCCTTTGGCCACTCGGGCACCCTTCCGGGGCGGCAGGTTAGCGGCATCCGGCGGACGCGACACCGGGCCTGCAGAATCCTCAAGTTCTCGTCAGGTCGTGCCGAAACCTTGGTGATGCAAGTGGACCTGTTCGACAACGGCAACGGCACCGGCCCGCGCCCCGCATGGCAGGTGATCGAGGCCGCGCGCCGTCGCTACCTGACGGGGTTGCTGGTGCTCGAGACCACCCCTCCCACCCACGTCTACCTGCGCGACGGCCAGGTGTACTTCGCCGAGCGCACCACCGATGGTGGCCTCGGCGTGCGCCTCCTCGTCGAGGGCGTGATCAGCCGGGAGCAAATGCACAAGGCAACACTCCAGGTGAGCGGCGTCGAGCACCTCGGGCGCATGTTCGAGCGCGACGAGACCATCGACCGTGAGGCCGTGGAGCTCTGCGTGGAGCTGATGACCGACGACGTGCTCACCTCGGTGGCCGACGTTGACGTGCCCACGTGGAAGATGAAGATGTACCAGCGGCATCCGAGCGGCCTCGACCGCTGGCTGCCCACCCGCGTCGAGGTGATCACCCATCTGGTGGACACCCCGGCCGCGGCCGATCCGGAGGCCGAGGTCACCCCCTCCCCGGCCCCGCGGCCTCGACCGCAACTCGCACCCCCGCCCGTCACCGCCGAAGTGCCGGTGGCCGCGGTGGCCGCAGCGGCCGCGGTGGCCGACCTCACCCCCACCGTGCCGATGGCGCGCCCGGCCGTCGACCCGACCCCGGTGTCGATGCCCGCGCCGCTGGTGCCGCCACCCTCGCTCGAGGTGCCGATCGTCGGCCTGCCGTCGACCGAGGTGCCGGTCGTGGATCCGGCGGCCGCGGCCCCGCGACCGCTGATCGTGGAGCCCGAGCCGGTGACCGCGCTCGACGTCGAGACACCGGCAACGGTCGATCCCGACCCGACGCCCGTGGCACCCGACGCCACCCCCATCGGCCTTGCGCCGGCGGCGATGGACGCCCTGATGTCGGGCTCCATCAAGGACGAGGTGGCCGAAGCGGTCCGCCGCGCCCTCGCCAGCATCGACAGCTGACGCCTCCCTACGTCGCGCTCAGCGCCGGCGCGCGGCGAAGAACTGCTTCAGCAGCGCACCGCACTCCTCGGCCAGCACACCGCGGTCGACGGGTGGCCGATGGTTGAGGCGTTCGTCGCCGCACACCTCGTACAGGCTCTCCATCGCGCCGGCCTTCGGGTCGGTGGCGCCGTAGACCACCCGCCCGATGCGCGAGTTCACCAACGCACCGGCGCACATCACGCACGGTTCGAGCGTCACGTAGAGCGTGCAGTCGAGCAGCCGCCAGTGCCCGATCACGGCCGCGGCGTCGCGCAGCGCCAGCACTTCGGCGTGCGCCGTCGGGTCGCCGGTCAGTTCTCGCTCGTTGTGCCGGCGGGCGATGACCTGGCCGTCACGCACCACGACCGCCCCGATGGGCACGTCGCCGTGCTGCTCGGCCGCGACCGCCTCCTCGAGCGCGAGGCGCATCGCAGCGACGTCGTCGAGGTCGGCCATGCGCCGCATCGTAACGACCCCCGGCACCGTCCACCGTGGGCATGGAATGTTGCGCTGTGCGCAACATTCCCTGCCCACGCCGAGCCGCGCGCACGCCGCTCCCCGGCCATGCCGAGGCTTTCAAGTACCCCCGCGCTGACACGAAAACCTCGAGAATCGAGTTCACCGGCATTCTGGGCATGCCCAGAACCACCCCGGGGTCATTCTGGGCATGCCCAGAAGACGTCCATCGCTGCCGTGAGGCGCTGCCTCGCCAATGTCGCTGAAGACCGCACGACAACGACGCCAGGATCCGGCGGAGGGGGCACGGTGTCTTCCTGAACGCGCCGTCCAAGAGCGACGAAGGTTGATCTCAGGCACTCTGGTCGCAGGGTGCTGGGTGGCGGCGGGTGCTGAGCGCCGCCTACTCCCCCGGTTGCAGCGCAGCGTTCGCCGCTTTGGCCAATGCTTGCACGGCACGACTGTCGATTGGGCCTTGTGCACCCATCTGCAGGTACGTGGTGGCCCCGTCATCGGCAACCGCAACCACGGCCGCGTAGAAAGTCTGGCCACCGACATCGACGCGGCTGGTGAACGCGATGGCTCCCGCTTGCGCGCTGGTGACATCGACGATCTCGATGTTGCTGACCTTCTGCGTCAATCCCTGGTTCGTCTCGGACTCAAAGGCGCTGCAGCCGGGGGAGGCGTCGCCGACGATCGCGTCCAGGTATGCGTAAGTGACCGTCGAGGTGGGCGTGATGAACTGAACGATCGTGATGTTCGATGCGCTGAACGAGCGGCCAACGGTGCCCTCGCCCAGAGGAATCTGAGGAACGACGCCGCCGCAGGGGCCGCGCGGGTCGGGGTTCTCGAAGACAGGCGTCTCCGAGATGTCGGCCTGGCTGAGACCGGAGCGTCCGAGGGCCTGCTCGACCTGGGCGACCGTCAGGAGGCGACTCCCGAGGTTCGTTCCAGCGCCTTCGTCGACCGTGACTTGGGGGGTGTCCGACATGGCTTCGTCGGAATCACTGCACGCCGCCAGCATGGCCGTCAAGGCAATCAGCGCAGCGGTCGCGGCGCGCCGCAGTCGTCCTCGTCGCATCGAGGCACGATAGCTGACCCTTCCGATCGGGACCTGCGAGATCGGCCGACCGTCGAGGCCGGGACGCGGACGAGGCGCCCGACGGGGTGGTCGGACGCCTCGGTGCTGCACTCGTGGCGGAGGGGGTGGGATTCGAACCCACGGAAGGTTGCCCTTCACACGCTTTCCAAGCGTGCCGATTCGGCCGCTCTCGCACCCCTCCCGGGACGGTCGGACAGGGTAGCGGCCGCGGCTCCGAATGTCGCCAGGGACGAGAAGGCGGTACAGTGCCTCCATCACCCGTCGGGTGAGGTGACGGTCGGGCCCTGTGCGACGTGCGTCCGGGAATCAGGTCAGGACCGGGAGGTAGCAGCCTTCAACGGTGCCGCTCGTGTGCCGCAGGCCACCTGGCCGTCACCTCAGCCGGCGGGTGGTGCCAGTTCTCGGGCCAGCTTCTCGGCCCGGTCGGCCAGCTGCGGGGCGCCGAGTTGCTCGGCCAGCGCCCGGAAGCCCGGCGTGGGGCCACGCCACTGCCAGTCGTCGACGGTGCCCACCGGCACGTCGACCGCGACGGTGGCGATCACCTTGAACAGCAGCGCCTCGTCGAGCTGCTCGCGCAGTGTGCGGGCCAGCTTGTCGGCGCCGCGCAGCGGCAGACCCCAGTCGGCGGCGTCGGCCGGGATGGCCTCGATGGTGCCGAACTTCGACAGCACGGCGGCGGCGCTCTTCGCACCCCAGCCGGCCAGGCCGGGATAGCCGTCGGCCGAGTCGCCCACCAACGCCAGGTAGTCGGCGATCGAGGCGGGCGGCACGCCGAACTTGGCGGTGACCGCCGCCTCGTCGACGACTTCGTCCTTGCGCCGGTCGTACTGCACCACCCGGGTGCCGCGCACGCACTGGCCGAGGTCCTTGTCGGGGGTGACGATGCGCACCTGCTCGACCCGCGGGTCGGCCTCGGCCACCTTCGCGGCCGCGCCCAGGGCGTCGTCGGCCTCCCACTCCACCATCGCCCAGGTGGTGAACCCGGCCGCCTCGCACAGCTCCTCCATCACGGGGATCTGGGCCAGCAGCACGGGGTCCATGCCGTCGCCGTTCTTGTAACCCGCGTACAGGTCGTTCCGGAAGCTCTCGATGACGTGGTCACTGGCCACGCCGACGTGGGTGGCGCCCTTCTGCACCAGCTGCAACGTGCTGTTGACCACGCCGATCGCGGCGTCGTTGGGGCCGGGGTCGCCGTGGCGCATGACCATGCCGAAGTGCTGGCGGAACAGCTCGTAGGTGCCGTCGATGAGGTGGACCTGCATCGCCCGCACGGTAGCCGCGATCAATCTGTAAAGGATTGTGCAAGACGCGCCGATACCACTGCGTGGCGAAGGAGCAGCACCCCCGCAGGGGGCAGGCAGGAAACCCGGAGGGCAGGCGATGAGCGAGCCCGAGTCGAACAACAACGCATTGTCGGCATCGATGACCGAAGTGCTCGCGACCACCATCGCGGCCGTCGTCGAACGCCAGCTCGAACAGTTCGCTGCTGCGATGACGCAGCAGGTGGAACACACCAAGGCCGAGCTCCGCACGGAGTTCGCCACCCAGATCGCCGCCGTCGGCCAGAAGATCGACAGCAGCCAGCAGAGCAGTGAGGCCTACCAGAAGGCGCTGCAGACGGCCCTCGAGGACCGCCTCGCCGACTTCGCGCAGCACCAGCACCGCCGCCTCGCCGAGGTGGAGAACCGGATGATGGAGATGCCGGCCCTCACGGAGGGCGGCAATGTCGACCCGGTCGAGCTCGCCAACCTGCGCGATCAGATCGACCAGCAGAGCGCCGCGGCGCACGCCCGCATCGACGACCTGCACAAGGCCACCCGCCGCTTCGACGAGCAGGCGTCGGCGCTCGTGCAGCACGTGAACGACACCACCATCGCCCTCGCACAGCGCATGGACGAGGGCAACCAGGCCCTCGCCTCGGCGGTCGAGGAGCGGCTGGCGTTCGTGCGCTCCACGCTCGAGGCCGTCGGCCCCGAAGTGCAGCGTCAACTCACCGAGCACGCCACCATGACGGCGCAGCGGATCGACTTCACCGAGCACAAGGTGACCGACCGCATGCTGGCCATGGAGGACCGCATCAACGAGGCGAACGGCACCAAGCTGGCGCACCTCGAGGCCACGGTCGGGCGCATCGGTGCCGGCTTCGACGACGCCATCGGCGCCCTGTCGCAGCGCATGCTCGAGCTCGAGAACCGGATGTACGAGGCCAACGACCGCCTCGATTCGCTCACCGAGCAGGTGTCGAAGGTCGACGAGAAGGCCGTCAACGACGTGAAGGATCAGCTGTCGGCTGCCGTCGGTGAGGCGATGCTCGTGCGCATCGAACTCGACCGGTTGGCCTCCACCACCGACGAGAAGCTCGACAAGGCCACGCTGCGCATGGCCGAGATCGAGGCACAGCTGGCCGACGAGATGGACGTGAGCGCGGCCGTTCAGCTCGAGCGCCTGGAAGAGCTCGAGCGAGCGATCGTCGAGCTCAACCCCGACCAGTTCGTACGCAAGTCCGATCCGAACGCTCGACCCGGTGGGCTCCCCAGCCCGGCCGGCATCCCGAGCACGTCCCTCGACACCGGGTCCACGCCCGGGTTGCCGTCGAGCGACCCGACCACCTCATCCGAGCACAGCCTGTCGTCGTTCTGACGACAGCTGACCGAGCCCTCCGTAGCGGGAGACGGGCAACATGGCACTCTTCACCGGAAAAAAGGACCAAGGCGTCACACCCCCCGAGGGTGAAGCCGCGGCCGAATGCATGAAGGTGGGCCAGGCACTCGTCGAGGCCGGCCATCTCTCGGCCGAGCACCTCGCCGAAGGTCTCGGCACCGCGAACGGCGACCTGCTCGCGTTCGAGGACCTCCTCATCGGGCGCTGGACCGTCGGCCGCACCGAGGTGGCGCTCGCCGTCTCGGCGGCCACCGGCGTGCCGGCCGTCGACACGAAGAACATCGTGATCTCCGAGGAGATCAAGGGCGTGCTGCCCGAGGCGCTGGTGCGCAAGCACTGCGCCGTGGCCGTGGCCGCCGAGGGCGACGCCCTCATCATCCTCGCGGCCGATCCGTCGCCCAGCCGCAAGCAGGCGATCGAGGCCGAGGCGAAGCGGCCGGTGAAGTACTTCATCGCCGACCCGCTCACCGTGCGCACGTTCATCGACACGATGTACCGCGCCGACGCCGACATCGATCGCATCGTGTCGTCGATCGACGTCCAGGACGATCAGGCGAAGCTCGCGGCACAGGCCGCCGAGGTGAGCCTCGACGACCAGGCACCGGTCATCCAGCTCGTCAACCGCATCGTCAGCCAGGCGATGCGCGACCGTACGTCCGACATCCACATCGAACCGCTCGACGACAAGGTGCGCGTCCGGTTCCGCATCGACGGCCACCTCGTCGAGGCGTTCAGCCTGCCCCACGGTGTGCACGCCGCGCTGACGAGCCGTCTGAAGATCATGTCGGGCATGAACATCGTGGAGAAGCGGCGTCCGCAGGACGGTCAGTTCTCCACCACCATCGACGGCAAGGACGTCGACGTCCGCGTCGCCAGTGTGGCCACGGTGTTCGGCGAGAAGATCGTCATGCGAATCCTCGACAAGTCGAGGTCGATGATCGGTCTGTCCGAGCTGGGCTTCCCCCGCGAGACGTACCTGCACTACTCGAAGATGATCCACTCGCCGTTCGGCATGGTCATCTGCGCCGGCCCCACCGGCGCCGGCAAGACCACCACGCTGTACGCGTCGCTGCTCGAGGTGAACTCGGCCGGCAAGAACATCACCACGGTCGAGGACCCGGTCGAGTACGTGTTCCCCGGCATCAACCAGATCCAGACGAACAACCAGGCGGGCCTCACGTTCGCCACCGGCCTCAAGGCCATCCTCCGTCAGGACCCCGACGTGATCCTCGTGGGTGAGATCCGTGACGCCGACACGGCACGCATCGCCGTGCAGTCGGCACTCACCGGTCACCTCGTGCTCTCGTCGCTCCACGGCACCGACAGCGTGGCCGCACTGCACCGCTTCCTCGACATGGGCATCGAGGCCTTCCTCATCGCCTCGTCGGTGGTCGGCGTCATCGGTCAGCGTCTTCTCCGTCGAGTGTGCGACTCCTGCAAGGAGCCCTACACCCCCGGTGCCGACGAGCTGGCCGTGTTCCGTCAGCACAGCGGCGGCAGCGAGAAGAGCACGTTCTACCGCGGCGCCGGCTGCAACTTCTGCGCCGGCACCGGGTACCGCGACCGCATCGGCGTGTACGAGCTGCTGCGCATCACGCCCGAGCTCCGCCGACTCATCGTCGGTTGGGCCACCACCGAAGAACTCCGTCGACTCGCCGTCGCCCAGGGCATGCGCACGATGTTGCGTGAAGCCATGGCGCTGGTCGAGAACGACGTGACCACCATCCCTGAAGTCGTCCGCACTCTCTTCGCCAGCTAGGAGCCCATCATGCCCAGGTTCGCCTACGCCGCCATCGACGCCAACGGCGCGTCGGTCGAAGGCGTCACCAAGGCCGACACGATCGGCGAAGCACGAGCACACCTGCTCGACCAGAGCCTCTATCCGGTGAAGATCGAGGAGAAGCGCGGTGCGCTCTCGCTCGAGCTCACCAAGGAGAAGGTGAAGAAGAAGGAGTTGATGCACTTCACGCGTCAGCTCGCCGTGTTCGTGAAGGCCGGCATCCCGCTCACCGAGGCGATGGAGATCATCGGTGACGAGACGACCGACGTCGCGTTGCAGCGCACCATCTCGCACATGGTCGAGGAGGTCCGCAACGGTGGCACGCTCTCCGGCGCCGCCGCCAAGCACCCCGAGGCGTTCCCGATGTACTACATCGGCATCCTCGGTTCCGCCGAGCTCACCGGCAAGCTCGACGAGACCCTCGAGAACCTTGCCGGCTACCTGGAGCGTGAGCTCGAGACCCGTTCGAAGGTGGTCTCGGCGCTCTCGTACCCGGGCGTCGTCATGGTGCTCGCCGTGTTCACGGTCGCCGTGCTCGCCGGCTACGTGCTTCCACAGTTCAAGCCGTTGTTCGAGGAACTCGACGCAGACCTGCCCTTCGCCACACGGGCCCTGCTCTTCGTCGCAACCTTGTTCAGCAGCCTCTGGTACATCCCGTTCACGATCGGTGGCCTGTTCACCGCGTGGCTGGTGTGGATGTTCAAGTCGCCGGCGGGCAGGGATTTCAAGGACCACCTGGTCCTCAAGCTCCCCATCATCCGCGGGATCATGGAGTACTCCATCCTCGAACGGTTCTGCCGCATCCTCGGCGCCATGGTGCGCGCCGGTGTGCCGCTGCCGGACGCGATGAAGACCACCACGGAGGCCACGAGCAACGTGGTGTTCCGTGAGCGGTTGGTGGAGGCCCAGCTCGAGATGATGGAGGGCGGCGGCTTCGCCAAGCCGCTGGCCCGCACCGAGCTGTTCCCCGGTGCCGCCCGCCAGATGTTCAAGGTGGGTGAGGAGACGGGAACGCTCGACGAGCAGCTCGAGGTGGCCAGCCTGTACTTCGACCGTGAGCTCGAGAGCCGCATCAAGAAGTTCACCACGATGTTCGAACCGTTGATGATCGTGTTCGTGGGTCTCATCGTGGGCTTCGTGGCCATCGCACTCGTGCAGGCGATGTACGGCGTGATGAACGGCCTGAAGGAAACGGCCTGACCCGAACCACGGCGGCCTGACGGCCGCCGCGACAACCGAGCGGAAAAGTGCGGCGAGGGCGCCCCCGATGACGCCCTCGCCGCTCCGCACACAGGCCCTCGCGTTCGGGGCACTGTCGACGGTCCTGTGAACCTGTCTCGGTGATACCTCGCGACGAGGACCCGGTCCTAGGGCCGAACGTCCTACGCTCGGCGCCATGTCCTCCGATCGGTCCGACCTGCCGCTCGTGCCCATGCCGCGCCAGGTGGAGCGACTCGACGGACGGTTCGAGCTCACCGCCGCGACGTGCGTGGTGGCGGGCGACGACCCGGTGGTGCGGCGCATCGCCGAGCAGCTCGCCGACGAGTTGACGACGGCGGCGGGTCGGCGGCCCGATGTCGTGACGTCCGGCGACGGCATCTCGTTGCAGTTGCACCCCACGCGCGCCGACCTCGGCGCCGAGGGGTACGAGCTGTTCGTGGCCGGCGACGGCGTCGGCGTGGTGGCTGCCACCGCACACGGCCTGTGGAACGGCACCCGCACCGTGCGGCAGTTGCTGCCCGAGTTGCCGGCCGTGCACATCGTGGATGCGCCACGGTTCGAGTGGCGCGGGGCGATGCTCGACGTCGCTCGTCACCCGTTCACGGTCGACGAGGTGATGCAGTTCGTGGAGCGCATCTCGCGGTGGAAGCTGAACCGGCTGCACCTGCACCTCACCGACGACCAGGGGTGGCGGATCGAGATCCCCGACTGGCCGGCACTCACCGCCGTGGGCGGCGCGTCGGCAGTGGGCGGCGACCCTGGCGGCTGGTTCTCGCTGGCCGACTGGGCGCTCATCGTGGAGCACGCCGAACGCCACTTCGTCACGGTGGTGCCCGAGGTCGACCTGCCCGGCCACACCAACGCGGCGCTGGCGTCGGTGCCCGGTCTCAACCCGGGCGAGGTGGCCGTGCCCGTCTACACGGGCATCGAGGTGGGGTTCAGCTCGTTGCGACTCGACCTGCCCGTGACGCGGCGGTTCGTCGTCGACGTGCTGCGCACGCTCGCCACTGTCACCCCGGGCGAGTTCCTGCACATCGGTGGCGACGAGGCGCACTCCACCGAGCACGCCGACTACGTCGAGTTCGTCACGTTCCTGCAGACCGAGGTGGAACGGCTGGGCAAGCGGATGGTCGGCTGGGAGGAGATCACGGCTGCGCCGTTGCACCCGCACTCGCTGGTGCAGCACTGGCTGCGCGCAGAGACGGCCGGCCGCGCACCGGTGGCGAACCGGTTCGTGATGTCACCGTCGCCGCACACCTACCTCGACATGAAGCACCACCCCGACGACGCGCTCGGTCGACGTTGGGCGGGGATGATCGACATCGACGCCGCCTACGGCTGGGACCCCGCCGCGCTGGTGCCGGGCGTCGACGACACCCGCATCGCCGGCGTCGAAGCGCCGCTGTGGACCGAGAAGGTGCGCACGTTCGACGAGGTGCAGCGGCTCACGCTCGACCGGTTGGCCTGCCTGGCCGAGGTCGGCTGGAGCCCGCAGTCGGCGCGCGAGTGGGGCACGTTCCTCCCCCGGCTCGATGCCGTGGTGCGTGGGTTGGAGGCCGAGGGCGTGCCGGTCTACCGGTCGTCGCTGTTGCCGGCCGCCCAGGCGTAGAGCTCCTCGAGCGACAGCTCGTCGGTCACGTCGTGCGCGGCGAACGTCGCGGGCGCCGGTGCGACCGTGGTGCGAGGGCGACGGTTCGGCTTCGGTGACGGCTCGGGCTCGGGTTCGTCGGCCTCGGCGGCCTCGGCCTCTGCGGCTTCCGCCTCCGCCTTCTTGCGGGCCTCCTCCTCGTCGTGCTCTCGCAACGCTCGCGGCAGGAGCAGCAGCATGCACAACAGCCCCGCGGCGCCGCCGATGAAGAACGGGCTGTGCGTCATCTGCAGCAGGCGCCCGAACTGCGGGATGGTCCACGTGGGCGTGCCGAGGATGTCCTTCGTCGTGACGTGCCACGGGTCGGCGTAGCGGCGGTTGTCGCCCTTGGTCATGTACGAGCCGTCGTCGCGCTGGGCGAAGATGCGGTGCACCACGTAGCTGCCCTCGGCCGGGTCGCCCTTCGGGATGCGGAACACGATGATGTCGCCGATCTGCGGGTCGTCGTTCGCCCGCACCACCAGCGAGTCGCCGATGTGGAAGCGGGGCTCCATCGAGGCGCCGGTCACCATGATGAACCGGGTCTTGCCGCCGAGTGCGGCCGGCCACA
>JBDKJP010000057.1:0-4210 GCA_039796575.1 Actinomycetota bacterium
GTGGACGTCTCGAACTCGACGTGCGGATCGTGCTGCAGGTGGACGGGCGTGTAGACGACTTTCACGAAGGGACCTCCACGAGTTCGAGTTCGTCGGCCAGGTACAGCTCGCGGCACTTGGCGCGCTGCAGCTTGCCCGACGAGGTCTTCGGCAGCGTGCCGGGCTTCACGAGCATCACGTCGCGCGGCGGCAGGCCGCACACGTCGAGCGCCCGGTGGTGGATGGCGTGGCGCACGGGCTCGAGGTCGTCGGCGCGCACCTCGGCCACCACGACGACGCTCTCCTTGCCCTTGTAGCCCTCCACGCCGAACGCGATGACGTTGCCGGCGCGGACGCCGTCGAGCACGCCGACCGCACGCTCGATGTCCTCCGGGAACACGTTGCGGCCACCGACGATGATGACGTCCTTGATGCGGCCGCAGAGCACCAGCTCGCCGTCGACGAGGTAAGCGAGGTCGCCCGTGCACAGCCAGCCGTCGCGGAACAGCGCCGCGGTGGCGTCGGGCCGCTTGTAGTAGCCGCTGGTGACCGACGTGCCGCGCAGCAGCAGCTCACCGACGTGGCGCTCGGGCACCTCCTCGTAGGTGTCGGGGTGCACCACCTTCATCTCCAGACCGGGCACGGCCTTGCCGAGCAGCGGCAGGCGGCGCACGTCGATCTCCTCGTCGGCGTCGGCCAGGTCGAGCTGCTTCGCGACGCGGTCGCGTTCGAGCACGATGCGGTCGACCGAGTCGCAGCGCATGCCGCGGTGCCGTGGCGGGAACGCGCCACCGATGGCCACCTCGGCCATGCCGAAGGCCGGGAACACGCCGCCGGCGGTGAAGCCGAACGGTTCAGCGGCGCGCACGAACGCCTCGACGGCGTTGGGGTCGACGGGCTCGGCGCCGCTGAGCGCGAGCGTGAGCGACGACAGGTCAAGGTCGGTCATGCGGCCGAGCGCGCGGGTGGCGAGCACCCACGAGAAGTTCGGGCCGGCGGTGGCGGTGCCGCGGTGGTCGCTGATCCACTGCATCCAGTTGCCCGGCTTGGCGAGGAAGTCCTGCGGGGCGGCCTGCACGAGCTGCACGCCGTTGGTCATCGGGATCGACAGGAAACCGACCAGCCCCATGTCGTGGTACAGCGGCAGCCAGCTGACCATCACTTCCTCGAGGCTCAGCTCGGCGGCCTCGCAGCTGGCGTCGATGTTGGCGCGCAGCACCCGGTCGGGGATCATCACGCCCTTCGGCTCGCTGGTGGAGCCGCTGGTGTACTGCAGGATGACGAGCCGTTCGGGGTCGTGCGGTGGCAGTTCGAGTGACTCGCCGTTCGCTGCGGTGGAGGCACCGGGCAGCACGGCGGCCATCGGCTCGATGGGCGGATCGCCCGCGGCACCCTCGTAGAAGCCGGCGAGCATGTCGTCGATGAGGATGAGCTTCGCGTCGCCGTGCAGGATGCGCGCCCGGGTGCTCTCGACGAACGCCTCGAGCGAACCCATGCGCATCGGCAACGGCAGCACCATGCTGGCGCAGCCCGCCAACCAGCAGCCCTGGATGATGGTGATCAGCGAGCGCGAGGTGGGGCCGAGGATGGCGACGTGGTCGCCGGGCACGAGGCCGCGGGCGTGCAGCGAGGCCGCCACCACCCGCGCCTCCTCGTGGATCTGCGCCCACGGCACGAACGGATCGCCGTCGGCGGGCACCACGCTCGGGCCCACGAAGTGCACCCCGGTGGGCCGGTCGGCGGCGGTGATGAGGCGCTGGACGATGGAGTCCGGAAATGACGGCGCGGGACTTGGCATGACCTGCAACGGTAGTGCGATGACGACACGCTTCGTGGATCTGAGCCATGTGGTGACCGACGGGCTCACCACCTATCCGGGGCTGCCTGCGCCCACGGTGTTCGAGCACCTCACCCGTGAGGCGGCCGAGCACGTGTACGGGGCCGGCGTGACGTTCCAGATCGGCATGGTCACGATGTGCAGCAACACCGGCACCTACATCGACATGCCGTTCCACCGCTTCGCCGACGGTCACGACCTCACCGGTCTGGCGCTCGATCGGGTGTCGCAGGTGCCCGCCGTGTGCATCGACTGCCGCGGCATGGCCACCATCCCCGCCGATGTGCTCGACGGTGTCGAGGTGGCCGGTCGTGCCGTGCTGTTCCACACCGGGCACAGCCGCCACTTCGCCACGGATGCCTACCTGGTCGACCACCCGTACCTGTCGGTGGCGGCGGCACAGCGACTGGTCGACGGCCGCGCGGCCGTGGTGGGCATCGATTCGTTGAATATCGACGCGATCGCAGGCCCCGACGGCGCGGGCCGGCCGGTGCACACGACGCTCCTCGGCGCCGGCATCCCCATCGTCGAGCACCTCACCGCGCTCGACCAGTTGCCGCCCTCGGGCTTCACGTTCACCGCCGTTCCGCCGAAGATCGCCGGGATGGGCACCTTCACTGTTCGGGCGCACGCCGCCTTCCCCTCGTAGAATCGACCCGCTATGAGCGACACCGGATCCCCCACTCCTGCCAGCGACACTCCTGCCCATCGGTACTCGGGCGCGCTCGCGCAGGACATCGAGGCCCGGTGGCAGGACCGCTGGGAGGCCGAGCGCACGTTCGAGGCGCCGAACCCCGCCGGCCCGCTGGCCGACCCCGACGGTGTGGCCGGTCGCCCGAAGAAGTTCATCCTCGACATGTTCCCGTACCCCAGCGGTGCCGGCCTGCACATGGGCCATCCCCTGGGCTTCACGGCCACCGACATGTACGCCCGCTACCAGCGCGCCACGGGTCACAACGTGCTGTACAGCATGGGGTTCGATGCGTTCGGCCTGCCCGCCGAGCAGTACGCGGTGCAGACCGGCACCCACCCGCGCATCACCACCGAGGCCAACGTGGCCAACATGCGTCGCCAGCTGCGCCGCCTGGGCCTCAGCCACGACACGCGTCGCAGCATCGACACCACCGACCCCGGCTACTACCGCTGGACCCAGTGGATCTTCCTGCAGATCTTCAACGCCTGGTTCGACCCCGACCAGAGCAAGGCCCGCCGCATCCCCGAGCTGGTGGCCGAACTCGACGCGGGCACCCGCGCCGCGAAGACCGGCGACTGGGCCACGATGTCGGCGGCCGACCGTCGCCGCGAGCTCGACCAGTGGCGTCTGGCCTACGTGAGCGACGCGCCGGTGAACTGGTGCCCGGGCCTCGGCACGGTGGTGGCCAACGAGGAGGTCACCGCCGACGGTCGCAGCGACCGCGGCAACTTCCCCGTGTTCAAGCGCAACATGCGCCAGTGGATGATGCGCATCACCACGTACGCCGACCGCCTGATCGACGACCTCGAGCTGCTCGACTGGACCGACGCGTTGAAGGCGATGCAGCGCAACTGGATCGGCCGCAGCGAGGGCGCCACCGTGCACTTCGAGTCGCACGCCGGTCGCATCACCGTGTTCACCACCCGCCCCGACACACTGTTCGGCGCCACGTTCATGGTGCTCGCACCCGAGCACCCGCTGGTCGACGCGCTCACCGTGCCGGAGTGTGCCGCTGACATTGCGGCGTACCGCGCCAAGGCCGCGGCCGAGGACGACTTCCAGCGCACCAACGACAACCGTGAGAAGACCGGCGTGTTCACCGGCTCCTACGCCACGAACCCGATGAACGGCCAGCAGATCCCGGTGTGGATCGCCGACTACGTGCTCATGGGCTACGGCACGGGCGCCATCATGGCCGTGCCG
This sequence comes from Actinomycetota bacterium, assembly GCA_039796575.1. Classification (GTDB taxonomy): domain Bacteria; phylum Actinomycetota; class Acidimicrobiia; order Acidimicrobiales; family Ilumatobacteraceae; genus UBA668. The sequence goes on from JBDKJP010000057.1 coordinate 3,714, forward strand.
TGCGGCGACCAGCGCGACTTCGACTTCGCCCGGAAGTTCGATCTGCCCATCGTCGCGATCCAGGACCCCACCGACGGCCGCGGCACCGACACGGCAACCTGGCCCGACGCGTTCGTGGGCGACGCCCCGTACGTGAACAGCGCGAACGACTCGCTCGACCTGAACGGCCTGTCGTCGGTGGCCGAGGCGAAGGCCCGCACCAACGAGTGGCTGGCTGCGCACGGGCACGGCGAGGCCACCATCACCTACAAGCTGCGCGACTGGCTGTTCAGCCGCCAGCGCTATTGGGGCGAGCCGTTCCCCATCGTCTACGACGAGGACGGCAACCCGCACGCGCTGCCCGACACCACGCTGCCGGTGCTACTGCCCGACACCGACCAGTTCTCGCCGCGCACGTTCGACCCCGACGACTCGCAGAGCAACCCCGAGAGCCCGCTCGACCGGTTGGGCGACTGGGTGTGGGTGGAGGCCGACCTGGGTGACGGCCCGAAGCGCTA
>JBDKJP010000058.1:0-19646 GCA_039796575.1 Actinomycetota bacterium
CTCCACGGTCGATCCCGCCGTCGTCGGCGATGCGCCGAAGGACGGGCCCGACGCCCGCAACCTGTGGCGCGTGCACTGGTACAACGACCTCGCCGGCAACCGCGTCGCCGTGCCCGACCACATCGTGCTGCCGAGCAGCCTCACCGGTGTCGCCAGCCCCATCATCGTCGCGTTCGGCGATCGCTTCCCGATGATCACAGCGCACAAGGTGCTCGCCGCCTACGCCTGCCTCGCCCCGCGCGTGGTGACCGGTCAGTTCGACCCCACCCGCCATCGCGCCATCTGGCCGAGCACCGGCAACTACGCCCGTGGCGGCATCGCCATCAGCCGCATCATGGCGTCGCGCGGTGTGGCCATCCTGCCGGCCGGCATGAGCCAGGAGCGCTTCGACTGGCTCGACAAGTGGTGCGAGAACCCGAAGGACGACGTCATCCGCACCGTCGGCACCGAGAGCAACGTGAAGGAGATCTACGACGCCTGCAACGAGCTGGCGAAGGATCCCGGCAACTTCGTGCTCAACCAGTTCTGCGAGTTCGGCAACCACCTCGGTCACTACGAGGTCACCGGCCGCGCCCTGGCCCACGTGTTCGAGGCGGCCAAGGCGGCCAGCGGTCGCGAGCTGCGGCTCGCGGCGTTCACCAGCGCCACGGGGTCGGCCGGCACCATCGCCGCCGGCGACCGCCTGAAGGACCTGTACGGCACGAAGATCGTCGCGGTCGAGGCGCTCGAGTGCCCGACGATGCTCGAGAACGGGTTCGGCGAGCACAACATCCAGGGCATCGGCGACAAGCACATCCCGCTCATCCACAACGTGATGAACACCGACCTCGTCGTGGCCGTCAGCGACCGCGCCACCGACCAGCTGTACGCGATGTTCAACAGCGACGACGGCCTCGGCTACCTCAGCGACCGTCGCGGCGTGCCGCAGCAGGTGCTGGCCACGCTGCAGCACTTCGGCCTCTCCGCCATCTGCAACGTGCTCGCGGCCATCAGCACCGCGAAGACGCTCGACCTCGGGCCCGACGACGCCATCGTCACCGTCGCCACCGACGGCGCGGCCCTCTACCCCAGCGAGTACACGAAGATCACGGCCCGCGACTTCGGCAACGGGTTCACCAACCTCGACGCCGCGCAGGTGTGGGGCGAGCACCTCGCCAACGTCACCACGGCACACACGCTCGAGCTCAGCGAGCGCGAGCGCAACCGCATCTTCAACCTCGGCTACTACACATGGGTCGAGCAGCAGGGCACGCCGTTCGAGCTGTTCGAGGCCCGCCGCCAGCAGTCGTTCTGGCGCGACCTGCGCCGCTTCGTGCCGGTGTGGGACGAGATGATCGACGAGTTCAACGCCCGCGTGGCGGCCGGCTGATGAGCCACTGGCGCTGCGCCGTGTGCGGCGCCGAGACCCCGATCGACCAGCCGTTCACCTGGCGCTGCCCGGCGGCCACCGACACCGATCGCCACCACGCACCGCTGCTGGTGCAGGCCATCGCGCCGTTGCGGTCGAACGGTGCCGACAACCCGTTCCTCGCGTTCCGGTCGTACCTCGCGTGGGACGAGTTCGCCGCGTCGGCCGGCCTCGACGAGGCGGCGCGGGTCGCGCTGGTCACCGAGCTCGACGACGCGGTCGCGGCGGTTGCCGGCACCGGGTTCGTCACCACGCCCTTCGAGCGCGCCGATGCGCTCAGCGATGCACTCGGCTTCCACCAGGACGGCGGCGTGTGGGTGAAGGACGAGACCCGGCACGTGGCCGGCAGCCACAAGGCCCGACACCTGTTCGGCATCCTGCTGCACCTCGTCACCGCCGAACGCGCCGGCCTGGCCCCGTGGACCGACGAGCGTCCGCCGCTCGCCATCGCCTCGTGCGGCAATGCGGCGCTCGCTGCGAGCACGCTCGCGGCGGCCGTGCAGTGGCCCATCCGGGTGTTCGTGCCCGTCGACGCGAACCCTGCCGTCGTGCAGCTGCTCCACGGCCTGGGCGCGCAGGTGGTCACCTGCCCGCGGCTCACCACCGACCCGCCGGGCGACCCGTGCGTGCATCGTTTCCGCGAGGCCGTGGCCGCCGGTGCGGTGCCGTTCAGCGTGCAGGGCACCGAGAACGCGTGGTGCCACGACGGCGGTCGCACCATCGGGTGGGAGATGGCCCGCCACATGGAGGAGACCATCGAGGGCCCGCCGTTCGACCGACTGTTCGTGCAGGTCGGCGGTGGGGCGTTCGCTGCTTCGGTCGGTGCCGGGTTCCGCATGAGCGGCATCACCCCGCGCCTCCACGCCGTGCAGACCCACGCCTGTGCGCCGCTCTCCCGCGCCTGGGAGCTCGCCGGTTCGGTGGGCGGCCCGCGTCACGTGGCCGAGCACTGGACCGACGTGATGTGGCCGTGGGAGCACGTCGGCCACTCCGCGGCCGACGGCATCCTCGACGACGAGACGTACGACTGGCTGCCGGTCGTGCGCACGATGGCCGACGGTCATGGCGCACCCGTGGTGGCCTCCGAGGGCCACGTCGTGGACGCCAACGAGCTCGGCCGCCGCACCACGGGCATCGACGCAAGCGCCACCGGCACGGCCGGTCTGGCCGGACTGCTCGCGATGCGCGACCATGTGGCCGACGACGAACGTGTGGTGGTGATCTTCAGCGGGGTGCGGCGATGAGCGACATGCGGCGGTGGGAGAGTGCGGTCGAGCAGCAGATCGCCGACGGCATGCGGCGCGGTGAGTTCGCGAACCTGCCCGGCAGTGGCAAACCCCTCGAGGGGCTGGCGGCCGACCACGACGAGGACTGGTGGCTGAAGGCCAAGCTGCGTGCCGAGCGGCTGAGCTACCTGCCGCCCACCATCCGCATCCGCAAGGAGGTCGAGGAGGCGCGAGAGGCCATGGCCGCCGCCTCCAACGAGGCGGTCGTGCGGCGCATCGTCGACGACATCAACGTGAAGATCCGCGACATCAACCGTCGCGGCGCCGAAGGCCCGCCGTCGACCGTGATGGTGCTCGACCCGGAGGCCGAAGTGGCCCGGTGGCGAGGGCTCAGACCGGGTTGAGTTCGGCAGCAAAGGGGGATGGAGCGTGGGAAATTCCGTCACACCCTCTGACGACACTGTCAAGCATGGGTTCGACGGGTGACGCGGAGTTTGTGACACGGGCAGTGGTGTTCACCGTCGACGTGTCGCCCGCGCAGGACCGGATGTTGCACAACTACTGCGGTGCAGCCCGGTACGCGTACAACTGGGCCCGCCGGACGATCGTCGAGAACCTCGACGTGCGCGCCGCCGAACGGCAGGCCGGCGTCGCCGAGGACGGGTTGACGCCGTCGCTGTCGTGGTCGTCGTATTCGTTGCGCAAGCAGTTCAACCAGGTGAAGGCCGACGTGGCCCCATGGGCAGGTGAGGTCGCCAAGCACTGCTTCGACACCGGCATCAACCAGGCGGCGGACGCGTTCAAGAACTGGTCGACGTCACGCAACGGTGAACGTGCCGGCGCACGGATGGGGTTCCCGTCGTTCAAGTCCCGCAAGACCGCGAGGCTGGCGGTGTCGTTCGTCGAGTTGAACCATCAGCTCTCGCGGTTCCATCCGTCGCGGCATGCGGTGCGGCTGATGCTGCCGCAGAGCCTGTTGCAGTCGAAGGACCGGCATGTGCGAGCGAAGGCGCAGCAGCTCGTCTGGTTGCACACGGTCGAGTCGACACGGCGCCTGTACCGGCTCATCGAGGATGGCCGGGCCACGATCCAGAAGGTCACGATCTCTTACACCGGCGGACGTTGGCAGGCGTCGCTCCTCGTCCGCTATCAAGTCGGCGCACGGCCGACCAAGCGCGGACATGCCCGGATCGGTGGCGCAGTCGGTGTCGACCTCGGCATCTCACATCTGGCGACCCTGTCACGGCCGGTTCCCCATGTCACCGACGCTGCCGGCCATGTCTCGAACCCACGACCACTCACACGCCAGCTCGAACGGTTGAAGGACCTCGACCGCCGCATCGCACGCTGCAGCGCTGGGTCGACGAACCGCACCAAGCTGATCCGCCGACGCGCCCGCCTGCACGGCCGCATCACCAAGACTCGAGCGAACGCGCACCATCAGCTCGCGAACGAGCTCGCCGCCCGATTCGACCTCGTCGGCATCGAAGACCTCAACATCAAAGGTATGACCCACAACCGGCCACTTGCCCGCACCCTCGCCGACGCAGGCCTGGGCCAGTTGGTCGAGATCATCACCACCGAATGCGCCGACCGCGACACACCCGTGATCAAGGTCGGCCGGTTCTATCCGTCGTCGAAGACCTGCTCGTCCTGCGGGACGGTGACAGCCAAGCTGTCCCTCAGCCAACGAACCTTCGACTGCACCCACTGCGGCACCCACATCGACCGCGATGTGAACGCCGCAGCCAACATCGAGCGTGAAGCCGTCAGGCTCCACGCTCAACAGGAAACCGACCTCGTGTCGGGTGTCGCCGGGCTACGACCGGAGACTCGAAACGCTGACCGGAGTACACGCAAGACCTCCCCCACCAAGGTGGGAGAGGCAGTGTGCGTTGATGGCAGAGCCAGGCAGCCACACACCCGTGTGGCCTGAGACCTGGACGGGCCGCCGGCAACGGCGACCAGTACGGACAGTGAGAGCTTGACGAACGGAACAATCCACCGTCATCACCCCTTGCTGCCGAACCTAGACCGGGTTGAGGCGGCCGTCGGCCACGTCGTACACGAAGCCGCGGATGTGCTCCTTGTACGTCACGAACGGGCTGAGCCGGAGCCGGTTGATGCTCTGGCGCACGTCGTCGTACGGGTCCTGGAACGCCTCGAGCGCCCACCACGGGCGGATGCCCACCTCGCGTTCAAGCTCCTGCTTGAACTCGTCGACGCTGACGCCCTCGAGGCCGCAGTTGGTGTGGTGGATGAGGATGATCTCGCGCGTGCCGAGGCGCCGCTGGCTGAGCACCAGCGACCGGATGACGTCGTCGGTGACCACACCCCCGGCGTTGCGGATGATGTGGGCCTCACCGTGTTCGAGCCCGAGCATCTCGAAGATGTTCATGCGGCTGTCCATGCAGGCCACGATGGCCAGCTGTCGGCGGGGGCGGACGCCCAGACCCTCGTCGTGGAACCCCTCGACGTAGCTGGCGTTGTGCTGCAGCAGCTCGTCGACGTTGGGGTGGAAGTCGGGGTCGCTCATCCCCGGTGACGGTAGCGTGTGGCGACATGAGCGACATCACCCGTCCCATGGCCCTCGACAGCGGCATGGATCCGCGTCTCGACGTGTTCAATCGCCTGCTGAAGAACCGCGTGGTGATGCTCGGCACCGATGTCAACGACGACATCGCGAACCAGATCTGCGCCCAACTGCTGTACCTCGAGGGCGAGGACCCCACCGCCGACATCTGGCTGTACATCAACAGCCCGGGCGGCTCGGTCACGGCCGGCATGGCCATCTACGACACCATGCAGTTCGTCAGCTGCCCCGTCGCCACCGTGTGCATGGGCATGGCCGCCAGCATGGGCCAGTTCCTGCTCACCGCTGGCGCCACCGGCAAGCGCTACACGCTGCCCAACGCCCGCATCATGATGCACCAGCCGCTCGCCGGCCTCCGTGGTCAGGCCACCGACATCGCCATCCAGGCCGAGCAGCTGGCGTACACCAAGCGCCGCATGGCCGAGCTCATCTCGCAGCACTCGGGTCAGCCGATCGAGAAGATCCAGGCCGACAGCGAGCGCGACCGCTGGTTCACCGCCGAGGAGGCCAAGGCCTACGGCCTGGTCGACCACGTCATCCTGCGTCGCGGCGAGATCGTCTGACGCTCAGCCGCCCCCGGTGGGCGGCACGGTCGGCGGCACGGTGGGTGCCGTGGTCGACGGCGCGGGCACGGTGCTGGGCGGGACGGTGGTCGTCACCGGTCGGCCCTCGCCGATGCGCACGCCGCACAGCGTGAACGTGTAGTCGATCACCCTGTTCGCCGACGGCTCGTTCGAGCGGGCGGTGTCGGCGATGCGCTGCATCGCCTCGGCGTCGCTCGGGTCGACCGTCGAGGCCGTCTCCATCGCCGCCATCAGGCGGTCCCACTCGGGCTGCACGGCCAGCGGCGCCGCGTCGGCCACGGTGCGCCACGCGTCGAGCATCGCCTCGACCTCGTCGGCGTTGGTGAGCGTCGGCGTGTTGAGCTCGGCGAGGTGGTTGCCCACCTCGGTGCAGTAGCGGCCCTCGGAGCGGTCCTGATCGTCGGCGCACGCGACCAGGCCGACGGCCGAGATCACGAGCACGGCCACCGCCGACGAGCACTTCATCGGCGGCGATTCTCGCAGCAGACCGCGCCGATTGTGTGTCACGCCGCGCGCCGATAGGTTCGCCCTCACCGTCGGGGAACCGGTCGCCGTTCCCTCCAACCCGTTCCGGCGCGCTGCGCCAAGGTCGTTGGAGGAAGCGCCATGTTGGCTGCCGTCCGTTCCGCCACGTTGTTCGGTGTCGAAGGACGCCCCGTCACGGTCGAGGTGCACGTCGCCGGTGGCCTGCCGTCGTTCCAGATCGTCGGGTTGCCCGACGAGGCGTGCCGCGAGTCGCGCGACCGCGTGCGTGCCGCGGTGCTGTCGAGCGGCCTCACCTGGCCGGCGAAGCGCATCACCGTGAACCTCGCGCCCTCGAACCAGCGCAAGGGCGGCTCGGGCCTCGACCTCGCGATCGCCGTCGGGGTGCTCGCCGCCGATCAGCAACTCTCGCCCCACGCCATCGAGGGCATGGGCTTCCTGGCCGAGCTCGGTCTCGACGGCAGCGTGCGTGGCGTGCCGGGCACCGCGCCGATGGTGGCGGCGCTGCGGATGGAGCACCCCGACATCCGGCCGGTCGTGTCGGTGGCCGGCTTCCGCGAGGCGCAGGGTGTGGCCGGCGACGACGCGAGGGTGGCGGCCACGCTGCTCGACCTGGTGCTCGCGCTGAAGGTGGAGGCGCCGTGGCCCGACCCGCCCGACCACGAGCTCGTCGACGACGAGCCCCCGCCGCCCGACCTGGCCGACGTGCGCGGCCAGACCATGGCGCGCACGGCGCTGGAGGCGGCGGCGGCCGGCGGGCACCACCTGCTGCTCGTCGGCCCGCCCGGGTCGGGGAAGACGATGCTCGCCCAGCGCCTGCCCGGGCTCCTGCCCCCGCTCGAGCCGGGGCTCGCGCTCGAGGCCACGATGGTGCACTCGGCCGCGGGAGTGCGGCTGCCGGTCGGCGGGCTGGTGCGCCGCCCGCCGTTCCGGGCGCCGCACCACAGCAGCTCGATGGTGTCGCTGGTGGGTGGTGGCAGCTCGGCGCTGCGGCCCGGCGAGATCAGCCTTGCCCACGGCGGCGTGCTGTTCCTCGACGAGCTCGGCGAGTTCGCGCCCGTGGTGCTCGACGGGCTGCGCCAGCCGCTGGAGGAGGGCGTCATCCGGTTGGCCCGCGCCCGCGCCTCGGCCTCGATGCCGGCCCGTTTCCTGCTCGTGGCCGCGTCCAATCCGTGCCCGTGCGGGGGTGGTGCCCCCGGCGTGTGCGAGTGCGACGAAGCGGCGCGGCTGCGCTACCTGCGCCGGCTGTCGGGGCCGCTGCTCGACCGGTTCGACCTGCGCGTCGCGGTCGAACGACCCGCCGTCGACGACCTGCTCGCGGGCGGGGGCGGCGAGCCCACCGCCGTCGTGGCCCGGCGGGTGGTGGCGGCCCGCGAACGCTCGATCGACCGCATCGGCATGCTCACCGCGTCCATCCCGTCGTCGCACCTCGACGCGCTCGCGCCGTTGCACCCCGGCGCCCGCGTGATGTTGCGCGAGCAGCTCGAGGCCGAGTTCCTCACCGGGCGCGGCTATCACCGCGTGCGCCGGGTGGCGCGCACGCTGGCCGACCTCGACGGCGAGCACGAACTGGTGCTGGCCGATCACGTGGCCGCGGCGCTGCAGATGCGCGTGCGGTTGCGGGTGTCGTCGCGAGGGTTCGCAGGATGAGCGCCTGCCCGCCCGCCGGCTACGCCGCCGCGCTCGCCGGGCTCGCGCCCATCACGGTGCAGCGGCTCCGGGCACTGCTGCTGCACCACTCACCCGAGGAGGCGTGGGCCGTGGTGCGCGGCGAGCACCGTCCGGTCGGGCTGATGGCCGAGGTGCTCGCCGACCCGGCCCGACGGCGCACGTTCCGTGAATCGGCGGCCCGCACCGATCCGGCGGCGGTGTGGGCCCGGTGCTGCGAGCTGCAGGTCGAGGTGCTGGTGCACGGCGGCGACGGGTATCCCGACCTCCTCCTCGACGACCCGATGCCCCCGCCGGTGCTGTTCGCCGCGGGTCGGCTCGACCTGCTCGACCAGCGGCGGGTGGCCGTCGTGGGCACGCGCAACGCCACCGCCACGGGCCGGGCGCTGGCCCGCGAGCTGGGGGAGGGGTTGGGCACGGCCGGCGTGCACGTCGTGTCGGGCCTCGCCCGCGGCGTCGACGGATGGGTGCACCGCGGCGTGCGGGCGGTGGCCGGTCCCGGGCGCCCCATCGGGGTGGTGGCGTGCGGGCACGACGTGGTCTACCCACGCGAGCACGCCGAGCTGTGGCAGTGGGTGGCCACCGACGGGCTGCTGCTGTCCGAGGTGCCGCCCGGCACGTCGCCCGCGCCGTACCGGTTCCCCCTGCGCAACCGCATCGTGGCGGCCGTGGCCGAGGTCGTCGTGGTGGTCGAGTCCCGGGAGCGTGGCGGCTCGCTCATCACCGCCAACGCGGCGCTCGACCGGGGCGTGCCGCTGATGGCCGTGCCGGGCTCACCGACCAGTCGCGCCGCGGCCGGCACCAACGAGCTCATCCGCGACGGGGCGTGCCCCGTGCTCGACGTGCGCGACGTGCTCGACGCCCTGGAGCTCGACCACCGCCTCGCCGGCGAACGTGCACCCGAACGTCGACGACCCGTCGGCGCGTCGGAGCGGCCGGTGCTCGACGCGTTGCGTCACCAGCCCCGCACGGTGGAGGGCCTCACGCTCGCCACCGGGCTGTCGCTGGTGGACGTGGCACTCCGGCTGGCGCGCCTGGAGCTCGACGGGTGGGTGGTCCAGTCCGACGGCTGGTTCGAGGCGCTGCCCTCTCGTGCCGGGGGGTCACCGACGTGAGGTTCGTGAGCGAATACCCTGTTCGGCGATGGCCGGGAGCATTCACGTCGCGCCCACGTCGGTCGATGCGACCCCGTGGCACCTCGACGGCTTCGTCGCGTCCCTCACCAGCAGCAGCGCCAACACCGTCGCGGCGTACCGGACCGACGTGGAGGCGTTCGCGGCGTGGGCCACGGGTCGCGAGCTCGACGGTCCGGAACAGGTCGATCGCCTGGTGCTGCGCCGCTATGTGGCGTGGCTGGGCACGCGTCCCGACAAGCCGCTGGGCAAGCGCAGCGTGGCGCGCCACGTGTCGTCGTTGCGGCGTTACTTCTCCCACCTGCGTCGTACCGGCGTGCTCGCCGTCGACCCCAGCACCTCGCTGCGCGCCCCGTCGGGCGACGGCCGGTTGCCGCGGGTGCTCGACCAGGCAGAGGTGCACGGCCTGCTCGACGGCGCCACGCCCGACGACGAACCGCACTGGCGACGACTGCGCGACGACGCCGTGCTCGAGCTGCTCTACGGCAGCGGGGTGCGCGTGGGCGAGCTGTGCGGTCTGCAGCTCGACTCGCTCGACCTGGTGGCCGGGGCCGTCACGGTGTGGGGCAAGGGCTCCAAGCAGCGACGCGTGCCGCTCAGCGATCCGGCGGTGGCGGCCCTCCGTGGCTGGTTGGGTGTCCGCCGCGAGGTGGTGCCGGCCGAGGCGGGTGCGGTGCTGTTCGGCAACGAACGCGGGCACGCGCTCACGCCTCGCGACGTGCGCCGCATCGTCGACCGCCGCGCCCCGAAGGGCGTGTCCACCCACCCGCACGCGCTGCGCCACACGTTCGCCACGCACCTGCTCGACGGCGGTGCCGATCTGCGCGCGGTGCAGGAGTTGCTGGGTCACGCCGACGTGTCCACCACGCAGCGGTACACCCATGTCAGCAATCACCTCCTCCGCGAGGTCTACGCTGAGGCGCACCCCAGAGCATGAGACGCGAACTCGACATCGAACAAGTGTGGGAACAGTGGTTCGCACGGCGGGACAGCGTCTCGCGCGACCGCATCATCGTTCACTACTCGCCACTGGTGAAGTTCGTCGCGGGCCGTGTCGGTGCGGGTCTGCCCAGCAGCGTCGACCCCGGCGACCTGGTGAGCGCCGGCGTGTTCGGCCTCATCGACGCCGTCGAGCGTTTCGACCCCGAGCGGGCCGTGAAGTTCGAGACGTTCGCCGTGCCGCGCATCCGTGGGGCCATCTTCGACGGCCTGCGCTCGCTCGACTGGGTGCCGCGTTCGGTGCGCAGCCGTGCCCGCGAGGTGGAGGGCGCGTTCACCGAGCTCGAGGGCAAGCTCGGTCGAGCCCCGAGCGACGAGGAGCTGTCGAAGCACCTGCGCCTGTCGGCCACCGAGTTCCAGAAGTGGCTGTCGTCCATCGCGTCCACCACCGTCGGTCCGCTCGACCGTGCGTTGGTGGCGGGCACCGAGCCGCGAGCGCTCACGGGCGACGTGCCCGATTCGCCGTCGGCCATCGTGGAGGAAGGGGAGGTGCGCCGCCTGGTGAAGGCCGAGGTGCGTCGCCTGCCCGACCGCGAGAAGCTGGTCCTGTCGCTGTACTACGACGAGGGCCTCACGCTCGCCGAGATCGGGTCGGTGCTCGGCGTCACCGAGAGCCGCGTCTCGCAGATCCACACCAAGGCGGTGCTGCACCTGCGTGCCCGCCTCTCCGCCAGCGGCGTCGCCTGACCCCGTCGCCCGGTGGGGCGTCGCGGGGTGCGGCATGATCGCTGCGCTCGTGGTGGCGGCCACCCTGTGCTGGGCGCCGCCGGTCACCACACCCGTGGTGCGCGGGTTCGAGGCACCCGCATGCACCTGGTGCGCCGGTCACCGCGGGCTCGAGTACCGCCCGCCGGCCGACACCCCGGTCACGGCCGTGGCGCCCGGGGTGGTGGTGTTCACCGGGGTGGTGGCGGGCACGGGCTACGTGGTGGTGCGCCTCGCCGACGGGCGCCGGGTCACCTACGGCGCGGTGCACGAGCTCCGCGTCCGCCCAGGTCAGGACGTGTCCCGCGGGCAGGTGCTGGCCGAATCCACCGATCGGGTGTTCCTCGGCCTGCGGACGGGGGAGGGCGACGCCGAGGTGTACCTCGATCCCGGGCCGCTCATCGGCCGGTGGCGGGGTGTGGCGCGGCTGCTGCCGGTCGACGGATCGGCCCCGCGACCTGCCCGAACGGGTCCCGGCGGGTCGCGATTGACCTGCGCGACCGGCGCCGATGGCCGCTAGCATTCTCCGACGGTCCGTCGTCCTGGCGAACCACCTTGCAATTCCAGCACCCGTCCTCCTGCGGTCGCTTCGGCGTCGGGACCGGTGCCCACTCGAACCGCAGGAGAGGAGACAACACCATGGCTGTCGTCACGATGCGCCAGATGCTGGAAGCCGGCGTCCACTTCGGTCACCAGACCCGTCGTTGGAACCCGAAGATGAAGCGCTTCATCTTCGGCGAGCGCAACGGCATCTACATCATCGACCTCGACCAGACGCTCACGCGCGCCGAGGCCGCCTACAAGTTCGTCCGCGACATGTCCGCCAAGGGCGGTTCGGTGCTGTTCATCGGCACCAAGAAGCAGGCGCAGGACCCCGTCCGCAGCTACGCCGAGAAGTGCGGCATGCCGTACATCAACGAGCGCTGGCTGGGCGGCATGCTCACCAACTTCGAGACCATCTCCAAGCGTGTCGAGAAGATGAAGGAATACGAGCGCATGAAGGTCTCGGGCGAGTTCGAGGCCATGCCGAAGAAGGAAGCCCTGCTGCTGAGCCGTGAGCTCGAGAAGCTGCAGAAGAACCTCGGCGGCATCCGCAACATGACCAAGCGTCCCGACGCGGTGTTCATCCTCGACACGAAGAAGGAGCACATCGGCGTCACCGAGGCCAACAAGCTCGGCATCCCGGTCATCGCCGTCGTCGACACCAACGTCGACCCCGATGTCGTGCAGTTCCCCATCCCCGGCAACGACGACGCCATCCGCGCCAACGCGCTGATGTGCCACGTCATCGCCGAGGCCGTGCTCGAAGGCCGCTACATCGCCAACAAGCGCAACCCGCAGGCCGCCGCCGCACCGCAGCGCACCGCCGAGGACGAGGCCGCGTTCGCCGCTGCCCAGGCCGAGGCCCGCCGCCAGGCTGCCGCCGCCCAGGCCGAGCGCGACGCCCGCGTGGCCGCCGCGAAGGCCGCCGAGGCGCCCGCCGCCGAGGCAGCCGCCGAAGTCACCACCGACGAGACCCCCGAGAGCTGATCCAGAATGGCATTCACCGCGAAAGACGTACAGGCACTCCGCCAGGCCACCGGCGCCGGCATGATGGACGCCAAGAAGGCCCTCGAGGCCAACGACGGCGACATGGAAGCCAGCAAGCAGTGGCTGCGTGAGAAGGGCCTCGCGGCCAGCGCCAAGCGCGACGACCGTGAGAACACCCAGGGTGTGGTCGCCCTCGTCATCGACGGCAACGTCGGTGCGATGGTGAAGCTGAAGTGCGAGACCGACTTCGTCGCCTCGAGCGACCAGTTCAAGGCCGAGGCCGACGAGCTGGCCCGCCTCGTGGCCGCCAAGGGCGTCGAGGCCGCCGCCGAGCGCAACGCCGTGCTCGAGGACCTCAAGATCACGCTCAAGGAGAAGATCGAGCTCGGTGAAGTGGTGCGCGTCGAGGCCGCCGCCGGCAACGTGCTCGACCACTACCTGCACGTGCAGGGTGGTCGTGGCGTGAACGGCGTGCTCGTCGAGATGAGCGGCGCCAGCCAGGAGCTCGCCCACGACGTGGCCGTGCACATCGGCTTCGCCCGTCCGAAGTACCTCACCCGTGACGACGTGCCGGCCGAAGTGGTCGAGCACGAGCGCGCCACGCTCGAGACCCTCAGCCGCAACGAGGGCAAGCCCGAGGCGGCCCTGCCGAAGATCGTCGAAGGCCGCATCAACGGCTTCTTCAAGGACGTCGCGCTGCTCGAGCAGCCGTACGCCAAGGACGACAAGCAGTCGGTGAAGCAGTTCATCGGCAGCGCCTCGATCGTGCAGTACGCACAGGTCGAGATCGGCTGAGTCGGCCGGATCGGTCATACTGTCGGCCATGACCTCACCGCGATGGAAGCGAATCGTCTTCAAGCCATCCGGTGAGGCATTGGCCGGCCCCTCCGGGCAGGGGCTCGACGGCGACACGCTCGCCGCGACCGCCCAGGAGATCATCGCCGTCCGCGAAATGGGCGTCGACGTCACCGTCGTGGTCGGCGGTGGCAACTTCTGGCGTGGCCGCCAGGGTGCCATGACCGGCATGGACGCCACGCAGTCCGACCACATCGGCATGCTCGGCACCGTGATGAACGCGCTGGCCCTGCAGGACGCGCTCGAGCGGGCCGGGCAGACCACCCGCGTGCAGAGCGCCATCGAGATGCCGCGCATCGCCGAGCCGTACATCCGGCGTCGGGCCATGCGCCACCTCGAGAAGGGCCGCGTGGTCATCTTCGCCGCCGGCACCGGCAACCCGTTCTTCACCACCGACACGGCAGCCGCCCTGCGTGCCGCCGAGATCGACGCGGAGGCGCTGCTGAAGGGCACGCACTCGGGTGTCGACGGTGTGTACGACGCCGATCCGCGCACCACGCCCGACGCGGTGAAGTACGACGAGGTGTCGTACATCGAGGTGATGACGAAGAACCTCAAGGTCATGGATGCCACGGCCATCGCGTTCTGTCGCGACAACAAGATCCCCATCGTCGTGTTCGACATGTCGGCGGCCGGATCGTTGCAGGCCATCCTGCGCGGTGATGCGGTGGGCACCATCGTCCGCGACCGGTAGTGCAGTACGCTGGCCCGGTGACCGAAGACACCATCCTCGAAGCAATGGAGAAGATGGAGAAGGCCGTCGAGCACGTGCAGAACCAGTTCACGACGGTTCGCACGGGCCGGGCCACTCCCGCACTCGTGGAGAAGCTGCTCGTGGAGTACTACGGGGCACCGGTGCCGCTGCAGCAGCTCGCCGGGTTCCAGGTGCCCGAGGCTCGCCAGCTCGTGGTGAAGCCGCACGACCGTGGTGCCCTGGGCGCCATCGAGAAGGCCATCCGCGACTCCGACCTGGGCATCAACCCCAGCAACGACGGCGTCATCATCCGGCTCAACTTCCCGCCCCTCACCGAGGAGCGGCGCAAGGAGTACGTGAAGGTGGTCAAGCACATGGCCGAGGACGGCCGCGTGGCGGTGCGCAACATCCGGCGTGACGCCCGCAAGCACCTCGAGGCGGCCGAGAAGGCCGGCGAGATCTCGGCCGACGAGCTCGAGCGTGCCGAGAAGGAGATGGAGAAGATCACCCACGACCACGTCGAGCACATCGACAAGGCGTTGGGGCGCAAAGAGCAGGAACTGCTCGAGGTCTGAGGCGAGGGGAACAACATGACCGACGATCAATGGCGCCGCCGGCGCGACGAGGACGACGACTTCGGCCCGCCGCTGTTCGGTGACGACGCAGGCGACGCCGACGAGCAGGCGCCCATCTCGTTCGGCGACGGCGACACCGGCCCGCTGCCGCACTGGACCCAGCCGCCCACCGGCGAGATGCCGCGGGTGCTCAGCGCCGACGGTGGCGACCACACCGACGACCTCGACGTGTGGTCGTCGTTCTCCGGCTCCACCCCGGCATGGCGCGACGACCGCGCCGCCACGTCGGTCGACGACGGTGGGCTCGACGACATCACCGGCCTCAACCCGGTGTTCGACGAGCCCGACAGCGGCCCCATCCCGTTCGAGGACGCCGAGCCGACCGCGCGCGACGAGAGCGCGCCGGTGCGGCGCGAGCCGGGCCGCATCACCATCGGCACCGATCCCACCGACGGCGCCCTGGCGCGCCCCGCGTCGGGTGGCAAGCGCCCGCGTTCGGGTGACGCCACGTCTCGTGGCGGTCGCCCGGCTCGTCCGGCCCCTACGCGTGCAGCGGCCGGCAAGTCCACGGGTGGCACGGGCGGTCGCGACATGCCCACCGCCATCGCGGTCGGCCTCATCATCGCCGTCGTGTTCGTCGGTGCGCTGAAGTACAAGCCGTGGGCCGTCGCCGTCATCATCGTGGTGGTGCTCGGCCTCGCCGCGGTCGAGTACTTCGATCGGGTGCGCGAGAAGGGCTACCAGCCGGCGTTCGTGCCCGGCATCATGGCCTGCGTGGCGGCACCCGCCGCGGTGTACCACTACGGCATCGACTCCCTTCCGCTGGTGATGTTCCTGGCGTTCGCTGCCTGCGCGGTGAGCTTCGTGTTCTCGTCGGGGCTCGAGTCGAACCCGATGCCCAACATGGCCATCACGTCACTCGGCATCACCTGGATCGGGCTGCTCGGTGCGTTCGGTGCGGCCATCGTGGCGCTCTCGAACGTGCCCACGCCCATCGCCGCCGGCACGCTCAGCTCGCACATCGGCACCGACACGCTCTGCCTGCTCGCCATCGGTGTGGTGGCCAACGACGTGGGTGCGCTGTTCGTCGGCAGTGCCGTCGGCCGTACGCCGCTGCGTGCCTGGATCAGCCCGAACAAGAGCGTCGAGGGGTTCGTGGGCGGCACGCTGCTCACGCTCGGTGCCATGTTGCTCGTCGGCCTCACCGACCGCAGCACCACCTGGAACAGCACCGGTGACCTGCTGCTGCTCGGTCTCGTGGTGGCCGTCGCGGCGCCGATCGGCGACCTCACCGAGAGCATGTTCAAGCGCAACCTCGACGTGAAGGACTTCGGTTCCATCGTCAAGGGGCACGGCGGCATCCTCGACCGGTTCGACGGCTTCCTGTTCACGCTGCCGGCCGTGTACTACCTCACCATCACCCTGCAGCCCTGGCTCACCAAGTAACGCCACGGGTCGTCCCGGTGGCTGAAGCCGTGCTTCAGCCACCGCGGTGCATCACTGCTGCTGGCCTGCGAGACTGCAGGTCGTCATGAGTGCTGTGCGTGTGGCCATCGCGGGGTCGTCGGGCTCCATCGGGACCCAGACCCTCGACGTCGTGCGCGCCGAGGCCGGTCGCTACGAGGTGGTGGCGCTGGGCGTCGGCTCGTCGGTCGACGTGCTGGTGCAGCAGGCGCTCGAGTTCCGCCCGAAGGTGGTGGCGGTCGCCGACCCCACCCGCCGCGCCGAGGTGGCGGCCGCGCTGCCGTTCGCCGAGGTGGTGGCCGACTTCGCCGACCTGGTCGAGCCGGCCGACGTGGTGGTCAACGCCGTCGTCGGGTTCGCCGGTCTCGAGGTCACCGTGCGCACGTTGCGCCTCGGCAAGCGCCTGGCGCTCGCCAACAAGGAGAGTCTCATCGCCGCCGGCCCGGTGGTGCAGCCGTTGCGCGCCACGCCGGGTGCCGAGCTGGTGCCGGTCGACAGCGAGCACTGCGCGGTGCACCAGAGCCTGCGCTCGTCGGCGTTCGCCGACCGCGAGGTGGCTCGCATCGTGCTCACCGCCAGCGGTGGCCCGTTCCGCGGCCGCACGGCCGAGCAGTTGGCGTCGGTGGGTGTCGACGACGCGTTGGCGCACCCGACGTGGAAGATGGGCCCGAAGATCACCATCGACTCGAGCACGCTGATGAACAAGGGGCTCGAGGTCATCGAGGCGCACGAGCTGTTCGGCACGCCGTACGACCGGATCGAGGTCGTGGTGCACCCGCAGAGCGTGGTGCACTCGATGGCCGAGTTCACCGACGGCAGCACCATCGCCCAGCTCTCGATGCCCGACATGCGCCTGCCCATCGGCTACGCCCTGGCGTACCCGGCCCGCATCGGGACGCCGTTCGGTCGCATCGACTGGGGCACGCTCGGCCGCCTCGACTTCGAAGCACCCGACACGCACACGTTCCGCTGCCTGCCGCTCGCCTACGAGGCGGGTCGTGTCGGCAGCACGGCACCGGCGTGGCTGAGCGCCGCCAACGAGGTCGCGGTCGACGCGTTCCTGCAGGGCCGGCTGCGGTGGTCGCAGATCGCCGAGGTGTGCGACGCGGCACTGCAGCGCTACGAGCCCGGTGCCGACACCACTGTCGACGACATCATCGCCGCCGACGCGCGAGCGCGCGAGGTGGCCAAGGAGGTCCTGCCCGCATGAGTGACGACACGAAGTTCTCGCGACTCGCCAACGAGGTCGTGTCCGGTGGCACGCAACGCGAGGCGCCCGAGCGCGCCAGCCGCAGCGACACGGTGCTCGGCGTGCTCGCCTGGGTGGGCCTGTTCGCGTTCCTGTGGTGGAAGAGCCCGTGGTGGGTGGTGTTCGTGGTGGGTCTCGCCATCTCGATCATCCTCCACGAGTTCGGCCACTTCTGGACCGCCCGCAAGAGCGGCATGAAGGCCACGCAGTTCTTCCTCGGCTTCGGACCGCGCATCTGGAGCTTCCACCGCGGCGAGACCGAGTACGGCGTGCGCGCCATCCCGCTCGGCGGGTTCGTGAAGATCATCGGCATGAGCAACGTCGACGAGGTCGACCCCGCGGACGAGGCACGCACCTACCGTCAGGCCACGTACCCGCGCCGCATGTGGGTCATCACGGCCGGTTCGGTGATGCACCTCATCATCGCGTTCGTGCTCATCACGTCGGTCTACGGGTTCTGGGGCCGCATCGAGGAGGCGGGTCGGGTCACCATCCAGGGCGTCTCCGCCGACACGCCGGCCGCGGCCGCCGGTCTGCAGGAGGGCGACATCGTGCTCAGCATCGACGGCGAGCCGATGGACACGTCCGACGAGTTCCGCGCCACGCTCGGCGGCACGGCCCCCGGCACCACGGTCACCATGGAGGTGCTGCGCGACGGTGGGGTACTCACCGTGGATGCCACGCTCGAGCAGTCACCGTCGACCACCGAGACCAAGGGCTTCCTCGGCGTCACCAGCACGTCGACCGAGCGGGTCGATCAGTCGTGGGGTGAGGCGCTCGTCGAGGGCCCTTCCGACCTCGTCACCGGTGTGGGCCAGGCCATCGTGGGTGTCACGAAGGTGCTCAACCCGGTGAACGTGTTCGGTCACCTCACCGGCACCAACGACGACATCACGTCGCGGCCCGGCACCATCGTCGGCGCCACCGAGATCTCCCGCGACGTGGGTGAGCGCGACGGTTGGGCGGGCATGCTCGCGTTGCTCGCCGCGGTCAACGTCTCCGTCGGCGTGTTCAACATGTTCCCGCTGCTGCCGCTCGACGGCGGCCACGCGGCCATCGCCACGTATGAGCGCATTCGTGAAGGACGCTCGCGGAAGCGCTACTTCGCCGACGTCAGCAAGCTGATGCCCGTGGCCGCCGCGTGCCTGATGCTGATCGGGTTCATGTTCCTCACGGGTCTGTACCTCGACTTCGCCAAGTAACTTGGCCGTCGTGAGCTTCGAGCGACGTCCCACACGCCAGATCCACGTCGGCAAGGTGCCGGTCGGCGGGGGAGCCCCCGTCACCGTGCAGTCGATGACCATCACCAAGACCGCCGACGTCGAGGGCACGCTGCAGCAGATCTACGCACTCGCCGCGGCCGGCTGCGACATCGTGCGCTGTACGTGCAACGAGGCCGAGGCGGCTGAAGGGCTCGCGCAGATCGTGCCGCGGTCGCCCATCCCGGTCATCGCCGACATCCACCACCAGTACAAGATGGCGCTGGCGGCCATGGAGGCCGGTGTGCACGGCCTGCGCCTCAACCCCGGCAACATCCGCCGCCCCGAGCACATCAAGGCGGTCGCCGCCGAGGCGAAGGATCGTGGCCTGCCCATCCGCATCGGCGTGAACGGCGGCTCGCTCGACCCGGCGCTGTACGACAAGTACGGCGGTCTCACCGCCGAGGCGATGGTGGAGAGCGCGATGCACGAGATCGCGTACTTCGAAGAGGTCGACTTCCACGACTACAAGATCAGCGTGAAGGCCAGCAACGTGCCCCTGATGGTGGAGGCCTACCGTCAGCTGAGCGAGGCCACCGATGCGCCGCTGCACCTCGGTGTCACCGAGGCCGGCCCGCCGCCCGCAGGCCTGGTGAAGGCCACGGCCGGCATCGCTGCGCTGCTCCTCGAGGGCATCGGCGACACCATCCGCTACAGCCTCACCGCCGACCCGGTCGAGGAGGCCCGTGCCGGCCGACAGTTGCTCGAGGCGCTCGGCCTGCGCGAACGCAAGAACGTCGACCTCATCGCCTGCCCGTCGTGCGGCCGCGCCGAGGTCGACGTCATCGACGTGGCCAACCGGGCCATGAAGGCGTTCGGCGATCGCAAGCTGCCGTTGCAGGTGGCCGTGATGGGCTGCGTGGTCAACGGGCCCGGCGAGGCCCGCGAGGCCGACCTCGGCATCGCCGCCGGCAACAAGCGCGGCCACCTCTTCGTCAAGGGCCGCAACGTGGCCGTGGTGAAGGAGGAGGACATGGTGGAGGCGCTCGTGGAGTGGGCCGAGTTCATCCACGAGCACGGCACCGAGGCCGCCATCGCCCGCGCCGACGTCACGCTCGCCGAGCGGGAGGCCGCGAAGGATCGTGGCAAGCTGCTCGACGACAAGGGCCTCGACGCCAACCACTCGATGGAGAAGATCGTCGAGATCCGCAAGACCGTCGGCAACGACTGAGTCGATCTCCCCCTGGTCGGCATCAAGCCCGGCGGCACGGGTGCCGATGC
>JBDKJP010000059.1:0-11330 GCA_039796575.1 Actinomycetota bacterium
GAGGTGAAGTTCGGATGGGGTCTGTGGGCCATCATCGGCGTCATCGCTATCGTCTACCCACTATGGGGAGTCACCGCCGCCGTCATCCTGCTGCTCGATCGCTTCGTCATCCGCGGGGTGCCGCGGCTGCGCCGAGCCTTCGGCCAGCGGTGAGGTTCGCCGCCGCGGCAGCGGCCACCGTGCTGCTGCTCGCCGCGTGTGGCGACGACGGCTCGTCGGGCGTGAGCGAGCTCACCGTCGAGCGTGCCTGGGCCCGCACCACTCCCGCGGCGGCCACCACCGGCGTCGTGTACCTCGAGATCACCAGCCCCGACGACGACACCATCGTGAGCGCCGCGGTGCCCGCCGACATCGCGGGCAGCGCCGAGCTGCACGAGACGATGGCGGCCGGTGAGGGCGGTCACTCGCACGGTGGCGACACCGCCGACAGCGCTGCCGACACCACCGCACCTTCCGGCGAGATGGTGATGGAGCCGCTCGACGAGGTGCGCCTGCCGGCCGACACCACCGTCGTGTTCGAGCCGGGCGGCCTGCACATCATGCTCATCGACCTCGCCGCACCGCTCGAGCTCGACGAGGAGTTCACCCTCACGCTCACCTTGGGCAGCGGCGACCAGATCGACGTCGACGTCGTGGTGGCCGACAACTCCCCCGAGTGACCTCAGGCGGTCAGCGCCGCCTGCACCGCACGCAACCCCGACACGAACGTGTCGCGCTCGCCCTCGTCGAGCGCGGCGTACGCGCTGCGCACCATCACGTCGGTGAGTCGCTCCGCCTCCGCCATCGCGGCGCGCACGGAGTCGTCGACCACCGGCGCGTCGTCCGGACCCCAGCCGAACTGGGCCGCGTCGTTCGGACGGGTGACGAAGTGCGCCTGCTTGCTGGCGAGCCCGACCGCACGCACGGCGGCGAGGTGGGCGCTGCCGCGGTACTCGCGCAGCACCGTCACGATCTGCATCGCACGGCCCGGCGCATCGGCGGCTACGGGCTCGGCGTTCGTGGCGGCGAACAGCGCGAACGCCTCCACCTCGGTGGCGGCGAGCACCTTCTCGCCGGCGGCGACGAACGCATCGAGGCCCTCGACGCCGGCCAGCTTGTCGCGGCCGTGGGCGACGCAGCACTCCATGAAGGCCGCGCCCGCCACTCGCGGCGACACGATGGCCTTGCCCGCGTTCCACAGGTTCGCGACGAGTGCCGGGTTGAAGTAGCCGAACGCCGACGACACCACCGCAGGCTCCACGTCGCCCAGCACACCACCGCGACCCATTGCGTAGAACTGCACCGGCTCGAGGCCCAGTTCCGCACCGCGGGCCATGGTGGCGGGTGCGAAGTAGAACGCCCAGCCGGTGTCCTTGATGATGGGGCAGGCGGTGGCGATGAGCTCGTCGAGGGTCATCGGCGCAACGTACATGGTTCAATGTGCGCACCATGAGTCCGACACTCCCCTCCCGTGCCCGCGTCGTCGTCATCGGCGGTGGCGTCATCGGCACCTCCATCGCGTACCACCTCGGGCACATGGGATGGACCGACACGGTGCTCGTCGAGCGCGACCAGCTCACGTCCGGCACAACCTGGCACGCGGCCGGTCTGATGGTCACGTTCGGCAGCACGTCGGAGACCTCCACCGAGCTGCGCAAGTACACCCGCGACCTCTACACGAGGCTCGAGGCCGAGACCGGTCTGGCCACCGGGTTCAAGCCGGTCGGCTTCATCGAGCTCGCCGCCGACCAGGGTCGCCTGGAGGAGTATCGCCGGGTCAGCACGTTCAACCGCCACGTGGGCGTCGACGTGCACGAGCTGTCGCCGAAGGAAGTGGCCGACATGTTCCCGCTGGCCCGCACCGACGACCTGCTCGCCGGCTTCTACGTGGAGGGCGACGGCCGCGTGAACCCGGTCGACGTCACGATGAGCATGGCGAAGGGTGCGCGCCAACAGGGCGTCACCATCGCGCAGGGCGTCACCGTCACCGACGTCGTGGTGAAGGACGGCGCGGTGAAGGCGGTGGTCACCGACCACGGCACCATCGAGTGCGAGTACGTCGTCAACGCCGCCGGCATGTGGGCACGCCAGCTCGGTGCGATGTCGGGTGTCACCGTGCCGCTGCAGGCGGCCGAGCACTACTACCTCATCACCGAGGAGATGGAGGGGCTCGACCCGTCGTGGCCCGTGATCGAGGACCCGGGCAACTTCGGCTACTACCGCGAAGAGGTCGGCGGGCTGATGATCGGCCTGTTCGAGTCGAAGTGCGCGCCGTGGAAGGTGGAGGGCATCCCGAACGATTCGTCGTTCACGTCCATCCAGCCCGACTGGGACCGCATGGGCCCGTACGTCGAGGCAGCGATGAGCCGCGTGCCGAAGAGCTTCGACACCGGCATCCGCACGTTCTTCTGCGGCCCCGAGAGCTTCACCCCCGACCTGCGCCCCATCATCGGTGAAGCGCCGGAGGTGAAGAACTACTTCATCGCCGCCGGCCTCAACTCGATCGGCATCCTCACCGGTGGCGGCCTCGGCCGACTGGTCGCGCACTGGATCGTGAACGGCCACCCCGACATGGACGTCACCGGCATGGACCCGGCTCGCCTGCAGGCGTACCAGGCGAACCCCGAGTACCGCCGCACCCGCACCGTCGAGTCGTTGGGCATGGTGTACCAGTGCCACTACCCGAACAAGAGCATGACCACCGCGCGCGACGCGAAGCGCTCGCCGATCCATGCACAACTGCAGGCGCAGGGCGCGTACTTCAAGGACGTCAGCGGCTGGGAGGGTGCCGACTGGTTCGCCGGCCCGGGGACCACCCCCGACGCCGGGCCGCTCACGTGGGGCCGCCCCTCGTTCTGGTCGCAGTGGGAGGCCGAGCACCGCGCCTGCCGCGAGGGCGTCATCCTCATGGACATGAGCTTCATGTCGAAGTTCTCGGTGCAGGGCCGTGATGCCGGCCGGGTGTTGAACCACGTGTCGGCCAACTCGGTCGACGGCACCGCCGGCACCATCACCTACACGCAGTGGCTCGACGAGATCGGCAAGCTGCAGGCCGACCTCACCGTCACGAAGCTCACCGACGACCAGTTCTTCGTGGTCGCCACCGACACCGCGCACCGCCACGTGCAGACGCACCTGCAGCGCCACATCGGCGATGCGCACGCGTTCGTCACCGACGTCACGGGCGCCTACGCGCAACTGAACGTGCAGGGCCCGCGGTCACGCGAGCTGCTGCAGTCCATCACCACCGCCGACCTGTCGAACGACGCGTTCCCGTTCCGCACGGCGCGCACCATCGACATCGGGTTCGCCCGCGTGCTGTGCATCCGCATCACGTACCTCGGCGAGCTCGGCTACGAGCTCTACGTGCCCACCGAACAGGCGGTGCACGTGTACGAACGCATCGTCGCCGCCGGTGCCGAGTTCGGGTTGGTGCACGCCGGCCTGAAGGCGTTGGCCAGCCTGCGCATGGAGAAGGGCTACCGCGACTACGGCCACGACATCGACAACACCGACGACCCGTTGATGGCCGGCTTCAACTTCGCCATCGACTGGGACCACGACTTCGTGGGTCGCGACGCGCTGCAGCCCAAGCGTGGCGTCACGCCGTCGTCACGGCTGGTGTCGGTGCTGTGCCTCGACCCCGAGCCGCTGATGTACCACGCCGAGGTGCTGCGCCGCGACGGCGTGGAGGTCGGCTACGTGCGCGCCGCGTCGTACGGTCACACCCTCGGCGGCGCCGTCGGCCTGGCCATGGTCGCCGGCGACGTGTCGGGTGGCGACTGGACCGTCGAGATCAACGGCGCCGAGTACCCGGCGAAGGTGAGCCTCCGCCCCCTCTACGACCCCACCAACACCCGCATCAAGGCCTGACGGGACGGGAAGAGGGTCAGACCTTGCGGATGACGAGGCTGCCGGTGCTGTAGCCGGCACCGAAGCTGCAGAGCACACCGATGTCGCCGCCGGAGAGGTCGGCACGGTGGAGGTGGAAGGCGATGATGCAGCCCGCCGACGACGTGTTCGCGTAGGTGTCGAGGATGACCGGCGCCTCACGCTCGTCGGGCAGGCGACCGAGCACCTGCTTGGCGATCAGCTGGTTCATCTTCAGGTTCGCCTGGTGCAGCCAGAACCGCTCGATGGTGGCGGGCTCGAGACCGACCGCATCGAGCTGGGCGTTGATGTGGCCCACCACCAGCGGCACGACGTCCTTGAACACGCGCTGGCCCTGCTGGCGGAACACCAGCTCGAACGGGTCACGCGGGTCGTCCTCGCTGGGGTTCAGGAAGCCGAAGTCGTTGCGGATGGCGTTGCTGAACACCGTCGCGAGCTTCAGGCCGAGCACCTGCCACTGCTCGGCGGCGATGGCGTCGTCGGCGCGTTCGAGCACCACCGCGGTGCAGGCGTCGCCGAAGATGAAGTGGTGGTCGCGCAGTGCGAAGTTGTTGTGGCCCGAGGTGATCTCGGGATGCACCACGACCACGCAGTTCGCCGAGCCGTTCTTCAACGCGTCGACACCGGCCTGCATGCTGAACGTGGCCGACGAGCAGGCGACGTTCATGTCGTAGCCCCAGCCGCCCGCGCCGAGCGCGGCCTGCAGCTCGATGGCCACCGCCGGGTAGGCGCGCTGGATGTTGGAGCAGCCGACGATGACGCAGTCGACCTCGTCGGGCCGCCTGCCCGCCTGCGCGAGTGCCTCGTGCACGGCGGGCAGCGCCATCTCGACCTGCAGGCTGTGCTCGTCCTCGGTGCGCGTGGGCAGGTGCGGGCGCAGCCGGTCGGGGTCGAGCACACCTGACCGCTCCATCACGTAGCGGCTCTTGATGCCGGACGCCTTCTCGATGAACTCGGCGTCGGGCAGCGTGCGCGCCACGAGGTCGCCACGCTCGATCTCGGCGGCGTGCTCCTCGTTCCACCGGTTCACGGCGACGGTGAGCGATGCCGCGAGCTCCTCGTTGGTGATGGAGTACGGCGGCGTGAACAGCCCCGTGCCCGTGATGACGACGTCGTTGGAACCCACTGAACCCCCCTCGGTGGACCGACCTTACCGACCGACGACTACCGTCGCCGCAGTGACCAGCGTGTTCGACTCCCCGCCCCCGGCATTCACCGACGACCAGTTGCTGCAGCTCGCCGGATCGGTGTTCGGGCTCCACGGCACGATCGACGAGCTCGCGTCGGAACGCGACCAGAACGCGCGACTCGACACCGCCGACGGCTCGTACGTGCTGAAGGTCGCCCACCGCGCCGAGGACCCCGCGACGTTGCACCTGCAACAGGCGGCGCTCGAGCACCTCCGCCACGTCGACCCGACGCTCGGGGTGCCGCACGTCGTGGCAGCCGGCACGGTCGACTGGCAGGGCCACCTCGTGCGGGCCGTCACCCACCTGCCCGGCGTGCCGTACGCGACCTTCGACAGCACCCCGGCCCTGCGCCGCGGGTTGGGGCGGATGATGGGCCGGGTCAGTCGGGCGCTGCAGGGCTTCGGCCATCCGGGCGCACATCGCGCCGACTTCCTGTGGGACCTCGATCGTGCCGAGGCCGTGCGGCCGTGGATCGACGACGTCGCCGACCCGGCGCACCGGGCGCTCGTGGAGGCCGCCTTCCGACGCCGCGAGCAGCGCGTCGTGCCGCTGCTCCCCCGCCTGCGCGCCGCGGTGGTGCACCAGGATGCGAACGACCACAACGTGCTGGTGCACGAGAGCGAGGTGAGCGGCCTCATCGACTTCGGCGACATGGTGCATGCCCGGCAGGTGAACGAGCTGGCCGTCACGCTGGCCTACGCGCTGCTCGACGTGCCCGACGTGGTGGCCGCCGCCCGCGATGTCATCGGTGGCTACACGGCCGAGTTCGAGCTCGACGACGACGAGCTGGCGGTGCTGTTCGACCTGGCCGCCACCCGCCTCGCGATGAGCATCGTCATCTCGTCGCACCGCAGCCGCGAGTTCCCGGGCAACGACTACCTGCTCATCTCACAGGCGCCCGCGCTGCGCCTGCTCGAGCGGCTGATGGCCATGCGCCCGCAGTTCCTGCACTTCGTGGCCCGCGCCGCAGCGGGCCGCACGCCGGTGCCCTCGCACGACGCCGTGGTCGGCTGGCTGCGCAGCCACGACTGCACACCGGCCGACATCCTGCCGTTCCCGTTGCACACGGCCGGCCGCATCGTGGTGAGCCTCGCCGACGGCGCGCCGCTCACCGCCATCACCGACCCGCACGAGTCGTGGGAGTGGATCCAGCAACAGCTCGCCGCGAACGACGCCGTGGTGGCCGTCGGCCGTTACGACGAGGACCGGTCGTGCTACGCCGGCGACCAGTTCGTGACCGACGCGCCCGAGACCCGCTCGACGCACATCGGCATCGACCTGTTCGTCGAGGCCGAGACGCCGCTCGCTGCGATGCTGCCCGGCGTGGTGGAGACGGTGGTCGACAACGACATGCCGTACGACTACGGCCCGACGGTCATCGTGCGCCACCAGGCGGGCGAGGCGGGCCCGTTCTGGGTGCTGTACGGGCACCTGTCGCGCCGCACCCTCACCACCGTGCGACCCGGCCAGCACATCGCGGCCGGCGACGTGATCGCCTACGTGGGCGACCCGACCGTCAACGGTGGCTGGGCGCCGCACGTGCACGTGCAGATCATCACCGACCTGATGGCCGACCCCGACCGCGGGCCCGACGGCAACTTCGAGGGCGCCGGGGAGCCGAGCCGGATGGACGTGTGGCGCAGCATCGCACCCGATGCGAACCTGCTGCTGCGCCTCGCCCCCGAGACGTTCGCCGACCACGCCGCCGACACGCCCGACGCGCTCGCGCCACGCCGCAGCGCCGATCTCGGACCGTCGTTGAGCGTCAGCTACCGGCGACCGCTCAGCATCGTGCGCGGGCAGGGCACGTGGCTCATCGACCACACCGGCCGTGCGTTCCTCGACGCGGTGAACAACGTGGCCCACGTGGGTCACGCGCATCCGCACGTGGTCGACGCGATCGCCCGCCAGGCCGCGGTGCTCAACACCAACACGCGCTACCTGCACCGCACCATCCTCGACTACGCCGAGCGGCTCGCCGGGCTGTTCCCCGACCCGTTGTCGGTGGTGTACCTCACCAACTCGGGCAGCGAGGCCAACGAGCTCGCGCTTCGCATCGCCCGCACCGCCACCGGCCGCCGCGACGTCATCGCCGTCGACTGGGGCTACCACGGGAACACCCAGGCGTGCGTCGACATCAGCGCCTACAAGTTCAACCGCAAGGGCGGCAGCGGCCGCCCCGAGCACACCCATCTCGCCGAGCTGCCCGACCCGTACCGCGGCCGCTTCGGCGCCGATGGCCCGGCCTACGCCGCAGGCATCGCCGATCTGCCACCGGCGGCCGCGTTCATCGCCGAGAGCATCAGCGGCTGCGGCGGCCAGGTGGTGTTCCCCGACGGCTACCTCGCCGAGGCACACCGGCTGGCACGGGCCAACGGCGCGGTGTGCATCGCCGACGAGGTGCAGGTCGGCTTCGGTCGCGTCGGCAGCCACCTGTGGGCGTTCGAGACGCAGGGCGTGGTGCCCGACATCGTCACCCTCGGCAAGCCCATCGGCAACGGGCACCCGCTCGGGGCCGTGGTCACCACACCCGAACTGGCGGCGGCGTTCGCCAACGGCATGGAGTGGTTCAACACCTACGGCGGCAACCCCGTGAGCTGCGCGGCCGGCATGGCGGTGCTCGACGTCATCGAGGGCGAGGGCCTACAGGCCAACGCAGCCACCACGGGCGCGCACCTCCTCGGCCGTCTGCACGACCTCGCCGCACGGCACGACTGCATCGGCGACGTGCGCGGCCTGGGCCTGTACCTCGGTGTCGACCTGGTGACCGACCGGGCCACGAAGACCCCCGCCACCGCCCTCGCGGGCGACGTCGCGAACGCGATGCGCGACCTCGGTGTGCTCATCAGCACCGACGGACCGGCCGACAACGTGCTCAAGATCAAGCCACCCATCGTGTTCGATGTCACGCACGCGGACCTGCTCGCGGACGCACTGTCCCGAGTACTGGGGGGTTTTGCGCCGTAGGGTGGAGCGTTCCCGTTTTTTGGAAGTGAAGGCAGCATCATGGAAGACCACACCGACAGCGACCTCGAGGTCGCTGCGGCACCCGAGAACGGGTTCGCCGCACTCGGATTGCGCACCGAACTGCTGGAGGCCCTCGACACCCTCGGGTACGAGGAGCCCACTCCCATCCAGCGCGAGACCATCCCGCACCTGGTGAACGGCAAGGACCTCCTCGGTCAGGCCGCCACGGGCACCGGCAAGACCGCGGCGTTCGCGCTGCCGGCGCTCGAGCTCATCAGCGGCCCCGCCACCTCGGCGCCGCTCGCGCTCATCCTCACCCCCACCCGCGAGCTGGCCATGCAGGTCAGCGAGGCGTTCTTCCGCTACGGCAAGGACCTCGGCGCGAAGTGCGTGCCGGTGTACGGCGGCCAGCCCATTTTCCGCCAGTTGCAGGCGCTCGACCGCGGCGTGCACATCGTGGTCGGCACCCCCGGCCGCGTGCTCGACCACATCGGCCGCGGCTCGCTCCCCCTCGACAACATCAAGATGGTGGTGCTCGACGAGGCCGACGAGATGCTCGACATGGGCTTCGCCGACGACATCGAGAGCATCCTCGATTCGGTGCCGGGCGAGCACCAGACGGTGATGTTCTCGGCCACGATGCCGCCCCGCATCAACGCCATCGCCAAGCGCCACCTCACCGATCCGGTGCGCATCACCATCGCCCGCGGCGACACCAAGGCCAGCACCGGCAAGGTGCGCCAGATCGCCTACATCGTGCCCCGCGCCCACAAACCGGCGGCGCTCGGTCGCGTGCTCGACATCGAGGCGCCGGGCGGCGCCCTGGTGTTCTGCCGCACCCGCACCGAGGTCGATCAGCTCACCGAGACGATGAACATCCGCGGCTACCGCGCCGAGGCCCTGCACGGCGGCATGGACCAGCTCCAGCGCGACCGTGTGATGAACCGCCTCCGCGAAGGCACGGCCGAGCTGCTCGTCGCCACCGACGTCGCGGCCCGCGGTCTGGACGTCGACACGCTCACCCACGTCGTGAACTACGACGTGCCGTCGGCCCCCGAGAGCTACGTGCACCGCATCGGTCGCGTCGGCCGCGCCGGTCGTGAGGGCGTGGCCATCACGCTCGCCGAGCCGCGCGAGCAGCGCCTGCTGAAGAACATCGAGCACCTCACCAAGCAGACCATCGCCATCGAGAAGGTCCCGAGCATCGCCGACCTGCGCGCCGCGCAGCTCGAGCAGACCGTCTCGGCCATCCGCGAGTCGCTGGCCGCCGACGACCTCGACGACTTCCACACCGTGCTGCACGCACTGCGCAGCGAGGCCGACCCGCGCTCCATCGCGCTGGCCGCCATCCGCCTGTACCACGAGGCCGCCGGCAACACGGTCGACGAGCACGAGATCCCCGAGGTGCAGATGCGCCCCGAGCGCACCTTCGAGCCCCGCACCCGCGAGTCCGGCGGCGCGGCGAAGGCCGGCACGGCGTTCATCTACGTCGGTGTCGGTCGCAAGGCCGGCATCCGCCCGAACGACCTCGTCGGTGCCATCGCCAACGAGACCGGCCTCACCGGCCGCGAGATCGGCCCCATCCGCATCACCGACGCCTACTCGGTGGTCGGTGTGCCCGAGGGTCGCCTCGAGAACGTCATCGAGCAGCTGCGCCACACGGTCATCCGCGGCAAGGCAGCGCAGGTGCGCAAGTACGTCGACAACGGGCCGCGCCAGTACGAGAAGAAGTCGTACGACGGCCCGCGCCAGTACGACAAGAAGCCGTACGACAAGAAGCAGTCGGGCGACAAGAAGCCGTACGGCAAGAAGAAGTACTGAGCCTCAGCCGGCCAGTTCGGGGCGGCCACTCGCGGTGAGCGAGAGGCGGCCCTCCACGAACAGCTCCATGCCGTCGACCGGCACGGTTTGCTCCACCCACTGCTCACGCGTCTCGAACAGCGGTGCACCGGCCGACACCATGTCGGCGTGCAGTGCCTCCGTGAGGTGTGCGAGCGCATGGGCGCGGGCCTGCAGCAGGTCGACGAACACCACCGGCGCCTCGCCCGCGTGCACGATGAACTGGCCGTGCTGCGGCGCGCTGATGACGCACTCGCGGGTGAGCCGCACGCGGCCCACCACCGCACCGACGGCGTTGGCCACGTCGGCGTGCACGGGGATGCGCGACTCGGCACCGAGCAGCGCAGCCACCCGCGGGTAGTACGCACCGGCCGACGCGCCGAGGCCCACAAGTGGCGCCGCCAACCCGAGCGACAACCGCACCACCTGCAACTGCCGGTCGAGCACCGACTGCACGACGCGCTGCGTCACCGTGTCGGCCGGCAGCCCGTCGTCGATGAACGCCGCGGCCAGCACGGCCTCGGCACTGCGCCGCACCAAGGTGTCGACGGTGATGGCGGCGATGGTGTCGGCATCGGGAGCGATGGCCTTGCCCATGCGGTCGCGACCGCGGGCGAACAGCTCAGCGGCCTTGCGTGCGGCGGCCACGTCGTAGGTGTGCTGGATGCCGAGCACGTGGCTCGCGTCGGTGGGCGTGAACGCCGCGATCTGCACCACGCCGCGCTGCACCAACCGCTCCATCACCCGGCGCAGCTGCAGCGTGGCCAATGCCTTCGTGGCCACCGCGACGCGTCCGCCCATGGCCTCGAGCACCTGACGCTCCACACCCTCGAGCGCGGCGAGCCGTTCGTCGTAGCGCTCGGCGATGAGCACCACGCCGTCGAGCTCGCCGGGCATGGTGTTGGTGAGCTGCACGTCGAGCATGCCGTGCACCAGCTCGGGCTCGTCGACGGCCAGCTGGCACAGCGGCACCACCTTGCGCGGCCCGATGGTGAGCGCCGCGCCGGCCTGGCGATCGTCGTGACGCACGCGGCTGTCGCCGCCGAGGCCGTGGGTGTGCATCGCCACGGCCTGCACCATCGTGCGGTGCCCGCCCACGGTGGCGCCCTCGGGGCTCACGGCCGGGATGCCGTCACGCAGCACGGCGATGTCGGTGGTGGTGCCGCCGATGTCGCTGATGATGGCGTCGTCGAGCGCGG
This sequence comes from Actinomycetota bacterium, assembly GCA_039796575.1. Taxonomy (GTDB): domain Bacteria; phylum Actinomycetota; class Acidimicrobiia; order Acidimicrobiales; family Ilumatobacteraceae; genus UBA668. The sequence goes on from JBDKJP010000059.1 coordinate 11,066, forward strand.
TGAGGTGCGCGGCACCCACCAGGCTGGCGGCCGGGCCGCTGAGGATGGTCTCGATGGGGCGCTCGCGCACGAACGCCGCCGACACGAGCGATCCGTCGCCGCGCACCACCATCAGCGGCGCGTGCACGCCACGGTCGAGCAGCGCCTGCTCGGTGGTGCGCACGAGGCCGTCGATGATGGAGATGAGCCGCGCGTTCAGCACCGCCGTCACCGCACGCTTCGGACCGTTGAGGCGCGCGCTGAGGTGATGGCTGAGCGTCACCGG
>JBDKJP010000060.1:0-66019 GCA_039796575.1 Actinomycetota bacterium
CACCACCACCTCGTGACCCGCCCGCGACATCGCGCGGGCAAGACCTTCCACGTGCGCTGCGATGCCGCCCACCACGAGCGGCGGGTACTCCCACGACAGCATCAGCACGCGCACACGGCGAACGTAGCAGTGCGCGCAGCGGCATGGACGGTGTGGCCGAGTGTGCGTAACCTTCCGGCGTGCTGTTGTCGGATCTCGACCTGTTCCTGTTCGGCGAAGGGACCCACCGTCGGCTCTGGGAGTTCCTGGGCGCGCATCCCCATGCCGACGGGGGCGTGCGCTTCGCCGTGTGGGCCCCGAACGCCGAAGCCGTCTACGCGCTCGGCGACTGGAACGGGTGGGGCGACGGCACGCCGCTGCAGCCGCAGGGGTCGAGCGGCATCTGGGCCGGCGTGTGCCCCGACGCGGCGATCGGCCACCGCTACAAGTACGCGGTCGTCGCACGCGGCGGCCACACCACCGTGAAGGCCGACCCGATGGCGCGCCAGTCGGAAGTGCCGCCCTCGAACGCGAGCGTCGTCCCGGCGCCCACCGCGCACGAGTGGGGCGACGGCGACTGGATGTCGGCACGCACCCGCGCCGACGGCACGCCGCTGCGCATCTACGAGGTGCACCTCGGCTCGTGGCGACCGTGGGTGGCCAACTACCGCGAGCTCGGCGAGCACCTCGCCGACCACGCGGCGAGCATGGGCTTCACCCACGTCGAGCTGCTGCCCCTCGCCGAGCATCCGTTCGGTGGTTCGTGGGGCTACCAGGTCACCGGCTACTACTCGCCCACGTCGCGGTTCGGTTCGCCCGACGACCTGCGCGCGTTCGTCGACGTGCTGCACCGCCGCGGCATCGGTGTGCTGATGGACTGGGTGCCCGCGCACTTCCCGAAGGACGAGTGGAGCCTCGCCCGCTTCGACGGCACCGCGCTGTACGAGCACGCCGACCCGCGTCAGGGCGAGCACCCCGACTGGGGCACGTACGTGTTCAACTACGGCCGCACCGAGGTGCGCAACTTCCTCGTCACCAACGCCCTCTACTGGCTGCACGAGTTCCACATCGACGGCCTGCGCGTCGACGCCGTGGCGAGCATGCTGTACCTCGACTACTCGCGCAACGCCGGCGAGTGGGTGCCCAACCAGTACGGCGGCCGGGAGAACCTCGACGCCGTGCAGTTCCTGCGCGAGCTCACGTCGGTGGTCGCGCAGGAGGCGCCGTCCGCGATGGTGATCGCCGAGGAGAGCACCGCGTGGCCGAAGGTCACCGCGCCGGTCGCCGACGGCGGCCTCGGCTTCAGCCACAAGTGGAACATGGGCTGGATGCACGACACGCTCAGCTACATGGCGCACGAGCCCGTGCACCGTAAGTACCACCACCACGAGCTCACCTTCGGTCTGCTGTACGCGTTCACCGAGCGGTTCGTGCTGCCGCTGAGCCACGACGAGGTCGTGCACGGCAAGGGCAGCCTGCTCGCCAAGATGCCGGGCGACGACTGGCAGCGCTTCGCCGGCCTGCGCGCCCTGTACGCGTGGATGTGGGCACTGCCCGGCGCGAAGTTGCTGTTCATGGGCGCGGAGCTCGCGCCGTTCACGGAGTGGAGCGAGAGCACCGGCCTGCCGTGGCACCTGCTCGACCATGCGCCGCACCGCGGGGTGCGCGACCTGCTCGCCGACCTGAACCATCAGGCCGCCGCGTGGCCGGCGCTGTACGAGCGCGACCACGAGCCCACCGGCTTCCAGTGGCTCGACGCCGACGACGGCGACCGTTCGATGTTCTCGTTCCTGCGGTGGGGCTACGCCGGCGGCACCGCCGTGGCGTGCGTCGCCAACTTCACCCCGGTGCCGCGCCCCGGCCACCTGGTGGGTGTGCCGTGGGCCGGTGAGTGGGAGTTGCTGGTCGACACCGATTCGCCCGCGTGGGGCGGCAGCGGCTTCACCGGCTACTCGCTCGACGGCACCCGGTTCACGGCCACCGACGACGTGGCGTGGCAGGGCCAGCCGGCCAGCGTCGCCGTCGACGTGCCGCCGTTGAGCGTGGTGTGGTTGGGGTCTCGTCGCCCGTGAGGCACATGCTGCGCGACCCGCGCATGCGACAGGTGATCGGTGCGTGCGTCACGCTCGGGTTCGCGGTCGGTGTGTTCGCCATCGCGTTCGGCGTGAGCGCCGTCAGCGCCGGCGCCAGCGTGTCGCAGGCGTGCGCGATGTCGCTGCTCGTGTTCACCGGCGCGTCGCAGTTCTCGGCGGTCAGCGTGATCGGGTCGGGCGGCACGGCGGCGGCTGCGTTCGGCGGTGCCGCGGTGCTCGCGGCGCGCAACGGCGTGTACGGCCTCGCGATGTCGCCGCACCTGCAGGGGTCGCTCGGCACGCGACTCGTGGCCGCGCAGCTCACCATCGACGAGTCGACCGCCATGGCCGTCGCGCAGGACGACCCGGCGCACCGGCGTGCAGCGTTCTGGGTGACCGGCGCGAGCGTCTACGTGTTCTGGAACACCGGCACGCTCATCGGGGCGTTGCTGGGCTCGGCCGTGAACCCCGAGAAGTTCGGTCTCGACGCAGCGTTCCCCGCCGCGTTCGTCGCGATCCTGTTCCCCATGTTGCGCGAACGTGTGCCGCGGCGAGCGGCCGTCACTGGTGCACTGGTGTGCCTCGCGCTCATCCCGTTCGTACCGGTGGGCGTGCCCATCCTGTGCGCCACCGTCGGTGTGCTGTTCGGTCTGCCCGAGCCTGCCGACGGCGAGGCGGTGCCGTCATGAGTTGGAGGTTGGTGTTCGTCCTCGCGGGCACGGCATACCTGTTCAAGGTGCTCGGGCTGGTGGTGATCGGCGACCGCACGCTGCCGCCGCCGGTGGCGCGCTGCCTGGCCCTCATCCCTGCGGCGCTGCTCGCGGCCATCGTGGTGAAGGACACGTTCAGCGTCGGGCAGGACCTCGTGCTGGACGCCCGGGCGCTCGGTGTGGGCGCGGCAGCACTGGCGGCGTGGCGGAAGGTGCCGCTGATCGGCGTCATCGTGATCGGCGCCGCCGTCACAGCGCTCGCCCGCGCCCTCGCCTGACGCGCCCGGTGACGGCCTGCCGAACTCAGGCGTCGCCGTCGACGAGGTCCTCGCGCACTGCGAGGGCGCCCTCGGCGGTGATCTCGTCGTCGCTGAACTCGCCGTCGCCGTCGACGTCGACACCGGTCACGGTGACCGACTCGATGACGTCGGCCTCGCCGTCGCCGTCGACGTCGACCGCGGTGACGGTGGTCTGCTGCACGATGTCGATGGTGCCGTCGCCGTCGACATCGACCAGGTGCGTGGTGGTCTCGCGCACGGCGTCGATGGTGCCGTCACCGTCGAGGTCGATGTACTCGGTCTCGACCGTGGTCTCGATGCTGGCGTTGTCGGGAGTGTCGCTCATCGGGCGAGTCAATCACCTCGAGCGCGCTGGACGCAATGGCGTCATGGCGCTTCGACGATGCGGCGCAGGTTCTTCAGGTTGCGACGCCAGATCGGCCCGAGCGCGACCTTGCCGCCGATCCAGGCGCCGAGCGGGCCGCCCATCCACCACGGGAAGGTGAGGTCCTCGGCCCACGTGAACCGGGTGCGGCGGCCGAGGTCGATGGGCTCGAGCGTGAAGCGGCCGACGCCGGTGACGAGGCCGGTGTGGCGCACGCCCATCACCTCGCCGGGCACCCACTCGGTGATCTCCATCCGGTCGACCAACGAGAACGGGCCTACCTTGGTGTCGCACAGGAACTCGGTGCCGACGCCGCGGGTCTGTTCGCTGGTGAAGCGGATGGCGACCGCGTCGTGCATCCACTCGACGTGGTGCTCGACGGGCTCGACGACCTCCCAGACGCGCGCAGGGGTGGCGTCGATCTCGATGCCGACGACGATGCCCATCACGAACCCCGGGTCAGGCTTCGACCGACACCTTGCGCAACTGCTCGGCGGCGAGCTCGGGCGGCACGATGTTGATCATGACGCCCGTGCCGCGCTCGAAGCCCGCCGTGGTGACGAGCTTCGGGAACAGGTGCACGTGCCAGTGGTACGCACCCGTGTAGTGGTGGGGTGCGGTGTGGAAGACCAGGTTGTACGCCACGTCGCCGTGGATCTCGCGCAGCGCGACGAGCGAGTCGCGCACCGCCATGCCCATGCCCTTCAGCGTCTCGTCGCTGCTGTCGGTGAGGTGCAGGTCGTGGGCGCGGGGGATGATGAGCAGCTCGTACGGCGAACCGGCCCAGTACGGGCTGACGGCGACGACGTCGTCGTTCGCGAACAGCACGCGCTTGCCGTCGACCAGTTCGGCCTCGATGGTGGCGCAGAGGATGCAGCCGCCCTCGAACCGCGAGAACGCACGCTGCTCCTCGAGGATCTCGCCCGGCACGAACGGCAGACCGAGCAGCTGGCCGTGCGGGTGGGCCAGCGACGCGCCGGCCTCGCGACCGTGGTTGATGATGGCCTGCGTGTAGCGGACGTTCTTGCTGGCCGAGTGCTCCTGGAGCCGACGGCTGAGCATCTGCATCATCTGCGCGGCGTCGTCGTCGGTGAGGAGGTGGGTGCCGCCGACGTGGTCGGGCGTGTACACGAACACCTCGTGGATGCCGCTGGCCTCGGCCTCGACGTGCACCGGACCGAGGTGGTGCACCGCGAACGGCTCGTCGCCGTCGAAGGCCGGGTACAGGTTGGGGATGAGGCGCATCCGCCAGTGGCCGCCCTCGTCGAGCGTCTCGAGCGCCGGCAGGGTGGCTTCCTCGTTGCCGGGGCAGAACGGACACGGACGATCGGGCTCGGCCTCGACCTGCACCGTGCGCGGCGCGAAGTCGGACGGACGCTTGGCCCGGTCGGCGACGATGGTGACCCACCGGCCGGTGAGGGGGTTCAGGCGAAGTTGGCTCACAGCACGATCAGCCTACGACCATTCGTTCGCACAGGGGCGGACGTGCTCCAAAACAGATGTCACCGCCGGTACACGCTCACGTGACGTGAGCTGTCCGGCCCGAAGGGTGTGCGATCGAAGCCCGACCAGCGGTCGGTGAGGTGCAGACCGGCGACCGCCGCCATCTCGTCGAGCTGCGCCGGCGTGGCCCAGCGGATGCTCCACGGGCGCAGCTTCACGCCGCCGAGCTCGGTGATGTCGACGTACTGGCCCTCGGCGGTCTGGGCGTCCGGATCGGAGGTGCTGACGCTGAGCACCACCCGATCGGCGGTCACGGAACGCACCGTCACGCTGGAGGCGGCGTCGGGTGCCACCTCGGGCACGAACGCCTCGACGGCGAACGTCCCGCCCGGGGCGAGGCGCTCTGCCACGGCGCGGAAGCACGCCTGCTGCCGTTCGGCGGTGAGCAGGCTGAACAGGGTGTTGTACGCCACGAACACCAGCGAGAACGGGCCGTCGGGCAGACCATCGACCATGTCGCCGACCACCACGGTGACGTCGTCGCCACCGGGCTTGCCGCGCAGCCGGTCGAGCATCGCTGTGCTGGTGTCGACCCCCGTGACCGACAGCCCGCGGTGGGCGAGCGGGGCGGCCAGCCGGCCCGTGCCGACGCCGAGCTCGAGCACGCGACCACCGGCGGCCAGCGCGGCGAGGGTGACGGTGGTGGCGTCGACATCGGTGATGTCGGCGTACCAGTCGTCGTACACGTCGGCGAACCCGTCGCCGTAGCTCTCGTCGTGGTAGCCGCGCATCCCCTCATCTTCGGTCAGAATGGGCGCCGTGAGCCAGTGGGACGCGAGCGCGAGACCGAACGCCCCGCGCTTGCGGCGCAGTGACCGGCTGGTCATCGGCTCGTTCGACGGCGCCGCGCACGTGTTCCAACGCCATGCCCGATCCGTCGTCCTCGGGTCGGCGGTGCTGATGGTGCCGATGATGGTGCTCAACCTGCTGCTGTCGGTGGTGGCGTTCCGCGACTTCGAGTCGTTCGACTCGCTGTTCGCCGACAAGGGCTTCGTGGGGGTGGAGAGCAGCACGGTGTTCTTCGCCGTGCTGGTGCAGTCGTTCACCGCGCATCTCCTGGGTGCGTACGCCGCGGTGTTCGTGGTCGACCACCAGATGGGTGGTGTGCCGGGCATGCGCGCCGGGTTGGTCGCCGTGGCGCGTCGCCTGCCGATGCTGCTGCTCACCTGGGTGTTCACACACTGGTGGGCCGTGCTCATCGCGCTCCTCGCGGTCAACGCCCCGGTCCTCGCTGCGGGCGCGTTCGTGTTCATCGCGCCCGTGGCCGGACTGCTGTCGGCGTTCGTGCTGGTGGTCGTGCCGGTGCTGATGACCGAGGGGTCGGGGCTCCGTGGCATCGGCCGGGCCATCCGGCTGGTCCGCACCCGCTTCGGTGCCGCGTATGGCTTCGTGGTGCTGTGTGCGATGCTCGGCGGTTCGCTGTTCGCGTTCATCGGGCAGCTGCCGGCGCTGCTCGAGTCGACCGGCCTGGTGACGTTCGGGTCGATCGGTTACCTCGTGCAGGGCGTGGCCGTGCAGGTGGCATTGCTGGTGGTGCTCCCGCTCATCGCGGTCGCGACGGCGCAGTTCTACCTGCAGTTGCGCGTGCACGTGGAGGGGCTCGACCTCGTGCTGGCCGCCGACCGGGCGTTCGGGGCGGGCCGATGATCCGTTCGCTGGCGGTGCACTGGCTGCTGGCCGCACCGGTACCGGTCGACCCGGGTGTGCTCGACACCGTCGCGCAGGACCCCGACGACGTGCGCGAGCAGGCGTGCCGCATCGTCGAGGCGTCGCCGGGTGTGTGCAGCCCGCCGACCACCACCATCGCGAAGCCGTCGGGAGGCGGCTTCGATCTCTCGTTCCTCGGGGTGCTGTTCTGGGTGCTGCTCTTCGTGGGGGTGGTGCTGCTGCTGGTCGCGTTGATGCGTGCGCTCGACCGGCGATCACCCACGCGTCGCCGCACGAAGAAGAAGGCTGCGTCGGACACGGTCGACGACGAACTGGAGACCGGGTTCGTCCAGATCGACCGGTCGCGCGAGCCCACCGACTGGCGGTCCGAGGCCGAGGGGCATCGTCGCGCCGGCCGCTACCGCGACGCGTTGCGGTGCCGCTACCGCGCGCTGGTGGGCGACCTCGCCCGGCGCGGTCTGATCGACGAGATCCCCGGCCGCACCACGGGTGAGGAGCGCGCCCAGCTCCGCGTGGTGCGACCCGGTGCGGGCGAGCCGTTCGACGCGGCCGCCGACCTTTTCGACGACGCCTGGTACGGCCACGCCGAGGTCGGGGCCGACGACGACGACCGGTTCCAGGCGCTCGAACGCGACGTGCTCGCCGGGGTGCAGCGATGAGTGCCCGCCGGGTCACCGCCGACGCGGGCAACGGCGCAAAGTCGGCCCTCGCCGTCGTGGTCGTGCTGCTCATCGCCGTCGGGATGATGTTGCTGCTGCGGGCCTCGCCGTCGACCGATCCGTTCGACCCGCGCAGCGGCTCGGAGGACGGCGCACGCGGGTTGGTGGTGCTGCTCGAGCGCTTCGGTGCCGACGTGGAGGTCAGCCGATCGGTGCCCGACGGGTCGGACGTGCGGCGCGTGCTCGTGCTGCAGGACCGAATGGGCGACGACCAGCGTGCCGAGCTGCAGCGCTGGGTGCGCGACGGCGGCATCCTGGTGATGGCCGACCCCGACAGCCCACTGGCCGGCCCGTCCGTGGGCACCATCACGGGTGAGGGGTTCGTGCCCTCGGGCGAGGTGGCCGACGAGATCAACGTGCCGCTCGGGCCGTGCACCATCGGTGCGTTGCGGCACCTGCGCGGCCTCTACGTCGAGGACGGTGTGCGGTTCCCCGTCGACCCTGCTGCCGCGTCGTGCTTCGCCACCGGCGATCGAGCGTTCGCCGTGCTGCGCCCCGACGGCGACGGTGCCGTCGTGCAGCTGGGCGACAACTCGTTCCTCACGAACCGCTTCCTCCGCTACGCCGACAACGGTGGCCTCGCCACCGCGCTGCTGGCGCCCGAGGAGGGTGCGCAGGTCACCATCCTCGTCGGTTCGGAGGCGCCGGCCACCTCCGCCGACATCGGCAGCGGTGAGCAGACCCTGCTCGACCTCGTGCGTCCCGGTGTGTGGATGGCGATCGCGCAGCTGGCGATCGCGTTCCTCGTGTTCGCGATGTCGCGTGCGGTGCGCCCGGGGCGTCCCGTGCGCGAGCCCGACCAGGTGCCCATCGCCGGCAGCGAGCTCGTGGCGGCCACGGGCCGGCTGATGCAGCGTGCACGGCACCACGAGCGCGCCGGCGCGCTGCTGCGCGCCGAGCTGCATCGCGAGCTGTGCGCTGCGACGCGCACACCCGCCGCCGCCCCGATCGACGTGCTCGACGCGGCGGTGGCCGCGCGCAGCTCGGTGGCGCCCGGCAGCGTCGTCGCCGTGCTGCAGACCGAGACGACCGACGAGCAGCAACTGCTCGACCTCACCCATCGAATCCAGGAGATCAGGGATCTCGTCACCGAAGGAGCCCACCAGTGACCGACATCGCAGGAGCAGCCCGCTCACCGCTCGACGCCGTGCTCGCCGTCCGCGCCGAGGTCGCCAAGGTGGTGGTGGGCCAGGAAGGTGTGCTCACCGGCACCATCGCCGCGCTGCTGGTGAACGGCCACGTGCTGCTCGAAGGTGTGCCCGGCGTGGCGAAGACGTTGCTCGCGAAGAGCCTCGCCGCCGCGTTCGACATGGAGTTCACCCGTCTCCAGTTCACCCCCGACCTGATGCCGAGCGACGTGATCGGCCAGCAGCTGGTGGCGCAGGCGAGCGACGGCGTGCGGTTCGAGTTCCGTGAGGGCCCGGTGTTCACCAACCTGCTGCTCGCCGACGAGATCAACCGCACGCCACCGAAGACCCAGTCCGCGCTGCTGGAGGCGATGGAGGAACGGCAGGTGAGCTTCGACGGCACCACCCACCGCCTGCCCGACCCGTTCCTGGTGATCGCGACGCAGAACCCCATCGAGTACGAGGGCACGTACCCGCTGCCCGAGGCGCAGCTCGACCGCTTCCTGTTCAAGCTCACGATGGGCTATCCGACGGCCGAGCAGGAGCAGGAGATGCTCGCCCGTCACGACGCCGGCATGAACCCGCACGACGTGCGCGGCGCCGGTGTGCGCGCCGTGGCGTCGGCCGCTGATCTGGCCGCCGGGCGTGCCGCCATCCAGGCCATCCGGGTCGAGCCGGCGGTGCGCGACTACATCGTCGCCGTCGCGCGTGCGACGCGGCAGTCGCCGTCGTTGCAGCTCGGCGTCTCGCCCCGTGGCACCACCTGGCTGCTGCACGCGTCGAAGGCGTGGGCGTGGCTGAGCGGGCGCGAGTTCGTCACCCCCGACGAGGTGAAGGCCGTCGCCAAGCCGTGCCTGCGCCACCGTCTCATCGTGCGACCCGAACTGGAGCTCGAGGGCACCACCGCCGACGCCGTGCTCGACGGCATCCTCGCCACCGTCCCGACGCCGCGCTGAGCCGTCCCGTGCGCCGTCCCGCCTACCCGTTGCCGACTGCGTGGTTCGCCGCGCTCGTCGCGCTGTCGGCGGTCGGCTTCTTCTTCTGGTCGGGGACCGAGTGGTTCGTGCTCGCCGCGGTCGAGGCAGCGTTGCTGGGGCTGTTCGTCGTCGACGCGCTGCTGTGCGTGTCGCCGTCGAAGGTGACGGTGACACGCGAGGCCCCCGATGCGATGACGATGGGGGAGGCGGCCGAGCTGACCTGGTTGATCGACAACACCTCCACCCGTCCGGCGCGGTTGGTGGTGTCGGACGCGCTGTGGCCGAGCCTCGGTGCCGAGCGCCGTCGGGTCACGGGCACCGTGCCGGGCGGCAGCCGCTTGCGGGCCCGCACCACACTGCGACCGTCGCGGCGCGGGCGGTTCCCGCTGCGCGACGTCACGGTGCGCACCGGCGGGCCGATGCGGCTCGCCTGCCGACAGGCCACGCGCGCCGTGCCCGGTGGGCTGCGCGTGATGCCCGCCTACCCGAGCCGCGACGAGGTGCTGCGGCGCATCCGCATCCCGCGCGTGCTGGAGGTGGGCATGAAGTCCATCCGCACCAGCGGTGGCGGCACCGAGTTCGACCAGCTCCGCGACTACCGACCCGACGACGAGTTCAAGCGCATCAACTGGCCGGCCACCGTGCGTCTCGGCCGGCCGATCGTGCAGCAGTACCGGGCGGAGCGCAACCAGAACGTGGTGCTGCTGCTCGACAACGGTCGCGTGATGGCGGGCACCGTCGGTGGCGTGCCGCGCGTGGAGCACGCGATGGACGCGGTGCTCGGCGTGGTGCAGGCGGCCAACCGGCTCGGCGACCGGGTGGGCATGCTGGCGTTCGACCGGCAGGTGCGGGCCATCGTGGTGCCCACCAACGGCAAGGGGCAACTGGCCCGTGCGGCCGAGGCGATGTACCAACTGGAGACCGACTACTCGGAGAGCGCGTACCAGGTGGCGTTCGCCACGGCCACGCAACGGTTCCGGCGCCGCTCGCTCTACATCGTGCTCACCGACCTGGTCGAGGCCGTCGTCGAGCAGGCGCTGCTGCCCGCGCTGCCCATCATCACCCGCCGGCACCTCGTGGTGGTCGCGTCGGTGCAGGACCCCACCGTGGTCGACTGGGCGAAGGGCGGCGACCACCGTTGGGCCGGTGAGGCCTACCGCGAGGCGGCTGCCGTGAACGCGATGGCGCAGCGCGCCCGATCGGTGGCGCGGTTGCGCGCCGCGGGTGCCGTGGTGGTCGATGCCGAACCGGGTCGGTTGGCGGTGGAGCTCGTCGACACGTACCTGGAGCTGAAGGCGAGCGGCAAGCTCTGACCGGTCAGAGCGGGGCGTCGGCCATCTGCTCGGTGACCCCGTCGCGGTGGGCGCGGACGGCGAACGCGATGGTCCAGCCCCAGAACAGCACGAACACGCCGATGCCCAGACCGATGCGCAGCCAGGTCGGCCACGGTCGCCCGGTGACGAACCCCTCGACCGTGGCGGCGAGCAGGAACGCGATGACCAGTCCGACGAGCACGCTGCCCGACCGTCGCGCCTCGTCGACGAACGCGTTGAATCGCGGGCGATCGCCCGGGTCGATGACGGCCCAACCGATGCGCAACCCGGCGGCGCCCGCGACGATGACGGCCGAGATCTCCAACATGCCGTGCGGCAGGATGAGGCCCCAGAACTTGTCGGACTGACCGACGTGCGTGAACAACCCGCCGGCCACGCCGACGTTCGCACCGTTGTAGACGAGCAGGGCCACGGTGAGCACGCACAGCAGCGCACCTGCGGCGAACGCGAGGAACCCGACGCGGATGTTGTTGAGGAACACCTGGGTGGCGAAGTTCTGCGACGGCTGGTTCGAGTAGTAGTCCTCGAAGTCCTGCTCGATGTACTGCTGCGCGGTGGCGTCGGGCGCCGCGACGTCGAACGCGGTGGGCGACACGGCGAGCCAGATCTGGAACACGGCCCACGGCAGGATGGTGAGGATGGCGGCGACGGCGATGTAGCGGCGCAACGACCAGATCGCGGCCGGGAACGTGACGGTGGCGAACTGCGCCACACCGCGGCGCACCTCCGGGTCGCGCTGGCCGTACAGCACGCCGTGCGCGTCGGCCACCAGCAGCGTGAGGCGGTTCACCAACATCGGGTCGGCGGCGTACTCGACCCTGGCGTTCGCCAGGTCGGCGCCCGCCCGCTGGTAGAGGTGCACCATCTCGTCGAGCTCGTCGGGGGTGACGTCGCGCACGTGGCGGGCGTGCTCGGTGAGCACCTGGAGCCGCGCCCACGCGTCCTGCCGGGCGACCACGAACGCATCGATGTCCACTGCCGCCTAGGGTAGTGATCCGGATGGACGGCATCATCACACCCGAAGCCGTGGTGCTCGAGGTGGAGACCGCGGGTGTCGCCTCCCGCGTGCTCGCCGGGCTGCTCGACCTCCTCGTGCAGTTCGCCATCATCATCTTCGTCACCATCGTGGTGAACATCGCCGGCGTGGGTGAGTCGGAGTCGTCGCAGAACACGATGATGGCCATCGTCATCGCCGCCGTACTCATGGGCTACCCGGTCGTCCTCGAGACGCTGATGCGCGGACGCACGGTGGGGAAGCGGGCGATGGGGCTGCGGGCCGTCACCCTGGAGGGCGCCCCCATCCGCCTGCGCCACGCACTGCTGCGGATGATGGGCGGCCTCGTCGACCGGTTCCTGCCGCCCATCGGCGTGACCGGCACGCTGATGGTGCTGGCCACCCCGCGGCACCAGCGCGTCGGCGACCTGATGGCCGGCACCATCGTCGTGCGCGACCCCGACCGCACCGCGCTGCCGAAGGGCGTGTGGTTCCCCGTGCCGCCCGGGTACGAGTTCTACGCCGCCGGCATCGACCCCACCGCGATGACCGACGCGCAGTACACGGTGATCCGCAGCTTCCTGATGCGCAACCGCGAGCTCGGTGCCGACGCCCGCTACGCCCTGGCCGCCGACCTCGCCACCCGCGCGGCGCGCACGCTGCAGCACCCGTGGACCAACGAGGTGCACCCCGAGGCGTACCTGCTGTGCGTGGTGGCCCGCTACCAGCGGCGCAACTTCCCGGCGTACCAGCCGGCCGCCTGGTCCCCGTAGCCTGGGACGGGTGAGCCCGTTCACCTACCTCGACCATGCGGCCACCACGCCCATGCGCGCCGAGGCGGTGGCGGCCATGTTGCCGTACCTCACGGAACGCTTCGCCAACCCGTCGGGCTCGCACCGCTTCGCACGCGAGGCCCGCACCGCGGTCGACGACGCCCGCGAAGTGGTGGCCGAGGTGCTCGGCTGTGCGCCGGGCGAGGTGGTGTTCACCAGCGGTGGCACCGAGGGCGACAACACCGCGGTGCTCGGCACGGTCGCACGCGGTGGCGGCACGGCCCTGTGCCCGGCGGCCGAGCACCACGCGGTGCTGGCGCCGGTCGAGCACGTGCACGGTGTGGTGGTCGGCAGCACCGCCGTGGGCACCGTCGATCTCGACGCGCTGGCCGAGGCGTTGCGGGCGCGCCCCGACGTGCGGGTGGTGAGCGTGATGGCGGTCAACAACGAGGTCGGCAGCGTCACCGACCTGGCCGCGGTCGCAGCCGTGGTGCGCGAGCTCGCACCGCAGGCCGCGCTGCACACCGACGCGGTGCAGGCGCCGTGCTGGCTCGACCTGCGAACCATCACGCCGCTGGTCGACCTGCTCTCGCTGTCGGCCCACAAGTTCGGCGGCCCGAAGGGCGTGGGCGTGCTGGTGGCCCGTCAGGGTGTGGCGTACGAGCCGATGGTCATCGGCGGCGGGCAGGAGCGCGAGCGGCGCAGCGGCACCCACAACGTGGGCGGCATCGTGGCGTTGGCCGAGGCGCTGCGCGCCACCGACGTCGAGCGTCCCACCGAGCTGCCGCGGTTGGCCGCGCTGCGTGACCGCCTGGTCGACACGCTCGTCGCCGAACTGCCGGGTGTGCACGAGACCGTGCCGCGCTCGCACAAGGTGGCGGGCTCGGCGCACGTCTGCATCGAGGGCATCGAGAACGAGGCGCTGCTGTTCCTGCTCGACGAGGCCGGGGTGTGCGCGAGCGCTGCGTCGGCGTGCGCGGCGGGCGCGATGGAGCCGTCGCACGTGCTGGCCGCGATGGGCGTGCCGCGCGACCTGGGGCTCGGCGCGCTGCGGCTCACACTCGGACGCACCACCACCGACGCCGACGTCGACCGCGGTCTGGAGGCCGTCGTCGAGGCCGTGCACCGCCTGCGTCGAGGCCGCTCGTGAAGGTGTTGATGGCGCTCAGCGGCGGGGTCGACTCGTCGGTGGCCGCGGCCGAGCTGCTGGCCGCGGGCCACGAGGTCGTGGGCATCACGATGCGCCTCTGGGGCGGCGACAGCGACACCGGCTGCTGCTCGGTCGCCGACGTCGACGACGCGCGTCGTGTGGCGCAGCAGTTGGGCATCGACCACCTCGTCTTCAACTTCACCGACGACTTCCACGCGCACGTCGTCGACCCGTACGTGCAGGCGCACCGCGACGGCATCACGCCGAACCCGTGCATCGAGTGCAACCGGCACCTCAAGTTCCACCGCCTCAGCGAGCGTGCCGACCTGCTCGGCTTCGACGCCGTCGCCACGGGTCACCATGCGCGCATCGTGGAGCACGACGGCGTGTGGCGCGTGGCCCGCGGGCACGACCCGCAGAAGGACCAGAGCTACGTGGTGCACATGCTGCCCCAGCGCGAACTGGCCCGCACGCTGTTCCCCATCGGTCACCTCACGAAGGCCGAGGTGCGCGAGCGAGCCACGGCGTTGCGCCTGCGCACGGCGGCGAAGCCCGACAGCCAGGACGTGTGCTTCATCACCAGCACCGGTGGCCGCACCGAGTTCCTCGGCACGCGCATCCCGTTCCGGCGGGCGAGCGTGGTCGACGCGGTCGACGGCACCGTGCTCGGCGAGGCGGAGTCGCTGGAGATGATAACGCTCGGCCAGCGGCGCGGCATCGGCCTGCCGGGCGGTGGCCCCAAGCGCTACGTGGTCGACATCGACCACGCCACGGCCACGGTGCGCGTGGGCGACGAGTCGATGCTCGACGTCGACGAGCTGCGGGTGGGCGACATGGCATGGTCGCACCTGCCGGTGGAGGGTGAGGTGCGCGTGCAGTGCAGTGCGCACGGCGCCACCCAGGTGGCCGATGCGCGGGTGACGGGCTCCGGCGTGCAGCTCGCGTGGCGGTCACCGCAGCGTCGGGTCGCACCGGGCCAGAGCGTGGTGCTCTACGACCTCACCGACACGTACGTGCTCGGCGGCGGCATCGCCCGCTGAGTAGTTGGGTGCTTTCGTGCGGCGCTGCGCCGCACGAAAGCACCCAACCTCACGACATGGGGAGCTTGGCGTCGGCCATCGCGGTGAGGGCGCGGCCGGGGCGGGTGGGCGCGACGAGGAACGACTGCAGGTGGATGGCGCGACCCTTGGGCTCGTTCGGCGTGGCGGCGAACACGGCGAGCACCATTTCGCGCACGGCCACCTCGAGCGCGTGACCGCCGGCGGGGCCGGTGAGGTCGGCGGCGTCGGTGTCGGCCAGGGCCAGGCGGGCGCCGGCCACGTTGGTGCGCTGCACCATGAGCGTCTCGCCCAGCACCACGCCGTCGTGCACCACCACCGAACCGGGCAGCAGCACCAACCAGCGTCCGGCGAAGCGGTGGAAACGCCTGCCGAGGAACCAGGTGGCGGCGACGGCGACCGCGGCGAGCGGCACGCCGCCGATCCACTGGTGCTGCACGAGGAGCGTCACGGCCGTGAGCGACAGGGCGCACCACACGAGCCAGCTGAGGGCCATCGGCACGAGCATCGCGGCCGGCGGGCGCAGCGGGAAGCGGTGCTCGCTGCCGTACGCGTTGCCCTGCACCATCGCCTCGCCCACCTCGCCCGACGCGGTGACCAGCGCGGTGAGTGCAGCGAGTGCCAGCGACGCGCCGCCGCGCGCCGCGCTGTCGCTCTGCACCCAGGCGAGCACTGCAGCGGGCACGAGCGCCGGTGCCACCATGCGCAGCACGGTGAGGCCCCAGGTGCTCGGCGCCACGAGGCACACGATCGACAGCCCCACCACCGCGAGCCACGCGCTGAGCGCGATGCTGCCCGACACGGTGAACCCCATCACCAACGCGAGCGCCACCCACAGCAGTCGCAGCATCCACACGAACGAGGTGGGGGCGAACAGATTTGTCGGACGCGGTTGCACCGGACCAAGGTATCGCCGCGACCCCCGCCACGCTTCGCCCATCGGCGCACCGGGGTGGAACGATTGACCGAACGTGAAAGGAGGGTCCCGACCGTGCATCGCAACGACATCCCGGGTGGCATCGCCACCGGCATCGGCGGCCTTCCTCACCGTGACGCGGGTGAGGCCGCACGGTTCGCGCTCCGCGAGATGGAGCTGCCGGCGATTCCGTCGCTGCCGCGTCGCAGCCCGGCCGAGAGCGCGGTCGCGCAGGCGATGGTCGGCATGCAGGGCATCACCATCGGTCAGTACGGCAGCATCTCGGTGCACCCCGACCAGATCGACCCGCTCGCGCCGGTGCGCACCGATCTGCACCACGACGCGTTCGTCGGCTTCCGCACCTTCCTCGAGGCGGCGAAGGGCCGCCAGGGTTGGGTGAAGTGGCAGTTCGTCGGCCCGGTCACGTTCGGCATGGCGCTGATGCGTGCGGGCGTGCCGATGAGCGAGGCCTTCGAGTCGGCGGTGCGGTGCGTGCGCGCCAAGGTCGAGCACCTCATCCACGTCGTCGACAAGGAACTGCCCGGCTGCAAGCAGCTGGTGTTCATCGAGGAGGCCGGGCTGGCCGACATGATGAACCCCGGGTTCCCCATCGCGCCCGACACCGCCATCGACCTCGTCTCCGGTGCGCTCGCCGCCATCGAGACCGCCGCGGTGGCCGGCCTGCACGTGTGCGGGCTCGCCGACATCCCGTCGCAGCTGGCCGCCGGCCCTGCGGTGCTGTCGCTGCCCGTGCGGCCCGAGGTGATGGACAACGCCGGCTACCTGGTGCGGTTCATGGAGCGCGGCGGCTACGTGGCGTGGGGTGTGGTGCCCACCACCGGCCCCATCCTGACGTCGGCCGAGCGCCCGTGGCGCAACCTGTCGCAGCTGTGGTGCGAACTGGTGCAGCGCGGCGCCGATCCGGCGATGCTGCGTCGCCAGAGCATCATCACCCCCGAGTGCGGCCTCTCGTCGCACACCCCCGCGGTGGCCGAGCGGGTGCACCGCATCGCCGCCGACGTCAGCCGTCGTGCCCGCGACCAGGCCAGCGCCAGCCGCTGGGTGCTGGGCGCCTGACGCACGACGTCACACCCTTCGGGCACACTGGAGGCATGACGCCCGCCGACCGCATCCAGGCACTCCGCGCCGAGATCGCCCATCACAACGAGCGCTACTACGCCGACGACGCGCCCGAGGTGAGCGACGCAGAGTACGACCAGCTGGTGCGCGAGCTCGCCGCGCTCGAGGCCGAGCACCCCGAGCTGGCCGATGCGTCGTCGCCCACGCAGGCGGTGGGCGCCGGTGTGCTGTCCACCTCGTTCGCGCCCGTCACGCACGCCGTGCCGATGACCAGCCTCGACAACGCGATGGACGAAGCCGAGCTGGCGGCCTGGGGTGAGCGCGTGGCCCGCGGGCTCGACGGTGCGCCGGCCCAGTTCGTGTGCGAGCTGAAGATCGACGGCCTGGCCATGAGCCTGCGGTACGAGGACGGCCGGTTCGTGCAGGCCGCCACCCGCGGCGACGGCCGGGTGGGGGAGGACGTCACGGCCAACGTGGCCACCATCGCGTCGGTGCCGAAGGTGCTCACGGGCGCGCCGCCGGTGCTCGAGGTGCGCGGCGAGGTGTACCTGCCCATCGAGGCGTTCGAGCGGTTGAAGGCGGCCAAGGAGGCCGAGAACGTCGTGCGCGTCGCGGCCGGCAAGAAGCCCGAGCCGGTGCCGGTCAACCCGCGCAACGCCGGGGCCGGCAGCCTGCGCCAGAAGGATCCCACGGTCACGGCGCAGCGCGAGCTGGCGTTCTGGAGCTACCAGTTGGGCGACGTGCAGGGTGGTCCGGAGTTCACGTCGCACCACGAGACGCTCGACTACCTCGGATCGCTCGGCTTCCCGGTGAACCCCGAGATCCGTGTCGTCGGCGACCTCGATGCCGTGTACGCGTTCTGCCGCCACTGGCAGCAGCACCGCCACGACCTCGGCTACGAGATCGACGGTGCGGTGGTGAAGGTCGACTCGTTGGCGCAGCGCGAGCAGCTCGGCTTCACGTCGCGTGCGCCGCGGTGGGCCATCGCGTTCAAGTTCCCGCCCGAGGAGCGCACCACGGTGCTCCGCGACATCCAGGTCTCGGTCGGCCGCACGGGGCGCACCACGCCGTTCGCCGTGCTCGAGCCGGTGTTCGTCGGCGGGTCCACCGTCGGCATGGCCACGCTCCACAACGAGGACCAGGTGCGCCTGAAGGACGTGCGTCCCGGCGACACGGTGGTGGTGCGCAAGGCCGGCGACGTCATCCCCGAGGTGGTCGGCCCGGTGCTCGCGTTGCGGCCCGTGGGCCTGCCGGCGTGGCAGTTCCCGAAGACCTGCCCGTGCCCGCTCGAGACCGAGCTCGTGCGTCCCGAGGGCGAGGCCGACACCCGCTGCGTCGAGCCCGACTGTCCGTTCCAGCGCGACCAGCGCATCATCTACTTCGCGTCGCGTGGGGCGATGGACATCGAGGGCCTCGGCGACCAGACCGTGATGCAGCTCAGCGAAGCGGGGCTGGTCGCCGATCCGGGCGACGTGTACTCGCTCACCCGTGAGCAGCTGATGGGGCTCGAGAAGTGGGGTGCCACGAAGGCCGACAACCTGCTGGCCGCCATCGAGGGCTCGAAGTCGCGGCCGCTGCCGCGAGTGCTCACGTCGCTCGGTTGCAAGGGGCTCGGTCCGTCGGCCAGCGAGGGCATCGCCCGCCGGTTCGGCACACTCGACGCGGTGATGGCCGCCACCGAGGACGAACTGGCCACCACCGACGGCGTGGGCCCCACCATCGCGGCGTCCATCGTGCGCTGGTTCTCGCGCGAGCCCAACCGGGCCATGGTCGAGAAGCTGCGCGCGGCCGGGGTCGACTTCGGTCGGGTCGACGTCAGCGTGCTGCCGCCCACGTTGGCGGGCAAGGCCGTGGTGGTCACCGGCACGCTCGAGGGCTTCAACCGTGAGGAGGCCGAGGCCGCCATCAAGGACCGGGGCGGCAAGAGCCCGGGCAGCGTGAGTGCGAAGACGTTCGCCGTGGTCGTCGGTGCCGAGCCGGGGGCCAGCAAGCTCACCAAGGCCGAGGCGCTCGGGGTGCCGGTGCTCGACGAGGCCGGCTTCCGGCACCTGCTCGACACCGGCGAGCTGCCCGGCTGAGACGCGCCGCCGACCTGGCGCCGACGTGCGTCAGGTGAGGCGTTCGTCGAGCGTGACGTCGAAGCGTTGCACCTCGCGCAGCGAGGCGGCGGCGGGGTGCAGCGGGTCGATGAGCACGTTCCGTTCACCGCTGCGCGCGTCCACCAGTGCCGACGGCACGGCGAGTGCGAGCGAGCGCGCGGTGGTGGCCCACGCCTCGCCGATGCGCGCCGTGCTCTCGGGGTGTGCGGCCCACTGCTTGCGGAGGTCGCCGACCTCGAGCACGTCGACGGCGTCGTCGGGAAGGTCGAGCTCGAGCGCCACGAACTTCATGCGTGCGCCGGTGAGGTGTGCCGACAGCTCGAGCGTGGCGAGCGCCAGCGAGTCGGCGGTGTAGACCATGCGCCGGCCGACGGGGTTCCACCTGCCACCGAACTCGGCGGCGCCGAGCCCGCTGAGTGCGCCGGCGGCGTGCCGGGCGGCCACGAGGCGCCAGACGCGCACGGGATCAGCCGAACACGCCGTGTTCGATGCGGCCGAGGAGGGCGAACACCGCATCGGCGCCCACCTCGGTGCCGGCCACCTCGAACGGGGTGCGCCGCTGCAGCGAGCGGTTCGGGGTGAGCAGCCAGGTGCGGGCCTCGCCGGCGCTGCCGAGCACCTGCGTGGCGCGGCGCACCAGGCGGGTGAGGCGGGCCACGCGGTCGCTCTCGAGCGTGTCGAGCACGCCGGCCTGCTTGCGACGGGCCCACGTGCGGGGAGCGATGCTCAGCCACTCGAGCACGTCGGCCACGGGCAGCTGCAGCGACTGCGCCACCGCGGTGACGGTGGTGACCGGCACGCCGCGCCGGACGTCGTGCTCGGTGAGTGCCGTGACGGACGCGACTCCTTGTGCCATGTGGCAGAGCCTACCATGCCATCTGGCACGGCCGCCCCGGGTCAGTGGCCGGAGCGGGAACGGCTCCAGCGCACCGCGGCGAGCGCGCCGATGACGAGCGAGATGGCGATGCCGTACCAGAGCACGTCGAGCGCGTCCTTGCCGAGGACGAGCTTCTCCAGGAACTTGATGGCCACGACGAGCTGGATGACGTCGATGAGCTTCGCCTTGAGGTCGCCGAGCTCGGTGATGACGAGCCAGTCGGGGAGGCGCAGCGGCGTGATGAACAGCTCGATCATGCCGGCGGCGAAGATGAGCAGCACGGTGCCGAGGAGGAACAGGTCGATCACCTCGAGCAGCCGCACGATGGCCACGGAGCTGTCGGCGCCGTCGTCGAACAGCAGCTCGACGAACGACCACACCTTCACGCATCCCCAGGCGAACGTGACGATCGCGGTGACCAGCATCGCGGCCGCGGGCACGATGGCGATGCTCAGCGCCGCTTCACTGGTGCGGGCGATGCGGTCGCGGCGCACGGGCTGGTGGTGGTCGGGTGCGTCGTCCATGGTGGTGGGGTCAGAAGACGTTGAACGTCCAGGTGAACGAGCGTGCCGAGTTCCGGCCCTCGATGGTCTTCCAGTAGATGACCTTCACGATGTGCTCGCCCTGGCCGAACGACTCGATCTCGGCGCCCTCGACCGGGTCGAACGTGAGCGTGGCGTTGCCCGGCTCGTAGATGGTGGTGGGCGGCAGGGTGATCTGCTGGCCCGGCTTGTTGGCCACGTCCTGCAGGTCCTCGATGTTCACCGTGGGCAGCTCGAGGCCGTCGACGACGAGCACGCCTTCGTAGCCGGGCAGCAGGTCGACGAACACCGAGGTCTGCGACGGCACGCGCACGGCGGCGGGCACCGGGTCGATCTGCTCGATGGTGTCGGGCAGCCCGAGCGCATCGCGGCCGGTGACGGCGCTGGCGGCCGCGTACGCCATGGCGAACAGGCAGACGGCGATGACGAGGCTGGCGAGGAGCATCGGCCATTGGGGACGGCGGATCGAGATCGGCACGTCGGCCATTCTCGCCGATGGACGTCGAATTCGCACCGCGCGTCCCACTCGCGGCCACCCGGGGCTAGCGTCAACGACCGCCATGTCGGCCGATGAACCCACTTCCGCGACATCGCCCTCACCTCGTCTGGTGGCGGGCCGATACCGCCTCGGCGCGCGCCGCGGCAACTCCATCGACGCGGCCCTGTTCGAGGCGGTCGACGAGGAGCTCGGTCGCCCCGTCGTGGTGAAGCTCGTGCACCCCGACACGAGCGCGCGGCCCGACGTGCAGGTCGACTTCCGCGAGAAGATGAACCTGGCCGGGGCCATCCATCACCCCAACATCGCCGTCGCCCACAGCTGGGGCGTCACCGACTGGAAGGGCAACCGCGTCCTGTTCGTGGTGTCGGAGCAGCTCACCGGCGGCAGCGTGCGCGACATGCTCGATCGCGGTCGTCTGCTCAC
Organism: Actinomycetota bacterium; assembly: GCA_039796575.1. GTDB lineage: Bacteria > Actinomycetota > Acidimicrobiia > Acidimicrobiales > Ilumatobacteraceae > UBA668. The sequence goes on from JBDKJP010000060.1 coordinate 21,164, forward strand.
CCCGTCGCAGGCGCTGCTGGTGGGCCTCGATGCGTGCAAGGCGCTCGACCAGCTCCACCGCCGTGGGCTGGTGCACGGCGACATCCGCCCGGGCACGTTGGTGTTCGGCGACGACCGGCGCCTGCGCGTGGTCGACCCCGGTCTGTCGCAGGTGTTGGCCACGGCCGACGACAACGTGCACCGCAGCAACGACCTCGCCAAGTACGCCTCGCCCGAGCAGGCGCAGGGGCAGCCGTTGCAGGCGCGCAGCGACGTGTACTCGTTGTGCCTCACGCTGTTCGAGACGCTCACGGGCACCGTGCCGTTCGTCGGTGACTCGACGGTGGCCACGTTGGCCAACCGCGTCGACCGCCTGTTCCCGGTGTCGGCCGATCTCGGTCCGCTCGCGACGGTGCTCGAACGCGCCGGTCGCCCGAACCCCGACGAGCGCTACACCGCCGCGGAGTTCGCCCGTGCGTTGCTGCAGGCGGCCGAGCGGCTGCCGCGCCCCGAGCCGCTGCCCATCCTGGCGAACTCGCTGTTCGGCGCCGATCCCGGCGACGGTGGCGACCTCACCGACCCGACGGGTGTGATGCTGCCGCCCACGATGGCCGTGCCCATCGTGGTGGCGCCGCTCGACCTGCCGGCCGAGCCTGCAACCGATGCCGCCGCCGAGGCCACGGAGCCCGTGCCCGCGCTCGACACCGTGCCGGTGGCCGTGGCGGAGCCCGAACCGGCGCCGGTGCCCACCGAGGTCGTGCCGGTGGCCGCCGTGCCCGTGCCGCCCCCGCCGCTCGTCGCGCCCGCCGAGGCCGACGCCGCGGCCGCACCCGACGACGACCTCGACCCGCGCGACGAGTTCCCCGAGGCGCCGCCCGCGCCGGGCCGCACCCGCAAGCGCCTGGTGGCGCTGCTGCTCCTGCTGGCCGTCGCCGGCGGTGCGTTGGCCTGGTACAACGCCCGACCCGAGATGCGCACCGTGCCCGAACTGGCCGGGATGGAGGAAGGCGTCGCGCTCAACGCCGTCGCCGGCGACTTCGAGGGCGTCGTCGCGCAGGAGTCGAGCGAGGACGTCGACGCCGGCCTGGTCATCCGCACCGATCCGGTCCCGGGCGTCGAGGTCGAGAAGGGCACCGCGCTCACGCTGTTCGTCAGCACCGGGCCGGCGCCGCGTGTGCTGCCCGAGCTCACCGGGCTCACCGTGGCCGAGGCCACCGCCGAGCTCGACGTCCTGGGCCTCGTCACCGTGGTCGGCGAGCCCGTGTTCGACGAGACCGTGCCGGTCGACACCGTGGTGTCCTGGACCGTGCCCGACTCGCCGACGCTCGTGGCCGGTGGCACCGTCACGAAGGGCACCACCGTGCAGGTCGTCGCCTCGGCAGGCCCGGCGCCGCGCACCGTGCCCGATCTCACCGGTCAGACCCTCGACGCCGCCACGGCGGCGCTCGCCGGGGTGCAGCTCACCATCACCCAGACCGGCGAGGAGTTCAGCGACACCATCGCCGCCGGCCAGGTCATGCGCCAGGACCCCGCGCCGGGCGCCTCGGTGGCCCGCGACAGCAACGTCAACGTGGTGCTCTCAAAGGGTCGTGCGCCGATCAAGATCCCGGCCATGACCGATCCGTCGCCCACCGCGGTGCGCGCGGTGCTCGAGCAGGCCGGGTTCGTGGTGGCCGGCATCGAGGGCGACACCACCAAGCCGTTCGTCGGTCTGAAGGTGGACGGCCGGCAGGTGTTCACCGGCCAGGAGTTCCCGTACGGCACCCAGGTGGTGCTCGTCTACGCCACGGCCTGACGCGCGCCTGCACATCCGGGTCCCGTCGGTTCTGCTCCGACGCATCGACGTCACTACTGTTCGGCTGCAAGTCGCACAGGAGGTAGCACTGCATGGGTTCTCTCGACGGTCGCGTGGCCATCATCACCGGCGCAGGCCGCGGCATCGGCCGCGAGCACGCCCTGTACTTCGCCGCCGAGGGCGCGAAGGTGGTCGTCAACGACCTGGGCGGCACGAACGACGGCACGGGCGCCGACATCACGCCCGCCCAGCAGGTGGCGGAGGAGATCCGTGCCATGGGTGGCGAGGCCGTCGTGAACGGCGACAACGTCGCGTCGTGGGAGGGTGCCCAGCGCATGGTGAACCAGGCCATCGAGACGTTCGGCGACCTCGACATCCTGGTCAACAACGCGGGCATCCTGCGCGACCGCGTGCTGGTGAACATGACCGAGGAGGAGTGGGACGCGGTCATCGCGGTGCACCTCAAGGGTCACTTCGCACCGAGCCGTTGGGCGGCCACCTACTGGCGTGAGCAGGCCAAGGCCGGCATCGACAAGCCGCGCAACATCGTGCACACCAGCAGCACCTCGGGCCTGTTCTCGAACCCCGGCCAGAGCAACTACGGCGCGGCCAAGACCGGCATCGCCACGTTCAGCCAGATCATCGCCAAGGAGCTCTCGCGGTACAACGTGAAGAGCAACACCATCGCCCCCGGGGCGCGCACGCGGCTCACGCTCGCCACGCCTGGTCTCGAGGAAGTGATGAAGCCGAAGGAAGCGGGCTTCGACCCGTGGGACCCGGCCAACATCTCGCCGCTCGTGGCGTACCTCGCGTCCACGTCGTGCGTGTTCAACGGCGAGACGTTCCTGGTGCAGGGCGGCCAGGTCACCATGGTCGAGAGCTGGAAGCGCGGCGCGGGCGTGGAGCGCGACTCCAAGTGGACCGTCGGCGAGCTCGCCGAGGCACTGGCACCGCTCGCACACTCGTGAGTCTCCGCCGGTGACCGGCGAAGTCGAGGTCGCGCCCTGGCCCATCCTGCTGCGCCGCCGTCTGGCGCAGAAGGTGGGCATCCCGCACCGTTGGGCCGTGCTGTGGGTGGTGCTCGGTGGTCTGTTCACCACCGGCTTCACCATCACGTTGCTGGTGGTGTCGCTCGAGGGCATCGCCGAGGAGCTCGACACGTCGGTGTCGGTGCTCACGTGGGCCATCACCGGTCCGATGCTCGCGTTCGGGGTGGTGGGCCCGGCCTTCGGCAAGGCCGGCGACCTGTGGGGTCACAAGCGTCTGTTCGTCGGCGGGTTGTTCTTCGCCTCGGTGTTCGCGCTGCTGTCGGCGCTGTCGTGGAACGCCGGGTCGCTCATCCTGTTCCGCACGCTGTCGGCCACGGCCGGCTCGGCGTGCGGCCCGTCGGCGATGGCGTACATCAACCGCATGTTCGAGCCGACCGAGCGGGTGAAGCCGCTCAGCTACTGGAGCTTCGTCACCGCCGGCTCGCCGGTGATCGGTGTGGTGATCGGCGCGCCGCTGGTCGACACCATCGGCTGGCGGGCCATCTTCTTCATCCAGGCGCCGCTGTGCCTGATCGGTTTCGTGGTGGCCATGTGGCTGCTGCCGAACACCGAGCGGATGGAGGGCGTGAAGTTCGACGTGTGGGGCTCGGTCACCCTCGGCGTCTCGGCGGCGTCGCTGCTGGCCGCGATCAGCCAGGGTCGGTCGTGGGGGTGGACCAGCCCGCTCACCATCGGGTTCCTGGTGGTCGCCGTGGTGGGCGCGTACGTGTTCGTGCAGGTCGAGCAGCGGGCCGAGGCGCCGCTCGTGGTGCTCGGCTGGTTCCGCACCCGCAACGTGGCGTTCCCGGTGCTCAGCCAGATGCTCACCAACTTCGCCTACATGGGTGGCTTCTTCCTCATCCCGCAGGTGCTCGGCAAGCCCCGCGGCATCGGCCTCGAGACCGCCACCGTCGGCAACCTGGTCATCGCCCGGCCGCTCGCGTTCTCGCTCATCGCACCGCTCGCGGCCATCGTCACCGTGCGGGTGGGGGAACGCATCGCGGGCGTGGTCGGTGCGCTCGGGCTGGTGGTCTCGATGGTGATGTGGGCCACGGTGGGCGTGGACAGCACCTACGTGTTCATCGTCGCCGCCACCGCGATGTCGGGCATCGGCCTGGGCATCGCGTCGCCCGCGCTCACCTCGTTGATGGCGAACGCGGTCGACGAGAGCGACCTCGGCGTGGCCGGCGCGATGCAGCAGTTGATGACGCAGCTCGGCGCGGTGCTGGGGTCGGCCGTGCTGGCCACCATCAGCGCGACGGCGAGCCACGACGACTTCGGCCCGTTCCACACCGCGTTCATCGTGGGTGCGGTGGTGGCCGGGTTCGGCGCCGTGGCGGCGAGCTTCGTGCGCTCGACGCCACGCGACGCCTGACCTGCGGGAGGGTGGATCAGGCCGTGATGGCCTTGATCTCCTCGGCGATCTGCTTCGCCACGTCGTCCTGGGGCATGCCGGTCTGCATGGCCATCATCTTCATCATGTCGCCGGCGACCTTGATCTTGCCGGACATGAACGCCTGCATGCTGGCGGCCTGGTCCTGATCGACGAACAGGGCGCGCGCCGTGGCGTAGTCGGTGGTGACGGTGACGTCGGCGGCCTCGAGCGCGCCGAGCTCCATCACGATCTCGCCGGAGGAGGTGTCGAGGTAGGCGTTGACGGTGCCCTCACCGAACGGCACGTCGGTGATGACCTGGTTCATGCGGATGCTCGCGGTGGGCTTGGCGGCCTGGTCGGCGTACTTCTCGCGGATCGCCTTGGCGGCGGTCATCCATTCCTCGGACAGGAACTGGTGGCTCATGATGGGGGCTCCTCGACAGGGTTTCGGTGCCGAGAATGTACCAACCGCACGCTGGGGCGTTGCCAGCGGACGTGAACAGAACGTTCAATCCCTTTCCGATCGACGTGTTCGGACGGTAACGATGGTCCGATGGCACGAATTCTGGTCACCGAGGAGATCGCCGAGGGTGGGCTCGACCGCCTGCGCGCAGCCGGCCACGAGGTGGTCGTGGAGCTCGACCTCTCCCGTCTGCTCGACGTGGTGCAGGGGGCGCACGCGCTCATCATCCGCTCCGCCACGCAGGTCACCGCCGAGGTGCTCGAGGCGGGCAGCGAGCTCGTGGTGGTGGGTCGTGCCGGCATCGGGCTCGACAACGTCGACGTCGAGGCGGCGACCCGTCGTGGCGTGATGGTGGTCAACGCACCACAGAGCAACATCGTCTCGGCCGCCGAGCACACGATGGCGCTCATCCTCAGCCAGGCCCGCAACGTGCCGCAGGCGCACGCCGCACTGAAGGCCGGCCGCTGGGAGCGTGCCCGCTGGGAGGGCGTGGAACTGGCCGACAAGACTCTCGCGGTCATCGGCCTCGGTCGCATCGGCAAGCTGGTCGCCGATCGCGCCAAGGCGTTCGGGATGCGCCTCGTCGCGTACGACCCGTTCGTGTCGGCCGAGCGTGCCCGCACCATGGGCGTCGAGCTGATGTCGCTCGACCAGGCGGTGTCGGAGGCCGACTTCCTCACCGTGCACCTGCCGAAGACCAAGGAGACCACCGGTCTCATCAACCGCGATCTGCTGTTGAAGGCGAAGCCGTCGCTGCGTGTCATCAACGTGGCCCGCGGTGGCATCGTCGACGAGCAGTCGCTGGCCGACTGCGTGCGCGACGGCATCATCGCCGGCGCGGCGGTCGACGTGTTCGCCACCGAGCCCACCACGGCGTCGCCGCTGTTCGAGCCCGACAGCATCGTGGTCACCCCGCACCTCGGCGCCAGCACGCGTGAGGCACAGGACAAGGCCGGCGACACCATCGCCGACATGGTGCTGCTCGCGCTGGCGGGCGACTTCGTGCCGTTCGCCGTCAACGTCGACGCAGCCGAGGCCAACGAGACGCTGCGTCCGTTCCTGCCACTCGCCGAGAGCCTCGGTCGTCTGTTCGCCTCGCTCGCTGCCGACGCGCTGCCCGGCACCGACCGGCACAGCATCGAGGTCTGCACCGAGGGCGACATCGCCGGGTACGACACGCGCATCCTCAGCCTCGCGGCGCTGAAGGGCTACTTCTCGGCCATCACCGACGAGCAGGTCACGTTCGTCAACGCGCCGCAGCTCGCCCAGGCGGCGGGCCTCGAGGTGCGCGACGTGAACTGCGCCACCAGCGCCGACTTCGTCAACCTGCTCACGCTCCGGGGTGCGGGGCACAGCATCTCGGGCACGCTCGTCGGTCGCCGCAGCGACCAGCGCATCGTGATGATCGACGACCACCACTTCGACGTGCCGCCGGCCGATCACATGCTGATGGTGAAGAACGACGACCGCCCCGGCGTCATCGGCACCGTGGGCACGTTGCTCGGCAACGCCGGCGTCAACATCGACGACATGGACGTGGGTCGTGCCGCCCAGCCGGGCACCGCGGTCATGCTCATCGCGCCCAGCGCGGCGGTGCCGGCCGCGGTGATCGACGAGCTGCGTGGCTCGCCGGGCATCCTCTCCGTGGTGCAGCTCGCGGGCTGAGGCCCGGTCAGCCCACCGCGTACACGGTGATGACGATGGCGCCGCCGTCGTCGCGGGCCGCGCCCACGAACACCGTCTCGGTGAGCCAGCGGTGGGCGGGCGCATCGGTGCGGAACACGGGTGTGGTGAAGAAGTACGCACCATCGTCGCGGTAGACGCCGCGGTTGACGACGTCGATGAGCGCGCCGTCGTCGGCCTGCAACAGGTAGCGGGCCTCCACCTCGGTGACCGTGCCGCGGGTGACGGCCCAGTCGGCGCCGAGGCCGGTGACGGTGCCCGTGAGACGTGGGCCGGTGACGGTGCCGCCGACGATGGGGTACACCTCGAGCACCTCGTCGGGCCCGCGGCCGACGTGCTGCGGCGGGGTGACCTCGGCGCGGATCTCGAACGCGAGCGTGAGGGCCGGTGTGCTCATCGCGGTGCGTGCGATCGGATGGCGTCGCGGGTGGCGACGGCCTCGGCCCGTGCGGCGTCGGCGAAGTCGGCGGCCTTCGACGCGTAGAGGATGGCGCGCGACGAGTTGATGACCATGCCCTGGTTGGCGCTGTCGCAGCCTGCCTCGACGGTGGCCTGCACGTCGCCGCCCTGCGCCCCCACACCGGGCACCAGCAGCGGCAGGTCGCCCACGATGGCCCGCACCTGGCGCAGCTCGTCGGGGTAGGTGGCGCCGACCACGAGGCCGCAGTCGCCGATGGCGTTCCACTCGGTGGCCACCCGGCGCGCGACGTGCTGATAGAGCGGCGCACCCTCGCTGAGCAACGACTGGAAGTCGCCGCTGCCCGGGTTGCTGGTGCGGCACAGCACGAACACGCCACCGTCGGGGTGGCGCAGGAACGGCTCGACCGAGTCGCTGCCGAGGTACGGGTTCACGGTGACGACGTGGGCGCCGTACCGGTCGAACGCCTCGTGCGCGTACTGCTCGGCGGTGCTGCCGATGTCGCCGCGCTTCGCGTCGAGCACGAGCAGCGCATGCGGGTGCTGGTCGCGGATGTGGGCGCAGAGCCGTTCGAGCTCGGCCTCGGCGCCGACGGCGGCGAAGTAGGCGATCTGCGGCTTGAACGCGCACACCACGTCGGCGGTGGCGTCGACGATGGCGGTGCAGAAGTCGAGCACCGAGCCGTGCACCACCTCGGGGAAGCGGCTCGGGTCGGGGTCGAGCCCCACGCAGAGCATCGAGCCGGTGGTCGTCCAGGCGCGCCGGAGATGGTGGTGGAAGGCCATGCGGCCGACTCTAGCCAGCGGCCTCGGCGGCGGCCGCTGCCTCGGCCTTCGCCGCGGCCTGGGCCTTGTGCTTGCGCGGCGTGTACGTGAGGGCGCGGAACAGGCTGAGGCCGAAGACGAGCTCGATGATGAGCAACGCCGCCCACTGCACGAGCTTGTTCGACCGATCGGCACCCGACTGGAAGCCGTGCACGGTGCCGACCACGAACAGCGGGTAGGCGAGCAGGTGCACGCCGTGCCAGATCTTGCGCGGCATCCGCCGCATCAGCAGGCTCGTGATCTGGATGGCGACGAGGAGGTAGAACGCGACGATGCCCCATGCCGTGGCACCCGGCCGCCAGTCGGTGCCCATCGGGACGAACAGCTCCTTGAGCCCGAAGTGCACGAAGTTGTCGGCCACGAGGCCGAGGAGGTGCACCACGGTGAACACGACGGCGAGCAGGCCGAGGTAGCGGTGCAGGTCGAGCAGCCACGCGGGGATGCCGCGCCGACGCAGGAGCCGACTGGAGAGGGTGATGCCCCACACGATGCTGGCTGCCACCATCACCCACGCGATGAGGCCACTGGCCCTGCTGACGTACCACGCCAGCTTCTCTGTCACGGCGATCACGCCGCGAAACCTACTCTCACCACTCCCTCGTCGGTGATGATCCAGCCGTCGACGCCGAAGCTGTCGAGCAGCTGTGCACCCACGGCGCTGCCGGCCACGACGACCGCCTTCGCGAGCGCCTCGGCGCGAGCGGCGCTGAGTGCGGCCACGGCCACGGCCACGACGTCGGTCTCCGACGGTGCGCCGGTGGCGGGGTCGATCAGATGGTGCGCCGTGGTGCCGTCGCTGCGCTGCCAACGGCGCATGCGCGGGGTGCTCATCACGAGGCCGCCCGACCCGAGCCGGTACCAGTCGAAGGGCTGGTCGGTGTCGGGATGGTGCAGCGGCACGTCCCACCCGTCGTACGGGGTGTCGCCGGCGACGGCGATGTCGCCACCCATGCACACGTAGGCGCCGTTGGCCCCCATGCGCAGCAGGTCGGCGGCGAGGATGTCGGCGGCGAGGCCCTTGCCGATGCCGCCGAGGTCGATGCGCAACCCGGGGGCGAGGCGCACGGCCTCGTCCTCGGCGCGCAGCTCCAGTCCGGCGAGGCCGGGTGCCGGGTCGCAGTACGACGGGGCGGGGCCTCGCTGGTCGATCTCGCGGAAGGTGCGGTCGTAGCCCCACCGCTCGAGTGCGGTGCGGATCGACGGGTCGAACCGGCCCTCGGTCTCGTCGTGCAGGCGGGCGCACCACCGCAATGCCACGAACAGGTCGTGGCTCACCCGCACCCATTCGGCCGGGCGGGCGTGCAGGCGGTTGAGTTCGCTGTCGGGGAGGAATCGTGACCACGCACGCTCGAGCTCGCGCAGCCGCTCGAACGCCTGCGGCGTGAGCGAGGCGGGGCCGTCGAACATCAGCTCGGCGGTGGTGCCCATGAGCGACACCGCGCTGCGGTGCCAGGTTCGCTGTTCGAGAAGGGCGAGGTTCATCCGCATTTGCTCCCTGTGCAGGCCGGGGCCGTGGTGGTGGTTGCCTTGACGGTGGTGGGCGGGGGCGGAGGTGGCGGTGCCGCCGTGGTCACCGGGGCGGGCGCCGTGGTGGCCGGCGCCGGTGCCAGCGTGGTGGCGGGCGCCGGGGCGGGCGTCACGGACTTCGGGGCGGTGGTGGCGGGTGCCGGAGCCGGGGTGCTCTTGCCGCCGCCGGCCGGTGCCGGAGCGGGTGCCGGTGCCGGGGCGGGCGTCGGTGCGCCGGGCACCACGAGCACGGTGGGCGCCGGGGCGCCGGGCACCGTGGTGGTGTCGAGCGGCAGCGTCTCGCCGGGCACGGTGGCGACGGTCGTGTCGGCCACACCGGCCACGTTCGACGGGGGTGCGACCGGGTTGCCGTTCTCGTCGACGTAGATCGTGCGCTCCACCGTGCGGACGACCACCGAGGTGTCGGGCGAGGCGGTGTTCGACTCGTCGGCCGCGTGCTGATCGGCCTGGGCGAGTGCGGTGATGGTGCCGAGGAAGCCTGACGTGGCGAGACCCGTCGCGATCACTCGACCTGCAGCGGCAGCGTGGCGCCGGCGGCTCTTCGTGACCGGCAGGTTCGTGGTGCGGTCGACCACTGCCACGACCGGCACGGCCGAGGTGGCCTGCACGGCCGCCGCGTTCATCGGCACGGTGGACGACGCCACACTGGCCGACGCCGCTGCCGCACTGGTGGCCTGTGCCACGGTGATGGCGATCGGCTGCGTGTACCGCACCGGCTGGTAGTTGGCGGGCGGCGCCCACGCGGCAGGGTCCTGCTGGACGCGTCGCGGCGGGACCGGCGCGGCCTGCGGGGGAGCGGCGGCGACCTGCGGTGCCGCGGCCGGCGCGGCCTGCGGCGCGGGGGCGGGGGCCTTGGCGGTGCCACCGCGTCGCTGGGCGAGCCGAGCGACGCGGGCAGCCTGCTCTGGGTCGAGCTCAGTCGTCACAGTTCCACACTCCATTGAGTTCGAGTTGGGCGTCCTTGCAGTTCGCCGGCTTCGGAGGGATCGGCTTGTCGGCAGGCCAGTCGGCGGGCACGCCTCGCGGCCGCACCGTCGTGGTCGTCACGACCGGCTTCGCGGTCGTCGTGGTGGCCTTCGCCGTCGTGGTGGGCGCGGCGGTGACGGGCACCTGCACCACCGTGACCACCGGGCGCGACGTGGTCGGCGCCAGGGTGGTGGCGGGTGTGGCCGGCCGCGGGGCCGGGGTGGCCGGAGTGGGCGTGGCCACCTGCGTCGGCGCGGCCGGCACGGGGACCTCGAGCAGCACCGTGGGAATCGTGGTGCCGCCCGGCAGCGTCGTCGACGACGATCGGACCACCACCACCCGCTGGATCTCCTGGACCTCGGTGATCACGTCCACTTCGGCCGGGGCCTGCGCGCTCGCCATCCCGAGGATGTTCGAGCCGCCCACGGCAGCGAAGCAGATCGTGCCGAGGCCGAGCGTTCCGGCGGTCGCTCCTGCGGCTGCCAGTGCGATCCGTCGTTCCATGTCTCACCCGCCTTCTGCATCAGCAACTTCGCAGAAGGCATCGGTCGTAGGACCCCCGCTCTCAACCCAAGGAACGGTAAAGAAACGTCGAAATCTGTGGCGGTGTCAGCCCTCGACGGTGATGGCGGCGGTGGGGCACATGTCGGCCGCCGTCTGCACCTTGTCGCGCAGCTCCTCGCCGGGCTCCTCCTGGAGCACGTACAGGTAGCCGTCCTTGCGCACCTCGAACACCTCGGGGCACACCTGCATGCAGGCACCGGTGCTCGCGCACACGTCGTAGTCGACACTCACCTTCATTGCTGTTCTCCTGGTCGTTCGCGTGACGTCACGCCTTGGCGAGACGGTAGCCGTCGGCCTCGGCGTCCGCCGCAGTGGCGTAGCACCGCTCGGGCACCGTGCGATCGTAGAAGCGGCCGCCGGGCACGTGCGCGATGCCGCTGCGGGCGTTCACCTTCACCGGGTACCCGTCGGGGCACGCACCGTCGACCGGTGGCACCCATGTGGCCTTCTGTGTCGGTGTCGCCACGGGCGCGGCGACCACCGTGTCGGGGGCCGTGTCGGGGGTGGTGTCGGGGGCGCTGGCGGGGGCGCTGGCGGGGCCTCGGCGACGCAGCACGACCACCGCTGCCGACCCGGCAGCGACGGCGAGCACGAGGCACAGCGTTCGGCGGCGCACCATGCGCCGATGGTACTTCCCTGGACTCAGCCCTGGTGCCGCTCGTGGGCGTTGAGCACGGCGCGCAGCGCGGCGGTGATGGTGCTCGGGTCGGTGCCCACGCCCCACTTCACCGCGCCACCGGCGACGCTGGTCTCGACGTACGCGACAGCCGTGGCCTGCGAGCCCTGACCCATCGCGTGCTCGGCGTAGTCGAGCACGTCGATCGAGCTGCCGAGGCCGGCGTGGAGGGCGTGCACGAACGCATCGATGGGGCCGTTGCCCTCACCCATCACGGTGACGGCCTCGCCGTCGACCACGAGCTGGGCCGTGATCGACGTGCTGCCGCTGGCGCTGTCGCTGCGCAGCTCGTGGCTGGTGAGCCGGAACCGCGGCGTCTCGGGCACGTACTCCGACTGGAAGGCCTCCCACATCACGATCGGGCTGATCTCGGTGCCCGTGTCCTCGGTGATGTGCTGGATGGTCTTCGAGAACTCGATCTGCAGGCGGCGCGGCAGGTCGAAGCCGTGCTCGGCCTTCATCACGTAGGCCACGCCACCCTTGCCGCTCTGGCTGTTGACACGGATGACCGCCTCGTAGCTGCGGCCGAGGTGCTTCGGGTCGAGCGGCAGGTACGGCACGCCCCACGTGGGGTAGTCGCCGCCGTTGGCGTCGGCGCTGCGGTTGAGCGCCTCGAACCCCTTCTTGATGGCGTCCTGGTGGCTGCCGCTGAACGCGGTGTAGACCAGGTCGCCGACCCACGGATGACGGGGGTGCACGGGCAGACGGTTGCAGTACTCGGCCACACGGCGCAGCGCGTCGATGTCGCTGATGTCGAGCTCGGGGTCGACGCCGTTGACGAACAGGTTGATGGCCAGGTTCACGATGTCGACGTTGCCGGTGCGCTCACCGTTGCCGAACAGGGTGCCCTCGACGCGGTCGGCGCCGGCGAGCATGCCCATCTCGGCGGCGGCCGTACCGGTGCCGCGGTCGTTGTGCGGGTGCAGGCTGATGAGCACGCTGTCGCGGTTGCGGATGTGCCGGCCGAACCACTCGATGACGTCGCCGTACACGTTGGGCGTGTAGCACTCGACCGTGGCGGGCAGGTTCAGGATGAGCGGACGCTCGGGGGTGGGCTCGATGACGTCCATGACCGCGTGGCAGATCTCGATCGCGAACTCGGGCTCGGTGAGCGTGAAGCTCTCGGGCGAGTACTCGTAGCGGATGTCGGTGCCCGGCACCGTCTCCTCCAGCTTGCGGCACAGCTTGGCGCCGTTGACGGCGATGTCGATGATGCCCTGCTTGTCGAGGCCGAACACCACCTCGCGCTGCAGCGGGTTGGTGGAGTTGTAGAAGTGCACGATGGCGCGCGGGGCACCCTGCAGGCACTCGTACGTGCGCTCGATGAGCTCCTGGCGACACTGGACCAGCACCTGGATGGTGACGTCGTCGGGGATGAGGTCCTCCTCGACCAGCTGGCGCACGAAGTCGAAGTCGGGCTGGCTGGCCGACGGGAAGCCGACCTCGATCTCCTTGAAGCCCATCTTCACCAGCGCGTCGAACATGCGCCGCTTGCGCTGCGGGTCCATCGGGTCGATGAGCGCCTGGTTGCCGTCACGCAGGTCGACGCTGCACCAGCGCGGGGCCTGCTCGACCACCCGGTTCGGCCAGGTGCGGTCGTGGAGCACCACGGGGAGGAACCGCTGGTACTTCTCGAACGGCATCTTCTTGGGGGTGACGGGCTGAGGAGGCATTCGGATCGTTCTTTCGCGTGAGTCGAGTGAGAGAGGAGAGAGGAGCGAGGGCAGTGTGATTCGGACCGGAAAAAGCAAGAAGCCCCGGCCTTTCGGCAGGGGCAGCGGGCAAGCGCGAGTATGCGGCGCTTGCCCTACATAAGAAGCAGGAGGCCGCAGTTGCGAGTCATCGGGCCAAGTCTGCCGAGAACGCGGGCGATTGTCAACGTCACTCGTGCACCGGGAGGTAGATGGTGAACGTCGTGCCGTCGGGCCCGGTCGACACGGTGACGTGGCCGCCGTGCTGGTGGACGAGCCCGTGCACCGTCGACAGGCCGAGCCCGCTGCCCGAGTCGTTGCTCAACCGCTTGCTGCTGAAGAACGGCTCCCAGATGCGGTTGGCGATCCCGGGCGGGATGCCCGGGCCCTGATCGGTGACGCTGATGGCGACGTGCGGCGCGTGCGCCGGCTGGTCGAGCAGGTGGCACACCGCGCGGTCGACCACGGTGGCGCCGACGGTGATGGTGCCGCCCTCGGGGCCGGCATCGCGCGCGTTGGTGACCAGGTTCAGCAGCATCTGCTGCAGGTGGGTGATGTCGATCAGCACGAGCGCGTCGTCGACGGTGTGGAGGCGTTCGAGCACCGCGTCGCTGCGCACCACGCCGCGCAGGATGGGCTCGAAGTTCTTCAGCGTCGCACCGATCGACAGCGGCTTGATGTCGCCGTGTCGGCCGCGGGCGAACGCGAGCAGCGAGTGCGCGAGGTCGGCGGCGCGCTGGGTGGCCACCGTGGCGGTGTCGAGCGGGATGCTGTCGGTGCCGATCTGTCGGCGCACCCGATCGAGGTTGCCGCTCACGATCATCAGCAGGTTGTTGAAGTCGTGGGCGATGGAGCCCGCGGTGCGGCCGAGCGTCTCGAGGCGCTCGCCCGCCTCCAGCCGCTCGCGCAGCTCCTGCTGCTCGCTGATGTCGGTGATGATGGTGATGAAGCCATCGCCGCCGGGACCGTTGCGATGGATGACGCGCACTGCCGCGGTGAACGTGGAGCCGTCGGCGCGCACGTAGCGCATCACACCTTCGCCCTTGCCGGTCTCGATGGTGCTGCGGATGATGCGATCCCGCTCCGGATGGTCGGACTCGTGCACGAGCGACGACCACTCGGCGATGGTGCGCAGCTCGTCGATCGGTCGGCCGGTGAGGGTGGTCGCGTTGGGGCTGACGAACTCCAGCTCGTCCTGGCCGACCTTCGCGGCGAGCACGGTGAGCGGCAGGTCCTCGAGCAGCGCGGCGAAACGGAAGTCGAGCTCGGCGAGTCGGTCCAGCATCAGCTGGTCGTTGGTGCGGTCGATGGTGAGCTCCACCAGCACGTCGCCCACGCGGCGCAGCGTCTCGGTGGCGGCCATCCACGGCGCCACCGTTGGGTCGACCTTCAGCATCCGGCTGACGGTCTCGCCCCGCCACGCACGCGTGGCGGGGCGAGCCACTCGTCGGCGTCGTAGTACACCTCGCGGACCCGCGTGCCCGGCGCGAGGCCGTCGTGGTTCAACCACATGCGACGCGATGTGACGTTGCTCCACGTCAGCTCGGCGTCGACGACCCGCTCGTGCTCGTGGTCGACGACCGGACGCAGCAGCACCACACCGGCATCGAGACCGTCGAGCAGCTCGCGGAAGTTGTGCTCCGACGCCTGCGCCGCGGTCCGATGATGCTCGATCTCGGTGACGTCGTCGTACTCGATGACGACGAGGCCGTCGTGGCAGACGATGGACGCGGTCAGCTGGAACCGGCGGCCGTTGCGCTCGACCGTGAACGCGTTGCGCGTGAAGCGCGTGCCCGGGTTGCGCCACGCGCGGATGACCGCCGCGGCGGTGTCGGCGGCGAGCACCTCGGCGCGCGCCTCGGAGCCGATGAAGCGGGTGCCGGGGTGGAAGCTCGGGTTCAGCGTCTTCGCCGACTCGGTGCACCACACGAGCTCTGCATCGACCACGCGCTCACCGTCGAGGACGGGCTGCAGCACGAGGATGGCGCTGGCGGTGGAGACCGCCGTCTGTCCCATCCCTTCGAAGGTATCGACCCGCATCGATCGGGGATCGGCCGAGGCCGATGCCTTGATCGAATCTTGGTGTGAACTCAGTCCAGGAGGAAGTTCGTGAACTGCCACGGGTCGTCGTGATCGACGTGGTCGGCCTCGTCGGCGAAGTTCGCGAACAGGTCGCGGCGCGTGCTCACGGGGTCCCAGTCGGCGGGGCCGGAGTGGAGCGTGCCGAGGTAGCGGCTCGACACCTTCAGCACGTCGTCCCACGGGAGGTCGTCGGGCACGTTGACGCCCTCCTCGGGGTGCTCGATCATCCACGACACCGCACCGACGATGGAGCCGGCCACCTGCAGCGTGGTGGCGCTCTGGTCGGGGAGGATGGCGCGGGCCTCGTCGATGGACAGCAGCGAACCGGTCCACCAGGCCTTGTACGGATGGCCCATCAGCAGCACGCCGAGCTCGTCACGACCCGAGATGATCTCGTTGTTGAGGATGCGCTGCTCGGGCTGCATCTCCCAGCCGCGCATGCGCAGCTCGAGCACACTGTTGATGGCCGCGTCGGACGGGTGGTAGGCGTAGTGCACCGTGGGTCGGTACACGGCGTTGCCCCACTCGTCGGTGACCGTGAGGTGCTCGCACATCGTGAACGCCTCACCGTGGCGCACCACCATGCCGCGGGTCTCGCCACTGGGCACCCAGCTGCGCACCCAGGTCTCCATGCCGGGACGGGCGATGCAGATCTGGTTGCACGGGCCCTCGCCGGTGTGCACGAACGCGTTCTTCGGCAGCCGCTTCTCGTGCGTGCCCCAGCCGAGCTCGGCCGGCGCGACGCCCTCCTCGTAGAAGCCGTCGACCGACCACGTGTTGACGAACTCGTTGGTGCGCTTCGGCACGTCGGTGATCTGCGTGTCGCGCTCGGCGATGTGGATGACCTTGGTGCCGGTGAGCATCGCGAGGTGGGGGTACGAGCGATCGGCCAGCGCCGACTCGAGCGCGGCCGCGGCGTC
Organism: Actinomycetota bacterium; assembly: GCA_039796575.1. Lineage (GTDB taxonomy): Bacteria > Actinomycetota > Acidimicrobiia > Acidimicrobiales > Ilumatobacteraceae > UBA668. The sequence continues at coordinate 37,155 of JBDKJP010000060.1, forward strand.
GCCGGCCTTGCCGTCGCGCAGCATCGCCTCGGCGATCTCGCCGAGCGCCTGCTTCACCCAATGGCTGACGAGGCCGGGGTTGGCGCCGTGCTCGAGCACCGCGGTGGCGCCCTTGTTGTGCGGCCACGAGGCGATCATGCGGCGCAGGCTCATGTGGCGCACGTACAGGGTGCGCTCGAGCGGCGGCGTGGCCTCGAGGTGGTCGTACGGGTCCCACAGCTCGACGCTGGTGTTGAGGTAGCGCACGCCACGGTCGCGGCACCACTGCAGGATGGTGGGGTTGTCGATGTTCCAGGCGAGGTCGAGCAGCAGGTCGCCGTCGGCGACGCGTGCGGAGAGGAACTCGTCGAGGTTCTCGGGGGTCACACGGTCCTGCTCGTAGCGCACGCCCAGCGCGAGCGAGCCGGCGATGCGAGCACGGTTGTCGACCATGTCGACCACCGTGATGCGCGCCGGCTCGATGCCGAGATCACGGACGAGGAGCGGCAGTACGCACTGGGCGACCGAACCGCATCCGAGGACGAGCACCCGTTCGGGTGCGCGGCTCACTTGGCGTGTGCCGGGAGGAGCGTGGCGAGCTGGTGGTCGAGCGTGGCCGCCTCGGCCGCCGCATAGAGGCTCTGCCAGTCGTACGCGATGCCCTTGCGACCCTGCTGGGTGAACACGGCCTGATCGGTCTCGGTGTTGGTGTTCATCGCTGCCCCTTTCGACGCTGATGGAGGTGAGCGGCGAGGACCATAACCACCAGCGCAACCCCATTGCTACGGACTGATGCAACTGATAGTCAGACTGATCGGCGAGTCAGGCTGACCGACTGGTCCATCAGTGACCGACCGTCGGGGCAGGTGGTCCCTGCGACTACCGTTGCATCGCTCCATGGACATCCGCCAGCTCATCAAGGGCCATCGTCTCGCCACCGTGTCGATGGCCGTCGCGTCCACGCTCGGTGGGCTCGCGGAGGCGGCGTTCCTCGTACTCGCGACGCGGCTCGCGTTGGCGGTCAGCGACGGGGTCGACGAGGTGGAGTGGTTCGGCGGGCGCACGCTGCCGTCGGGCACCGCCGTGCTCGTCGCGCTCGGGCTGGTGGCCGGGCGCCTGCTGCTCGCCGTCGTGGCCAACCGACTCGCCGCGTCGATGGCGGTGCGCATCACCGCCGACCTGCGCCGTGAACTGGCCGACGCCTACCTGCACGCGTCGTGGCCGCGTCAACAGGACGACCGTGTCGGGCGCCTGCAGGAGCTGATGACGAACTACACGATGGCCGGTTCGAACCTGGTGAGCGGGTTCAGCAGCGCCATCACCGCCGCCTTCGGCCTGCTCGCGATGCTGGCGCTCGCCGTGGCGGTGCACCCGGTGGGCGCACTCGTGGTGATCGGCGCGGTGGCCGTCCTCGGATTGGCGTTGCGGCCGGTGCGCGCCCGCATCGGCCGACGCTCGTCGGAGACCAGCGACACCGGCATGGCGTTCGCCACCGGCCTCGGCGAGGTCGCCACCGTCGGCCTCGAACTGCAGGTGTTCGGCGTGCAGGACCCCATGGGGCAACAGGTGCGCGCGCTCATCGACGCCGGCCAGGAGAGCAACCGTCGGCTCGTGCTGCTGCGCGGCATCGTGCCGCACCTCTACACCGCGCTCGCGTTCCTCGCACTCGTGGCCGCGCTCGCCATCGCCGGTGCCGCCGACGCGGGCGACGTCGCATCGCTCGGCGCCGTGATGCTCGTGATGCTCCGGTCGCTCAGCTACGGCCAGCAGTTCCAGGTGTCGTTGGCCATCATCAGCACCAGCCGGCCGTACCTGGTGGAGCTCGACGAGCAGATCCGCAGCTACCGCGACGCGGCGGTCGTCGCCGACGGCGACCCGGTCGGTCCGGTCGGCGCACTCGAGCTGCGCGACGTGCACTTCGCGTACGTGCCCGAGCGACCGGTGCTGCACGGCCTCACCGCGAGGATCGAACCGAACGAGGTGGTCGGCATCGTCGGCCCGTCGGGCAGCGGCAAGAGCACGCTCGTGCAGTTGCTGCTCGGCCTGCGGTCACCCACGTCGGGTGCGGTGCTCGCGGGCGACCGACCGGTCGAGACGCTGTCCCGGGCCGAGTGGGTGCGGAAGGTGGCGTTCGTGCCGCAGGCGTCGCACCTGCTGCGTGGCTCGGTGGCGCACAACATCCGCTTCCTGCGCGACCACGTCACCGACGCCGACGTCGAACGGGCCGCGCGTCTCGCCCACCTGCACGACGAGATCGTCGAGTTCCCCGACGGCTACGGCCACGACGTCGGTGAGGGCGGCGGCCGGTTGAGCGGCGGTCAGCAGCAACGGCTGTGCCTCGCCCGGGCGCTCGCCGGTGACCCCGAGGTGCTGGTGCTCGACGAGCCGACGAGCGCGCTCGACGGGCGGTCGGAGGCGCTGGTGCGCGAGACCCTCGCCGAGCTCGCGCACCGGATGACCATCGTCATCGTGGCGCACCGCACCTCGACGCTCGAGGTGTGCGACCGCATCATGGTGCTGCAGTCGGGGCAGCTGGTCGCGTTCGACACGCCGTTCGTGCTGGCGGTGGCCAGCCCGGCCTACCGCGACATCACCCAGACCCTCGCGCCCTGACCCTCGAGCCTGACCGTGCAACGGGTCAGTTCACCTTGCGGGCGAGGCCTTCCCAGTAGGGCTCGCGCAGCTTGAACTTCTGCAGCTTGCCGGTGGCGGTGCGGGCGAGCGCGTCGCGGAACTCCACCTTCTTCGGGCACTTGTACCCGGCGAGCTTCGTCTTCGTGTAGGCGATGACGTCGGCCTCGGTGAGCGTGGAGCCCTCGGTGGTGACCACCAGCGCGAGCACGAGCTCGCCCCACTTCTCGTCGGGCACACCGATGACGGCCACCTCGGCCACCTCCGGGTGACTGAACACGGCGTCCTCCACCTCGATGGAGCTCACGTTCTCGCCACCGGAGATGATGACGTCCTTCTTGCGGTCGCTGATCGTGACGTACCACTCGTCGTCGATGCCGCCACCGTCGCCGGTGTGGAACCACTCGGGACCGTTCTGGTCGTCGCGCGCCGAATGGATGGCGTCGGCGGTGGCCTCGGGCTGCTCCCAGTAGCCGGCCATGATGTGGTTGCCGCGGGCCAGCACCTCGCCGTCGGGGCTGATGCGCATCTCCACGCCCAGGGCCGGGGCACCGGCGCGGCTGAGCTTCACCGCGCGGTCGGCGGGCGAGAGGTGGTCGTACTCGGCGCGGCCGCGGTTCATGGTGAGCAGCGGCGTGGTCTCGGTGAGGCCGTAGATCTGGATGAACTCCCAGCCCAGTTCGGTCTCGATGCGCTCGATGGTCTTCGTCGGCGGGGGCGCGCCGGCGCACACGATGCGCACCCGGTCGCGGCCGGGGATGGGGCCGTCCCACGTGGCCGCCGCGTCGAGGATCATGTTCGCCACGGCCGGGGCGCCGCACATCACGGTGACGCCGTGCTGCTCGACGCGGCGCAGGATCTCGGCGCCGTCGACCTTGCGGAGGATGACGTGCTGCGCACCCATGCCGGTGACGGCGTAGAGCATGCCCCACCCGTTGCAGTGGAACTGGGGGAGCGTGTGCAGGTACACATCGCGGTCACTGACGCCGAGCTGCCACCCGAACACCGTGGCGTTGAGCCAGATGTTGCGGTGGGTGAGCTGCACGCCCTTCGGACGTGCGGTGGTGCCGCTGGTGTAGTTGATGGTGGCGGTGGCCTCCTCGTCGTACACCCACGGCCGCGGCGGCAGGTGCTCGAGGCTCGGGTCGGTGGCGTCGCCGATGACGAACTTGTGCTCGCACTGCACGTCGGCCAGGTCGGCCTCGAGCTCGGGGTCGACGAACAGCACCCGGGCGCCGCAGTGCTCGACGATGTACTTCACCTCTTCGGCGTGCAGACGGAAGTTGATCGGCACGAGCACGCGCCCCGACCCGCTGACGCCGAACAGCGCCGTGAGCAGGCGCGCCGAGTTCTGGCTGACCACCGCCACTCGCTCACCGAACCCGATGTTCATCCGGTCGAGCCACGCGGCCCACGAGCGAGCACGCTTCGCCATGTCGGCGTACGTGAACTCCCCCCAGCTCTCGGCCGGTTGCATCGGTTCGTCGACACAGGCGATGCGGTGCGGGTAGATCTCCTCGGCGCGGCGGAGGAAGTCGTTGACGGTGAGCGCGACCTTCATGGCGTCATCATTGCCGATTCCACATCGCGGATTCACCAGGGGACGGGCGGTACCCTGGGGCGCGACATGTCTGATCATTCCCGACCGCCGCGTGGTCGCGGCCCCCGGCGCCGTCCGTCGAAGCCCGCCGAGCACCGCACCCCTGCCGTTCCCGCCCTCACCCTGAACCCCGACGACTACGTCCCCACGGGTTTCGTCGAGCTCGGTGTGCCCGCCGACGTCGACATGGGGTTGGCCGCCGCCGGCTTCACGGCCCCGTTCGCCATCCAGACCCAGGCCATCCCGGTCGCGCTCACCGGCCGCGACGTGTGCGGCCGTGCGAAGACCGGCTCCGGCAAGACCCTCGCGTTCGGCGTGCCCCTGCTGGCCCGCCTCACCAAGGACGGCGAACCGCGCCGCCCCGCCGCACTCGTGCTGGTCCCCACCCGTGAGCTCGCGCTGCAGGTGGCCGAGGTGCTCGCCCCGGTGGCCCTCGCGTGCAAGCGCACCGTGCTCGCCGTCTACGGCGGCGCCTCCCGCCAGCAGCAGATCGATGCGCTCGAGCAGGGTGTCGATCTGGTGGTGGCCACGCCGCTGCGCCTCATCGACCTCCTCAAGGAGAACGAGCTGCAGCTCGACGCCGTCGAGATCCTGGTGCTCGACGAGGCCGACCGCATGGCTGACGACGGCTTCACGCCGCAGGTCGAGTGGATCATGCGCAAGATCACCGCGCCGCACCAGACCATGCTGTTCAGCGCCACGCTCGACGGCGACGTCGGTCACCTCGTCGCCCGGTACATGAAGGACCCTGCGGAGGTGGCCATCGACGCCGCCACCGACACGGTGGGCACCATGCACCATCTGTGGCTCGCCGTGCACCACATGGACAAGAACCGCGTCGTCGCGAGCATCGCCTCCTCGATGGACAAGACCATCGTCTTCTGCCAGACCAAGCGCACCTGCGACCGCGTCGAGCGCGACCTACAGGAGCTCGGCGTGCGTGCGGCGGCCATCCACGGCGACCTCGCCCAGGCCACCCGTGAGCGTGCCCTGAAGCGGTTCACCGACGGCGAGCTCTCGGTGCTCGTGGCCACCGACGTGGCCGCCCGCGGCATCGACATCGACGACATCGGCGCGGTGGTGCACTACGAGCCCGCCGGCGACGTGAAGGACTACCTCCACCGCAGCGGCCGCACGGCCCGCGCCGGTCGCGACGGGTGGGCCATCACCCTGGCCGAGTACAACCAGCACACGCAGGTGCGCATCCTGCAGCGTGCGATGCGCCTCGAGCCCGCCCCGCCCGTCGAGGTGTTCAGCAACGACCCTCGTCTGAAGCAGCTCTCCCAGTTCGAGACCTCGGCCGGCTGACCGCCGCCGCATCCCCGCACCCACAGCCGGTCGAGCGCATGCCGTTCGTCACCCTTCGCGGGGTCGAGCTCCAGTACGAGGTGATCGGTGCCCGTGGTCCCTGGGTGGCCGCGGTGTCGAGCGCTCGGTTCTCGCACGTCGACATGTTGCCGCTCGCGCACGCGTTGGCCCGACGCGGTCGTCGGGTGCTGGTGCACGACCGCCGCAACTGCGGCCAGTCGTCGCTGTCGTTCGACACGACCGTCCGGAGGACGAGGTGTGGGCCGACGACCTGCGTGCCCTGCTCGATCGTCTCGGCATCGACGACGTGCTCGTCACCGGCCTGTCCCGTGGGGCCCGCGTCGCAGCGCAGTTCGCGGTGCGACACCGGCGGGTCACGCGCGCCGCGGTGCTGTGGGGCCTCACGGGTGGCGTGGCGGCGTTCGAGCACCTCGACGAGTACTACTTCGGCCAGTACCTCCGAGCATGCGAGGCCGGTGGGATGGACGCGGTCTGCGCGATCGACCACTTTCTCGGTGTGCTCCCGGCACGGCCCGAGAACGAGTCGGTGTTGCGCTCGCTCCCGCCCGACCGGTTCGTCGAGGTCATGCAATCGTGGCGTCGTTCGTGGGCCGATGGTGAGCACGTCGACGTGCTCGGCCTTCCCGACGACGTGCTCGCCGCCATCCGACTGCCCGTGGCCGTGGTGCCGTGCTACGACCGGCTGCACCCGATCGCTGCGTCGGAGCACGCGGCGCGCGTGATACGCCGAGCGACCCTGTTCGACTTCGATCCGTCGCGCCACGGCGACGTGAAGAAGGCGAGCGACGACCTCGACGTCGTCGCGGACATCGTCGTCGAGTTCGACGGCGCGCGCCGGCGCCGTCTCACCCTCTGGCGCTGATCCTGACTTCGGCTCGGCGTTCATGCCGCCCTCGTTCGGGGTGGTGCGTGTGACCAGGTGCGTCCGTCGCGTGTGACCACGGTGAGGGTGCGGTCGGGTGCGAGGTGCAACTGCCAGCCGCCTTCGTGGACGAGGTGGTGGTGCCGGTTGCACAAAGGGACCAAGTTGTCGATGTCGGTGCCCCCGTGGTGGAGTTCGTACCAGGAGACGTGGTGGGCCTGTGTGTGCTCGTACGGGACGTCGCACAACGCGCACGTCCGGTAGAGCACGCGCAGCGCTCGCCGTTGGTGGCGGTTGGCGAGGCGGGTCTCGCGTCCGAGGAAGAGTCGGACGCCGTCGGCGCCGACGACGACCGGTGTCACCCTGCCGAGGCATGCCCAGCGTCGGATGGTCTCGATGGGGAGCCCGAACCTGCCGAGCCCGCCGTCGACGGTCGTGTGGGGGTGTCGGTGACCCTGCACGAGTGTCTGTTCGTCGATGAGCACGGTGACGTCGGGGAGCCCTGACCCGGCCTTGCCCTCGGAGAGTGCGAGCAGGGCGAGTGCGGCGAGGTGTTGTTGTCGTTCGAGCGGATCAGAGGGTGCGTCGTCGGGGGTCTGCCCGTGGAACATCGCTTCGATGGCGTTGCGGAGTCGGCCTTCGAGTTCGGTGCCGCGGACGGGGTCGAAGGTGCCGGTGAGGTTCCACATCCCGTCGCTGCCGGTCCACCACCGCAGTCGGGTCGCTTGCCGTTGTCGGGCGAGTTGGTCGAGGCCGTCGTCGTCTCGTGCTCGGCCGATGATGCGTTGCAACAGCTCCCGATACTGCCGCTCCGTCGAATGAGCTGCTGCGGCGGCGATGGTGTCGCCGTGCTCGGCGACCTTGGCCATCTCCTCCGGTGAGAGACCGTTGGTGGCGTTGGCGAACAGATCGACGCGGTCGGAGGTGGTATCACCGGAGGAGAGCGCGGCACCCAACTCGGGGACGTCGTCGCACGCCTGCTTTCGTTTCCGCACCTTGGTCGACTTGTTGAGGTTCGACTTGGCGGCTTTCGCCAGTTCGTCCTCGGGGAACACCGACGGCTGGGCATCGGCGATCTCGTCCAACCGCGCCAGCACCACGAGTTCGCGCGCGTCCAACACCCCACGCGCGACTCGCAGGTGGTCGAGCTCGAGCCGGCACGCGTCGAGATCGGCCAGCACCGTGCCGGCGACCAGGGTGCGCAACCGATCGAGATCCATGCCCCGATCATGCGAAAGGGGTGTGACAGGGTTTCCGCCGCCACGGAGCCCTGGCCTCTTGTGCGCACCACCGAGCGGCGCGATGGTGCGGGCATGGAGACGCACCGTCGGTCGCGCGTTGGCTCGGCCGTGATGCTGCTCGCATTCGTCGCAGCGTGCGGCGGCAGCGGGGCCACGGCGGTCGTCACCACGACCACTGTGAGGCCGACCACCACGACCACCACGACCTCCACGTCGCCGACCACCTCGTCGGCGCCGGACACGACGGCGAGCACGCAACCCGCCGACGGCTTCCGACCCTCGTGTGTCGAACTCGAGGGCACCGCGTCGACGCCACCGGTCGGTGACCCGGCCCTCGACGTCGCGGCTCCGATGGGCGCCGAGCCGGTGATGCAGTTGCAGCTGCCGACCATCGAGGTCGGTGACGTGACCGACACCAGCCGTGTGCGGGTGTGGCGCATCCTCGGCGGCATGTTGGTGGAGTTGACGCCCTACAACGACGGCACGCTGCCCGCCGCGGCGCTCCTCGCGGTCGACGCAACGGGCGCCATCCGGTGGCGTCGCTGCCTCGAACGTGGGCCCGACATGGTGGCCGTCGCGGCAGGGGAGGCGTCGACGGAGGTCGTCGTCGGGTGGACCACCTACGGCCCGACCGGCCCGGAGCGCACCGACCTCGAGGTGTGGTCGTTGGCCGACGGGTCGCCCTCGCGCACGTGGGACGACGTCCTGGCGGCGAACGGCATCTCGGGTGCCGCCACGGAGTACCGCACCAATCTGCTGTGGGGCAGCGGGCTGCCCCTGATGGTGCTCGGCCCGAGGGAGTCGCGTCCGGCGACCGCCGACGACACCGTCCTGGTGGTCGAGCTGGCCACGATGACACTGCGGGAGTTGCCGTATCCGCCGACCGCGGTGGGCGGGCCGGTGGACATGCTGCCGCTGGAGCTCGCCACGAACGGCGGGTTGATGGTGCGCGACCCGAGCGTGCCGTGGCGCATCGCGGCGATCGCGACCGGCACCGGCTGGTCGACCGACCCCGCCACGATCGCTACGACGGTCGGCATCCGTGCCGACTTCTTCGGCGGCGACGAGCACCAGGCGCTGCGCGCCATCGATGCAGAGGGCACCGAGCTGTGGCGACGGGACGACCTCCTCGCGCCACCGTTCGAGGGGTTCCACGTCGCGCTCGACGGTGACGTCGTGGCTGTCTCGGGATGCGCGGCGGTCGACTTCATCAGCGACACACCGTGCACCGACTGGACGTTGGCGGGCGTCGACGCGGTGACCGGGCGGACGCTGTGGGAGCGCGCCGGCAACTGGGCCGTGTCGGGCCTGGGCGGTGGCGTCGCGCTGGTGTCGGGCCCGTGGGACGGCAGCGGCGCCACGCACGAGTGGACGATGATCGACCTGACGACCGGGCTGCAGATGGGCGACCGCTCGTGGGACGAGCCGTGGTCGTTCGGTGAGGGCTGCTGCGACGAGCCGGCCCGCGTCTACCGCTCGGGTGGTGTGGTGTTCCGCGTCGACGGCACGCACCTCGAGCTGTGGTACCCCGAGGCGCAGAGCACGCCGTTGCAGGTGGTGCCGTTCGGCTGAGTCGGGCGAGCGGTCCCTCAGCCGCGCGTCATCACGGCTTGCGTGTACAGCAGCTGGAACCCGACACGCAGCAGGTTGCGGGCCGACACGCCATCGGGCACGGCGGTCACCGCTGCCAGCGTGCACCCCATGCGTCGCGCCCGGTGCAGCCGGTCGATGAGCAGCGCGTGCTGCGCGCCGCGACCGCGCGCCTCGGGCAACGTGGCGGCACCGCCGAACCAGGCCACGGTGCGCACCGCCGTGAGGGTGCCGGTGGCCACCGCTCGATCGTCGAGCATGGCCACCAGGTTCTCGGCTCCGGCCACGCGGTGGCGGGCGACGCAGAACTCGTCGGACACGGCGCGCGCCGCCGAGCCGGCCTCGGTCTGCGAGCCGAGGATGGCGGTCCACTCGGCTTCGAGGTCGTCGCCGACCTCGACGATGGGCAGCCGCGCCCGGGGTGGCAGCGTGCGCAGCGAGTGCGCGTACACGTTGCGGAACCACTGGACCCGGTAGTCGCGCTCGCGCAGCGCCGTCACCAACTCGGGTGCCGCCCACGGGCACACCTCGAGCGACGCGGGCAGCCCGGCGTCGTCGTAGAACGCCTCCAGCTCGTCGAGCAGCGAGTGCGGACGCAGGTCGCCGAACACCACGCCGACCGCTCGGTTCACGTACCGTCCGGCACCCATCGAGGCGGCGACGCCACCGTCGAGCGCGCGCCACCGCGCACCGGTGTGCGGTGCGACAATGGCGAGCGACTCCACTTCCATCGCCGTGAGGCGCGCCGCGCTGCCTTCGACCCGGTGGACGAGGGCGGCGTCGACGATCACGCCGGCGAGTCTGTCAGTTCAGGCGAGCCAGCTCGGACGAGATGCCTCGTAGCTGTCGATGTCGGCGGCGTGCGAGAGCGTGATGCCGATGTCGTCGAGGCCGTTGAGGAACCGGTGCTGGGTCTGCGGGTCCATCGGGAACGACGCGGTGATGCCGGCGGCCGGCACCTCCACCGACAGGCGCTCGACGTCGATGGTGATCTCGACGGTGTGGTCGGCCTCGATGGCGTCCCAGATGGCGGTGACGACCGACTCCGGCACCACGACCGGCACGAGGCCGTTCTTCGTGCAGTTGTTGCGGAAGATGTCGCTGAAGCTGGGCGCGATGACGGCGTCGAAGCCGCCCTGCTGGATGGCCCACACGGCGTGCTCGCGCGACGAGCCGACGCCGAACGACGGCCCGGCGACGAGGATGCTGGCACCGGTGTACCGCTCGTCGTTGAGTACGAAGTTGCGATCGTCGCGCCACGTGGAGAACAGGCCCTTCTCGAAGCCCGTGCGCTCGACGCGCTTGAGCCACTCGGCGGGGATGATCTGGTCGGTGTCGACGTCGCTGCGCTTCAGCGGGACGCCACGGCCCTGGATGATCTGAACGGCCTTCATGCGAGGTCCTCCGGCGTTGCGAAGTGGCCGGCCACCGCGGTGGCGGCGGCGACGGCGGGGGAGACGAGGTGGGTGCGACCGCCACGACCCTGACGGCCTTCGAAGTTGCGGTTGCTGGTGCTGGCGGCACGCTCGCCGGGGGCGAGCTTGTCGGGGTTCATCGCGAGGCACATGCTGCAGCCCGGCTCGCGCCAGTCGGCGCCGGCGGCACGGAAGATCTCGGGCAGCCCTTCGGCAATGGCCTGTGCCTTCACGGCGTGGCTGCCGGGCACCACCATCACGCGGGGCACGGTGACCGTGCGGCCCTTCATGACGGCGGCGGCGGCGCGGAGGTCTTCGATGCGGCTGTTGGTGCACGAGCCGATGAACACGGTGTCGACCCGGATGTCGCGGATGGCGGTGCCGCCCTCGATGCCCATGTACTCGAGCGCACGGGCGACGGTGTCGCGCGTGGTGGGGTCGTCGAACTGCTCGGGCGACGGCACCACGTCGTCGATGGACGCGACCTGGCCGGGGTTGGTGCCCCAGCTCACCTGCGGCCGCAGGGTGGTGGCGTCGATGACGACCTCCTTGTCGAACACGGCGCCCTCGTCGGTGACGAGCGTGCGCCAGTCGGCGACCGCGGCGTCCCACTGCTCGCCCTTCGGCGCGTGGGCACGACCCTTCAGGTACTCGAACGTGGTGTCGTCGGGGGCGACGAGGCCGGCCTTCGCGCCCGCCTCGATGCTCATGTTGCAGAGGGTCATGCGGCCCTCCATCGAGAGCGCGCGGATGGCCGAGCCGCGGTACTCGATGACGTGGCCGATGCCGCCACCGGTGCCGATGCGGCCGATGATGGCGAGCACGATGTCCTTCGCGGTGACGTCGGCCGGGGCGTCGCCCTCGACGGTGACGGCCATCCACTTCGGACGCGACTGCGGGAGGGTCTGGGTGGCGAGCACGTGCTCGACCTCGCTGGTGCCGATGCCGAACGCGAGCGCACCGAACGCACCGTGCGTGGCGGTGTGGCTGTCGCCGCACACCACGGTCATGCCCGGCAGGGTGCGGCCCTGCTCGGGGGCGATGACGTGCACGATGCCCTGGCCGGGGTTGCCCATCGGGAAGTTGACGATGCCGAACTCGGCCGTGTTCTCGCGGAGCACCTCGACCTGGCGGGCGGAGATGGGGTCGGCGATCGGCTGGTCGATGTCGGCCGTGGGGACGTTGTGGTCCTCGGTGGCGACGGTGAGGTCGGGGCGGCGGACGGTGCGGCCCGTGAGGCGCAGACCGTCGAAGGCCTGGGGGCTGGTGACCTCGTGCACGAGGTGGAGGTCGATGTACAGCAGGTCGGGCTCGTCGGGTGCGGCGTGCACGACGTGCCGGTCCCACACCTTCTGTGCGAGGGTCCGAGGGGTTGCCATGGTGTCTCACTTTCTGAGATAGGATTCCCGTTGATGAACAGTGTACGCCCCGCGGCCGGGGAGGGCCAACGCGTCGAGACCGGTGTCGGCGTCATCGACAAGGGCGTCGGCATCCTCGCCGCGCTCAGCCGTGGCCCGCTCGACCTGGCCGGCCTCCAGGCCGCCACCGGGCTGCCCCGAGCCACCGCACACCGCCTGGCCGTCGCGCTCGAGGGGCACCATCTCGTGCGGCGTGACGCGCAGGGTCGGTTCTGCCTCGGCTTCGAGCTCATCCGCCTCGGGCGTGCCGCGGCCGACGAATTCCCGCTCGCCGAGCTCGCCACCCCCGCGCTCACCGCGCTGCGCGACCGCACCGGCGAGAGCGTGCAGCTGTACGTGCGCGAGCAGACCGCGCGCCGCTGTGTGGTGAGCCTGCAGTCGCAACACGCGCTGCAGTGGATCGTGCCGGTCGGGGCGTTGCTGCCGCTCGAGGTCGGCTCGGCCGGCAAGGTGCTCGGCGGCGCGGGCGCGCCGGCGTTGGCCGAGAGCGTCGAGGAGCGCGAGCCCGGCGTCGCGTCGGTGAGCGCCGCGGTGGTCGACCGTCAGGGTGTCGTGGTGGCGGCGGTCAGCGTGAGCGGCCCGGTCGAACGGCTGACGCGCACGCCGGCGGCGCTGTTCGGCGACGCCGTCGCCGAGGCGGCCCGTCAGGTCTCGGCCGTCGTCAGCCGCTGAAATCCTGCCGATCCGGCATCCTGCGCGTGCCCAGTGTGGGTGTGCAGAACCCTCTCGATCACCGTCCCCTCGAGGCGCGCCTCGCCCGCTGGCTCGACCACCGGTTGCGTGAGACCGCGCCGCCGTCCGCCGCCGTGCAGCTGTTCGGTCTGGAGGTGATCGACGAGGAACGCATCGACGACCTCGACGACACCGCGGTGCGCACCGTGTTCGTCTGCGACGGCCGCGACGAACGCGCCGTGCTCGACCACCCCGACGCGTGGCGTGCGTTCGACTTCGATGCGGTCGCGCTGGTGCGTCACGGCTGGGTGCTCGTGCCGCCCGCATCGGTGCGGCCGGGCGCGCCGCCGCGTCGCGAACGTGGCGTCACCATCAGCGTCGCGGCCCGCCCGTGAACACGGCCGGCCGGCGACCGAGCGTCAGAAGACGGCGACGAGCTCCATCACGATGACGACGTCGGTGGACGCGGGCAGGCCGAGCGTCTCGTTGCCGGCACCGTCGAAGATCTGCGCGAACGGCACCTGCGACTGGCGCAGGCCGCCGACCTTCATGCCGTTCACCACGCCGAGCACGCCCGGGTAGGTGTCGCTGTCGACCGCGTACGTGAACGTCGCGGGCGGGGTGCCCCAGCTGCTGTTGAGCAGCTCGCCGGTGTCGGCGCGGTAGATCATCACCTGCACGGCGACGGTGTCGCCCTCGGCGGGCGTGGCACCCTCGCCGACCACGAGGTCGGTGCTCTCGATCTCGTCGATGTTGGCCGCGCCCTCGACCGTGAGGTCGGGCTGGTCGTCGGCGCTCGACGTGCTGAGCACGGCCACGACGTCGACCACGAACGTGAGCGCGTCGCCGGCCTGGATGACGTCGCCCTGCGGCGAGTCGCCGTACGCGAGGTCGGACGGGATGTCGAGCTGACGGCGGGTGCCCTGCTGCACACCGATGAGGCCCTGCTCCCAGCCGGGGATGACGCTGCCCGAACCGAGCGTCACGGAGAACGGCTCGCCGCGGTCGTAGCTGTTGTCGAACTCGGTGCCGTCGGCCGACCGGACGCCGACGTAGTGCACGACCACGGTGTCGCCCTCGGCGGCCTCCGGGCCCGAGCCCTCGACGAGATCGGTGATGACGAGCTCGGTGGGCAGCGCGCTGGGGATCTCGACATCGGGCTTCGCCAACGTGTTCGACGTGCCGCTCGTGCCGTCGGTGGCGGCGGCCGTGGTGTCGGCGCCCCCGGTGGTGTCGGACGACGAATCGGTCGCCGCATCGCCGCACGCAGCGAGCGCGACGAGGAGAGGAAGGACGAGGGCCAGGGGGCGACGCATGCGGCGACGCTATCGGCGGTGGAGCCAGCCTTGTTCGCGGTGCGCCTGCGGGGTGCTCGGCGGGCCCTGCACGAACGGCCACAGCTCCTCGGCCAGGCGGCGGTAGTTGCCGGTGGCGCGCAGCTCGCCGAGCAGCGCGTACAGCCCGAGGTTGATGCGCTGGATGAACACGAACGCCTTCGGCACGGTGGCGTACTGCGCGATGGGGCTCGTGCGGTCGAACGTGTGGCGCACGATGCCGCTCGCGTACTCGCTGCTCCACGTGATCTCACGGTCGTCGCGCACCGCTTCGTAGAACTGGCTGAAGTACTCGCCGACCTCGTCGTCGGGTGCGGGGCAACCGGTCTGCAACATCCCCGCGTGCTCGAGGATCTGACGGAACTCGGCCACGTCGTGGTCGTACGCGGCGGCCTTCACCATGCCGATGAACGTGGCCATTTCGTCGTCGGAGAAGTGCTTCACGAGGCCGAAGTCGAGGAACGTGACCTTGCCGCCGCGGTGGAACAGGTAGTTGCCCGGGTGCGGGTCGCCGTTGAACGCGTGCATGCCGTAGAGGCTGCGGAACACGAAGCGGAACAGCGTCTCGCCGGCCAGGTCGCGTTCCTCCTGCGGCCAGGTGAGCATCTCCTGCCACGTGGCGCCGTCGACGAGCTCGCTGGTGATGACGTGCGCGCTGCTGAACGCGGGCAGCACGTCGGGGACGTGGATGAACGGGTGCCCGCGGTAGAACTCGGCGAAGCGGTGCTGGTTCGCGGCCTCGAGGCGGTAGTCGAGCTCCTCGACGAGGCGCTCCTTGATCTCGGTGACCATCTCCTCGGGGTCGAGGCCGCCGAAGCCCTGCTGCAGGATGAGGCCGAGCAGGTCGGCGTTCTTCAGGTCGGTGGCCACCGCGTCGGCCACGCCGGGGTACTGCACCTTCACCGCGACCGCGCGCTCCTGGCCGGTGGCCGGGTCGACGACGACGGCGCGGTGCACCTGGCCGATGGACGCGGCCGCGATGGGGTCGGGGTCCCACTCGACGAACAGTTCCTCCGGCCCGCGACCGAGGTCGCGGCGGATGACGTCGGCCGCGAGCTCGCCGCTCATCGGCGGGGCGCTGCTCTGCAACTGTGCGAGTGCCTCGCGCAGCGGGGCGGGCAGGCCTTCGTCGATATAGCTGGCCATCTGGCCGAGCTTCATCAGCGCGCCCTTCATGTGGCCGAGCCGTTCGGCCACGGCCTCGGCGGTCTTCAGCTCGCGCTCGCGATCGAGCTCGACGCGTCGTTCCGCGTTGGCGAACAGCTTGCGGGCAGCGGTGCCGGCGTACTGCGCCCCGACTGCGGCGCCCAGCTTCACGACGTCGGCGTTGCGCTGCACCCGCGACGTGCGGAGATGCAGGTGCGGGCCGCGGCGGAGCACGACAGCGGCAGCGGCGACCGCGCCGATGACGGCAGCGATCGCAGCAAGACGGAGGGGACGTCGAGGTGCGATGTGCTCAGCGTACGGGGCGGCGCGTGAGCGCGCTCAGACCTGCGCCGAACAACAGGGCGATGATGCCGAGTCGCATCCACAGCCCTTCGAGGGAGCCGGTGGCCGGCAGCGACGCCGGGGCGCTCGGGGTGGTGGGCACCGGGCCCTCGGACTCCACGAGCGTGGTGTCGGTGCCGAACACCTCGTTGTCGCCGGGCCAACCCGACGAGGCCCGTGAGTAGGTGACCGTGCACACCGCCGCCGTGGGTGCACCGTCGACGCCGAGCACCATGGCCGCAGGGTCGACGGACGTGCCGTCGGGTGAGGTGGCGCACTGCGCGTCGAACATCGCGTCGGGGATGGGGCCGAACGTGTCGCCGAGCTGATACGTGCCGAACGTGCCGCCGCTGCACATCCAGTGACCGGCGTCGAGGAGTTGGCAGGCGAGGGCACCCTCCGGTCCCGCAGGGTGCACCTCCGCCAATGGATCGACCGCACTCCCGTTGCCGTCGACCACCACGATCTCCACGGTCACCGGGGCCGAGGGGGAGTCGGCCCGGGCGACGCCGGAGACGAACGTGACGAGCAGGGCCCCCGCCAAGGTGATCAGGAAACCCGCCCGCTTCCTCATCCGGCCCTCCTCGCACGTCGTTGAGGTCATGGTACGTACGCAGGGGCGATGCGTCGATGGGCCATTCGGACCATCATCCGTCAGAACACTCAGCTTCGTTCGACGACCGACGCGACGGCACGCAGCAGGGTGGGCACGAAGCGGTCGGGGTTCGCCGCGATGGAGTCGTGATCGCCGTCGACGCGGAACGCCTCGGCGCGGTGGATGCCCTCGAACAGACGCACCTGTCGCCGCACCGGCACGACGCGGTCGCGCATCGTGATGAGCACCGAGGTGGGCACGTCGATCTCGTCGATCCATTCGCGCGAGTTGAAGCGGCCGATGGCGCGGCCCGCCTCGAGCACCATCCGCCAGTCGTGCAGCGACGCCTCCTGGATGGCCCACGGCTCCCACGACTCGGTCTTGCGCTGGAGGTAGAACTGCTCGGTCAGCCACGTGCGCGCCTGCGTCGGCGTGAGACGCGCGAGTGCCGCCATGCCCGACAGTCCGATGAAGCCCATGCGTTCCTCGCGTGACGTGAGGAAGTAGGGCGCGGTGGCGCACAGCACCAGCGCGCGGACGTGCTCGCGATGGCGGCGCCACACGAGCTGCGCCACGGGCCCGCCCATCGAGTAGCCGACCGGGATGACCTGTTGCAGGCCGAGCACGTCGCACACGGCCATCGCGTCGTCGGCGCAGTCCTCGAGCCGGAACGCCTTCTTCGAACGGATGCCGCGGCCGTGGCCGCGATGGTCGAGCGCCACCACGCGGTAGTGCTCGGCGAGCGCGTGGTAGCAGGTGAACCAGTTGAGGTCGGCGGTGGCGGTCCAGCCGTGGAGGAGCAGCACGGTGGGTGCGCCGGGCGGGCCGTCCATGGTGCGCACGAACGTGGTGCCTCGGCCGGGCAGCTCCATGGCCGCGCCGTGCGGCAGCGTGGGTCCGGAGGGAGTGGCCCCTCGGCGCGACGCCACTATGCGGGCACCACCTTCAACACCTTCACCTTGAGTTGGCGACCGTTGGCCTCGTACTCCACCCAGTCGCCGAGCTGCTTGCCGACGAGCGCGGTGCCGAGCGGCGACTTGAGGCTCATGATGCCGGCGCCCTCGGGCGGGGTCTCCTCGGGGTGGCCGAGCAGGTAGGTCTCTGCGTCGGCCTCGCTGTCGCCCTCGTACATGATGGTGACGACGGTGCCGGGCGCGACTTCGCCCTCCGCCGAGGCCTCGATGATCTCCGCGTTCTCGATGAGGTGTTCGAGCTGGCGGATGCGGCCTTCCATGTGGCCCTGTTCGTCCTTGGCGGCGTGGTAGTCGCCGTTCTCGGAGAGGTCGCCGAGGAGGCGGGCGGCTTCGATCTTGTTGGCCACCTCGATGCGGCCTCGCGTGGTGAGGTCGTAGTGCTCTTCCTTGAGGCGTTCGTACGCGGCGCGGGAAAGGTGGTGGCTGGCCATAGGAATGGCGAGTCTAACGACGCTGGCCGCGGCTCCGATATGCCCCGGGGGTCATCCCCACCGCACGCTGGAACTGGCGGGTGAACGAGCTCTGGTCGTAGAAGCCGCACTCGCCGGCGATGGCGGCGAGGGTGAGGTCGGTGTCGTCGAGCCGGCGCATCGCCTCGTCGAGGCGGGTGCGGATGAGCAGTTGCTTGGGCGACATCCCCACCGCCTTGCGCAGCGACCGTTCGAGCTGCGTGGGGCTCAGGCCGGCGGCGTCGGCGAGGTCGGCCACCTTGAGCGGGTCGGCGTAGCGCCGCCGGGCGAGGTCGATGGCGGCCTGGAGGTTGGCGTGGTGCCGGTCGGTGGTTGCCGCGGCGCGCAGGTCGTAGCTCACGGCCACGATGCCCAGCACCGCGCCGCCCTCGTCGACGAGGCGGGTTTTGGTGGTGACGTACCAGCCGCGGGTGCCGTCGGGTCGGAGGATGAGCTCGAGCTCGTTGCGAATGGGGTCGCCGGTCGCGAGCACCTGCTGGTCCTGGGCTTCGTAGGAGGCGACGAGGTCGGCGGGGAAGAAGTCGCCCGCGCCCTGCCCGAGCACCGAGCCGACCGCGGCCCGGCCGGCTCGTTCGGCGAACGCCTGGTTGGCCGCGAGGTACCGGCCTGCGGTGTCCTTCACGCAGAACATCACATGGGGGACACCGGCGAACACGTCGTTGAGCGCGGTCACCACGGGATGCACCGCGCCATTGTGGCGCGCGTTGTACTTCTGCGACGGCAGGGGGTGGGCAAGCGTGCAAGACGGCCGCGGTTCAGTGGAGGTGTGACCGATCCCGCCCCGCACACCGATCCTGCCCGCATCGTCCGCCGTGCGGAGGAGTTGCTGCGTGCGTCCCACCGGCGCACCCGGCGAGGTGAGCGTCGCCAGCAGCAACGCCTCGCCGGTGTGGTGCACGACGACCAGCTGCGAGCGCTCACGTTCGCCCTGACCGACGAGGTGCTGCGGTTCGACGACGACGCTCGTGCGGCGGCGCGGTTCACGGCGATCGTCGACGAGATCGGCGTGCCCGCGTCGCTGGGTGCGGCCGACCGGGCGATGCTGCGCACGGGTGCCCGGCTGGCGGAGCGGGTGCCGCGACTGGTGATGCCACTCGTGCGGCAGCGGATCGTGCGTGAGAGCAACGGTGTGGTGCTGCGCGCCGACGACCCGGCGTTCGCACAGCACGTCGCCCGGCGCGCCGAGGACGGCTTCGCGTTGAACGTGAACGTGCTCGGCGAGGCCATCCTCAGTGACGCCGAGGCCGACGAGAGGTTGCGGCTGGTGCGTGAGCGCATCATGCGACCCGACGTGACGTACGTGTCGTTGAAGATCTCGGCGGTGGTGGCGAACCTCGACGTGCTCGCGTTCGACGCGTCGGTCGACCGCATCTGTGAGCGGCTGCGGGTGCTGTACCGCGACGCCGAGCGCGCCGTGCCGCGCACGTTCGTGAACCTCGACATGGAGGAGTTCCGCGACCTGCCGCTCACGCTCGCTGCGCTCACCCGAGTGCTCGACGAGCCCGAGTTCGAGGGCATCGACGCCGGCGTCGTGCTGCAGGCATACCTGCCCGACTCCCACGACGCGTGCGACGAGCTGTGCGCCTGGGCAGCGGCCCGGCACGCCCGTGCGGGTGGCACGTTGAAGGTGCGGGTGGTGAAGGGCGCGAACCTGGCGATGGAGCGCGTCGAGGCCGAGCTGCACGGCTGGGAGCAGGCGCCGTACGCCACCAAGGCCGAGGTCGATGCGAGCTTCAAGCGGCTCGTCGAGCGTGCGCTCGACGAACGGTGGGCGGGCGCCGTGCGCGTCGGCCTCGCGAGCCACAACCTGTTCGACATCGCGTGGGCGATGGGGCTGCCGCAGCGGAATCGCATCGAGTTCGAGATGTTGGAGGGCATGGCGCCGGCGCAGTCGCGCGAGGTGCGCGAGCGCGTCGACCAGGTGCTGCTGTACGCGCCGGTGGTGCGGCACGACGACCTCCCGGCGAGCATCGCCTACCTCACGCGCCGGCTCGACGAGAACACGTCGCCCGACAACTTCCTCCGTGCGCTGTTCACCCTGCAGCCCGGTACGCCCGAATGGGACGACCAGTGCCGCCGCTTCGTCGAGGCGTTCGAGGCGAAGGACACCATCAGCACCGCGGGTCGTCGCGTGCAACGCCGCACCGCCGCCGTTCCCGTCGGCGACCCCGACCTGCGCGAGTTCCACAACGCCGCCGACACCGACTGGACCAGCGCCGAGAACCGCGAGTGGGTCGTCACGGCGTTGCGGGCCGAGACGACCGAGGCGTTCCCGGTGCTCACCACCACGGCCGAGATCGATGCCGTGGTCGACGACGCGGTGCGCGCCGCGAAGACGTGGCGCGAGTCGACGTTCGCCGAGCGTCGGGCGATGTTGTCGAAGGTGGCCGACGAGATGGAGCGGTCGCGTGGCCGAACGCTCGCGCTCATGGCGCACGACGCGTGCAAGACCGTGGCCGAGGGCGATCCCGAGGTGTCGGAGGGCATCGACTTCGCCCGCTACTACGGCTGGTGCACGCACGCGCTGGAGGAGCGGGCGGCGAAGGGTCTCGAGTTCGCGCCGCACGGTGTGGTGCTCGTCGCGTCGCCGTGGAACTTCCCGTACGCCATCCCCGCCGGCGGCGTGTTCGCGGCGCTCGCCGCGGGCAACGCCGTGGTGCTGAAGCCGGCGCCCGAGGTGCGCGGCATCGGGTTCGAGCTCGCCCAGCAGCTGTGGCGCGCCGGTGTGCCGCGCGACCTGGTGCAGTTCGTGGCGTGCCCCGACGACGAGGTGGGCCGCCGGCTGGTGACGCACCCGGAGGTGGACACGGTGGTGCTGACGGGCGCGTACGAGACGGCGCAGCTGTTCCGCGGGTGGAAGCCGGGCATCCACGTGCTGGCCGAGACGAGCGGCAAGAACGCGCTCGTGGTGACCGCCGCGGCCGACGAGGACGCGGCCATCCGCGACCTGGTGAAGTCGGCGTTCGGGCACGCCGGGCAGAAGTGCTCGGCGGCGAGCCTCGGCATCATCGAGGCGTCGGTGTACGACGACGCGGCGTTCATGCGCCGTCTGGCCGATGCGGTGCGCAGCGTGCGCGTCGGCACGGCCGACGACCTGGCCACGATGACCGGCCCGCTCGTCGGTGCGCCGTCCGAGAAGCTGTACCGCGCGCTCACCACGCTCGAGCCGGGGGAGCGGTGGCTGGTCGAGCCGGTGTGCCTCGACGCATCTCGCAACGTGTGGTCGCCCGGCGTGAAGACGGGCGTCCGGCCCGGCTCGTGGTTCCACCGCACCGAGTGCTTCGGGCCGGTGCTGGGGCTGATGCGCGCCGAGTCGCTCGACCACGCGATCGAGTTGCAGAACGCCACCGACTTCGGGCTCACCGGTGGCATCCACTCGCTCGACGAGCACGAGGTGGCGCACTGGCTGGACCTCGTGGAGGTGGGCAACGCCTACGTGAACCGGCACATCACCGGTGCCGTGGTGCAGCGCCAGCCCTTCGGCGGCTGGAAGCGCTCATCGGTGGGTTGCGGCCCGAAGGCCGGCGGACCCGCCTACGTGGAGGCGTTCGGCACCTGGGGTGGCGGCACCGACGACGAGGCCGAGTTCCGTCGGGTGTGGCGCGAGCAGTTCGCCGTCGACCACGACCCGAGCGGGCTGGCGTGCGAACGCAACGTCCTGCGCCATCGGCCCCTGCCGGCGGTCGGCCTGTTCATCGCTCCCGACGCGTCGCCGGCCGCCGAGGCCGTGGCCCGCATGGCGGCGCGCGTCGCCGGCGTGCCGGTGGTCGACGTGGCGCCCGGCGCGACCGTGGTGGCCGATCGGGTGCGCGTCGTCGGCACCGTCGACGACGCCCAGCTCGCCGAGTGGTACGCCGCAGGGGTCGACGTCGACCGGTCGCAGCCCGTGGCCATCGCCGCCGTCGAACTGCGCCACTGGGTGCGCGAGCAGGCCATCAGCACCACCCGCCACCGGCACGGCCGTCTGCTCGACTGACGTTTGCCGTGGTGCGGGGCGCAGGCGGTACCGTTCCACCCTTATGGCACATCGCATTGCAGTCATCGGTGGCGACGGCATCGGCCCGGAGGTCACCGCCGAAGCCCTCAAGGTGGTGCGCGCCGCAGGCGTGCAGATCGAGACGGTCGACTTCGACCTCGGTGGCGCCCGCTACCTGCGCGACGGCGAGATCCTCAGCGACCCCACGCTGCAGCAGCTGCGCGACTTCCAGGCCATCCTGCTCGGCGCCGTCGGCACGCCCGACGTGCCGCCCGGCGTCATCGAGCGCGGCCTGCTGCTGAAGATGCGCTTCGAGCTCGACCTGTACATCAACCAGCGTCCGTTCATCGGCACCGCGCCCGGTGGCACCACGCCGCACGACTTCGTGGTCATCCGCGAGAACACCGAGGGCCCATACGTGGGCGAGGGTGGCGTGCTGCGCAAGGGCACGCCGCACGAGGTGGCCACGCAGGGCTCGGTCAACACCCGCATGGGTGCCGAGCGCGCCATCCGCTACGCGTTCGAGCTGGCGATGACCCGCCGCAAGCACGTCACGCTGGTGCACAAGACCAACGTGCTCACCTTCGCCGGCGACCTGTGGCAGCGCGCGTTCAACGACGTCGCGGCCGAGTACCCCGAGGTGTCCACCGCGTACAACCACGTCGACGCGGCTTGCATCTACTTCGTGCAGGACCCGCACCGCTACGACGTCATCGTCACCGACAACCTGTTCGGCGACATCCTCACCGACCTCGGTGGTGCGGTCAGCGGCGGCATCGGGCTGGCCAGCAGCGCGAACCTCAACCCGGCGCGCACCGGCCCCAGCATGTTCGAGCCCGTGCACGGCTCCGCCCCCGACATCGTGGGCACCGGCAAGGCGAACCCGACGGCCGCCGTGCTGTCGGCAGCGTTGATGCTCGACTTCCTCGGCGAGTCGGCGGCCGCCGACCGCATCCGCGCCGCGTGCGCCGATCCTGGTACCGGCACCACCAGCGAGATCGGTGACCGACTCGCTGCCGCCGTGGCAGGCTGATCCATCATTCAGGACTGAAGAACTTCGCGAAGGGGCCATCATGCCGATCACCACCACTCCCAAGATCTGGATGAACGGGGAGCTCGTCGACTGGGACAAGGCCCAGATCCACGTGCTCACGCACACGCTGCACTACGGCACGGGTGTGTTCGAGGGTGTGCGTGCGTACGAGACCGCCGACGGCCCGGCCGTGTTCCGCCTCACCGACCACATGAAGCGGCTGCACAACTCGGCGAAGATCGTCGGGATGGAGATCCCCTACTCGGTGGAGGAGCTCGTCGAGGCCACCAAGGCCACGGTGCGCAGCACCGGTCTGCCGAGCTGCTACATCCGCCCCATCGCGTACTACGGGTACGGCGAGATGGGCCTCAACACGCTCCCCTGCCGGGTCGACGTGGCCATCGCCTGCTGGCCGTGGGGCGCCTACCTGGGCGACGACGCGGTGGAGAAGGGCGTGCGGATGAAGATCTCGTCGTGGACGCGTCACGACCACAACACGATGCCGCCCGCGGCGAAGACCGTCGGCAACTACGTGAACAGCTCGCTCGCGAAGGTGGAGGCGCTGAAGGCCGGCTACGACGAGGCCATCATGCTGGCGCCGTCGGGTCTGGTGGCCGAGTGCACCGGCGAGAACATCTTCGTGTCGCGCAACGGCACCATCTTCACGCCGCCGCTCGCGGCCGGCGCGCTGGAGGGCATCACCCAGAGCTCGGTGTCGCGCATCGCTCGCGACCTCGGGTTCGACGTGCAGGTCGGCAACATCGCGCGCAGCGACCTGTACATCGCCGACGAGATCTTCGTGTGCGGCACCGCCGCCGAGGTCAGCTCGGTGAACTCGGTCGACGACCGTCAGGTGCCGTGCCCCGGCCCGGCCACCCGCGCCATCGCCGACGTGTACGCCAAGGCCGTGCGTGCGCAGGACGCCCGCTATGCCGACTGGTGCGAGCACGTCTGACCCGCGTCGCTCACCCGGTCAGCGGGTGAGCGCCTGCAGTTCCCGGTTCCATCGCTTCGGCACCATGCCGGTCACGATGCCGGCGCGCACCTTGGTGTTCACCCCGACGGTGCCCAACGGCACGACGTCGGACCGCTGCAGTTCGCACACCACGGCGACGGGTCGCGCCGTGAACGGCTTGCAGCGCAGCAGCACCAGGCGGTCGGCCGTTCGGGCCACGTAGTACCAGCGGGTGAGCCCACCCACCAACGCCCCGCCGAGCGCCGACGCAGCGATCATCGCCCAGATCGACGGCACGGCCAGTGCCGTGATGGCGACCGGCACGATGACGCACGCGAGCGCCCATGCGGGCCGACGGTAGAGCGGGACCGCTGCGACGGCAGGAAGGCCGGTGTGCTTGCGGACTCGTTCGGCCATGGGACTCTGTGCCATGACCCCGCAGAGTACCGAGGCGTGGCTCAGCCGTGGAGCATGCGTTCGAGGCGACGCACCTGATGGCGCGCCATCACGTGGGCCTCGGCGCGGATGATCACGTCGGCCCACAGCGCGCGGGGGAGCACCTCGATCTGTCCGCTGCCCACGCCGCCGGCCACGCGAGTGGGCTTGGCGTTCACGCGGCTGGCGTCGAGCAGCAGCACGCGTGAGGCGGTGCGGGCGAGCAGCCGGAAGTCGGTCGTGGCGTTCATGCCGAACCCCATGCCCACGAACGCGAGCGACGGGGCCCAGAACCACCAGCCGTGCGGCATCATCAGCCCGGCCACGGCACCGAGCAGCAGCCCGGCGATGACCACGGGCCAGTGGAACCGTTTGCGACGGATGACGTAGACGGCGTCGATGGCGTGCTCGTCGGCGAGGGCCGAGACCTGGTCGAGGAGCTTGGTGTGCGAGGCCATCGCCGTGCACCGTACCGCCGCCCCCGCGGGGGATTTCGGGCTGCGGCGGAAAAGCGAAGCGCCCCGGGCCGCGCTGCCGGCCGAAGCCAGCGCGCCGCCCGGGGCGACTCCTGACGAGGGTGATCCACCACTGACCGATCTTGGGGCGTTAGCCTTCCGTTCGACCAATGTCATCGCCCGTCGGAGCTCACGCCCCGGCGGGCGATCCCTTTTTCCGTCGGCCTCGCCGGTTGCCCGGCTGCTCCTTCGGACCGCTCGACGCCGACCCGGTTGCCCGGTCCGACCTCCGCACCGCCGACGATCGCAGCCCCGGTTGCCCGTGACCCCGACCCCCTTCGGCCCGGCACCGCCGCCCCGGTTGCCCGGCACGACGATCTCGAACGTCGATGCCGCTGCCGCCGTTGCCCTCCGCTCGGTTGCCCGTGCGGCGACTCCTGCGACCCCGGCCACCGGTTCGGCCTCCCCGGTTGCCCGGTTCGTCCTCCCCAGCGCCTCACCGCCTCCCCCGTGAAGGTTCTTCGGCGAGGATCAAGGATCATCCTCCACCAGCCTCGCTTCCGCCTCGTGAACCCGGTTGGCCCTTCGGTTCCCCTCGGTCACCCTTGCGGGCTCCCCAGGTTCCTCGACACCGTTCCTCGGGTTCCGGTTGGCGTGCGCTGACCGGTACGGAGCACACTCTGCACGCCCTGTTTCCGCAGGTCAACAGGGTTTTTCTGTCCACACAGGGTTATCCACCGGGTTTCCCCGTTGACCACAGAAGTTTCTCGTTCGTCCACTGTTCACACACAGGTTGTGCACAGGTGAACGTTTGACGTCGGGCGGATTTGCCGGTTGAATGGCGGGCATGTCATCGCCCGCCTGCGCCGCGATCATCATCATTCCCTAGCGCACCTCGGCCCCATGCCGATGTGCGCTCCGAGCCGCCCCTCCGGGCGGCTCTTTCATTTCCCCCGTCCAGTTCCCAGGAAGAGCACGTCATGACCACGAACCTCGATCTCGTCGAAGTCTTCGACACCACCCTGCGCGACGGCCTCCAGGTGGAGGGCGTGTCGGCCACGGTCGACGACAAGCTGCGCATCGCCGAGCAGCTCGACCATCTCGGCGTGCACTTCATCGAGGGTGGCTGGCCGGGTGCGAACCCGAAGGACGTCGAGTTCTTCCAGCGTGCGCTCGCCGAGCTGCGCCTCACCACGTCGACGATGGTGGCGTTCGGCAGCACGCGTCGCCCGCGTGGCAAGGTCGACGACGACGCCACGTTGCGCAACCTGCTCGACGCGCAGACCTCGGCGGTGTGCATCGTTGCGAAGAGCTGGGACTACCACGTGCTCGAGGCGTTGCAGACCACGCTCGACGAGGGCGCCGCGATGATCGCCGACTCGGTGCAGTTCCTGCACGCCAACGGTCGCCGCGTGATGGTCGACCTCGAGCACTTCTTCGACGGCTACAAGCGCAACCCCGAGTTCGCGCTGCGGGCCATCGAGGCGTCGGTGGTGAACGGTGCGAGCCACCTGGTGCTGTGCGACACCAACGGCGGTTCGCTGCCGCACGAGGTGGCGCAGATCGTGGCCGATGTGAAGCGCGTGGTGGGCGACGACGCCACCATCGGCATCCACTGCCACGACGACACCGGCTGCGCGGTCGCGAACTCGATGGCCGCGGTGCTGGCCGGGGCCCGTCACGTGCAGGGCACGCTCAATGGTCTCGGCGAGCGCACCGGCAACTGCAACCTCACCACGGTCATCCCCAACCTGCAGCTGAAGCTGGGCATGCAGTGCCTGCCCGAGGGTCGCCTCGAGCGGCTCACCAGCGTGAGCAAGCACGTGGCGGAGGTGCTCAACCGGCCGCTCAACCCGCAGGCCCCGTACGTGGGCACGTCGGCATTCGCGCACAAGGCCGGCCTGCACGTCAGCGCCATCAAGCGTGCGAAGGACGCGTACGAGCACGTCGACCCCGAGCTCGTCGGCAACGGCACGCGCTTCGTGGTCAGCGAGATGGCCGGCCGCGCCACCATCGAGATCAAGGCGCAGGAGCTCGGCCTGCCGATGGACGGCCCGGCCGTGAACCAGGTGATCGACGACCTGAAGCGCCTCGAGCACGAGGGTTACCACTTCGAGGCGGCCGACGCGTCGCTCGAGCTGCTGATGCGCCGTTCGGCCGGCTGGGAGCAGTCGTTCTTCCGTGTCGAGAGCATGCGCGTCATCACCGACGAGCTGCCGAACGGCGACTTCACCACCGAGGCCACCGTGAAGGTGTGGGTGGGCGAGGGCGAAGGTGCGCAGCGTCACGTGCACACCGCCGAGGGCAACGGCCCGGTGAACGCCATCGACCTCGCGCTGCGCAACGCGCTCGCGAACGCCTTCCCGCAGCTCGACCGTGTGCACCTCACCGACTACAAGGTGCGCATCCTCGACGGTGCCACCGCCACGGGAGCGGTCACGCGCGTGCTCATCGACTTCGCCGACGGCAGCCGCACCTGGACCACCATCGGCGTGAGCGGCAACATCATCGAAGCATCGTGGCGAGCCCTCGAGGAGGGCCTCGTGTACGGCTTGCTGCATCAGCCCGCCTGAGTGACAGACTGGGGCCGCTATGGCCGCCCCTCGTTTCGCCCCCACGCCCTCCATCGACACGTCGCGCGCGTACTCGTCGCCGCCGGTCGCTCCGTCGTCGTGGCACCCCGACCGTCCGGCCGAGGTGCGCGGCTTCCAGCCCGCGGGTGAGCAGCTCGGCTACCAGGGCCCCGACCAGGGGTTCGCGCTCAAGATCGCGAAGGGCTTCGAGCCGCGCCTGCAGCTGCGCAGCGGCGAGCACACCGCCGACGTGGTGAAGGGGTGCCTCGGCATCGCGCTGCGTCGTGCGTCGATGTTCAGTCGTGCACCGGTCGTGCACGACCTCACCATCGCGTTCACCATCTGGGGCTTCCTCGACGCCAACGCGCCCGCCGACCTGGTGGCGCACCGCACCGCGCGATTCGCCGGCCTCTCGCACGGTCACTACACCGAGGCCCGCGCCATCGTCGACATGGTGCCCGAGGCCACGCTGCGCATGACCCCGCAGCAAGTGGCGTCGGCGTATCCGTCGCAGTGGCGTCAGCTGGTCGGTCTCTGAGGTCGGCGCCGTGAGCCAGCCCATCACGCTCACGCCCGAACAGCACGAGTTCCGCCGCGTGGTGCGGCAGTTCTGCGAGGACAAGATCGCGCCCAACGCGGCCGAGGTCGATCGCCGAGGCGAGTTCTCGTGGGAGAACTTCGAAGCGTTGAAGAGCATGGAACTCACGTCGCTGAGCTACCCCGAGGAGTACGGCGGCGCCGGCGCCTCGCTGGTCGACCAGGCCATCGTGGCCGAGGAGCTGTCGCGGGTGTGCGTCAGCACCAGCCTGTCGTTCCTGATCTCGAAGCTCGGCATGTTGCCGGTCATCAACTTCGGCAGCCACGAACTGAAGTCGAAGTACATCCCGCGCATCTGCAGCGGTGAGAGCCAGTGCAGCTACGGCCTCAGCGAGCCCGACGCGGGCAGCGACGTCGCCTCGATGACCACGAAGGCCGTGCGCGACGGCGACGACTGGCTCATCACCGGCACGAAGTGCTGGATCACCAACGCCGGCATCAGCGACCTGTACACCGTGTTCGCCCGCACCTCCGACGACCGCCACAAGGGCATCACCGCCTTCCTCGTCGAAGCCGACTGGGGCGTGCAGGTCGAGAAGCTCGAGCACAAGCTCGGCATCAAGGGCTCACCGACCGGTGTCATCCGTCTCGACGAGGTGCGCGTGCCCGACACGAACCGCATCGGCCAGGTCGGCGAGGGGTTCGCCGCGGCGATGCACACGCTCGACCGCAGTCGCCCCACCATCGGCGCGCAGGCCGTCGGCGTCGCGCAGGGCGCGCTCGACTACGCGGTCGGGTACATGAAGGAGCGCCGAACGTTCGGCCGCCCGTTGAGCGACAACCAGGGTCTGCAGTGGATGGCCGCCGACTGCGCGATTCGCATCGAGGCCGCCCGCGGCATGGTCTACAAGGCGTGCGCGATGGTCGACGAGGGCGACCCGACGGGCGAGCTGTCGATGATGGGCGCGATGGCGAAGGCGTTCGCCAGCGACGTCGCGATGCAGGTCACCACCGACGCGGTGCAGTTCCTCGGTGGCTACGGCTACACCGACGAGTTCCCCGTCGAGCGGATGATGCGCGACGCGAAGATCACCCAGATCTACGAGGGCACCAACCAGGTGCAGCGGATCGTCGCCGCGCGCCAGCTGCTCAAGTAGCTCGCACGGGTGATCTCGCCGCTCGGATGGATACGTCGCCGGGTCTGCGCCTAGCGTCTCCGTGAGGAGGTGCTCGTGACCAGCGCCTGGGACCACGAGCTGCCCGGCTTCTACGTCCGACCGTCGACGGTCGAGGAGGCCGAGGC
>JBDKJP010000061.1:0-86120 GCA_039796575.1 Actinomycetota bacterium
GAAGTTCGAGTACCGGAGGGCGGTGCCCTCCTCCTGGTACAGACCGGCTCGTGTGCCCGTCGCCTGCGCGGCCTGTGTGGCGGACAGCGTGTACGTGAGCCGGATGGTGCCGTTCAGCCGAACCGTGAGGTTGTTGCCGATGCGGGTGAACCGCAGCACCTGGGTCTGGTTGGGGGTGATGGCCGCGCTGGCCAGCACCGTGTAGTTCGTGTTGCGCACCAGGCGGATCTGCACGGTGCCCGGGCCGACGATGACGGCGGCGAGGTGTTCGCGTCGGTCACCGTTGTGACTGAGCGACACGCCGCCGGCGCGATTGGCGCCGTTCGAGTTCTCGACGGTGGCCTGCACCGTCACGTTGGACGAGCCGACCTGGATGGTGACGGTGGCGTCGTCGTGTCGGGTGCGCACCCGGCCACCACCGACGATGGTCCACTCCCCCGAGTCGGCGTTCCACGATCCGGTGCCGCACTGCTGCGGCCGGCCGTCCATGTTGTTGCCGGTCGGCCCGCCCGTCGTGAACGTGTCACAGCCGATCGCCGTGGGTGCGGTCGTCGTGGTCGTCGGCGAGATGGTGGTCGTGGTGGTCGGCGGCAGCGTGGGCGGCCGCTGGTTGCTGTCGATCGCCAGCAGGGTGTCAGGCCGCAGACCGAGGGTCGCAGCACTGGCGACCCCGAGCGTGGCGACGAACGCGATCGTCAGAACGACGACCAACGTCCGGCGCGCTCGGGGCACCGAGTGCCGCGACCCTGTCTGCATGATTCAAGGTCCTGATCAGCCCGCGATGACGAGCGACATGCCCTCGACCGCAGCGGCGCTCACGCCACCGGGCACGTTGATCGAGAAGGTCGTGCCGGCGCCCATGGCGAGCGTCGTCGACTGGCTGGTGAGCACGTTCCCGAAGCTGTCGCGGAGCGTGACGGTGGCGATCTTGCCGCTGCAGCCGTTGTTCACGTTGCCGAAGTTGACGGCGGTCACCTCGCTGGTGCCGGCCAGGGGCACGTACTGGGTGCTGTAGCCGACGTCGATGCCGTCGGTGTCGCAGGAGGCGACGATGGCGTCGCCCGAGCCGAGGGAGTTGCCGGTGAACACACCGAGGCTGGCTGCCGAAGCGCCTGCCATGCCCGCCACCAGCACGCTCGCCACACCGGCGATGACCACCTTGCGCGGAATCTTCATTGCTGTTCCTCTTTCGTTGTCACACCACCCCGTTTGGTGGCGAGTGAATGTTCGGCACTTCCGCTCAGTTCTTGAGTGGGAATTGATCTTCGGGATGCGCATTTCTTGACCGGGGAAATCTTGATACGACCCGTAGCAAGTTTTCTGCGCCGGGGTAGTCTCCAGGCATGGCGTTCGATCCGAAGAAGTGGACCCTCAAGACCAACGAGGCCTTCGCCGCGGCCATCGACCAGGCGAAGTCGCTCAGCAACCCCGAGCTCACCCCCGATCACCTGATGGCGGCGCTGATGCGCCAGGCCGACACCATCGTCCCGGCCGTGCTGGCCAAGCTCGGTCTCGCCCCGCTCATGGTGCGCAACAAGGCCGACGACGCGGTGGCGAAGCTGCCCAAGGCGTACGGCGGCAGCGAGCCGCGCATGAACCGCGAGCTCGACAACGTGGTGCAGAACGCCACCACCTACCAGAAGGACCTGAAGGACGACTTCCTGTCGGTCGAGCACCTGCTCCTGGCCATGAACCAGCGGCTCGGCGTGCCCAGCGAGGAGCTGCTCCAGGCGCTGAAGGAAGTGCGCGGCAGCCACCGGGTCACCAGCCAGAATCCCGAGGAATCGTTCGCCGCGCTCGAGAAGTACGGGCAGGACCTCACCCAGCGCGCCCGCGACGGCAAGATCGACCCGGTCATCGGCCGCGACGACGAGATCCGTCGGGTCATTCAGGTTCTCAGCCGGCGCACGAAGAACAACCCGGTGCTCATCGGCGAGCCGGGCGTCGGCAAGACCGCCATCGTCGAGGGCCTGGCCCGGCGCATCGCCGACGGCGACGTGCCCGAGGGCCTGAAGGACAAGCGCCTCATCTCGCTCGACATCGG
This sequence comes from Actinomycetota bacterium, assembly GCA_039796575.1. Classification (GTDB taxonomy): domain Bacteria; phylum Actinomycetota; class Acidimicrobiia; order Acidimicrobiales; family Ilumatobacteraceae; genus UBA668. The sequence goes on from JBDKJP010000061.1 coordinate 2,045, forward strand.
CAGCATGCTGGCCGGGGCGAAGTACCGCGGCGAGTTCGAGGAGCGGCTGAAGGCGGTGCTGAAGGAGATCACCGACGCGGCCGGCGAGGTCATCACGTTCGTCGACGAGATCCACACCATCGTCGGCGCCGGCGGTGCCGAGGGCGCGATGGACGCGGGCAACATGATCAAGCCGATGCTCGCCCGCGGCGAGCTGCGCATGGTGGGTGCCACCACGCTCGACGAGTACCGCAAGTACGTCGAGAAGGACCCCGCGCTCGAGCGCCGCTTCCAGCAGGTGTACGTGGGCGAACCCAGCGTCGACGACACCATCGGCATCCTGCGCGGCCTGAAGGAGCGCTACGAGGTGCACCACGGTGTGCGCATCCAGGACTCCGCCCTCGTGGCCGCCGCGGTGCTCAGCAACCGCTACCTCACCAACCGCTTCCTGCCCGACAAGGCCATCGACCTCGTCGACGAAGCGGCCAGCAAGCTGCGCATCGAGATCGACTCGCTGCCCACCGAGATCGACATCGTGCAGCGACGCATCTTCCAGCTCGAGATCGAGCAGGTCGCGCTCGAGAAGGAGACCGATCAGGCGTCGATCGAGCGGCTCGACGCGTTGGTCGACGAGCTCGCCGAGTTGAACCTCCAGGTGCACGAGATGAAGGCGCACTGGGAGAACGAGAAGCAGGCCATCGACGCCATCCGTTCACTGAAGGAGGAGCTCGAACAGCTCCGTACGCAGGTGGAACGCGAGACCGACCTGGCCGTCGCGGCCGAGATCCGCTACGGCCGCATCCCCGAGCTCGAGCGGCGCATCGAGGAGGCCACCGCGCACCTCGACGAGCTGCAGCAGGGCACGCGCATGCTGAAGGAGGAGGTCGACAGCGAGGACATCGCCGAGGTCGTCAGCAAGTGGACCGGCGTGCCGGTGAGCCGGCTCATCGAGAGCGAACTCGCCAAGCTCATCCACCTCGAGGACATGCTCCATCGCCGTGTCATCGGCCAGGACGACGCGGTCACCGCGGTGTCCAACGCCATCCGTCGTTCGCGTGCCGGCCTGTCCGACCCGCACCGTCCGATCGGTTCGTTCATGTTCCTCGGGCCCACCGGTGTGGGCAAGACCGAGCTCGCCCGCGCCGTCGCCGAGTACCTGTTCGACGACGAGAAGGCGATGGTGCGCATCGACATGGGCGAGTACATGGAGAAGTTCTCGGTCACCCGTCTCATCGGTGCGCCCCCCGGCTACGTCGGCTACGACGAAGGCGGCCAGCTCACCGAAGCGGTGCGCCGCCGGCCGTACAGCGTGGTGCTGCTCGACGAGATCGAGAAGGCGCACCCCGACGTGTTCAACGTGCTGCTGCAGGTGCTCGACGACGGCCGCCTCACCGACGGCCAGGGCCGCACGGTCGACTTCACCAACGTGGTCATCGTGATGACCAGCAACCTGCCGGGCGACCCGCTCACGTTCTTCAAGCCCGAGTTCGTGAACCGCGTCGACGAGATCATCCGCTTCCGCAGCCTCACCGAGGCCGACCTCGAGCGCATCGTCGGCATCCAGCTCGAGCACTTCCGCGAGCGGCTCGCCGAGCGGCGCATCGGGCTCGACCTGTCGCCCGAGGCGATGGCGTTGCTGGCGCACGAGGGGTACGACCCGGCGTTCGGCGCGCGGCCGTTGAAGCGGGTCATCCAGCGCGAGTTGGCCGACCCGTCGGCCATGCTCATCCTCGAGGGCAAGGTGGCCGACGGCGGCACGGTTGCCGTCCGCGTGGTCGACGGACGACTGTCCGTCACCGCAACCTGACCCGCATCCACACTGTTTTCGGAAATCCGACGACAAGCTCGGAACAAACGGGCATCATCGGGCGTCGGTATGGGAATGAGCGTCGTCATCGTGGAGGGACGCCCGCTTCGGGGGTGGCACGGTCGCATCCATCGCGCCCGCGCCCGCCTCGGGCACTCGCACCTCACCGATCAGGCCGCACTCGCGTTGCACCGCGACGTGCGCGTCGCGCTCGCCGACTTCTGGCGTGAGCAGGGCGAGACCGAGCACTCCGCCGTGGCCGCGTACCGCGACGTCGCTCGCCGACTTGCGATGCTCGACGCCCCCGACGACCTCGTCCATCGTTCGCTCCTCGCCGCCGAGCAGTCGGCCGAGGCGTGCGAGCGGTGCTTCGAACTGGCCGGCCGCTACCTCGGGCGCAGCATGCAGCCCGGCCGGTTGCGCCGACCGCTGCGACTGCCCCGCAGCCGCATCAACGAACTCTGCAGCATCGCCGTCGACACCCTCCGCGACGGCGTGCTGCAGGAGGCCTACGCGAGCCGCATGGCTGCGGCACGCGCCGCTCGCGCCACCGACCTGCGCGCCGCCGACGCGTTGCGGTCGATGGCCCGCGACGGCGCAACGCATGCGGCGAAGGCGCGCGACGTGCTGGCCTGGTGCCTCGACAACGGGGGCGCGCACGTGCGCGCCGCGGTGCGTGCCGCCGTGCTGGAGCTCCCCGATCGCGGACCAGGTCTGGTGCTGCCGCTCGGCGTGGAGCAGCGTCGCCTGGCCGATCACGGCCAGTTCGACGCCGACCCCGATCAGGCCGTGTTCCGCGAGCTGGTCGGCGCCGTGCGCGAGGTCTACCTCGCCCGCACCCAGCACTGACCCCGACGTCGCGGCATCGACATCAGGCTTCTGGGCGTGTTTCGTCCCAGATCGCGTTCTGGGTGCTCTGCGTCCCGGAAACCGGGACGCAGCACACCCAGTAGCGACGCCGCGCGCCTGAAACGACATGCCGGGAGGATGGTATCGAATTGATACCATCGAGTCATGGCCATGACCCTCCGGTTGACCGAACACGAGCAGAACGCGCTGCGCGAGCGCGCCGACGCGGAAGGTATCTCGATGCAGGAGGCCGCGCGGCGGGCCGTGCGCGAGTTCGTGGCACGCGGGCAACACCGCGACCGGGTCAGTGCCGCAGCCGGGCTGGTGATGCATCGCCACGCCGACGCGCTCCGTCGCCTCGGCGAATGAACGAACCGGTCGAGTACCTCGACATCGACGACCTGATCGACCTCACGCGCGCGCTGCTCGGCGATCCGCCACCCATCCGCGACGTCGGCCTCCTCGCATCGGTGGCCGCGCGGCCTCAGGCCACCGCGTTCGGTCTCGACGCCTACCCCGACCTGATCACGAAGGCCGCGGCGCTGCTGCAGTCGGTCGTGAACAACAACGCCCTCGTCGACGGCAACCAGCGATTGGAGTGGCTTGCGACCGCTGTGTTTCTCGAACTCAACGGCTGCGCCACTACCACCGTCTCGAACGACGATGTCTACGAGTTCGTGATGTGGGCCGCGTCGACGAGCCCGGCGCTCGAGGAGATCCGTACCCGGCTCGCAGCGCTCCTCGGCCGGTCTGACGATCTCTAGCCGACGGCGGTGTGTGCGCGCACGTGGCGCAGCGCGCGCTCGACGTACTCGTCCTTCTCGCCGACGGGCGCCACGGAGAACAGCGCGTCACGCGCCGCATCGAGACCGGCGAGGCGGGTGATGATCCACGCGGCGAGGTACTGGCCCGAGAGGCAGCCGCCCGCGGTGGCGACGTTGCCCTCGGCATGGAACGGCCGGTCGACGACGTCGGCACCGGTCTCCACCACCCACGGCTTGGTGATCAGGTCGGTGCACACGGGCACGCCTTCGAGCAGGCCGAGCTTCTTCAGCAGCAGTGCACCCGAGCACTGCGAGCCGACGAGCTGACGGGAGAGGTCGAGACGGACGCGGTCGAGGAACGCGGCATCAGCGGCGTACTCGCGGGTCTTCGCGCCGCTGCCGATGATGACCGCGTCCGCGGTCGGCAGCTCGTCGAGCGACATCTGCGCGTGCACCGTCACGCCATTCATCGACGTGACCGTCTCGGTCGGGCACGCGATCTTCACGGACCAGTCGGCCTGCGGCACACGACCCAGGATGTACGAGGCCACGAACGAGTCGACCTCGTTGAACCCGTCGAGTGTGACCACGGCGATCGTCGGCATGGCCGGAGCCTACGAGCGCCGCCCGCGCCGCTGCGGCGTCATTTCGAGCGCGTTGGAACTAGCGGTAGCGGAGGCAGCCGTCGGTGAGGCTGGCCGAGGGGAGCATGTCCTTCTCGAGCCAGTAGTCCTGGGTGTGCTGCCACTCGGGCTTGTCGCCCTTGCGCGGCAGCAGGTGCATGCTGCGCATCAGGTAGCCCGGGTTGAAGTTGTCGGGGTCCATCCAGTCGCCGATGGTCATGTCGGCGTCCTCGTCGCGCAGCGCCGGCACCACGTTGGTGTACCCGTGCTCGTGCATGTGGCCGAGCAGGCGGCAGACGAAGTCGCTGATCAGGTCGGCGCGCAGGGTCCAGCTGGCTCGGAAGTACCCGAACACCCACAGCATGTTGGGCACGCCGGTGAACATCATCCCGCGGTAGGTGATGGTGTCGGGCCAGTGCACCGGCTTGCCGTCGACCTCGAACGGGATGTCGCCGAGCACGCTGAGGTTGAAGCCGGTGGCCGTGACGACGATGTCGGCGTCGATCTGCACGCCGCCCTTGGTGAGCACACCGGTCTCGTTGAACGTGGCGATCTCGTCGGTGACCATGCTGGCCTTGCCGGCGCGGATGCCGGCGAACAGGTCGCCGTCGGGCACGAACGCGAGGCGCTGCTGCCACGGGCGGTAGCGCGGGGTGAAGTGCGTCATGTCGTAGCCCTCGGGCAGCAACGCCTTCACCTGGTTGAGCAGTTCGTCCTTCACCAGGTCGGGGGCCTCGAACGAGAGCTGGGTGACGGCCTGCTGGTCGTGCAGCTTCTTGCGGCGCACGATCTCGTGGATCCACGTCTCGTCGATCTCGAGGGTGCGCAGCATGTCGGCGGTCTCATCGGCGTTCGCGCCGGTCCAGAAGTACGTCGGCGACCGCTGCAGCACGGTGGTGTGCGCGGTGTCGCCGGCGATGGCCGGCACGAGCGTGGCGGTGGTGGCACCGGAGCCGATGACGAGCACCCGCTTGTCCTTGTAGTCGAGGTCCTCCGGCCAGGTCTGCGGGTGCACGATGGTGCCGCGGTAGGCGTCCATGCCCGGCCACTCGGGCGTGTAGCCCTCCTCGAACTTGTAGTAGCCCTGGCACATCCACAGGAAGTTGCAGGTGACCTGCTGCACCTCGCCGGTCTCGAGGTTGCGCACCTGCAGGGTCCAGAGGTTGGTGGCGTTGTCGAACCCGGCGTGCTCGATCTTGCGGCGATAGCGGATGTGCGGTGCGAGGTCGTTCTCGTCGATGACCTCACCCATGTACTTCAGGATCTCCTCGGCCGAGGCGATGGGCGCGCCGGTCCACGGCTTGAAGCGGTAGCCGAACGTGTAGAGGTCGCTGTCGGAGCGGATGCCCGGGTACTTGTGCCACAGCCACGTGCCGCCGAAGCTCTCGAACTTGTCGAATGCGACCACCGACAGGTCGGGGCATTGCGTGCGCAGGTGGTGGAGGCCACCTACGCCGCTGATGCCCGCGCCCACGACGACGACGTCGAAGTGCTCGGTGGTGCCGCCAGTGCTGCTGCTGGCGAGAGTTGCGGTCTGGCTCATCGAAGTCCCCTTGGTGTCCCCGTGCGGCCCACCCTCGCACGGAGCGCGGGCCGCAATAGAGCCGAACGTACCGATCGGTACGTGCACGGACTAGGTACCAAAGTCCCTACGCGCGGCTCGAGCGACCTCCCGGGACCTTGAGGTGCTCGGCAGCGGGTTCTAGCCTTCGGGGATGAGCGACCCGACCGTCCTGGAACTGAGCGTGCAGGTGCACGGCACCGTCGACGAGGTGTGGCGGGCGGTGGCCACGGGACCGGGCATGACCTCGTGGTACGTGCCGAGCACCGTGGAGGAACGCCAGGGTGGCGCCACCACGTCGCGGTTCGGTGAGGGTGACGAGATGGTCATCCCCGGTCGGGCCGTGGTCTGGGACCCGCCGCGCCGCATCTGCTTCGACGGCGGCGACGAGGGCATCGCCCACGGCATGACGATGACGTTCGACTGGCACGTCGAGCCGGGCGACGACGGCACCCAGACGGTGCGGTTCATCCAGTCGGGCTTCGACCCGTCGCCAGAGGGCCAGGCGATGCGCACCGCGATGGCCGAGGGATGGAGCCTGTTCCTGCAGAACCTGCAACTGCACCTCGAGCACTTCCGTGGTCGCGACGGTCTGCCGATGCAGCCGACGGCCACCGGCACCGGCGCACGCGCCGACACCTGGCGGCAGCTCACCGCGGCCATCGGCATCCCGTCGGCGCCGGGCGTGGGCGACCGCGTGCGCGCCACCGGGCCCGACGCGCCGCCGCTGGCAGGCACGGTGGTGGCGGTCGACCCGTGGCGCATCAGCCTGCTGCTCGACGAGCCCGCGCAGGGCACCGGGTTCATCGCGGCCGAGGGCGTCGACGGTCAGGTGATGACCTCGGTGTGGCTGTACGTGTACGGCGACGACGCGGCGCGGATCGTCGAGCGCGACGCCGGCCGATGGGCGGCGTTGCTCTCGGCTACTTCAGCAGGCTGACCACGGCCGACGTGCGCGTGAGGCACGCCTGCATCTGGCTGCGCAACGTCGACGAGATGCCGGGCGTGGCCAGCGTGGTGATGCCCGGGTACACGATGCGACTGCCGAGCGCGTTGCACAGCAGCGCCGTCCACGGTTCGACGAGCCACGAACCGTTCGGCTGCTGGGTGAAGCGCACCAGCGCCATCAGACCGTCGAGTGTGCGCGGGTCGCTGTACTTGCCGCGGCCCGACACGCCCATGCCGGAGATGTAGTTGCCGAGGCTCCAGTAGGTGGTGATGCCGTTCACCCGCTCGACGTTCTGCGGCACGTGCGGACCGTGGATGAGCACGAGGTCGGGCTTCGCCGCGGCACGCGTGATGGTGTTCACCAGTGCACGGTCCTCGGCGGTCGGACCGGTCTGCATCTCGACGTAGACGTGGAGGCTGATGATCACCACCTCGGCACCGAGCGCCCGCGCCTGGGCCACATCGGCGAGCACCTTGTCGGCGGTGACGGCGCGGCTGAGCCGCCATTCCTCGCGCGGGAAGCCGGTGTTGCTGTTGCGCGCGTAGCTGAGGTGGGTGACCCGCACACCGTTCACCATGAACGTGGAGACGGCAGCCTCCTCCGGCGTGCGCGCCGTGCCGTTGTGGCTGAGGCCCGCGGCGTCGAGCGCTTCGAGCGTGGTGCGGATGCCGTCTGCGCCGGTGTCGTTCGCATGGTTCGAGGCGGTGCTGCACCGGTCGAAGCCGACGCGCTGCAGGTCGAAGGGCGTCTCCCATGCCGCGGCGATGAGGTTGGTGCCGTAGACGCCCTTGCCGACGAAGCCGACCTTCGCGCCGGGCGGGCCGATCGGCGTCTCCATGTGGCAGATCGCCAGGTCGGCGAACTTCACGAGGAACGCGTGCGGACGTAGCAGCGGCTCGTAGTCGTAGCGAACGCCGGGTGGTGCGGCTGCTGCCGCCGCGTTGTTCACGAGGCCTTCGGCGAGGAAGTCGCCGACGGCCGCGACGGTGAACGTTCGACGGGGCGGGGTGAGGCGGACGGCGGTGGCACCATCGGCGGTGCCGGCGTCGTCGACGGTGGCGACCTCGACCGGCGCAGCCGGGGCGGGCGAGCCCGCGGCGTCGGTGGTGCGGCCGCCGAACGACGCGACCCACAGCCCCATCGCCGCCAGGACGGCGACCGTGGCGACCTGACGTGTCCGCACGAGATGAGCGTACGTCGCTAGGCCCTGCGGTACTTGCGAATGGCGATCGGCGCCATCACCACCATGATGCCGAACGACCAGGCGAGGCTGGCCCACACATAGTCGGTCGGGTCGGTGCCGAGCATCAGTGCCCGCACGGCGCGCACGGTGACGCTCACCGGCTGACGTTCCGCCCACCACTGCAACCAGTCGGGCATCGTCTCGACGGGCACGAACGCGTTCGATGCGAACACCAACGGCGCGACGAGCGGGAACGCTGCCGCCTGTGCAGCTTCGGCGTTCGGCACCACCAGCCCGATGACGGCGAAGATCCAGCACATCGACAGGCCGAACAGCACCATCACGCCGATGGCGGCGACCATCTCGAGGAACGACGAGGTGGGCCGGAAGTCGACGAGGTAACCGACCACGATCATCAACACGACCACCACGGCGTTGCGCACGCTGTCGGCCGCGACGCGTCCACCGAGCACGGCGCTGCGCGCCATCGGGAGGCTCTTCAGTCGTTCGAGCAGGCCCTTGGTGCGGTCCTCCGCGAGGCCGACGGCGGTGTTGATGGCGCCGAACACCACGGTCTGCACGAAGATGCCGGGCATCAGGTAGTTCACGTACGAGATGCCGCCGGGCGCCTGGATGGCCCCGCCGAACACGTAGCGGAACATCAGCACGAAGATGATCGGCTGGATGAGCGCGAACACCAGCAGCTGCGGCACGCGGCGGATGACGGTGAGGTTGCGCCAGGTCATGGCGAGGTTGTCGCGGATGGTCCACGCGATGCCCACGCCGGGCTTGGTGGAAATGGGTGGGTGCGTGGGGAGCGTGTCGATGCTCATGCTGCACCGCCCTGCTCGTCGACGGAGCCGGTGAGGGCGAGGAACACGTCGTCGAGCGTCGGCTCGCGCAACGCGACGTGTGCGGGTTGCAGCCCCGCACCGTCGAGTCGGTTGAGCGCGTCGCGCAGGGTGGCGGCGCCGCCGGTCATCACCTGCCGCACGATGGTGCCGGCGCTGGTGTCGGCACCGAGCACGTCGGCGGCGCGCGTCGCGTCGGCGGCGACCGCGAACTCGAACTCGATCACGGTGTCGCCGAGCCGCGCCTTGAGTTGCTTGGCGGTGCCCTCTGCGGCGATGCGGCCCCGATCGATGACGACGATGTTGTCGGCGAGGCGGTCGGCCTCTTCCAGGTACTGCGTCGTGAGCAGCACGGTGGTGCCCTCGCCGACGAGCCCTTCGATCACCTCCCACAGGTCGAGGCGACTGGCCGGGTCGAGTCCGGTGGTGGGCTCGTCGAGGAACAGCACCGGCGGGTTGGTGACCAGTGCCGCCCCGAGGTCGAGCCGGCGGCGCATGCCACCGCTGTAGGTGCGCACCGGGCGGTCGGCGGCGTCGGTCAGGCGGAACTGCTGCAGCAGCTCGGCGGCGCGGTCGCGCACCACGCCGCGGGGCATGTGGTTGAGCCGGCCGACGAGCGTGAGGTTCTCGCGCCCGGTGAGGTTCTCGTCGACGGCTGCGTACTGCCCGGCGAGGCCGATGCTGCGGCGCACCGCCTGCGGTTGGGTGCGCACGTCGAAGCCGTTCACCATGCCGCGCCCGGCGGTGGGCTCGAGCACCGTGGTGAGCATGCGCACCATGGTGGTCTTGCCGGCGCCGTTCGCGCCGAGCAGTCCGAGCACGGTGCCGCGGGGCACGGCGAGCGAGATGTCGTCGACGGCGACGACCTTCTCGTACGTGCGCCGCAGGTGCTCGGCGAGGATGGCGGTGTCACTCATGTGCGGGACTGTACGCCCGTTGCGGGGAGGGGCCAGGCAGGGACCAAGGTCCGTGTTCCGTGGCGAGCGGCGGGCATACGCTCGTCGTCGGATGCCGTTCCGGATCGTCACCCGCGAGCACCTCACCCCGAGCACGTTCCTGTGGGAAGTGGAAGCCCCCGATGTCGCGTCGTCGGCGCGCGCCGGTCTGTTCGTGATGGTGCGGTTGCACGACGGCGCCGAGCGCATCCCGCTCACCATCGCCGACTTCGACGCCGAGCGCGGCACGGTCACCATCGTGGTGCAGGCGCTCGGCCGGTCGACGGCCGAGATGCGCGACAAGTACCACGAGGGCGACACGTTCGCCGACTTCGTCGGGCCCCTCGGCGTGCCCACCGAGATCGAGCCCGGTGACAGCCACGTGGTGCTCGTGGGCGGTGGCCTCGGCGTGGCCCCGGTGTTCCCGCAGCTGCGCGCGTTCAAGCAGGCCGGCCATCGCACCACGGCCATCGTCGGCTTCCGCAGTGCCGAGCTGAGCTTCTGGCGCGAGAAGTTGGGCGAGTGGGCCGACGAGCTCGTCATCTGCACCGACGACGGGAGCATGGGCCGCCAGGGGCTGGTCACCGAGGCGCTGGCCGACGTGGTGGCGAACGACCGCCCCGAGCTCGCGGTGGCCATCGGCCCGATGGTGATGATGCGCGCCTGCGCCGAGGTCACCCGGCCGGCCGGCGTGCACACCGTGGTGTCGCTCAACACGATCATGGTCGACGGCACCGGCATGTGCGGCTCGTGCCGCGTCAGCGTCGACGGTGTCACCCGCTTCGCCTGTGTCGACGGCCCCGACTTCGATGCGCACGGCGTCGACTTCGACGAGCTCCTCACCCGCCAGCGGCGGTTCAAGGAGGAGGAGACCGCGGCCTCGGCCGACTACGAGCACCGCTGCCAGGTCGAGCAGACGCTGTTCGTGGAGGGGCGGCGCACGTACAAGAAGCTGCGCGAGATCGAGCCCACGAAGGTGCCGATGCCCGAGCGCGACCCGGTCATCCGTGCCAGCACGTTCGACGAGGTGACGCTCGGCTACTCGCTCAGCGAGGCGATGCGCGAGGCCGAGCGGTGCCTGCAGTGCAGCCGCCCGACGTGCATCAGCGGTTGCCCGGTCAGCATCGACATCCCGCGCTTCATCCGCCACCTGTTGGTGAAGGACGTCGACGGTGCGCTGGGTGTGATCCGCGAGGCCAACATCCTGCCGTCGGTGTGCGGTCGTGTGTGCCCGCAGGAGTCGCAGTGCGAGAGCCAGTGCGTGATCGCGAAGAAGATGGACCCGGTCGGCATCGGCCGGCTCGAGCGGTTCATCGGCGACCACGGCAAGGTGCAGCCGCCCGAGGTGGCGCCGTCGCGTGGCAAGAAGGTGGCCGTCGTCGGCTCGGGCCCGTCGGGCCTGGCGTGCGCGGCCGACCTCGCCCGTGAAGGGGTCGACGTCACCGTGCTCGAGGCGCTGCACGTCACCGGCGGCGTGCTGCGCTACGGCATCCCGTCGTTCCGGTTGCCGCGCGAGATCATCGACCGCGAGATCCAGGGCCTCGTCGACCTCGGCGTGCACATCGAGACCGACAAGGTGGTCGGCCGCACGTTCACCGTCGACCAACTGCTGGAGCAGCGCGGCTTCGATGCGGTGTTCCTCGGGGTCGGTGCCGGCGCGCCCAGCTTCCTCGGCATTCCCGGCGAGAACGCCGGTCGTGTCATCAGCGCGAACGAGTTCCTCACCCGTGTGAACCTGATGGGTGGCGACCGCTTCCCCGACATCGACACGCCCGTCGGCATCGGCAAGGACGTCGTGGTCATCGGCGCCGGCAACACCGCGATGGACTGCCTGCGCGTGGCCCGCCGTCTCGGCGCACACGTGCGTTGCGTGTACCGCCGCACGAAGGCCGAGGCACCGGCGCGCGCCGAGGAGCTGCACCACGCCGAGGACGAAGGTGTCGGGTTCCTGTGGCTGCACAACCCGGTGGAGGTGCTCACCGACGAGCGCGGCGACGTGCGCGGGCTGCTCACCGAACGCGTGGAGCTCGGCGAGCCCGACGAACGCAGACGACGGCGACCCGTGGGCACGGGCGACCTCGTGGAGGTGGCGTGCGACACGGTGATCGTGGCACTCGGCACGAACCCGAACCCCATCGTCACGCGCAACACGAAGGGCCTCGATCTCGACAGCCGCGGGTACGTGGCGGCCGACCCCGTCACCCAGGCCACCAGCATCCCGGGCGTGTTCGCGGGCGGCGACATCGTCACCGGCGGTGCCACGGTGATCCTGGCGATGGGGGCCGGCCGCCGCGCTGCCGCGGCCATCCTCGACTACCTCGACCACGGCACGATGCCCGAGGTGGCCGACGCCGCCGAACCGGTGTGCCCGCGCTGTCACCGGCCGGTGGAGGCCGGCGACGACGACGGCATCTGCTGTGCCGACGAGGTGGTGGCGTGGAAGTGCGTCGACTGCTCGAAGCGCAGCGAGGGGTTCGCGTTCCCGTACGGACGCTGCCCCGCGTGCGCCGGCACGCTCGTGCCGGTCGACCCGACCACTGCGGTGCCCGACGAGGCGATGGACGCCGTGCGCAAGGCGTTCGAGATCGAGCTCGGTGGCCGCGACTTCTACGTTGCCGCGGCGAAGCACACCAGCGACGAGGCGCTGCACGACATGTTCCAGCGCCTCGCCGACATGGAGCGCGAGCACATCGACACCCTGGTGCGCCGCTACCACCTCGCGCCGCCCGACGACGCGAGCGGCGACCTGCACCCCGGCGCGCTGCAGGCGGGCGCGCAGCGTGTGCCCACCGACCCGGTCGACCTGCTGCAGCTCGCGCTCACGCTCGAGCAGCGCGCCGAGGCGTTCTTCCGCGAGCACCTCGACGACACGTCACCGGCGGCGCGCGAGCTCTACCGCGAGCTCGCGGCGGAAGAAGGCGAGCACATCGCGTTGCTCACCACCGAGATCGCGGCGTTGCAGAGCAACCGCCGCGGCCTGCTGTAGCTCAGGGCGTGTGCCCAGTTTCGCTGCCCGAGGGCCTCGACCGGAACGCACCTACCGGGGCTTCTGGGCGTCGTTCGTCCCCCTTCGCGTCCTGGGTGGTTTCCGTCCCGGATTCCGGGACGGAAACCACCCAGAAGCCGTGCTGCGCGGCGGGCGATCCCCGTCCTTGTGGCCCGCCGCGTTCTCGTGCCCCTCCAGGACACTCCCCAGGGAGTTCTCGTCACCTCCCGTGATCACCCTTGCGCAGGGCGCACATCCCGGGCATTCGGCACTCCCTCTCACTCTCGAGGGTTTCCCGCCCCAGTGCCCCCGGGGTGACACGAAAGCCTCGAGAATCAGGTTCACCGGCATTCTGGGCATGCCCAGAACCACCCCGGGGTCATTCTGGGCATGCCCAGAAAGGGCCCAGACCTGCCGCTCGGAGCTGTTGACGTGGGGATTGGAAGCAGGCACTCTGCACCGGTGCCGATGTCGAGCTTCCCTGAGCTGCATGATTTGATCTGGCTGTTCGAGTCGGAGCCCACCATCCCCGAGGAGTACCCGGGCTGGCCGGTCACCCCGGCCACATTCGAGACGGAACGGGGACCGTGGCGCGTTCGATGTGTGGTCGCGCCTTACGACTACACCGTCACCATCCGATGCCTGTGCGAGGACCAAGATGCGATCGAGGTCAATCTGTTGGAGAACGTCGATGAGGTCAGGGTCGATCGGACGAATGGCGCCGAAACACTGGTCGTGACCTGTCGAGCAGACTCCTTGCTGCGACCCGTTCGGCTGCAACTCAAACCGAAGGTGCATGTCGTAGTCGAGACCCAACTGCCGGGGCAGCGTCCCTAACTGCCGCTCGGCGCTGTTGACGCACGAACCAGGAGCGGGCAATCTGCGCTGGTGAGGAGTCGCCACGGGTTGCTGTTTGCGGCACTGTTCGTCTTGATGGGGACCGTTGGATGCGCGCCCGATGAGGCAAGCCGGGAGGATTGCGGCGATGGGGCCACGTGCACCACGAGCGTCAATACAAGCGTTTCGTGCGAGCCGGTGCTCCGCTTTCGATTGGGCGACATCGAGTACGAGAACCAGCGTTTCGACGACCGGATAGCGCAGGGCGATCTCGGACCAGTGGTCGGCGAAGTCAGTGTGTATCCAGCGGCGCTCGACCGGTGCGAGACGGTGGTGCTGCACGACGGCGAAGGTTCCCTTCCGCCTGGCACGAAGATCTACGAGATCGAGGGCGTCGACCGCTCAGTGGCGCTCACTGCCAGTATCGGCAACGAGGTGTACCTGAGGTACCTCGGTCGGCCCGTGCCGTGACGATCCACGCAGAGCAGCCGCTCGGCGCTGCAGCCGGCGGCGGAGCAGGACACACGTCCTCAGGCGCGGGCGAACTCGCGGATCACGCGGCCGGGGCGCTCGCCCGAGTGCTTGCCCTGCTCGGTGACGATCTTGCCGTTCACGATGGTGGCGGCGTAGCCGCGGCTCTTCACCATGAGGCGACCCTTGCCGCCTGGGAAGTCGTTCACGTACTCGGGGTGCTGGCTGGCGAGGCGGTCGATGTCGAACACGTTGATGTCGGCGTACTGGCCGACGGCCAGCGTGCCGCGCTCCTTCAGGCCGAGCACCGACGCCGGGAAGGCCGTGAGGCGACGCACGGCCTCGGGCAGGCTCACCGCGTTGCGGGTGCGTTGCCAGTAGGTGAGGTAGTGCGTGCTCGCGTCGGCGTCGCAGATCTGGCCGGCGTGCGCTCCCGTGTCGGCGAGACCGGGGTACACGTGGTCGAGGCCGAGCAGGTCGCCCATCGCATCGGTGGCCCGGTTGAAGAACCAGGTGTTGAACAGCTCCTTGCCGTCGCTCGCGATGAGGCGGTCGATGACGAACTCCACCGGGTGCACACCGAGTGCCGCGGCGTGGTCGGCGATCGACATGCCGCCGGCCTCGTGGTAGTCGGGCGAGTCGCCGGTGCCGAGCGGATGGATGAAGTTCGGGTCGTACCACATGCCCTTCTCCTTGCCCTCCTCCACGAGGAGTGCACGGGTGGCCGGGTCCTTCAGCGCCTTGACTCGATCTTCGATGGTGGGCAGCTGCATCAGCTGGCGCCACTGCTTGCCCTTCACGGGCGAGATCTGCGCGAGGCCGCACAGCGAACCGCTCGGGCGGGTCATCGAGGCGAGCGTGATGTTGCCGTGCTTGCCGCTCTCGTTCTCGAGGAAGCCGCCGAACACGTCGACGCCGCCGCGGCCGCTGTTGCCGACGCCGCCGCTGAACAGCACGTCGCCGCACGCCTGCGCCATCTCCTTGAGGAGCATGAACTCGTGGGCGCCCTTCGTGGCGAAGTCGTTGACCGCCTGGAACAGGCCGCCGCCCGCGGCGTTCATGCCGTCGGCCACGGCGAGGTACTCGTCGAGCGGGGCGAGGGTGCCGGGCACGTAGCGGCCGTCGGGCACGACGTGCAGCAGGATGCGCGAGGTGCTGAAGCCGACTGCGCCGCCGGCCACGCTCTCCTCGGCGATCTCGCGCATCGCGTTGAGCTCTTCGGGGGTGGCGGGCTCGTCGCTGAGCGAGCGCTCGCCCATCACGTGGTAGCGCACGGCGCAGTGGCCGACCATGCCCACGATGTTGAGCGCCGGCTGCATGCGCTGCACCGAGTCGAGGTACTCGGGGTACGTCTCCCAGTCCCACGGCAGGCCGTCGAGGATGGCATCGCGGGGGATGTCCTCGACGCTCTCCATCATCTCGGCCAGGAATTCCTTGCTCTCCGGGCGCACCGGGGCGAAGGTGACGCCGCAGTTGCCCATCAGCACGGTGGTGACGCCGTGCCACGAGCTGGAGGTCATGTACGGGTCCCAGCCCACCTGCGCGTCGAGATGGGTGTGCAGGTCGATGAACCCGGGCGACACGATCTGGCCGGTGGCGTCGATCTCGCGGGCCGCCACCTCGCCGCTGAGGTTGCCGATGGCAGTGATGCGGTCGCCGTCGATGGCCAGGTCGGCCACGTAGCCGGCCGCGCCGGTGCCGTCGACGATGGTGCCGTTGCGGATGATGAGGTCGTGTGCCACGACGTTCCCCCTTCTCGTGTCCCTCGTGCGACTGTACCGACCACCTCTTCGGCACCCGTCACCGAGCCACATCACACCCAGTTGCGACGGCGGCGGAGCGTGATGGCCTGCATCACACCCACCGCGAGGGCCACCAGCGCCACCACCAGCGCGCCCGACAGCCAGCGGCCGAGCGCGGTGAGCCCGGCGATCACCACCAGCGCGGCGACGCGCTCGGGCAGCACCAGCTTCGCGGCGCGGTACTGGATACCCATCAGTCCGCCGATGAAGCACAGCGCCGACAGCGCGAGCGTCCAGCGGTCGTGGACGTCGAGCTCGTCGAGCGGGTGCTCGACGAGGTGCTTCGCGACCACGGCGTAGAGCACCAGGCCGGCCACGAGCGGGAAGTGGCCGATGGTGAAGAAGTCGCGGGCGAACCGGCCGCGGTCGAGCCCGGTCGCCTTCGCGAGCTCGTGCTCCGACACCTCGGGGATGTACGCGAAGTAGGTCCACCACAGCACGCAGGCGAGCCCCACGGCCACCACCACGCCGAGCACGGTCTCGGCGCTGAGACCGATGGCCGACGCCGTGACACCCGTGGCCACCAGCACCTCGCCGAGCGAGATGATCACGAACAACGCATGCCGTTCGGCGAAGTGCACCGGGTTGATGCTCCACTCGCCCGCACCGCCCGCGCGAGCCGCGGCCACGATGTCGATGACGGCCGCGGCGATCCACAGCCCGGTGCGCGCACCGTCGTGGAAGAACGCGCCGAGCAGCACCACGAACGGCGCGATCACCATCGTCGACGCGTACCGGACGAACGCCGTGCGAGTGCGCTCGTCGCGCCACGCGGTGCGGCCCTGCACCAGCAGCACGAGGAGCAGGATGCCGAGGTACGTGCCGGCGAACCAGAAGCCGCCGTCCTCGAACACCGTGGGGATGCTGACGCTCATCACCAACGTGACCGGGATGAGCATCAGCACGATCACGCGTGTGGCTGCCACCGCCTGCAGGTCGATGGCCGATCCGGACCACGTGAACTGCGACCACTGCCACCACACCAGCCAGGCGATGAGGAGGCCGCGGAAGAGACCGCCCGCGGTGGGGTCGTGCGAGATGAGCGTCGCGATCTGCGTGACGGCGAGCACGAACACGAGGTCGAGGAACAGCTCGAGGTTCGTGGCGTGCCGCTCGCGCGCCGCATCCGGTGATTCGTGGGTGGGAGCCTCGGTCACGCGCCCTCCTGGCGGATGGACGCGGCACGGGCGTGGGCGGTGAACCCCTCGTGCTCGCTCATCGCCAGGATGGTAGGCGTCATCCGCGCCAGCGCCGTTCCGTCGGCCTTCGCGACGGCGGTGCGCTTCAGGAACGTGTCGGCGGTGATGCCGCTGCTGACGTGCGCGAACCCGCCGGTGGGCAGGCTGGCCGGGCAGCCGATCACGAAGTTGCCGGCGCTGAACAGCGTGTGCTGGCCGACGAGGATCTCGCCCGCGTTGACCAGACGGTCGAGCAGCTCGGACTCGTGCTCGTCGGCGACGGCGACCTGCAGGTGCTCGGGCGCCCAACGGTTGGCCACCTCGGCGGCCTGCTCGAGATCGTCGACGAGCACGCAACCGCCGATCACGCCCAGTGCAGCGCGAGCGGCCTCGGCACGGGCCGCGGGCAGCGCGGCCACCTGCGTGGCCAGCTCGGCGTCGACCCGTTCGGCGAACTCGCGTGACGGGGTGATGAGCAGCACGGCCGAATCGGTGCCGTGCTCAGCCTCGTTCAGCAGGTCGGCGGCGGTGAGTCGCGGGTCGACCGTGTGGTCGGCGATGACCACGCTCTCGGTGGGGCCGAGGATCATCATCGTGGCCACGCCATAACGCTGCATCTCGACCTGCGCGCACGCCACGGGCGGGCTGCCCGGGCCGACGATCTTGCGCACCTGCGGAATGGTGGCGGTGCCGAAGCCCAGCGCCGCGACACCGGCGGGGCCGTTGACGCGGAACACGTCGGTGATGCCGAGCTTGCGGCACACCACCAGCACGGCCGGGTCGATGCGGCCGCTGCCGTCCGGCATGGGCGGCACCACGAGCGCCACCTGCGGCACGCCGGCCACCACGGCGGGCACGCCGAGCTGGTACGCCACGCTCGGGTAGCTGGCCTTGCCACTGGGCACGAACAGCCCGGCGGAGGTGATGGGCGTGATCTTCTCGCCGACGGTGAGGCCGGGCTCGCTCTCGAAGCTCCAGTCGGCGGCGCGAGCCATGAGCTGTTCGTTGAACGCACGCAGGTGCGCGATCGCGTCGTCGATGGCCGCGTCGACCTCGGGCGCGACCGCCGCGGCCTCGAGCTCGTCGGCCGTGGCCCTCAGCTGGTGCGGCTCGAGCGACACCTTGTCCCAGTCGCGCAGCGCGCTGCAGACGGCCTCGTCGCCGTGGGCACGCACGTCGTCGATGATGCGCCCGATCGACGCCTTCAGCTGCTCGTCGAAGATGGCGTCGAGGCCACGCGCGCACAACGCCCCGCGCTCGGCCTCGTCCATCGCCGACCAGGTCATCCACCGCATCACCGACATGGCAGTCGACGCTATCGGCAGGGCACGTCGGGCCGCCGGTGGAACCACGGGTCGGCCTCCTCGAGCTGCGCGGCCAACTGCAGCAGCAGAGCGTCGTCGCCGGCGCGGCCCATCAGCTGCGTGCCCACGGGCAACCCGGCGGGGTTCCACCACAGCGGCAACGACATCGCCGGTTGGCCGGTGCCGTTCGCGAGCGGCGGGTACGGCGAGTAGGGCAGCACGTGCTCGAGGCGGTACTCGAGGAACGACGACCACCCGTCGGGGCGACCGGACGCGAACCGCCCGAGCTCGGCCGGCGGCTCGCCGAGCGTGGCCGTGAGCAGCATGTCGTGGTCGACGAGGAAGCGCGCCGCCTGTCGGCCCACCGCGTGCACCGTGTCGACGCACGACAGGTACTCGGCACCCGACACGGTGCGGCCGAGCTCACACGCGAGGCGCGTGCCGCGCTCGACGCGCTCCTCCGCGCCGGGGCCCGCCTGATCGACCGTGAGCTGCGTACCACAGGCCACGATCTTCGACCACGCCACCATGAACGCGTGCATGTCGAGCACCGGTTCGGCGGGCACCACCTCGTGACCGAGCGACTCGAGCAGCTCGGCGGTGTGCTGCACGGCTGCCACGCAGTCGGGATGGATGGGCTCGCCGGTGAACGTGCGCGTGGTCATCGCGATGCGCAACCGGGGCGGCGGGGCGCCGAGCGCGTCGAGGTAGCCGATGGTGCGCGGCGGCGCGTGGTACGGCGCACCGACATCGGGCCCGGCGCAGGCGTCGAGCATGGCCGCGGTGTCGCGCACCGAGCGGGCGAGGTAGCCGTCGATGGCCATGCCGGCCCACCCCTCCCCCGACGCGGGGCCGTCGGGCAGCAGGGCACGGGTGGGCTTCAACCCGAACAACCCGCACGACGTGGCGGGGATGCGCACGGAACCGCCGCCGTCGCTGCCGTGCGCGAGCGGCACCACGCCGGCCGCCACCGCTGCGCCCGAGCCGCCGCTCGACCCGCCGGCCACGTGCGCGGTGTTCCACGGGTTGCGGGTGGGGCGCCCGTACACGGCAGCCTCGGTGGTGACGCCGATGCCGAACTCGGGGCTGGTGGCGCGACCGAACGTGACGAGCCCGGTGGCCTGCATGCGCAGGTAGATCTCGCTGTCGAACGAGTAGCGGTACCCGTCGTACAGCCGCGAACCCATGCTGGTGGGGTAGGCCGCCGCCTCGCAGCCGAGGTCCTTCAGCAGGAACGGCACGCCGGTGAACGGGCCGTCGGGCAGTCCGGCGGCGATGGCCGCACGGGCGGCGTCCTCCTGCACGTGCACCACGGCGGCGATCGCGTCGTCGGTGGCCTCGGCGCGCGCCAGTGCCACGTCGAGCAACTCGTCGGCGGTGACCTCGCCACCCTTCACCAAGGCCGCCAGGCCGGTGGCGTCGAACTCCACGTACTCGTCGAAACGCACGGGACCCATGCTGGCACGGGAGCGTCCAGTAGGCTTCCGTCACGTTCCGGTCACCTCCGAGGAGCGTTCTGCCATGCCCGTCACTGTTGTCGTAGGCGCCCAATGGGGCGACGAGGGCAAGGCCAAGGTCATCGACCTGCTCGCCGCCGAGCACAGCCACGTCGTCCGCTACCAGGGCGGGCACAACGCCGGCCACACCGTGGTGGTGGGCACCGAGCGGTACGCGCTGCAGCTCATCCCCAGCGGCGTGCTGTACCCGCACATCATCCCGGTCATCGGCAACGGCGTGGTGGTCGACCTGCCCACGCTGTTCAAAGAGATCGACACGCTCGAGAGCCGCGGCATCAGCTGCGCGAAGTTGAAGGTGAGCAGCCAGGCGCACCTCATCTTCCCGTGGCACCAGTCGCTCGACGCGCTGTACGAAGCCAAGCGCGGCGACGAGAAGATCGGCACCACGCTGAAGGGCATCGGCCCGGCGTACAGCGACAAGGCGCGCCGCATCGGCCTGCGGGCCGGCGACGTGCTCGACGCCGCAGCGTTCCGCGAGTCGGTGCACGCCAACTGCACATACCACAACCGCGAGATCGAAGGTCTCGGCGGCGAGGCGCTCGACGCCGACACGGTGGCCGACCAGTTCGCCGAGCTCGGCGCACGCCTCGCGCCGTACGTGTGCGACACCGTGGAGATGCTGCACGAGGCACTCGACCGCGACGACGCGCTGCTGCTCGAGGGCGCGCAGGCCACGTTCCTCGACCTCGATCACGGCACGTACCCGTTCGTCACCTCCAGCAACCCCACGGCGGGCGGCGCGTGCGTGGGCACCGGCATCGGGCCGCGGTACCTCACCCGCATCGTCGGCATCACGAAGGCGTACGCCACCCGCGTCGGCAGCGGCCCGTTCGCCACCGAGCTCACCGACGAGCTCGGCGACAAGCTGGTCGAGATCGGCCGCGAGTTCGGCACCGTCACCGGCCGTCGCCGTCGTTGCGGCTGGCTCGACCTGGTGATGCTGCGCAAGGCCGTGCGCATCAACAGCCTCACCGAGCTCGCCCTCACCAAGCTCGACGTGCTCGACACGTTCGAAGAGGTGAAGGTGTGCACCGAGTACGACGCCGACGGCCGCCCGGTCTACGCCGTGCTGCCCGGTTGGCTCACCGACCTCAGCTCGGTCACCGAGCTCGACGCGCTGCCCGCGAAGGCCCGCGACTTCGTGGCCCTCGTGGAACGTGAAGTGGGCATCCCCGTGAAGATCGTCGGCACCGGTGCCGAGCGCGAGAGCTACGTGATCTGGTCATGATCCCCCGCTACACGATGCCCGAGATGGCGGCCGTGTTCTCCGACACGGCCCGCTTCGGCCGGTACCTCGAGATCGAGCTGCTGGCCACCGAGGCGCACGTGGCGTTGGGCATCGTGCCGGCGGCCGACGCGGTGGCGTGCCGCGAACGCGCGCCGATGGTCGACGAGGCGTTCGTGGCCGCGGTCGACGAGCGCGAGAAGATCACCGACCACGACGTCGCGGCGTTCGTCGACGTGGTGCAGGACGCCATCGGCAAGCCCGCCGGCGCATGGATCCACTACGGCCTCACCAGCAGCGACGTGGTCGACACGGCGTGGATGTGGATGCTGCGCGACGCGTGCGACCTGCTGCTGCACGCCGCCGACGGCCTGTTGGCCGCGCTGGTGCGCATGTCCCGCGAGCACCGCGACACGGTGATGATCGGCCGCACGCACGGCATCCATGCCGAGCCCACCACGTTCGGGGCGAAGGTGGCGCTGTGGGCGCTGCAGGTCGACCGCGACCGCACCCGCCTGCGCGCCGCACGCGACACGGTCGCGGTGTGCAAGCTCAGCGGCGCCGTCGGCACGTTCAGCAACATCGACCCGTCCATCGAGGCGCACGTCGCCTCGGCGCTCGGTCTGCGCGCCGTGCCCGCCACACAGGTCATCGCCCGCGATCGCCACGCCGAGTTCCTGTACGCATGCGCCTCGGTGGGCGCCACGATGGAGCTCATCGCCGTCGAGCTGCGCCACCTGCAGCGCACCGAGGTGCGCGAGGTGCAGGAGGGGTTCAAGGCCGGGCAGAAGGGCTCCAGCGCGATGCCCCACAAGCGCAACCCCATCAGCGCCGAGACCATCAGCGGACTCAGCCGAGTGCTGCGCGGCAACCTCCAGGCCGGCCTGCAGGACGTGGCGCTGTGGCACGAGCGCGACATCTCGCACAGCTCGGTCGAGCGGGTCGTGCTGCCCGACAGCGCGCTGCTCGCCTACTACGTGATGCGCCGCATGACCCGCCTGCTCGACGGGCTGCAGGTGTTCCCGCAGCGCATGCTCGACAACCTGTGGGCCAGCCACGGTCTGGTGTTCAGCCAGCCGGTGCTGCTCGGCCTGGTGCAGGCCGGCCTCACCCGCGACGAGGCCTACCGCATCGTGCAGGAGAACGCCGGCCGCGCATGGGACGAGAGCGTCTCGTTCCGCGAGCTGCTCGAGGCCGACCCGCGGGTCACCGTGCCCGCATCGGTGCTCGACGACGCGTTCGACCTGTCGCGCAGCGTGCGCCACGCGGGTCGCGGCGTCGACGCGCTCGACGCGCTGGGCTGACCCGTCAACCGCGTCGGCCGATGCCGGCCGACTTCAACACCGCCGCCGGCACGCCCACCGCACGCCACGCCTCGTACTTCACGCCGGTCCGATCGCCGTAGCTCTTCGCGACCTGCACGAACGCGCGCTCTCGTGCCGCGAGGTCGACCTTGTTCTCCAGTACCTCCAGCTCGCGCTGCAGATCGATGCGCTGCTGCACCAGCTGCAGTTCCGCGATGGGTGACGCAGTCGCCAGCGCCCGTTCGGCCGCGGACAACTGTCGGCGGATGGTCTCGGGCGTACGCTTGCGTCCGCGCACCGGCTTGTTGGCCTTCAGCGCCTCGAGATACTCACGAACCACCCGACCCTCCATTCGGCCTTTCGCAAGCGCGGCTTTGTGCGCATCGCTGAGCGGGTTCTTCGGACCGGGCTTTCCCATGACCTCGATCGTAATTCTCAATCACCGCGTTTGCCAGAGAGGAATTTGCTCGAATGGAGCTCCGCACCTTGTTCGACTTGGAACCACATGGCCCCGACACATTCGTCGGAATCGGGCCGCGCTATCCGTGGGGTGGCCTGTACGGCGGGCAGATCGTGGCCCAGGCGCTGCGGGCAGCGGCTGCCACGGTCGACGGTTCACAACAAGTGCACTCACTCCGTGCGTATTTCATCCGCCGTGGTGATCACACCGAACCGATCCGGTTCGAGGTCGATCGCATCCGAAATGGCCGCAGTTTCACCACCCGTCGCGTCGTTGCGCGTCAGGCAGTTGGCGCCATCCTGAACCTCGAGGCGTCGTTCCAGGCCTTCGAAGAGGCCGACGACATCCAGACCGTGCGCCCGCCCGTCGGTGTGCCCGGCCCCGACGAGCTGAAGGGCGAGCGGTGGCTGGAGGCGTTCGAGCGGCGCGAAGTGCCTGCCGCACGGCTGGCCGAGATGGTCGACGGCGAGCGCACCGGCGCAGGTCGTTCGCTCGCGTGGATGAAGACCATCAACGAGATCGGCGACGACCAGTTGCTGCAGCGGTGCTGGATGGCGTACATCAGCGACGACATGCCCACCGACGCCGTGCGCAACGCGCATCCCGACTTCGCCGGCACCCACGGGATGACCTTCAACGCCAGCCTCGACCACACCATCTGGTTCCACCGCCCGGTGCGCGCCGACCGGTGGCACCTGTACGACGTCACCTGCCACTCGTACGTGGGCGCCCGCGGCCTGTCGATCGGGCACGTGTTCAGCGACGACGGCATCCACGTGGCCACCATCGCCCAAGAGGTGTTGGTGCGCGATGTGCGTCGCAAGCAAGACTGACGCACCATGAGCCTCGACGCACTGGCCGACAAGATCAACTCCATCGCCCGCCTCACCGGCACCTTCACGCTGCGGTCCGGGCAGACGGCCACCGAGTACTTCGACAAGTACCGGTTCGAGGCGCAGCCGGCACTGCTGGCCGAGATCGCCGCGGCCCTCGCCCCGATGATCCCCGAGGGCACCGAGGTGCTCGCCGGGTTGGAGATGGGTGGCATCCCCATCGCCACCGCGCTCTCGCTGCACACCGGCATCCCCGCCGCGTTCGTGCGCAAGGAGGCCAAGACCTACGGCACCGCGCAGCTCGCCGAGGGCAGCGACATCGTCGGCAAGCGCGTCACGGTGGTGGAGGACGTCATCACCACGGGCGGCCAGGTGGTCATCAGCACCAACGACCTCCGTGCGCTCGGCGCGAACGTCGAGCACGTGCTGTGCGTCATCGACCGCAGCCCCGACCACGGCGCTGCGCTCGCGGCCGAGGGCCTGCAGATGCACGCACTGCTCACCCGCGCCCAGCTCGACGCCGCCGAATCCCGCCGCTGACCCGCGAACTTAAGTTCGCGCGCCTCCCCCGGGGAACTTCAGTTCGCGCGCCCGCCCCGCGAACTTACGTTCGCGGGGCGGGGAGGAGGACGCCGGGGTTGAGGATGCCGTGGGGGTCGAGCGCGTGTTTCACGGCGCGCAGTGCGGCCACGGTGTCGGCGCCCTGCAGGCGTTCGAGCCACGCGGTCTTGGCGACGCCGATGCCGTGCTCGGCGCTGATGGTGCCACCGAGCTCGATGGCCGTGGACAGCACGGCCTCGGTGACCTCGGCGGCCCGATCGGTGGCACCGAGCACGTTGACGTGCACGTTGCCCTCGGCGAGGTGGCCGAACACGATGAGCTCCGCACCGTCGATGGCGTCGACCACGGAAGTCACCCGGTCGAGCAGCTCGGCGAGCCTCGGCACGGGCACCGCGACGTCGAGCTTCAACGGCACGTCCTTCGCCCCGATGCCGATGGTGACGTGGTCGCGGATGCGGTAGAGCTGATCGCGCTGCGCGCCGAGGGCCATGACGCCACGCCGGTCGCCGATGAGCGCGGCGAGCTCCATCGCCGGGTCGCTGTGCGCCGCGCAGTCGACCATCACGAACGCGCCGGCGAAATCGACGGGCAGCGGCGGGCCGATGCCGAGGTGGTCGCACGCGACGTGCACGGCGGCGGGCATCAGCAACTCCACCGCATCGAGCGACGGCAGGGTGCGCAGCAGCGGCAGGAGGTCGACCGCGTCGGCCACCGACTCACAAGCCACGAGCGCCGCAGCGGTGTGCCGGTACCAAGGCACCAGCTTCAGACGGGCGGCGGTGACGATGGCGAGCGTGCCCTCGCTGCCGACGACGAGGCTCGGCAGGTGAGGCCCGGCGGTCTCCTTCGGCAGGCCGCGCATCTGGTCGACGACGCTGCCGTCGGCCAGCACGGCCTGGATGCCGGCCACCTGCGCGCGCATCGTGCCGAACCGCACGACCCGCGAGCCGCCCGCATTGGTGCTCACCGCACCGCCCACGGTCGCGGTGGCCCTCGCACCCCAGTCGACGGCGAAGTCGACACCGGCGGTGCGGGCGTGCTGCTGCAGCGCCTCGATGGTGACACCGGCGCCGGCGGTGACCTGCATGGCCAACGTGTCGACCGGGTCGAGGCGCGTCAGGCGCTGCGTGCTCAGCACCACCTCACCGGCGCGCGGCACGCTGCCGCCCACGAGCCCGGTGTTGCCGCCCTGCGGCACGATGGCCACGCCTTCCGCGGCACAGGCTCGCACCACGGCGGCCACTTCGTCGACGTCGCCGGGACGCACCACCGCACGAGCGGTGCCGTGGTACTTGCCCAACCAGTCGGTCTCGTACGTCGCGCGCACGTCGTCGTCGACCAGCACGTGGTCGGCGCCGACGACGTCGCGCAGCGCGTCGACGAATGCGTCGGCCACCGTCACTCCACGATGGTGGCGCCGGCGGGCAGTTCGCCCAGCAGTGCGTCGCTCACCCAGCAACGGGTGAGGTGCAGGGTGCTCTCGATGCGCACGACGCGCTTGGGTTGGTCGAACGCACGGCCGCACATCGACAGCGCGGCCTTGATGCAGTCGTCCTCGCTGGGCAGCACCATCGGCATGCGGCTGCGGCGCACCCCGGCGATGCCGGCGGTGAAGCAGTTGATGTAGGTCTTCTTCCAGTCGATCTGCACGGCGAGCGACGACGGGATGAAATCGGCGAAGCCCACGCCCAGCACGTTGCCGCCCGACACCGGCGTGATCGACAGCAGCACGATGGTGCTCACGTCCGGCTCCTGGAGGTCGGCGAGGCCGTGCACCCAGAAGCGGCCGGTGACGTTGGGGTCCATCGTGGTGCCGCTGATGTCCTTGCCGCCCTTCTCCACGATGAGCACGTCGATCTGCGGGAACGGCAGCGCGGGCACCAGCGTGCGCGCGTAGTCGGTGAGCTCGCGTTCGAGGTCGCCGCCGACATCGGTGGACGTGAGCGCCTGCACGCGCACCACTTCGCCGCTGGCCGACTCGAGCGAGGCCACACCACCGAGCAGTCGGCCGGTGCCGCGCAGTGCCTCGATGCCGTCGAGGATGCGGTTGCGCATCTCGACCGGTCCGCACGCGTGGATCTGCGCCGCGCCGGGCTGCTTGCCGAACCCGACCACGGCCATCTTCGTGCAGCCGCTCTCGATGGGTCCCTTGAAGCACGTGTGCGGCTTCACCCGGTTGACGGGGAAGATGCGGTCGGCACCGGCGGCGTGACGGTCGAGGTAGAGCGGCATGCCACTGGGCGTGCGGGCCACTTCCACCGTCTCCATCGAGGCGCGGATCTCGGCGCCGATGGCCTCCTCGGTCATGCCGAGCGATTCGAGCATCGCCTTCTGGCCTTCGGCCGTGGCGCCACCGTGGCTGCCCATCGCCGGCACCACGAACGGCTCGGCGCCGAGCGCGCGCAGACCACTGATGACGCCGCGCAGCAGGCCGACGCGATCGGTGAGGCCACGGCTGCCGCCGCCCACGGCCACGGTCATGCCGGGCGTGACGTGCCCGGCGAGGCGGGCCACCACGTCGTCGTGCGCGGCCTGCGCGACGTCGCCGATGGGCTCGGGTTGCGGCACGGGCAGCGTCACCTCGGTGAGCGCCGGCACCTTCAGATCGGGGTGGAACGGCAGCTCCACCCCCTGCACCAATTGGTCCCAGTTCACGTCGTCACCGTACCCCTCCGGGCGCGAGGGGCGACAGGTAGGGTGCCCGACCATGACCTCTTGGCGAGTGATCCTCGCGGCCGGCCTGGTGTTCAGCGTCGCCGCATGTTCCGACGACGGTTCTTCTGCGGGCGACACCACGGTCGCGGTCGAGAGCTCGGCGTCCGAGACCACGGTTGCCGCGGAGACCACCGTGGCCGAGACCGTCGAGCCCGTGGCCCCCGAGACCACCGCCGCGCAGGAGCCCGAGTGGGAGGCCGTCACGGCGCCCGCCGACTGCATGTGCAGCGACGGCAGCGGGTTCACCTACTTCGTGCGCAAGGCCGACCCGACGAAGGTGGTGTTCTACCTCGAGGGTGGCGGTGCGTGCTTCGACGCCGGCACCTGCGGCCCCGACAGCTCTGCCTTCAAGCGCACCGTCGGCGCCGGTCCGAACGACCGCACTACAGGCGTGTTCGACTTCGGCGACCCGCGCAACCCGTTCGACGGGTGGAGCATCGTGTACGTGCCGTACTGCACGGGCGACGTGCACGTCGGCAACAACACGATGGACTACGGCAACGGCATCGTGATCGAGCACAAGGGCGCGGTGAACGGCACGGCGGCGCTGAACGCGATGGCCGAGCGGTTCCCCGATGCCACCGAGCTGGTGGTCACCGGCGAGAGCGCGGGCTCGGTGCCCACGCCCATGTACGCCGGCCTGGCCAGCGACCTGCTGCCCGACGCGCGCATCACCGTGCTGGCCGACGGCTCGGGCGCCTACCCCGACATCCCCGCCATCAACGCGTACATCGGTGGCAACTGGGGCACGTTGAACGCCGTGCCCGACTGGCCCGAGAACGAGGGCATGACGGCCGAGCAGTGGAGCTTCCCCGGTCTGTTCATCCAGTCGTGGAAGCACGCGCCCGACATCACGTTCGCCCGTCACGACTATGCGTTCGACGAGACGCAGGCGTTCTTCTCGAGCCTCGCCGGCATCGCGGCCGACGACCTCGTGTCGTTGATCGACAAGAACGAGGCGCAGATCGAGGCCGCGGGTGTCGACCTGTTCAGTTACATCTCGCCCGGCGACAGCCACACCGTGCTCGGCAAGCCCGACTTCTACACCGACACGCAGAACGACGTCGCGTTCGTCGACTGGGTGACCGCGCTGGTGGCGGGTGAGCCGGTCACCGACAACCACTGCAACACCACCGCGAACGGGTGCCGAGCATGACGATGGAACACGTCGTGGTCGTCGGCGCGTCGCTCGCCGGGCTGCGCGCCTGCGAGTCGTTGCGCACCGAGGAGTTCACCGGCCGCATCACGCTGGTCGGCGCGGAGCGCGAGCTGCCGTACGACCGTCCGCCGCTGTCGAAGAAGGTGCTCGCCGGTGAGTGGGAGGTCGATCGCATCCGGTTGCGCAAGGCCGAGGAGTTCGAGTCGCTCGGTCTCGACCTGCGCCTCGGTGTGCGCGCCACGGGCCTCGACACCGATGCCCGCACCATCACGCTCGACGACGGCAGCACGGTCGGCTACGAGGGTCTCGTCATCGCCACCGGCTCGGCGCCGCGTCGCGTGCCGAACCAGCAGCCGCTCGACGGCGTGCTCGAACTGCGCACCCTCGCCGACTCGGTGAACCTGCGCGACCGCATCGCCGACGGCAACGCACGCGTCGTCATCATCGGTGCCGGCTTCATCGGCCTCGAGGTGGCGGCCACCGCGCGCCAGAAGGGTTGCACGGTCACCGTGCTCGAGGGCGCGCCGGCCCCGATGATCCGCGGCCTCGGCGTGGAGATGGGCATCGCGGTCGCGGGCGTGCACCCGCGCAACGGCGTCGACCTGCGGTGCGGCGTGCAGGTGCGCGGCATCGAGGGCGAGCACGGCAAGGTCACCGGCGTCACGCTGGCCGACGGCACGTTCATCCCTGCCGATGCGGTCGTGGTCGGTGTGGGTGTTGCCCCCGCCACCGAGTGGCTCGACGACACGCCGCTCGCGTTGCGCGACGGCATCGTGTGCGACCCGACGCTGTTCACCGGCGTGCCCGGTGTGTACGCGGCGGGCGACTGCGTGCGCTGGCCGAACCTGGTGTTCGAGGGCCACGACGACTGCGAGATGCGCGTCGAGCACTGGACCAACGCCGCCGAGCAGGGTGCCGCTGCGGCGCGCAACCTGTTGGCGGTGAGCCGCGGCCAGGAGCCCGAGGCGTATCGCAGCGTGCCGTTCTTCTGGAGCGACCAGTTCGACAGCCGCATCCAGTTCGTCGGCCGCGCCCACGGTGGCGACGACGTGCACGTGTTCGCCGGCAGCACCGACGGCGCGTTCGCCGCGCTCTACGGGTGGGAGGGTCGCCTGCGCGGTGTGCTCGGCGTGAGTATGCCGAAGATGGTGATGCCGTTCCGTGCGCTGCTGAACGAACGCGCCAGCTGGGACGACGCCCTCGCCAAGGCCGCCGCCCTCACCGCCGGCTGACTCGGGGTTTCTGGGCGTCGCTCGTCCCACTTCGGCTTCTGGGCGTGATGCGTCCCGGAAACCGGGACGGAGCGCACCCAGTTGCGCGCCGTAGAATCGCTCCGTCGCCGGGTTAGCTCAGTTGGTAGAGCAACGCACTTGTAATGCGTAGGTCAAGGGTTCGACCCCCTTATCCGGCTCCAGTGGTCAGCGGCGACCCGAAGCCGCGGGTGTGGCCAACAGGTCGCGGCGCAACGTGGTGAGCTTCGGCGACGGCGCGGCGAGCGACCACGAGTCGGCCAGCAGCGACCGCTCGTACGCCTCCCACTCTTGTCGCACACCGGCCAGGTCGCCGCGTGCCGCGTGGGCCCGCATTCGAAGTGCCACCAACTCTTCGTGTCCTGGGAGCACCCTCAGTCCCTGGCCTGTCGCCCAGAACACGCCGTCGATGTCGTCGGCCTCGAGGTACCACTCGGCGAGCTGCGCGGCCGCCCCGGTGGCGAGGAGCACGAGCGACGACGTGTGACCGCCTGCGTCGGGCCACAGGTAGGAGGTGCCGGCGAACGGCAGGTCGGTGACGAGCGCGAGGCCGTCGCGAAGCACCTCCATCGCCGCCGGGCGCGGCATCGAACGCGCCGCCGTGGTGCGCAACGCCAGCAGCTCCGCGTCGGTCACCACGAGCGGATGCAACGGCAGGTCGTCGGTGAGCGTGCGGCCGATCCACTCGTCCCCATCGGGCGGCGCCACGACACGCGCCATCGAACGCCGCGCTTCGGACACGACGTTCGCGAACGACGCGTCGCGCACCCCGACGTCCCACAGGTCGGCTCGAGCACTCGACCGCGTCGGCCGCTTGCGGTGCTGGCTCAGCCAGACGACGAGCTCCAACGCCTTCGAGCGGTCGAACTCGACACGCGTCCTCGACGCGGCCACCACGTCGACGGGGCCGAGGACCTTCACCATCAGCGCCCACGGCGGGTCGTCGTAGGTCAGGCGGGTCGGATCGATGAACGTGTCGTCGGCCGAGCACACCTCTCGAGCGATCGGCATGCTCGTGATCGGCGCCGCGGCCGAGTCGACGAGGTCGACCACGGCCGACACCTGCGTGTCGTCGAGACCCACCGGCCGCACTTCCAACCCGAGCGGATGCACCACGTGGCGCGCACCGTCGAACTTGAGCACGCAGGCCGCATCCACATCGCCGCACAGCAGCACCGCGAGCCCGCGGCCACCTCCGATCTCGACGAGCTGGTCGACGTCGATGGGCGCATCGATGACGAGCAGCGTCGGCTCGTACAACTCCCCCGTCGCCGACGCTCGCAACTCGAGAGTGGACGACCGACGCGCTGCGAGCGCGACGCCGGCCGCGGCGCCCACCGCGACGGGCAGCGCATCGGCCATATCGCCGAGCCGCTCCACATCGGGCAGACGTGGGTCGGTGGCCACTCCGGCCACCAACAACTTCGCGTGGTCCCGGAACGGCGAATAGGCGAACGACGCCACGGCGGCGCGCAGCACACCGGCCGCGTTCGGCGTGTCGACGGCCACCGTGCCCCAGGCCTCTGCGTCGACGTAGAGGTCGCCGCCGTCGGGTGTGGTGCCGACGTGCCACAGCGCCGGGCACGGCTGCAACGCATCACCGGCCGCCACACCGAGGTCGCCGAGCGACACCTGCGCGCCGAGCGTCCAGGTGCACTCCACGACATCGAGGTGCCAACGTGGATCGGACGGCACCGCCGCGCCGCGGAGGTGGAGTCGGATGTCGCCGCGCTCACCCGCCCACACCGCGAGCACCGCGGCGTGCTGCGCGGCGAGGTCGCGCGCCGCGGCACGAAGGGCGATGTCGACACGTGCCACGCGCTCGTCGGCGTGCAGCGCGCGCAACTGCAGCTCGGTGCGTGCCTGCTCGAAGGTCGGCGTCACGACCGCATCACCGGGGAGGCTCGCCCGGAGGCCACGGCGCCTCGCGCCCCGCACCGCGGCGAGCGCACCGGCCGACAACAGCACGGCCGCGCCGAGCTCGGTGACCCCGATGCCGTCGTCGTGACTCGGTGCGTCGTCCACCACCACCGTGGGGCCCGGCACCGACGCCACCGAGGGCGCTACCGTCGTCGGTGTCGGGGCGGGCACCGTGGTCACCACGCTGGCGGGCACGACGACCGCCGGCGCGTCCACGACCGGCGCGTCCACGGTCGGCAACTCCACCACCGGCACCCCCACCATCGGCACCTGCTCCGCAATCACGGGCGCTGGCGATGCGGGGGCGTCCGCCGGCTCGAGCAGCACGGTCTCCCCCGGCAGGATCAGCGACGGGTCGCGGTGCCCCAACCGCTCCACGTTCCAGTCCATCAGCGCTTCGGTGGCCATGTGCACTTCGGTCGGCGTGGGGTCGCGGCCGAACACGGTGGTGAGGTGCGCGTCGGCGATGGCCCAGTACGAGTCGCCGGGCTCCACCACGTGCGTCGCGACCCCCGACGGCAGCACCACCGGCGCCGCGCCCGGCGCGGCCAGCCCGTGACCGGCGAGACCGGTCATCAGCGCCGAGGCCGACACCGACCCGATGGCGGCGACGCGCACCAGCCCGCGCACCCAGCGCACGGGTCCCTCGCCACGCGGCATGGCGGCGAGCCGTTCGGGGTCGCGGCGAGCCGCGGTGACGCGCACCATCTCCGCGAGTGCCGTGACGGCGAACCACGACCAGAGCAACAGGAACATCGCCGAACCGAGGTGCACCACGAAACCGGTGTCCACGGTGCGCGACTGCCACGCATCGCGCCACTGCGCCGCGGACGGCCATGGCGCGCCGACCGTGAGCAGTACGGCGACGGGCACGCCCGCGAGCAGGATCACCAGCACCGCCAAGGCGGCGACGCGAACGAGGAGACGGATGAACGATCGCACGATCGGTCCTTTCGATCAGTCGGAGTAGACGATGCGCGCGATGCCGGTGGCTCGCACGGTGAGGGTGGACACGCCACCGAGGACGAGGAAGACGGCGCGACGTCGTTCGACGACCGTGACGCGCACCGAGTCGCGGCCCACCACCACGGTCACGTCGGCTGCGGGGACACCGGCCGCCGCCGTCGATGCGAGCGCGGCCCGACGCGCAGTGACCGGGTCGAACGAGGCCACCGGCGTGGCCGTCGCGACCGCGGCACGGGCAGCCGCTTCCGCCGTGTTCGAGGCGTGACGCCGCGCCGACATCGCACGACCTCCATCGACCACCAGCCCGGCGCCGCCGAGCGTGATGAGCACCACCAGCATCAACGCCACGGAGATGGCGCCCCGGTCGCTCGAGCGGTTCATCGCTGGTACCGATCGACCGGCTGCATGTCGCTCATCGACACGGTGCGGACGCCGGGCGACCACACGCCCGTCAGCGACTGGTTGCGCACCACGCAGCTCACACGCACGGTCACCGAGCCGCCCTGCCACGTGCCGGTGGGTGACGGCACCCACGACGTCGACGCCGTCGCACCACCCCGGCACCGCGTGCGCAACGCCGACGCCGCAACGCTCGCCTGAGCCGCACGAGCCGCAGCGGCCGGATCGGGCGCCTGCGATGCCGCCCGAGCCGCCGCCTGGGCCGCGTTGGTGACCTGCACCCCGGCCGCGTGCAGGCGGCCGAGGAAGCCGAGGAACACGACGGCGACGATGCAGAACACGAGCAGGTACATCATCTCCACCGGTGTCGCGGTGCCCTCGTCGTCGGACCATCGGTACGACATCACCCCTCCTTCGGCGCCGATTCGGTGACTCGCACGCGCATCCCGAGCATCGGGGCGACCACCCCAGGAGTTCGACCCTCGACGGTGACGGAGACGGTCGTGCCCGACGTGCACGACACCGTCGCGCCGCGCGCCCATCCGCCGCCGTGCGTCGCGATGGCCGACCGCGCGGCGGCGACACCGAGTGCGCACGTGCCGTCGAATGCCGCCGCGACGCGAGCACCTTCCGCGGCCGCCTCGTCGAACACGTTCCGGGCATGCCAGTGCGCGCTGGTCTCCACCACCAGGAGCAGCGTGAACAGCAACGCGATCATGCCGAACAACATCTGTACCGACACGTCGACCGCGCCGCGATCGTCGCGTTGGGCGGACATGTCAGGGCGCCACCGGGTCGGGCACGTTCGCCTTGGCCTGGTTGAACTTGGCCATGAAGAACGCCGTGGCTGCCATCGCGACGACGATGCCCACGGCGAGCCAGATCATCTTCGTGACCGCCTCGTCGACGCCCTCGTCGTCGTTCCGGTGCGACCACTCGTCGGTCAACCGGGCCCGCAGGCCACCGAACGTCACTTGTACCCACACGGCGAGCGGGAGCAGTTGCTCGTTCATCTCGCACTCCTCTCTTGCTGTTGTCGATGTCGATGTCGGGAGACGCGCTCAGCCGCCGAACGCATCGCTGATGCGCTGCGCGAGCGGATAGGCGAGGAAGACGATGGTTGCCACGACGAAGCCGACGGTCGGCCCGGAGAGGTTCGCGTTCGCGCGATCCGCCTCCCGTTCGAGCTCGTCGAGTGCCTTCGCCCGCATGCCGGCGGCGAGCGCGGCGACGGTGTCGCTGATGGCCACGCCCTGCAGCCCCTGCCGTTCGACCGAGGCGGCGAACTCGCACAGCTCGCGGAGGCCGAAGCGCTGTCCGAACGAGTCGATCGCGTCCCAGACGGCCACGCCGCGCTGCGGCGCAGTCGCCAGTTCCTGGCGGAGGCCGTCGAACGCGTCACCCACGCCCACGTCCAGCGCGAAGCGAATGGCCTCCTCCACGCTCTGGTCGGTGGTGAGGCCGACGGCGACGAGTTGCACGAAGTCGTTCGCCGCCTGGCGCAACACGCGTCGGGCGCGACGGATGCGATCGTCGAGGTCGCGCACCGTCACCCATGCCGCAGCGAGGCCGGCGCCCACCGCGACCAGCAGCCACAGCACCCCGAAGGGCAACATGCCCGTGGAGGCGAGCGCCACCACACCGAGCATGGTGGTGAACGTGACCACCGCCCAGGAGACGATCACCCGGCCGACCACATCAGTGGGGCCCAGACCGATGACGACCAGGTCGTCGCCGAAACGGGCGACGAGATGGCGCCCGAGGCGGGTGTGCGACGCGCGAGTGCGCCACGTCGGCTCCAGAGCCGCGTCGGAGACGGGTTGCACCATGCTGCGCGCCGCGGCCACCGACGCGGGCACCCGACGCAACGACCGAGCGGTGCACCACCCGGCCAGCCACAGCGTGACCACCACGATCGCCGACACCTGCAGCGGGTTCATGACCCGACCACCGGGGCGTCGGCCACGCGCACGCGGCGCGGGAGCTCGTAGCGACACAGCGAGCGCAGCCACATCACGCAACCGGCCCACATCGCGAGCGGCAACGCGAGCACGACCTGGCCGGTGGCGGTGCCGTAGGGATCGAGCAGATCTCCGCCGGCGAAGCGGAGGTACGCCACGAGCAGCACGCCGATGACGACGAGGCGCTGCATCGACTGCTGGTACACCGCCCGCGTGCGGTCGATGCGCTCGCGTGCGGTCACTTCGTCGCGTGCTGCCGCGGCCAACGCGTCGACGGTGCCGTGCAGGCGTCCGGCGCTCGACGAGCCGCCGATCACCAGACGGATCGCTGCGATGGCGGCATCCGACGTCGGGTGCGCGAGGTCGTCGGCCAGGTCGGCGAGCGCATCCTCGGTTCGGAAGCCCTGGTGCCGACGATGTGCGAACGTGCGCAACGCCACCTCGATGGCGTGTGGCGGCCGCATCGCGACCTGTTCGAGCGCGGCCTCCGCTCCCATGGCCGAGCCGCGCAACGTGTCGCGCAGGTCCTCGAGCCACTTCGCGATCGCCTCCACCCTGGCCCGCTCCTCGTCGGCACGATCGTCGTGCAGCAGCCGACCCCAGAACAGCGTGAGCATCGCGGCAGCCGCAGCGAGCAGCAGCCAACCGGTCGCCAGCAGCACGACGAAGCCGACCACGCCGGCCCCGACAGCGCGGGAGCGTGGGATGCCGGCCAGCGCCGACGGAGTGGACGCCGACGGCGCGGGGGCGGGCTCGGACGGCGTGGTGGCGCGGAGCAATGCGACGACCGCACCCGCCAGCAGCACCGACACCGCGAACGACACCATGGCCGCGTTCATGCCGGCACCGCCACACGCGGGGCGCCGATGCCGAGTGGACGGTGCGTGTCGGCGGCCCCGTGCCACCACGCCGCGGTGAACGTCGGGTCGGCTGCCTGCAACCGCTCGAGCATCCAGCGTTGCGGCTCGGAGGCCGGACGCGCCCGATCGTCGTCGGCGCCGGCCCGCGGTGCGAGCAGCCGATGCACGATGAAGCGCGCACCGTCCTCCTCCACCGACGGTGCGATCACCTCGGTGACGTATCGACCGTGGCGGTTGTCGCCGGTGACGTGCACCACGAGGTCGACGCTGCGGTACACCTGCCACCGGGCCATGCGCAGTTCCACGCCGGTGTGGTGTGCGATCAGCTCGGCCAGTCGTTCGATGCCGTCCTTCGCGGAACCGCCGTGCACGGTGGCCATCGCGCCCTGACCGATCGACATGGCCTGCACGAGCGCGCCGCCTTCCGCGCCACGGATCTCGCCGACCACGATCCAGTCGGCGCGGGTGCGCACCGCGGGCACCATCACGTCGTGGCACGAGATCCCCGCGCCGTCTGCGGTGCTCGGCACCCGGGCCTGGTAGGCGTGCACGTAGCGATGCACGCCCATCGCTGCGACGTTGAGCTCGAAATCGGTCTCCACGGTGACGATCACGTCGTCGGGGTCCACCTCGTGGAGCAGGGCGCGCAGCAACGTGGTCTTCCCCGAGCCCATGCGCCCGCACACCACCACGTTCATGTCGGCCGCCACCGCGGCGCGCAGCAGTGCACAGCCCGCGTCGTCGATCACACCCCGCGCGGCGAGATCGTCGAGCGTCATGCCCACCATGGCCGCGCGTCGAACGGTGACGAGCGGCCGTTGCACGACGTCGAACCCCTCGCCGTGGAAGCGCACGCCGGGCTCGAGCTCGAGATCGACGAACGGGTGCTCGCGGTTGAACGGTCGACGCCGAGCCGCGGCGGTGTCGTAGATGACGCGCTCGAGGTCTCGGTCGCGGCGCACGAGCGGCGGAAGGAGCTGCTGCGAGCCGTCGCTCCGTTCGACGCGCACCGGGTCGGCGCCGAACACGAGCACGTCGGTCACCATCGGGTCGCGCAGCACGGTGAGCAGCCGCGGCAGACCGAAGATCTCGGAGATCAACAGGTCGACCAACGCGATGCGCTCCTCGTTGGTCAGCGGCACCTCCCGCGCAGACATTCGTTGGTGCTCGAGCTCGGGCAACACGGTGTGCTCGAGGACGTGCCGCGTCAGCTGCTCGCGTTGGTCGCGTTCGAGTGCTGTCTCGTCACGTCCGGGCACCGGCAGACGGTCGCCCCACTGGCGGCGGACGTCGGCGACGAGCAGGTCGAGTGCCTCGTCGTTCATGCCGGCACCACCTCTCGGCGAGCGAGCGCCGACGCGAGCTCGATGGACGCGGCGACGAGCGCACTGCGCCGCAGTCGGCGGTCGTCGAGCCCGGCGCCACGATGCACGAGGTCGACGATCGTCGGCTCCCACGGCAGCCAGCCACCCCACGCCGAGCCGAACTCGTCGGCGAGCGCAGTCCGGTCGAACGCCACTCCGCCAGGAGCGTCCACGGCGACCACACGAACCTGGTCGGCGTCGAGCCCGGGGTCGCCGCTCGACACGCGGCCGGCGGCGCGCCACCACTCCGACGAGGCAACCGCGGCACTCACCTCGGGCGACGTCACGGTCACCACGGTGTCGGCGAGCGCGAGGAGCGGCCACGCCGGCGTGCCGTGGCGCATCCGCCCGACGTCGACCACGACGTCGCGGCCGAGCTCCCGCAGCGTCGGCAACCAGGGCACCCGAGGCGTGTGACACGAGTGGGCGCGGAACGGATCGACCGGCGCGGTGAGCACGTGCAGCGTGCCGCGATGGTGCGCGAGGGAGTCGGGCGACGGCACGGTGGTGTCGGTGGGGAACGACAGCCGTTCCAGCCCGGCCAGCTCGCCGGGGCCGACGTGGAGCCGCCCGCTGAGCACGCCGCCGGCCGGATCGGCTTCGATCAACCACGTCTCGTCGGTGCACGCGAGCGCGCCGGCGAGTAGCAGCGCCGTGGTGGTGGCGCCGGTGCCGCGCCACGAGGTGACGGCCACGATCACGGTGCCTCCTCCTCGGTCGCTGCGCCTGCGGGCGCGTCGCCCACCAGCACCAGCAGGTCGTTGGCGGCGAGCCGCGCCACGGCGACGGCGTCGGCCTCAGGCACCGCCAGCGTGAGTGCGGTCGTCCCGTCGGTCCCGGGCACTGCGTCGAGCACCCGCACGCCGGCGGGCACGAACGGGTCGGCCGCGTCGACGGCGGCCGCCACCGCAGTGTCGCCCTGGCCGAGGTCGGCCGGTAGTCGTCCGGCGCGCAACACCACACCCACGCGCTGCTCGCCCGCGTACAGCGCCGGTGTGTCGCGCCACATGCCCGTCTGCACGAGCGCGCCGGGCCGGAGGTCGATCGCGGCGATGCGGCCCGAGAGATCAGCGAGCGACGCCGACGGCACGAGCCCGTCCACGCCTGCGTCGTAGGCGACGCCGGTGACCGCGAGGGCTTCGACCGGGATCGGTTGACCGGCCGGCACCTCCTGCACGACCTTCACGACCTGCACCCGGTCGGCGGCCGACGAGAGCGCCCACGCGACCACCACGCCGGCGAGCACCACGAGGGCACCGCCCAGCGCCAACCACTGCGTGCGCACCTGGCTGCGCACCCGCCGATCGGTCTTCATGTCCACCACCCCGTTCCGGCCGTGGCGACCGCCACCGCCCATCCGAACCACAACGCGGGACCGAGCGGGAGGCTCGTCCGGCGCAACCACCATCCGCCCGCCGCCGCAGCCGCCGCCGCTGCCGCGATCGCCACCGGCACTGCCGGCAGCGCGATCAGCGCCACGTTGCCCCCGATCACCGCGGCCAGCTTCACGTCGCCCATGCCCACGCCCCGGCGCACCCGCACGCCCAGCATCAGCGCGCCGGCGATGCTCAGACCGGCGGCGACGCGCACGACCTCGGCCGGGGTACCCCACAGGAGGGGCGTGAGCGTGCAGCACAGCGCGAGGAGCACGAGTCGGTTCGGCAGCCGACGCTCGTGCACGTCGACCAGCGCGGCCGCCGCGGTCGCCGCGCCGCACATCACCAATGCACCGCGCACACCGTTGGTCGCCGGCGTCATTGCGCCGAACACCACGCTCGTCAGCACCGACAGCACCACCGCCCGTCGGGTCGGCCGCGTCGCGTGCATCCACGCTGCGCCGAGTCGGTCCGCCGTGGTGGAGGTGGTCGGTGCGACCCGTATCGCACCGACAATGGCCATCGCCATCACACTCCCGTTCCTCGCGGACGGTAGTCGCTTTGATTCTTTCCGTGAAGGGACCAAAGTCCCGGTCGACCTGCGCATCACCTTCACTGGGCACGACGAGATCGGCCGATCGGCAAACAAATCGCCCGCCGACACGGCAAAATGGCCGGAATGCGCAAGGTGATGCGGGTGACGGCCGTGGTGGCGCTGGCGTTGGCGGGCAACGTGTTCGCTCCCTCGCGCGCCCACGCCGAGATCCCCGAGCTCGGCGAGTGCAAGGCCGACGCCGAGCTGCGTGTCGGTGCCACGGGCGGCAGCGTGCTGTGCGTGCAGTGGGCACTGATGTGGCTCGGCTACTACAAGGGCCTGGTCAACGGCGTGTACGAGCAGGACACGGCCGATGCGGTCATCGCCTTCCAGCTCGACAACCCGCCCCTCACGGTGAACGGTAACGCCACCGCCGCCACGCTCATCGCGATGAACAACTACTCGGGTGTCGACAACGCGCCGCCGCCCCCGTGCGTGGCCGACGCCCCCGTCGAGCCCGGCGACCGCGGTGCCTCCACCGAGTGCATCCAGCAGACATTGAAGGCGCAAGGCCTGTTCACCGGCGCGGTCGACGGCACCTACGGCAAGAGCACGTCGGAAGCCGTGAAGGCGTTCCAGTTCGCCAACCCGCCGCTGCGCGCCAACGGCATCAGCGACGTCTCCACCCTCGCAGCCTTGGGCGTGTGGAGCGGCTTCGTCACCGGTGGGGCGGGCGCCCCGCTCGACACCAACTGGTGGCCGGCCACGTTCCAGGCCGAGCCCAACTGGCGACTCGTGCAGGGCGTGCCGGTGTACGGCAACCGCAAGCCGTGCACGCGGGCCGACGCCGACACCATCGCGCTCGAGTTCGCCAAGGACGGCGCCGACGTGAGCACGCAGCAGTACTTCATCTACATCGCGTCGCGTGAGGGCAACTGCAACTTCAAGGCCGTCAACATCAACCCGGCCACGAAGGACGACTCGCACTGCACGTTCCAGCTCAACGCGCTGGCCGGCACCTTCGAACCGAGCGGCGAGCTCGGCCGCCGCGGCTGGTCGAAGGAGAACGTGAAGGCGAGCATGGCGAACTGCGCCGACGCGGCGAGCGACCTGTGGGTGTACTGCGCCCGCGGCCCGTGGACCCCGCCGTATAGCTGCACCCCGCCGTGGGCGGGCGATCTCGGGCCCGAAGGCGACGCCTGACCTCGGGTGGGAGCGCGCCACCTGCCGCGATAGATTGTGCGCCGCCTGGAGAGGTGCCGGAGTCTGGTCGATCGGACCGCACTGCTAATGCGGGGACCACCTTTAAAGTGGTCCGTGGGTTCAAATCCCACCCTCTCCGCGTGAGGTCCTGACATCAGGACCACCGGCGGCCCGGACCACACGGTCCGGGCTGTCGCATTTTTCCTGGTGCGGCGACCGGGCCACACCTACGGTGGACGGCATGCAGCTGATGCCCGACCCAGCCTTCGAGGCCGCCATTGCCGAGTGGTCGACCCCTCAGCAGTGGCGTGCCCGAGAGGTGCGAGCCGCGATCGCCGCGTCAGGGGCCGACCTGCGCGAGTGGGTGAACGACGGGCCGTGGATGACCGGGTACGTGTACTACGGCGTCGGTGACGACATGGTGGCCGCCATCGGACCGACCGCGAAGGACAGCGTGTCGGTGCACCTGATGCCGTTCTACGGGTCGCCAGTGCTGCGCGAGCGTCACGCCGCCGACCTCGACCCGTTCGTGAGCGGGAAGAGCTGCCTGCGGTTTCGCCCGACCGACACGTTTCCGGCCGCCACCGTCACCGGCGTCGTCGACGCGACCCCGGCGTACCTCGACGTCGTCGCGGCATTCCGGGCTGCCCGCGAGAAGAAAAAGCGCTGACCGAGCGCCCGCCGCGAAGCCCCAGGTGAGGTGATGGTTCGCGGTCCGCGCGGTCCGTCATGAAGTTGACACAGTGTTGCAATTCGATGACGGCCCGAGTAGACCTGGCCCGACATCACGGCCCTGCGACGGGCCCAGGCGGACTCGGCGGAGGTGACACGGTGTTCGAGCACGACGACGAAGAGAACGAGTTCTGGAGCCACGTGCCCGACAGCCGGCTCGACCGGTTCCGGCGCGCCACACGGCCGCCGGAAGCCCCGCGACCTGCGGCTCGACCCGCCGGCAGCCGTTCGCACAGCGACCACACCGGCTCCATCCCGGTCATCACGGCCCCGCTCGACACCACCGGTCTCACCACCAAGGTGCGCGAAGCCACCCAGCACGTCGACCCGCTGGTGCGCCGCATGGGCGTGCTCGCTGTCGTCGTCGCCCTGCTGGTCCCCATTGCGCTCACGTTGCGCTCGGGTGGCGACGACGCCGCCCTGCAGCCCGACCCCACCGCACTCGACACGTCGCTCCCCGGCACCGACCCCGGCGCCATCGCCCCGGCCGAGACGGCCGCCGGCAACCCGTTCGCCTCCATCGACGTCGACGCACTGCCCGAGGCCGTGCCGGTGAACCCCGACCCCACGCAGGCGCCGGCACCCGAGGCCGACGTGGCGTCGACCAGCGGCCAGCCCGCCCAGGCCGCCACCCCGGCCATCACCGTCGCCGCCGCCCGCACCGAGGCCGTGAAGACCACGCCGGTGTGCGCCGCCAAGTACACGGTCGCCGCCGGCGACGCCTGGATCCTCATCGCCAAGCGGGCCGGTGTCACCACGAAGGCGCTGCTGGCCGCCAACGGCGCCACCACCTCCACACCGCTCTACCCGGGCCGCAGCATCTGCCTGCCGGCCGGTGCCACCACGCCGACGGCGCCGAAGGTCACCACCACCACGACCAAGAAGGTCACCACCACCACCACCACGGTGAAGGCCACCACCACGACGGCCGCGAAGGTGGCCCCGGCGAAGACCTACACCCGGGCACAGGTGGAGGCCATCATCCGCGAGGTGTGGCCCGACGAGCTCGAGAACGAGGCCGTGCGCATCGCCACCCGCGAGAGCAACCTCGTACCCACGGCGCAGAACTACTGCTGCACCGGCCTGTTCCAGATCTACTTCAGCGTGCACAAGAGCTGGCTCGCGAAGATCGGCGTCACCAGCGCCGCACAGCTGAAGGACCCGCGGGTCAACGCCTTCGCCGCCCTCGTGCTGTACAACCGGGCCGGCAGCTGGGCACCCTGGCGGCTCTGAGCCGTCGCGTCACTCGCGCCGAACGGGGTAGCCGAAGCGAGATCGACGCCTCTAGACTCGGCTCCCGCAAGCGCTCGTAGCTCAATGGATAGAGCATCTGACTACGGATCAGAAGGTTAGGGGTTCGAGTCCCTTCGAGCGCGCTGCAGTCGGCCCCCGCAAGGGGGCCGTTTGCATTTCCCGGCCGTGGTGCGCCGGCACGTCACATCGTGACGATGCGGAGCACCAGCGCCGCCGCCTGCCACCTCGAGGGCGCCGAGGACGGGCGGCCACGAGGCGGGTACGCCGACCGTCTCGAGCGGCTCGATGGCCTTCGGGTTCTTCGACAGCTTGCCGAGGCCGGAGCCGATGGCGGCCAGCGCGAGGAGGGCCGAGACGATGATGGTGGCGAACGACCGCGCCGCGCAGGTCGGGCTCATTCCCGCACAGGCACAGGTGCTGATGCACCTCGACGAGCCGCGACGCATCACCGACCTCGCATCGGCCAACGCGTGCGACCCGTCGTCGGTGTC
Source organism: Actinomycetota bacterium (assembly GCA_039796575.1). Taxonomy (GTDB): domain Bacteria; phylum Actinomycetota; class Acidimicrobiia; order Acidimicrobiales; family Ilumatobacteraceae; genus UBA668. Next base: position 44,209 of record JBDKJP010000061.1, read on the forward strand.
CACGATGATCCAGCGACTCGAACGCGATGGCCTGGTCCGCCGGGCCGTCGACCCGCGCGACGCGCGGGCTCGTCTGGTGGAGTTGTCGCCCAGCGGCACCCGGGCGCGGACACGCCTCGTCGCGCTGGTGGCCGGCGCCGACGAAGTGGTGGCCGGGCTGCCATCGGATCAGCGCGCCGCACTGGCGTCGATGTTCGCCACCGACTCCCTCGCCCGCTGACCCGCATCGATCCGTCAGGCGACGGCAGCTGCCGTGTCGGGCGCCGCATCGACGGTGTCGTCGCTGTTGCGCACCACCAGCATCACGCCGGCGATCACCACCAGCCCGCCGACCACCTCCACCAGGGTGGGCAGTTCGCCGAGCCACACCCACGCCACCAGCACGCTCAGCGGGGTGACGACGGTGCTGATCGACGTCGCTGTGGTGGCCGACACCACCGTCATCACGCGGGCCATCGAGTAGTAGATGAACGCCGAACTGGCCGAGCCCAACCAGATCACCGCGAGCCATCCCTTCCACGAAAGGTCGGCGAACTCGCCGAGCCGTGGGATGTCGAGCACCAGCATCACCAGCGCTCCGGCCACGGTCCCGGGCGTGTTCAGCCACCACGAGTCGTACCGGTGACCGATGCTGCGCGTCGCCACGGTGACCGCAGCCCAGGTGATGGCGGCGAGCAGCACCACCATTGCGCCGAGTACCGCCATCTCGCCACCGGTGCCGCCACTCGTGACACCGATGAGCACGCAGCCGGCGGTGCTGACCACCAGCCCCGCCACCTGTGCGCGGCGCAGGCGATGGTGCAGGAACACCACCTCGCCCATCGCGGTGAGCACGGGGTAGGTGGCCATCATCACCGCGGCCACGGCCACCGACACCTGGTGCTGGCCCCAGTTGAACAGCAGGTGGAACACGGCCGAGCCGCCGAAGCCGCAGAGGAACAGGCGCACCCGGTCGCCCGGCAGCACCGGGGTGCGCCGCCAGGGCGAACGGACGATGACGAGCGCGAACATCGCCGCCGACACCACCACGCGACCGGTGGCGAGCGTGAGCGGCGAGAGCTCCTCGAGCGCGAGCTGCACCAGCGTGAACGACACGCTGCCGATGACGATGGACGCGGCCAGGAGCAGGAACGCCGATCGGCGAGCCGCGGCAGAGGGAGTGGGGGCGGCAGCCATCGTCGACGCCCGAAACTACTGTGCGACCTGGGCCGACGACCGGAATACGACCTCCTGCGACGAAAGGCTTAGGTCGAGCACCGCCTTGGTCGCACGCAATCGCGTCGAATGCCGCGATCCGCGGCGGATTTCGGCCGAATCACACCGTCCGTGGTGGGGTCGTACAACCTCTGCCACAGTTTTCGACGTCGCTTGGATTTCGGCTGGCCGTCCGTTGGAGACCACCCATGTTCACTGTCGTCATCGGGCAACTCCCACCCGCAGAGGAGCAATCGCAATGAAGAAGACCTGGATCACCGGACTCACCGTGGCAGCCGTCGCCGGCACCGGTGGCGCCGCCTTCGCCAGCATGCAGGCCAGCACGCACGACAACACCGCCGACGCGGCGTCGCAGCCGGCCGTGAGCGCGGTCGAGACCACGCTCGCCGCCCGGGCCTACAGCTACCAGGCCGGTCCCGCCGGCACCGTGAACCTCACCGTCGACGACGGCGTGATGAAGGTCGACAGCGCCCTGCCCGCCGCCGGCTGGACCGTGGTGTCGTACACCTCGCCCGCCGGCCACCTCGAGGTGGCGTTCACCGACGGCCTCCAGGTCGTCACGTTCATCGCCGACCTCTCGGGCGACGAAGTGCTGGCCTCCCTGTCGGCCGCACCCGCACCCACCATCCCCACCACCGCGCCGGCCCCGGCACCCGCCACCTCGCCCGTGTCGCTCGCTCCGTCGTCGCAGTCGCCCGCACCGTCGCACACCTCCGCCCCCTCGGGCAGCGGTGACGACGAGCACGAAGAGCACGAGGACGACGACGACCACGACCACGACCACGAAGAGGAGCACGAAGACGAGGGCGACGATGACTGACCCGCAACAGGCAGCTCGAATCGCCGCCATGCGGGCCCGCCGCGGCCAGGCCCCGATCGACGTCACCTCCACCACCAGTTCTGCTGCCCAGGCGCCGGGTGCTCCCGTCCCGCCCGCCGCTGCCACATGGGCAGCACCGTCCGCAGCGACAGCGGCCGCCTCCACGGCTGCTGTCGCTGCGACGAACGGATCGCCCGATCCCATCGCCGCCCTGCAGGTGCAGGTGCAGCAGCTCCAGCGCCAGGTGCAGCAGCGGCCGGCCGCAACCACCACGGCGCGGGCCAAGCACCCGCACGTGGCCGCCGGCGCCCGCATCCTCGCCACCGGGCTCACCGCCTCGGCGGTGTTCGGCCTCACCACGGTGATCGCCTCGGCGAACCGCCCGGTCGAGCCGTCGGCAGTGCAGCCCACGCAGACCTCCACGGTGCCCACGGTTGTGCCGGGTGTCGCCACCGCCGTCGACCCGGCGGCCAGCACGCTGCCCGCCACCACGTTGCCGGCGGGCCCCACCACGGTGGTGCTCACCCTGCCGCCCGCGGTCGTGCCCGCCGCAGCGCCCGCACCGGCGGCGCCCACGCAGACCCAGACCCAGTCGGCCACGCCGGCACCGAAGGCCGCCACCCCGGCGCCCGCGCCCGCTCCGGCACCTGCGCCCGCACCGGCACCGGTCACCACCGCAGCGCCCGTCGTCACCCAGCCCCCGGCACCGGTGACCACCACGGCGCCCAGCAAGTAGGAACACCGAGACATGAGGACGATGGACGGGTCGGTCGAACGAGCATTCCGTGTGATGGGATGCGGCTCGCACGTGGTGATCCACGGCGGCGACGAGGACCTGCTCGACGTCGCCGAGGCCCGCCTGCGCGAGCTCGAGTCGTGGTGGAGCCGCTTCCGCGACGACAGCGACATCACCCTCGCGAACCGTTCGGCCGGCACGCCCGTCGTCGTCCATCCCGACACCCTCGCCGTGGTCAGCCGTGCGCTCGACGCGTGGCGTCAGACCGATGGTCGGTTCGACATCACCGTGCTGCCCGCGCTCCTCGACGTCGGGTACACCCACAGCGCCGTCGACCACGCGGCCGCGCCCACCGTGCCCGGCACCCGGGTGGGCATGAGCGCCTGGGTGAAGGTCGACTACAACGCCTCCACGCTCACCGTGCCCGCCGCGTCGGCCATCGACCTGGGGGGCATCGGCAAGGGGTTCGCCGCCGACATCGTCGCCGAGGAGCTCGTCGAGATGGGCGCCACGGGTGCCGTCGTCAACATCGGCGGTGACCTCCGAGCCACCGGGAACCCGTCGGACGACGCCTCGTGGTACCTCGGCATCGAGGACCCCACCGTCGCGCCCACCAAGCCGCCGACGCACCTCACCGCCGTCCGCCTGCACGAGGGTGGCGTCGCCACCTCGGGCACCACCGTGCGCACGTTCACCACCCCCGACGGGCGCACCACCCACCATCTCATCGACCCGCTGTCGGGCCGACCCGCCGAGCACGAACTGCTCACCGCCACCGTGCTCGCGGCCGATGCCGCCACCGCCGAGGCGTTCGCCACCGCCGCGATGATGCTGCCCGCCGGCAAGGCCGTGGCCATGCTCGACCGCCTGGGCCTCGCCGGCCTCGTGGTCGGCACCGACGGCACGGTGCACCGCACCGCGACCATGAAGGACTTCGAACCGTGAACCCGCAGACCTGGTGGTACGTCTCCCGAGCCAGCGGCATCGTCGCCTGGGTGGTCCTCGCGGCCACCTGCCTGTGGGGCATCCTCCTCATCACGCGCATGCTCAAGCCCGCCGATCGCCCGGCCTGGCTGCTCGACCTGCATCGTTGGCTCGGCGGCCTCGCCGTGGTCACCACGCTCGTGCACATGCTGGCGCTCGTCGCCGACAGCTACGTGTACTTCGGGTGGAAGGAGCTGCTGGTGCCGAACGCCAGCGGCTGGAAGACCGGCGCCGTCACCTGGGGTGTCATCGCGTTCTACTTCCTCGTGGTCATCCAGGGCACGTCGCTGTTCATGAAGAAGCTGCCCAAGCGCCTGTGGCGCAGCGTGCACCTCACGTCGTACCTGCTGTTCGCCATCGCCACCGTGCACGGCATCCAGGCCGGCACCGACCGCGGCAACGTGCTGTTCCTGGTCGTCGCATCGGGCGTGGCCGGCGTGGTGCTGTTCGCCGCACTGGCCCGCTGGCTGCAGGCCCGCCACAAGCGGCTCGCCGCCGCTAGCGCGTGAAGATGAGGTCGATGTAGTCCTGGCCGATGAAGACGGCCACGATGGTGCCCACCGCGAGGAACGGGCCGAACGGGACCGCCGACTTCATGCCGGCCTTGCCGACCGCGATCAGCGCCACGCTGACGACGGCACCGATGAAGAAGCCGAAGAACAGGCCGACCGGCACGAGGCCCGGGTTGATGAACCCGAGGTACATGCCGAGCAGCGGGGCGAGCACCACGTCGCCGAACCCCATGCCGCGGCCGCGGGTGAGCACGTACAGGCCGCCGATGAACGCGTACGCGATGGCGGCGCCGAGGGCGGCCATCCACAGCCGTTCCGGTTCGCCGTCGACGAGGGCCGCCACGCAGAGCAGCGGTGCGCCGAGGCCGGCCGTCCAGTAGGTGATGGGTCGCGGCAGGCGCTGGGTCTTCAGATCGATCCAGCTCAGGGCCACCAGACCGGCCATCAGGACGCAGTAGGCGGGGGTCCACCAGCTGAACCCGAATTCCCACGCAGTGAGGCCGAAAAGAAGCGCCGTTGACAACTCAAGCACGAGCGGTTCGATGCCGATACTCGTATGGCACTGCCGGCACCTGCCTCGCAGCGCCAGCCAACTGAAGACCGGCACGAGATCGCGGAAACCGAGGCGCAAGCCGCAGTTCCCACACGCCGAACCGGGATGGACCACCGAAGCGCCGCGAGGCACCCGGTCGACCACCACGGTGAGGAACGAACCGATCAGGAGCCCGTAGAGGGCGGTAATGACAATCATCGCAAGAGTTCCCACCGGCTGTCGCGGCGGGCACACGGGAGGCTAGCCCCATGTTCAATCCAGACCCGATGTTGGTCACGCTCCTCCAGGCCACGGTGGCCGCCGGTGCCTCCGACCTCCACCTCACCGTCGGCCGTCCGCCGACCGCGCGCCGCGATGGCGTGCTGGTGCCGTTCGAGGGCGTCGCGCTCAGCACGCCCGAGGAGACCGAGCGCATGGTGCGATCGCTTCTCACCCTCGAACAGCAGCACGAGCTCGAGCACCACTCGCAGATCGACTTCTCGTTCGGCCTCGAGGGCGTCGGCCGTTTCCGTGCCAACGCCTACAAGCAGCGCAACACCCTGGCGCTCGCCCTCCGTGTCATTCCCTTCCGCGTCCGTTCGCTGGAAGAGCTCGGCGCCCCGTGGGCCGCCAACGAGCTGCTCAACCGTCCGTACGGTCTGGTGCTCGTCGTGGGCCCCACCGGTTCGGGTAAGTCGACGACGCTGGCCGCGATGATCGACCGCATCAACGAGACCAAGCCGCTGCACATCCTCACCATCGAGGACCCCATCGAATACCTGCACCACCACAAGGTGGCCATGGTCAACCAGCGTGAAGTCGGCCAGGACGTGAACCACTTCCTCGACGGTCTCCGCAGCGCACTGCGTGAGGACCCCGACGTCATCCTCCTCGGCGAAATGCGCGACCTCGACTCGATCAGCATCACCCTGACGCTGGCCGAGACGGGTCACCTCGTGTTCGCCACCCTGCACACCAACGACGCCGCCCAGGCACTCGACCGCATCGTCGACGTGTTCCCGGCCGAGCGCCGCGACCAGATCCAGATCCAGCTGGCCGGCACCCTGCAGGGCGTCATCAGCCAGCGTCTGCTGCCCGCCGAGGGCGGCGGCCGTGTCGCCGCCTACGAGGTGCTCATGGCGAACGACGCCGTGCGCAACCTGGTGCGTGAGGGCAAGAGCCGTCAGCTCCGCAACGCGATGATCTCCGGTCAGCAGGAAGGCATGCAGACCATCGAGATGGACCTCGCCCGACTCATGTCGAGCGGCATCATCAGCTTCGACACGGCGGCCGAGGCCAGCCAGTACCCGAAGGAGATCCTGGCGCAGGCGGCCACCATGCGGTCGCAGATGCAGGCCAGCGCCACGATGCAGGCCGGCCAGTCCGCCAGCACCGGCGCCGGCGAGTTCGTCAGCGCCTGATCAGGAGACCATGTCATGACCGCCAAGCTGCCGTACAAGATGCTCGGTGGTGTCGTGCCCTGCCCGGGCGGCTGGCTCATCGTGCCGGCCCGCCTGGCGGGCGTGACGGTCGTGGCCGAGGACGCGTGGGTCGTGCCCACGCTGCTCGACGTGCTCGAGTTCAAGCCGAAGTTCGAGGCCGCCGCCATCTGGGCGCCGATCGGGTTCAACGACGAGCCGCAGGGCCCGTTCCGCCCGTGCGACGAAGAGGCCCGCGCGTACGTGGGCTGGCCGCGTCGTGTGGCCATCCGCCCGGTGCCGTGCCGCGCCGCGCTGCACGCGGCCACCCGTGAAGAGGCGCTCGAGATCGAGCCGTGGCTCACCCGCGACGACTTCCGCCGCTTCAAGTGGCTGCGTGAGGCCGAGCGCGAGTTCCAGCCGTTCCATCAGCGTTCGTACTTCGCGGCGCACCCCGATCTCACGTTCTCGCAGTTGAACAACGACATCCCGCTCACCACGTCCCCATATCACGAGGACGGTGTGATCGAGCGCATGGCGTTGATCCGCGACAAGATGCCGGGTGTCGAGGAGATCGTCACCCGCACGCCGCCCCCGGGCGCCGCGATGGTGCACATGCTCGAGGCCACGGGCCTGCTGTGGACCGCACGCCGCGCCGCCGGCCGGGCGATGCAGCGCCTGCCGCTCGATCCCAACTGGGACTCGACCGGCATGCGCATGGAACTCGTCCGCTGACCCGGGCTTCTGGGCGTCGTTCGTCCCACTTGGGTTTCTGGGCGCGCTGCGTCCCGGGAACCGGGACGCACGCCGCCCAGTTGCGCGTGCACGCGTCACCGCCGGCACCCCTTGCGGGCGGTGACGGCGGTCGAAGGCCGTGGTGACGGAGCGGATCAGCTCGGGGCGCTGCCGGCCGAGGCCGTGACCCACGAGTTGACCGCGAACTCGCCGTAGTCGTTGATCTGCACGATGGCGACCGAGGTGACCAGCGGGTTGCCCTCGGTGGTCACGCCGACCAGCTTGAACGTCTTCTGCACGATGCGGTTGATGAAGCCGATCTGCGTGGTGGCCGGCTGGTCGGGCGTCTGGCTGAACAGTGCGGCGAGCACGCCGCCCACCAACTGCACGTCCTTGCCGGCGCTCATCGTCGGGGCGACGGCAATGTTGATCCGGCCCTGCGGCACGGCGATGTAGCCGGGGATGAACACGCTGGAGGCGGCGGCCGTCGTGTACGAGAGGTCGATGATCGGGTTCACGACGACCAGCGGGTCGAGGCTCGGGACGAGCGTCGACGGCAGGTAGTCGCCGGTGGCGGCATCGGCGCCGGCAGGGCTGCCGAGCGTCGACTTCGGCACTTGGAGTTGGCCCGCCAGGTTGAGCTCGGTGCTCGCAGCGGCGCCCGCCGTCACGCCGTTGACGGAGATGATCGACACACCCTTCGACGGGGCGGCACCGACGTCGGTCGGGTCGACCAGACGGGCATTGAACGACACCCGCGGCCCCTGCGAGGTGGCACCGGTGTCGTTGATGATCAACCGCCCGGCACCGCCGAACACGAACGTCGCGCCGAGACCCGAGATGTTGTGGTTCGACGGGGCGTTGATGGCGTTGTACGCCGCGTCCTGGTCGTCGGTGCAGCCCTCGGCCGCACCTTCACCGATGACCACGTTGGCGGCGCCGCTGAACGTGATGGTGCTCTCGAAGTAGTACACACCCGACGTGAAGTAGGTGGGGACCGTGTCGTTCACGACGACCGGCGCGTTGTACGTGCCGGGGAAGTACACGCGGCACGTGCCGGCCCACGCGGGCATCATGTAGCCACTGTTCGCCGGGTGGTTCAGGGCGTGCGACGGCAGCCGCGGCAGCCACACGGCACCGCCGGTGCTGTCGGTGGTGGCACCGGAGTACCAGGCGGCCGTGTCCGCGCCACCGTTCCCGGCGAACTGCGAACCGATGGCGCCCGCCGGTGCCGCCGAGCCCACCTGCGTGGTGGTGATGGCCGTACGGAGCTCGGTGTCGTCGAGCTCCGCCGAGCTGAGCACCGTGGTGCACACGGTGTGCACGCCGATGTCGAGACCCGGGTTCGCGAGCGCGACCTCGCTGTGCAGACCACTGTTCGAGCAGGTGTCGTACAGCGCCTTCGGATCGGCCATCGCGATGCGCAGCGCGCCACGCACGGCCTCGGCGCGGTTGGTCTTCTCGGTCTGGATGCGGCTGGTGCGCAGCACCGACGACGCGTACCCCAACAGGGGAGTGATCACCATCATCCCGAGGATGATGAAGATCATGCACATCACCATGGCCATGCCCTCGTCACCGCGCCCGCCGGGGCGAGCGGTACGGCGGTCGGCACGGCGGGCCAACAGGGCGCGTCGTCGAGTGCTCATCGCAGTTTCACCGTCTGGATGCAGGAGATCGCCTGGTTGGGCGACACCGTGAGTGTGATCTTCGACCACGGCTCACCCGGGATGGGCGTCACCGTGAACGGGTAGTCGGAACCGGCCGACTTGCACGACCAGCTGACCGGTTCGTACTTCTTGATTGCCGACAGGTTCCACGGCGTGATGTCGACCGTGATCGGTGCACCACCGGGGAGGTCGAAGTCGAACGTGCCACTGCGGTACTGCTGGCTCGTGGTGGCGATCGTGAGGTCCTGCGAGTTCTGGTACGAGAACGGGTCGGCCGCGGCGGTGCTGCCGACGCGGGTCTGCAGGGTCACGGTGCCGCCGCACTCGGCGAGTGCCACCGAGTTGATGGCACCGGCGAACTGCGCCCAGTCGGGCAGCACGTACAGGTCGGCCACGGCGGCGTTGGTGTACGGGCCACCGGTCGGCACGGCCGGCACCGGGTCGCTCACCGTGACGATGCGGCTGAGGATCTCGGTGTTGGCGATCGACGTGGAGGTCGGGTTCTCGTGGAACGTGTACGGCAGGGTGTACACCTTCGTGGCACGCCAACCGTCGGTACTGCCCCAGCTGGTGTTGCCGGCGGTGTACAGCGCCTCGGTGGTGGCCTCCCAGAAGTCGAACGGGGTCGAGTACACCTTGTTCTCGCGCCAGCCGTCGGCCTCACCGGCCGCGGTGTTGTTCGAGTCGTAGGTCGACTTCGTCGTGGTCTCCCAGCGGTTGAACGGCGCCGTGTACACCTTGGTGGCGTCCCAGCCGTCGCTGTTGCCGTCGACCGTGTTGCCCGAGTTGTACGCCGACTCGGTGGTGGCCTCCCACCCGTCGTACGGCGAGCTGTACGAGATGACCGTTCGGAAGCCGTCGTTCTGGTCGGCCGTCAGGTTGCTGCGGTCGTAGAGCGTCTTCGTGGTGCTGGTCCAGTTGCCGAGCGAGCCCGGGCTGCTCACGCGAGCACGCCAGCCGTCGGCGTCGCCGGGCGAGACGTTGTTGCTCTCGTAGTTGCTGCGGTTCGTGGAGCCCCAGGTGCTGCCCGACTTCTTCTCGTACGTGATGCCGTTGCCGGCACGTTCGTACGTGGTCTTGTAGCCGCGGAGGAAGTTCTCGAGGTGGTAGCCCTTGTCGTACGTGAAGCGGTAGCCACGCTCGAAGGTCTCGAGGTGGTAGCCCGCACCCTGGGTCTGCCAGGTGGAGGTGCCGTTCACGTCGCTGCCCACGTACACACCGATGAACCGGTCGACGTCGACGTCGAAGGCTCGGGCGATGCGGTTGGCGCGGTTCCACGACATCTGGTTGTACGACGAGCCCCCCGCGGTGGGCAGGCCGATGTCGTCCTCGTGCATCGTGGCCGGGTAGCCGGTGGCCGACGTCGCGTTGAGCCGGTTGTAGGTGGGCATGCCGTCGGTGAAGAAGATGAGCGTGTCGGGCAGCACCTGCTGGGTGGTGCCGTCGGCGTTCATGAACATGCGCACGAGGGCGTCCTCGTAGTTGGTGCTGCCGCTCGAGGTGAGCGTGCCGATCTGGGTCTTCAGGTCGGCGACGTCGGCGTCGACGAGCATGTCGTAGTAGCGGCTCCAGCCGGCACCGGCGCCGAGCGTGCTGGCGGTGCTGCTGAACCGCACCACCTGCAGCTTGATCGGCGTGCCGGCGAACGAGTTGACGAATTGCGTGAGGCCGTTGCGGACGCTCGTCATGTTGGTCGAGCCGATCGAGCCCGAGGTGTCGACGAGCATGCCGAAGTTGCCGCCGCAGCGCGAGCGGGTGGCCGAGAACGTGGGCGCGACATTCACGTTCGTCGTGCTGAGGTTGGTCTCGCGGTCCACACCACCGGCGCTGAGCGTGATCTTGTCCTCACCACCACCGGCACCGGCGATGTCGCCGCCACCGTTGATGGTCACCGTCACACGACGGCCGTTCTTGATGTGGTACGTCGGGTCGTCGCTCGCGGCCACGCCCGAGCCCTCATCGGGCGCGGCGGGGTCGAGCGCCAGAGCCACCAGCATCACCCAGGTGGGCTCGGTAACGCCGGGCACCCACGCGGTACCGGAGGGCGGTGGCTCCACGTTGTGGAGAATGGTCATCTCGTCGCACGTCGGCGCGGCGCCGTCGACCGACACACACGCGATGCGCACGACCTCGAACTCGCCGCGGGTGTTCTCGACGTAGCGGTACGACACGGTGGTGCGCACCGGGATGGGCACGGTGTCACCGGCGATGTAGCCCGTCCAGCTCAGCATGAGCGCGTTCGAACCGCCGACGTTGATGCCGGGAGGGCACACTGCGCCGCACGGTGAGGCACCGGGCGAGGTGTCGACGTCTTCCGCCGACGCGAGGTCGGCCGGCATCCACAGACCCACGTTCTGTTCCGAACGCGAGTTGTTGAGACGGCCCTCGCTGTTGTCGGTCTGGCGGATGATGACCGTCGTGGCCATCGCCATCGCCGCGGTGAGCGTGCCGGTGACCATGATGCCGATCAGCAGCTCGGGCAGGGTCATGCCGGCATCGCCGCGGGCAGCGCGACGTTCGGCGCGACGCTCCGCTCGACGTGTACGGAACGGACGACGGCGCTCGTGCTCAGACATCGCTCTTCACCACCTGGATCGATCGGGTGTTCTTGCCGTCCGGGCTGGTGATGCTGATGGTCACCATCTGCACCAGACCCGGGGTGCGCACGCCATCGGGGCATGCGCCGGCCTGCCACGTACCGGCGTTGGCCGCCGACGCGGCCGGTACGTAGTACTGGTACGACACCGAGGCCTGGCTCGGGTCCCACTTCTCCGCCAAGGCCGCCGCCTCGACGTAGATCTTGTAGTCGCAGCCCTCGTTGGCGCGGTTCACACGGTCGGCCGCGTTGGCCAGCACCGTCTCCATGCGGGCCAGGTTGCGCGACTGCGAGGAGGTGCGCACGCTCAGACCGGCGGCGAGCAGGATGGGCACGATGGCGATCGACATCAGCACGACGGCCACCAGCACCTCGGTGAGGCTGTAGCCCGCGTCGCGCCGCGCGTCGTCCCTCAGCTCGTCGAGCTGTCGGGTCGCTCCCATTGGTTCGAGCTCCATGCTCATTCCCGCTCCCGCTTTCTTCGTCCGGGGTTTCATCGGCACGTCGCGCGCCGAACTGCAGTCAGAATTTCCGCAGTTCGGCGACGTCGCGTGGGAAAACTCCGAAGGGGCCGGGGCTGTTGCCCCGACCCCTTCGTGAAGGTTGTTCAGACTGACGCTGAGACTCAGAAGCCTGCGCAATCGCCAGCACCGGCGATCGTGGGGGGCGTGGTGGTCCAGGTGGCAGTCCAGCGAGCCGACGGATCGGTCTTCAGGTAGGCCGGCACGAGGTCGGTCCAGGCGGCAGCGTCGCCGCCGGTGTCGGCGAAGAAGCTCTCGAACGACGTCTCGATGGCGCGGCGCTCGACCTTGCAGCTGTTCTCCTGGCCCTTGTCGGTGATGCCGCGGACGGCGAACACGGTGACGGTGGCGAGGATGCCGAGGATGACGATCACGATCAGGAGCTCGACGAGGGTGAAGCCTCGATCCTTCTTCTGTGCGACCATTTCGGTGTTGGTGTCCATGTGGGGTTCCTCCCGCTTGTATGTCTTCTGTGAACGCCGTCTTGACCGTGACGGTCGTACGAACGCATCCAAGGTTTCGGTACGGCCCGAACCGAACTTGAGAGGAAAGTTTTCAAATTTCTCAGAACCTCAAGCGAGCCAGCTTCCGGACCGATGATCGTGCAGGACTCAGGAACGGCCTGCACAAGGCCATCGGATGAAGTGGAAGCGGGCTCATGTTGCGTCGAAGCGAGAAGAACTGGATGGAGCACGAGGAGGAGGCCCCGAAGGGGTTCCTCGACGAGAGCCCCGACAACACGGCGGCCCAGGCGGCCACCGAGCTGCGTGACCGTGTGACCAAGGTGGAGCAGCAGGTGCTCGCCCAGTACACCGCCACAGCTGCGTACGCGACACTCGCACAGCAGGGCGTGGAGACGGCTCGTGCCGAGGCCCGTGCCGACCTCGATCGCACGCAGGCCACCATCATCGGTCTACTCGACCGGCTGCGCACCGACCTCGGCAACCGCATCGACGGCATCGAGGGTCGGCCGTCGCTGCCGAGCACCTCGCTGGCGCTCGACGCCGCCTCGCGCCTCGCCGCGATGGAGGACCGCATGAACGCGATGGTGGGCGCCCTCGAATCCTGCGTGCGCGACAACCTCCTCCTGCGTCAGCAGGTCGACGAGCTCCTCCAGCGGCAGATGCAGCAGGACGGCTGGCTCGTCAGCAGCGGCAGCGCGTCCGAGCTCTCCCTCCGCTGAGCCGCACTCCACGGTCGGTACCGTGGCGGGCGTGACCGCCCTAACCGCCCGCATCCGGCTGCAACCGAACCGCGAACGGTCGCTGCTGCGCCGTCACCCGTGGGTGTTCAGCGGTGCCATCGCCCGCGTCGACGGGTCGCCCGAGCCCGGCGACACCGTGCTGGTGCAGGCATCCGACGGCACCGCGCTCGGCTGGGCGGCGTACAGCCCGGCCTCGCAGATCCGGGCGCGCATGTGGACCTTCGACGAGTCGCAGACCGTCGATGCCGAGTTCGTGGCCGCGCAGGTGCACGCCGCAGCCGCACGGCGTGCCGCGCTGCTCGCCGGCGACACCGACTCCGCCCGGCTGGTGTTCAGCGAAGCCGACGGCGTGCCGGGCCTGGTGGCCGACCGCTACGGCGACACCGTCGTGTGCCAGTTCACCACCGCTGGCGCCGATGCCTGGCGCGATGTCCTGGCCGAGGCGCTGGCCGCGCTGCCCGGTGTGGCGTGCGTGTACGAACGCAGCGACGCCGACGTGCGCGAGCGCGAGGGGCTCGCCGAGCGCACCGGTCTGCTGCGCGGCGCCGAACCGTCGCCCGACCTCGTTGCGCACGAGTCGGGCTTCCGCTTCGCGGTCGACGTGGCCGACGGCCACAAGACCGGCTTCTACCTCGACCAGCGCGGCGCACGCGCCGCGGTGGCATCACTCGCCGATGGCCGTCGGGTGCTCAACGTGTTCTCGTACACCGGCGCGTTCAGCGTCATCGCCGCGGGCCGCGGTGCCGCGGCGGTCACGTCGATCGACTCGTCGGGCCCGGCGCTCGCCACGGCCGCACGCAACGGCGAGCTGAACGGTGTCGACATCGGCGAGCTGATGGAGGCCGATGCGTTCACCGCGTTGCGCGGCCTGCGCGACCGGGCGAACCAGTACGACCTGATCTGCCTCGACCCGCCGAAGCTGGCCAACAGCGAGAAGCAGCTCGACAAGGCCACTCGCGCCTACAAGGACCTCAACCTGCTCGCCGTGAAGCTGCTCGCACCGGGCGGCATGTTGCTCACCTGGAGCTGCAGCGGCGCGATGACGATGGACCTCTTCCAGAAGGTGGTCGCCGGTGCCGCGCTCGACGCGAAGCGCACCGTGCGCATCGTCGGCCGCCTCCACCAGCCGACCGACCACCCGGTGCCCCTGGCCTTCCCCGAGGCCGAGTACCTCAAGGGCCTCACCCTCCTCGCCGACTGACGTTGCGCGAGTCCCACCGTTTCGGTGGAGTCCGTGTGACGTCAGTGGGCGGCGCCGGGGTTCTCCTGCACGAGCTCGATGAGCGTGCCGAAGCTGCCCTTCGGGTGGATGAACGCCACGGTGGTACCACGGCTGCCGGGGCGCGGGGCCTTGTCGATGGGCGTGGCGCCGGCGGCGATCATCGCGTCGAGGGCCTCCTGGCAGTTGTCGACGCGGTAGCCGACGTGGTGCAGCCCTTCGCCGCGCTTCTCGATGCTCTTCGCGATGGGGCTGTCGGGACGCGTGGCGGCGGTGAGCTGGATGTAGCTGTCGGCCACCTTCACCAAGGCCTCCTCCACGCCGTCGCTCTCGACGATCTCGCGGTGGTGCACCTCGGCCCCGAACGCCTCGGCGTAGTACGCGATGGCGGCCTCGAGGTCCTTGACGGCGATGGCGATGTGGTCGATCTCGGTGAGCAGCATCCGCCCAGTGAAACAGATCGACGACCGGTGGCGTCAAGGTGGGCGTGGCAACGACGACACTGGTGCCACAGGCACCGCACATGGCGATCGACTTCGACACCTTCTACCGCATCCACCGGGCCGACGCAGTCCGCTGGGCCGTGGCCTTGGTAGGTCGGCGCGACGTGGCGGAGGACCTGGCGCAGGACGCGCTCGATGCCGTCGGTCGGAAGCTCGACGGCATCGACGACCCGGCCGCGTACCTGCGGCGCACGGTGGTGAACCGTTGTGCGTCGTGGCACCGGTCGAACGGGCGCGCTCGTCGTCGTGAAGCACGGGCCGCCGCCGGCGTGCCCGCCGTGTACACCCAGCCGACCGGGGAGATGCTCGACGCGCTGGCACGCCTGCCGTACCAACAGCGGGCCGCCATCACGTTGCGCTACTGGGCCGACTGGACCGACGACCAGATCGCCGATGCCCTCGGCTGCGCGCCCGCCACGGTGCGGGTGCTGCTGCACCGCGGCATCGGCGCACTGCGCGAGGAGATCGAACGATGAACGACGACGAACTGATCGCCCGGATGCGCGCCGCGCTCGACGAGGCCGCCACCACCGAGGTCGAGGCGGGCGATGCGACGGTGGTCGCCCCGCCAGCCTCGTCGTCGCGAGGTCGCTGGCTGGCCGTCGCCGCAGCCGTGGTGCTCGTGGCCGGCGGCGTCGCCGCGCTCTCCTGGAACCGCGGCGACGGGCCGAGTACCGTCCCGGCAACATCCGGTGAACCGTTGCCTGGTCCCGGCGTGGAACTCTTCGGTACCGCGGTCATCATCGACGACGGCAGCGGCCCGAAGCTCGCGGTGGAGGTGCTCGCCTCGCTGCCACCACAGGGTGGCGTGATCCCGCTCGCCGGGTTCGACTGGTCGATGGTCGAGGGCGAGGAGTCGTTCGGCGGCACCACGTGGACCGACTTCCTCACCCTCAACGGCACCTGGGACGGCGAGGTGTTCACCCTCACGCGCCCGCCGGTGGAGCCACCGATCATCGATCGCGCGGCGCCCGAACCGACGCCAGGCTGCGCCGAGGCCACGGCCGATGCAGCGGCTGACGCGGTCGCCACGCTCGACTGGCAGGCGTTGCGCATCTCCGGGTGGACCACCGACACCGTCGACGGCAACTGCGGTACCACCGTGACCGCCTGGTTCGACTCGGCCGAGCTGCGCACGGCGATCGAAGGCATCCGTGGCCAGGGACACGAAGTGACGGTGTCGCTCACGTTCCGGCCGGTGCAGGGCCAGCCGGTGTCGACCACCACCACCGCTCCCGACATCGAACCGGCGAGTTGGTACGAGCTCGACCTGCCGGGCTTCACCGCCGAAGCGGCGACCTACACGCCGTGTTGCCCGCCGACTCCAGCGCCCGGTCCGGCGACCGTCATGGCCTGGCGCTCGCTCGACGCCCCGTACGGCGGCATCCTCACGCTCACCGCAACGCCGCAGATCGACGGCAGCGAGCCGGTGCTCACCTACGCCTGGACCGACATGTCCGACGAGCGCGCGGCCGAGCTGCAGGCGAAGGTCGTACCCGGATCGGGTCTGCCGTACGTGCTCGACGATCCGTCGATGGAGCTCGTCGGCAACGGCTTCGCCGTCTTCGGTGAACTCACTTCGCAGCGCTACACCAGCGAGGCCGGGACAGTCGAGCTACGGGTCGGTGACTACGCGGGCCAGCTCGAGCGGCTGACGCACAACGAGCACGCCAGCGCCACCGTGGCCGGATCGCCCGCCGACGTCGTCGACACCCCCGCAGGTCCAGTGGTGGTCTGGCGACTCACGAACGGCGACTGGGCCGAGCTGATCATCAGCGACGGCCTGCGCGACCGCGTCGAGGAGATCCTCGCCGCGCTCAGGTCGGCGCATCGTCCGTCGGAGTTCACGCCGACCACGGTCACGCTCGCCGTCCCGACCACCGTGCTCCCGTCCACCACCTACCGCGCCAACGTCGGCGGCATCATCGACAACGGCGACGGTCGTGGCCCGATGCTCACGTTCTTCTGGGAGGAATCACTGCCGCCGCAGGGCGGCAGCCTGCCGCTCGCCGGGTTCGACTGGGACATGGTGGAGGGCGAGCAGACGGTGAACGGCGTCACGTGGCTCGAGCAGTCGGTCGGTGTGACCGGCACGTTCGACGGCACCACGTTCACGCTCACCGAGCCGATCGCCACACCGTTCACCTTCACCGACGACGTGCTCACCTACGGCACGCTCACCGAGGGGTGCGCCGAGGCCGACATCGCGCCCGCGCTCGCGGCGCTGAACGCGCTCGATCATCAGGCGCTGGGCCTCATCGAGAGCAGCGACTACGTGTGGGACGGCCATTGCGGCGTGCAGGTGCACGCGATGTTCGACACGCCCGAGCTGCGCGATGCGATCGCCACGCTCGGCGACGACGTGATGGTGCGCATCGCGTTCCAGCCGGTCGGCTGAACTGGGCGTGATGCGTCCCGGTTTCCGGGACGCAGAGCACCCAGAAGCCGAAGTGGGACGGACGACGCCCAGAAGCCCCCGTTACGCGCGGCGGAAGGCGTGCAGGCGGTCGCCGACCTTGGCGCGCAGCTCGTGGTCGGTGACGCCGAGACCTTCCTCGGGCGACAGCGCGAGCACGCCGATCTTGCCCTCGTGCATGTTGTGGTGCACCTGGAACGCGGCCTCGCCGGTCTGCTCGAGGCTGAACACCTGGCTCATCACCGGGTGGATCATGCCCTTGCTGATGAGCCGGTTGGCCTCCCACGCCTCCTTGTAGTTGGCGAAGTGCGAACCGACGAGCTTCTTCAACCGCATCCAGAAGTGGCGGTTGTCGAACTCCATCATGAAGCCGCTGGTGGCCGCGCAGGTGACGACGGTGCCGCCACGCTTGGCCACGTACATCGACGCGGCGAACGTGCTGCGGCCCGGGTGCTCGAACACGATGTCGGGGTCTTCGCCGCACAGGTCGCGGATGTCCTTGCCCAGACGGCGCCACTCGCTCTCGTCGTGAGTGTGCTCGTCCTTCCAGAACTGGTAGCCGGCCGACGCACGGTCGATGATGTGCTCGACGCCCATGTTGCGCAGGATCTGCGCCTTCTCGGCGTTGCTCACCACGCAGACGGGGATGCCGCCGCCGTTGAGCACGTACTGGGTGGCGTAGGCGCCGATGCCGCCGGTGGCACCCCAGATGAGGACGACGTCGCCCTGCTTCATCTGCGCACCGTTGCGCGACACGAGCATGCGGTAGCTGGTGCTGTTGCACAGCGCGTTGACCGCAGCCTCTTCCCACGTGAGGTGGGCGGGCTTCGGCATCAGCTGGTTGGCCTTCACGACGGCCAGATCGGCGAGGCCGCCGAAGTTGGTCTCGTAGCCCCAGATGCGCTGGTTCGACGCCATCATCGAGTCGTCGTGCGCGCTCTGGTCCTGGTCGTCGACGTGGTTGCAGTGCACCGTGACACGGTCGCCGGGCTTCCAGTTGCGCACCGCAGTGCCCACCTTCAGCACCACGCCCGAGGCGTCGCTGCCCACCACCTGGTAGGGCTGGTCGTGGCGCTTCGCCCACTCGCTCTCGCGGGCGAGGCGGGCCATCGGGCCAAACGTGCTGACCGGCTCGAAGATGCTCGACCACACCGTGTTGAAGTTGATGCTGCTCGCCATGACGGCGAGGTACACCTCGTCGGGCGCGAGCTCGGGCGTGGGCACCTCACCGACGTGCAGGCTCTTGCGCGGGTCCTTGTCCTTCGATGGCGTGCCCTGCCACATCTCCTGCTCGGACTTGAGCACGTGGACGGCCCGATAGCTCTCGGGGATGGCGAGGTTGGCGAAGTCGTCGCTACTGGCGTCGGACTGGATGGCTTCGAGCACGTGCTGCATCCTGCGAGGTTACTGACGGGTAGCCGGGCGGGTCGAACCGACCCCCATCATCCCCTGGTGGCGTGGCAGCATGTCCGCCGTGAACCGAACCCCCCGCCTGCTCATCCTCCTCGGCGCGGCCGCACTCACCCTCGCGGCGTGCGGCGACGACAGCACCACCTCCGACGCCGGCAGCGACGGCTCGGCCGCCGCAACGGTCGAGCTGCCCGAGGGCTGCGCGAACCCCGACGGCAGCTCGCCGAAGACCCAGACGTTCGCGGCCCTCCCGCCCACCTGCATCGAGGAGGGGAAGACCTACACGGCCACCATCGAGACGACGAAGGGCACGCTGCACGTCACGCTGCGCAACGACATCGCGCCGGTCACGGTGAACAGCTTCGTGAACCTCGCCCGGTTCCACTACTTCGACGGCACCACCTGCCACCGTGCCATCCAGGGCTTCGTGGTGCAGTGCGGCGACCCGACGGCCACGGGCACCGGCGGCCCTGGCTACGACATCCCCGACGAGTTCGACAAGATCGAGCCGTACCAGATCGGTTCGATGGCGATGGCCAACACCGGTCAGCCGAACACCGGCGGCAGCCAGTTCTTCATCATCACCGGTCCCAACGGTGCGTCGCTGCCGCCGCAGTACACGCTGTTCGGTCAGGTCATCGAGGACGACATGGGCGTGATCGAGGCGCTCGACGCGATCTCGAACCCGAACGACGGCCCGCCGCTCGAGCCGATCGACATCACCAGCGTCACGATCACCGAGAACTGATCAACGCGCGCTGATCACACGCGCTAGATGAGCGCGTCGTCGAGCGGGATCTGCCGCGCCTCGCTGTAGGCGAGCACCCCAAGGGCCACCACCACGACACCCATCGACACCGCCTGCGCGAGCGACACCGTCTCGCCGAGGAACACCCACGCCGCGATGGTGGCGCCCACCGGCTCGGCCTGGATGAGCACCGAGCTCACCGACGAGTCGACACGTGGCTGCGCCCAGGTGAGCAGGCCGTGGCCGAGGATGCCCGGGCCGGCGGCGAGCAGCAGCACCCACACCCAGTCGGTGCCCTGCATCTCGCCGAGGTCGGGCCGCACGATCACCGCGATCACGCTCACCGTGAGCGCACCGAAGAACGACAGCGCCCACATCAACCGCACGGTCTCCACGTCGTCGCGCACGCGCTTGTTGACGAGCAGGTACACCACCCAGATGAGCAGCGAGGCGACGGCCCACACGTAGCCGACCACCGTGTTGGTGCCGTCCTCGCTCGCCGGCACGGTGAGCACGGCGGCCACCACGCCACCGGTGGCGGCCAGCGCGCAAAGGGCCTTCGTCCACGACAGCCGCTCGCCCATGAACACCACGGCGATGGGCAGCGCGACCACCGGGGTGAGCGAGCCGATGATGAGCGCGACCGCGATGGTGACGTACTCGAGCGTGATGAAGAACGTCACGATGTTGAGCCCGAACAGCACGCCGATGAGCCACGTGCGGCGCAGGTCGGCGCGCGACGGGAACCGGCGGGTGATGAGCACCACCACCGTCATCATCACGGTGGCGATCCACATCCGCCAGAAGCCGAGCACCACACCCGACACGCCGGTGGCCTTGCCGAGCACGCTGCCGAACGACCAGAACACGGTGGCGCCGAGCACGGCGGCGATGCCGATGGCCTTCTCCGACGACGCGGCGCCCGCGGCAGCGTGGGTGGAGTCGGTCGGGGTCGCTGCGGTCATGGGGGCACCGCCGGCGACGCTACCGGCCGGTGCCCGCGGCCCCCGGGGTCCGAGGCGCCAGTAGCCTGACTGCGTGGTCACGCGAACACGGTGGGCAGTCCTGGTCGCCGCAGCCCTGGTGCTGTCGGCCTGCCAGCCCAACCGCTTCGTCAGTGGGTGGATCCCCAGCTGGCAGGCGTCGAGCGGTCGCGCCACCGTGCAGAACACCGACGTGGCCAGCCTCTACATCGAGGTGTCGTTGATGTGGTACGGCACCGCCGCCGACGGCACGCTGCCGCTGGCGGCGTCGAAGTCGAGCCTCGACACCACCATCGGCGTGGTGCGTGCGGCCGGCCTGCCCGTGCTCCCCACCATCTTCGACTCGTCGCCGAAGGGCACGATGCGCGCCATCCTCAAGGACCCTGCGCGCCGAGCCGCGCACGTCAGCCAGATCGTGAACCTCGTGGTGTCGAACAACTACGACGGCATCGACCTCGACTACGAGGTGTTCGCGTTCTCCGACGGCCGCACGGCATGGTCGGAGATCGCGCCGAACTGGGTGCTGTTCATCCAGTCGCTGTCGTACGAACTGCACCGCCGCGGCAAGTTGCTGATGGTCACCGTGCCGCCGGTGTGGACCGATTCCCTCGGCCGCATTCAGGGCTACACGGTGTACGAGCAGGCGAAGATCGCGCCGTACGTCGACCGGTTGCGGCTGATGGTCTACGACTGGAGCATCTCGTCGCCGGGGCCGATCTCGCCGAACTACTGGCAGGCATCGGTCATCGCATACAGCAGCAAGGTGGTGCCGCCGAAGAAGTTGCAGCTCGGCCTACCCGCCTACGGACGCCACTGGACCGACAAGAAGGTGAGCTCCGAGACGTGCCCCGACGGCACGACGGTGAAGACGGTCGACAGCATCACGATGCGCGAGACCGCGGCGCTCGTCACGGCGAGCAAGGCGACACCCACCCGTCACTCGTCGGGTGAGGTGACGTTGGTGTGGGACGTGAAGGTGACCGGGCCGACGAAGCTCGCGCCCACCTACGTGCCCGTCACGCCCACCGTGCCCACGCTGAACGGGTCGGCCACCGCGTCCGCGAACGCCGAACGCATCGGCGTGCCGCGCATCGTGACGTGCACCATCCGCCACACCGTCTACGTGCCCGACGGCGCCACCGTGAAGGCCGGCGCCGACCGTGCACTCGCCGCCGGATGGAGCGGCATCATCCTGTGGGCCATGGGCTACGAGACGAGCGACGTGTACTCGGCGCTCGGCACGGTGGCGCAGCAGCGTGCAATCGGCACGCCCACCGGCACGCTCGACACGCCTGCCCCGTCGACCGGCACGGTGCGCCTCACCGGCGTCGCCTACCACCCCGAGTGGGACCTGCCGGTCGCGGTGCGCATCACCGTCACCCCGCAGGGCGGTGCCGTGCGTGAAGCCCGCACGGTGGTGGCCAACGCCAACCGCGCCGAACCGGCGGCGGGCCTCGGCCCGTTCCACGGCATCGACACCACGTTCACCCTGCCGACCGGCACCTACGACCTGTGCGCCACCATCGTCAACTGGGGTGCGGTCCTCGGCCCGTCCATCGGCTGCCGAAGCGTCACCGTCACCACGCCGTAGTCGTCGCCGGCCAGGGGTCAGGCCGCGGCAAGGCGCGCGCTGCGTTCGGCGCGCGCCTCGGGCACCAGCACCAGTGACGCCGCCACCATCAGCGCGGCGGCGATGAGCGCCACCGCGGTGAGCGACACCCGGCCGAGCACGATGAAGCCGACGATCGGCGCCGACACGGCACGGATGCCGGTGAAGAACGTGTGCAGGCCCATGTAGTCGGCCGTGCGACCGGCCGGCGCGAACTTGGTGACCCACAGGCTCCACATCAGGTCACCGCCCGCGCTGCCGATGCCCAGCACCACGGCGCCGAACAGCAGACCGGCCGTGCTGGTACCGGTGAAGAACGCCGCAACGTACACGGCGAACAGCACGTTCACCATGATGCGCGACGCGAAGAAGCTGAGGCGGTCGAAGATCCAGCCGAACAGCGGCATCGACAGCAGCCGCACGATCGACGGCACCACCACCGTGATGACCGCGATCTTCGCGGTGCTGGCGACGATGCCGTACTCGGGGTTGGCGAGGTACTCGACGCGCAGCGGCAGCAGCATCAGGTTGCCGAAACCCATCAGCATCCACGCCGTGAGCGTCAACTTCAGGCGGCGGTCCTCGGCGAGGAGGTGGAAGTGCGGCAGGAACGAGCGCGTCTCGCCGGCCACCTTCGGCAACGGTTCGCTGGGCACCTGCAGGTGCAGCACACCCAACACGGCGCTGGCGAGCGCGCCCGCACCGATGACCACCCACCACTGGTCGGGGTTCGCACTCAGGAAAGCACCCATGCCCAGGCCGACGACGGCCGACACGAGCACCTTCAGCGACATGCCCCAGCCGACGCGACGGCCGAGCTCACGCGGTGGGAAGTTGCGCTCGTAGCAGACCGTCACCAACGGGTACATGCCGTTGAGCATCGCGATGCCGATGATGCTGCCGACGGCGTACATCGGCAGCGCGTCGGTCATCGCGGCGAGGAAGCCGAGCGTGCCCACCACCGACAGGAGGGCGACGGGCACCATCACCGGTCGACCCCACCGACGGGCCACCGAGGTGACGAACGGGGTGAGCAACAGCCCCACGCCGTTGGCCGCGGCGATGCTGCCCTTCACCAATCCGGGCGCATCGAAGTGCTTGAGCGCGATGGTCACCAGCAGCGATGTCTCGAGCGGCATCAGCACGCCGAGCGGCACCGACCGGGCGAGGTCGACGATCTGGGCGCGACGCACCACTCGGGGGTCGTCGCTCGCTGCCATCGCCGCCATTCTTCCGCATTACCGTCGGGTAACCCGATCTGAATACGCTGCGGTCCGGAGCCGCAGCCCGTCGGGCGTCGCGTCGTCGCATCCACCCGGGAGGTCCCTCATGTCTGGTTCGTACATCGTCGCCGGAGCCCGCACGCCCATCGGCAAGATGAGCGGCGCGCTCGCCTCGTTCTCGGCCGCCGACCTCGGTGGCTTCGCCATCAAGGCCGCGCTCGAGCGCGCCGGCGTGTCGCCCGAAGAGGTCGAGCACGTCATCATGGGCCAGGTGCTGATGGCCGGTCAGGGCCAGGTGCCGTCGCGGCAGGCCGCCTCGAAGGGTGGCATCCCGATGAACGTGCCGAGCGTGAACATCAACAAGGTGTGCCTCAGCGGCCTCAACGCCATCTACCTCGGCAACCAGATGATCATGGCCGGTGAGGCCGACATCGTGGTGGCCGGCGGCATGGAGAGCATGACCAACGCGCCGTACATCGCGGCCGGCGCCCGCGGCGGCTTCCGCTATGGCAACACCGAGCTCGCCGATGCCATCGTGAAGGACGGCCTGTGGTGCGCGTTCGACGCCTGCCTCATGGGCCTCGGCACCGAGCGCTACGCCGGCGGTGGCATCACCCGCGAGCAGCAGGACGACCTGGCCATGAAGAGCAACGTGCGCGCCGCGGCCGCCATCGCCGCCGGCCGCCTGGCCGACGAGATCGTGCCGGTGAGCATCCCGCAGCGCAAGGGCGACCCGAAGATCGTCGACACCGACGAGGGCGTGCGCGCCGACACCACCATGGAGAGCCTCGGCGGCCTGAAGCCGGCGTTCGACAAGGAGGGCACCATCACGGCGGCCAACGCGTCGCAGATCAGCGACGGCGGTTCGGCCGTGGTGCTGATGAGCGAGAAGGCCGTCAACGCCCGCGGTGTCACCCCGCTCGGCCAGTTCGTCAGCTACGGCATGGTGGCCGGCCCCGACAGCGCCTCGCTGCTGCAGCAGCCGAGCCGGGCGATCAACGCCGCGCTCGCCCGCGCCGGCAAGACCGTGGCCGACGTCGACCTGTTCGAGATCAACGAGGCGTTCGCCGCGGTGGGCATCGCCTCGATGGCCGACCTCGGCATCAGCGACGAGATCGTCAACGTCAACGGTGGCGCCATCGCCCTCGGTCACCCGATCGGCATGAGCGGCAACCGTCTGGCCCTCACCCTGCTGCACGAGCTCCGTCGCCGCGGTGGCGGCCTCGGCGCGGCCGCCCTGTGCGGCGGCGGCGGCCAGGGTGACGCCATCCTGCTGCGCACCGTCTGACGCGTCGTCGACGCAACCTCGGCACTCGCTGCGTTCTGGGCGTGTTCCGCCCCGGTTTCCGGGACGGAACACGCCCAGAACCACTTTTGGGATGATCCACGCCCAGAAACCAACGCGCTGAGCAGGGGGTTCGCCGCGCGAAGTGATGATCGGGTCGAGATTGTGACAATGCTTGACACAATCGGGCTGCAGTCGTAATGTAACCGCAACAAACACGGACGTACGGCGATTCACCGCCACGCGGACGTGCACGATCTGAGGTACCGCTTCTGGAGCTGGCCCGTCCGCCCGCTACCAGGTCCAGGGGCGGTACCTCAGCCCATTTTTCGGGTCGGTGCCGGGTCAGGCGTTGACGTCGCGACGGCCCTCGAGCGCTCGGCCGAGCGTGAGTTCGTCGGCGTACTCGAGGTCGCCGCCCACGGGCAGGCCGCTGGCGATGCGGGTGACGCGCACCCCGAACGGCTTCATCATCCGTGCGATGTACATCGCGGTGACCTCGCCCTCGGTGTTCGGGTTCGTGCAGAGGATGACCTCCTGCACGTCCTCCGGCTCGATGCGCGCGAACAGCTCCTTCATCTTCAACTGCTCGGGCCCGATGCCCTCGAGCGGGCTCATTGCCCCGAGCAGCACGTGGTACCGGCCCTTGAACTCGCCGGTCTTCTCGATGGCGACGATGTCGCGCGACTCCTCCACCACGCACAGCACCGTCGAGTCGCGGCGTTCGTCGAGGCAGATGGGGCACAGCTCGCCCTCGGCCACGTTCCAGCAGCGGCTGCAGAACCGCACCTTCGCCTTCGCCTCGGTGATGGCGATGGCCAACCGGGCGACGTCGTCGTTGGGCAGCTTCAGCAGATGGAAGGCGATGCGCTGCGCCGACTTCGGGCCGATGCCGGGCAGCCGGCCGAGCTCGTCGATGAGTGCCTGGACGGGTTGGGTGTAGACGGCGGCCATCGGGTCACTCGTCGATGACCTGCGAGCCAGGGAAGGCCTGCAGCAGTCGGTCGGTGGGGGTCTGCACGGTCTCGGGTGGCGCGTCGACGAGGTCGGTGAGGTCGACCTCCTCGTCGGGCGGCGGCGGTGGTGCCTCGGCGCGCGACGGTGCCGACGAGCCCGGGTCGTCGAGGTCGGTGTCGGCACTGCCGTCGACCACGAGCAGCACCGGCACGACGCCGCCGAGCACGTTGCGCATCGCGGCCTCGACATCGGGGAGCTGCTGCTGGCACTTCGCACGCGTCGGCTCGTTGGGGGCGGCGATGACCACCGCACCGTCGCGGGCGCCGAGCAACTTGGTGGTGGCGAACATCGCCTTGGTGAGCGCCTTCAACGACGGGGTGATGTCGGTGGCCCACACCGCGGCCGCGTGGTCGGCCGACACACCACCCGCGGCAGCGGGGGCGGGGGCAGCGGCCGCAGGGGCGGGCGCCGGTGCTGCCGGACGCTCGGGCGCGGCGGCCGGTTCGGCGGGCGCGGCCACGGGTGCCGGGGCAGGAGCAGGCGCAGGGGCCGGTGCCGGGGTGGGCGCGGGCGCCGCAGCTGCAGCCGCAGGGGCCGCGGGGGCCGCCGCCGGACGGGCACGACCGCCGAGTGCCGCACGACCGGTGGCCGGGTCGACCGGCACGGGACGCGGGATGGGCGCCGTGACGTCGCGCGTGGCGGTCTGCTGCTCGAGCCGTTCGATGCGGTCGAGCAGCACCGACAGGTCGACGCTGGCCGCCTCGTGGGTGAGCTGCACCAGGGCCACCTCGAGCAGCAGGCGCGGGTCGGGCGCGTGGCGCATCTCGACCAACATCTCGCCCAGCCGCTCCATGGCGCGCACGATGGCCGCGGCGCCCATCCGCTGCGCGAGGTCGCTGACCTCGGCGGCGCGCTGGGTGGGCAGCTGCACCAGCTCGGGTGCCATGAGCGACAGGAAGCAGTCGCGCAGGTGGCGGACGATGTCGTCGGTGAGCGTGCGCGGGTCGCGGCCCTGCTGCACGGCGTGCGCCACAACGGTGAGGGCGCGGCCCGGGTCGTGCTCGATGAACGCCTCGATGAACTCGTCGAGCGGGGTGGTCTCGATGGCCACGCCACCGCTGGCCGACACCAGCTCGAGCGCCGACACGGTGTCGCGCGCCGAGCCGCCACCCTGGCGGAGCACCGACTGCAGCGCGCCGTCGTCGAGCTCGATGCCCGCGTCGGCGGCGAGCCAGCGGATGTGGTCCTCCATGACGTCCATGGGCAGGAGGTGGAACTGGAGGTGCTGGGTGCGGCTGCGGATGGTGTCGGACACCTTCTGCGGATCGGTGGTGGCCAGCACGAACACGACGTGCGGCGGCGGCTCCTCGAGGGTCTTCAGCAGCGCGGCCTCGGCGGCCTTCGACAGCATGTGCACCTCGTCGAGGATGTACACCTTGTGGCGGCCGGGGGTGCCGAGCGACGCCTTCTCGATGAGGTCGCGCATCGCGTCGACGCCGTTGTTGCTGGCCGCGTCGAGCTCGTGCACGTCGTAACTGGTGCCGCGCTCGACCGCGAGGCACGAATCGCACTCGCAGCACGGCTCGCCGTCGACCGGGCGTTCGCAGTTGAGCACCTTGGCCAGGATGCGCGCCGACGTGGTCTTGCCCGTGCCACGCGGGCCGGAGAACAGGTAGGCCTGGCCTTCGCGGTGGTTGATGACGGCGTTGCGCAGGGCGCGCACGACGTGCTCCTGGCCCTTCACCTCACTGAAGCGGCGGGGTCGGTAGCGGCGGTAGAGCGACTGCGTGGCCATCGCTGCGACTCTACCCAGGGGGTGCGACACGACCGGCACGAGCAGGGGCTGGTCCCCCCTGACCCGGTCGAGGTGGCTAGCGTTGGGTCACCTTGATGAATTCGACCCGGACGACCCCCCGCTCTGCGCTCCGTTGGTGCCTCGCGCTGCTCACCACAGCACTGGTCACCGGCGCATGGGCGTCCCCGGTGTCGGCCGTCGACAACACGCTCACCAGCAGCACGCCGAGCGCCGACGCCACGGTCGACGTGTCGCCCGCCGCCCTCACGCTGGTGTTCGCCCAGCCGGTCGGCCCCAGCCCGCAGGTCACCATGACCTGCGGCGACCCGGGCGTGCCCCAGTCGGTCTCCGACGCGGTGCCCCTGGCCGACCAGGTCACGGTCTCGGTCACCATCACCTCGCCCGCACCGAAGGGCGTGTGCAACGTGAGCTGGCGGGTCACCGACACGAACCTGCAGCCCGCGGGCAGCGGTAGCTTCTCGTTCACCATCGTGAACGACACGGTCATCACCACGTCGCCGGCCACCACCACCACCGTGGCGGGCACGGGCTCCACCGTCGCCGGGGCCACCACCACCACGGTCGCCACCACCGTCCCCGACTCGGTCGACGGCGAGAGCGGCACCGAGTCCGCCAGCAGCGCCGGCCCGCTCGGCCTGTTCCGCCTCATCAGCATGCTCGGCCTCGCGATGCTGTTCGGCGCGCTGGTCGTCATCGCGGTGGCGTGGCCCGAGGGTGTGGAGTACATCCTCACGGTGCGCTACCTGCGCACGGCGTGGGGCATCGCGCTGGTGGGCACCTACCTGAACGTGGCAGCGCTGGCCGCCGACCAGTCGGGCGACGGGCTGGGTTCCACCCTCATCCCCACCAGTTGGGGCGACCTGCTCGACACCACCTCCGGCAAGGCCGCGCTGCTGCGCCTGCTGCTGGTGGCCGGCGCGGCCTACGTGGTGATGCGCCCCGAGCGGGCGATCGACACCACCACCCAGGTGATGGCACTCGGTCCCGCCGGTCTCGCCGTGGTCACGCTGGCGTTCAGCCGCGACGAGTTCGGCCTCATCGAATGGGCCGCGGGCGCGGTGCACGGCGTCGCGATGGCGGTGTGGCTGGGCGGCCTGCTGCTGCTCACCCGTGTCGTGCTGGCCGGTCCCGGCGACGAAGATCTCGTGCACGCGGTGCGTGGGTTCGCACGCCTCGCCACGCCGGCGCTGTGGGCGACGGTCGTCACCGGTGCCATCCTGCTGTTCCGCCTCGATCGTGGCGAGCTCGGCAGCAGCCACGGCCTGGTGCTGATCGTGAAGACGCTGATGGTGTCGGTGATGGTGTTCGTCGGCGTGGCCGCGCGGCAGTTCATCACCCAACGCGTCAGCCGCAGCGACGTGATGACCGCGCCGTTGGCCACACGACTGCGGCGTGCGCTCGGCATCGAGGCGCTCATCGGCATCGTGGTGCTCGCGCTCACGTCGTGGTTGCTCGCGCTGTCGCCGCCAGGTCTGGCCGCGAGCAACGAGTCGAACCTGCAGTTGCAGCCGCCGCACACGTTCCAGAACGCCGCGATGAACGCCGACGTGCGCGTCGCGTTCACCGAGCGGTTCGGCACCAACGACGTCCGCATCGAGGTCGTCACACCCACCACCGGGCTGGGTGCGTTGACGGTGGAGTTCCTGCCGCCGGCCGGTTCTCCCGCGCCGGGCATGATCATCAGCCCCATCCCGCTCACCGGCGCCGGCGTGGCCGAGCTCGAGCAGAGCGACGGGTTCACGCTCAATGCGGTGGGCACCTGGACCGTGGTGGTGAAGATCGACGGCGTCGAGGTGCAGCGCAACGACGTCTACGTCGGCGAGGACGTGCCCTCGTCGACGTCGAGCACCACCACCACGCTCGCCACGAGCGGCTGATCAGCTGCCGGGCGACACCAGGCGGCTGAACGGCACCGGCGCGGCCACCTCGAGCTGGTCGTAGGTGCACGAGCGCGGCTCGCGGTCGGGCCGCCAGCGCACGAACGTGCTGCCGTGCCGGAAGCGGCCCTCCTGCAGCTGGCCGAACGTGACCTCGGCGACGAGCTCGATGCGCAGCGGCACCCAGCTGTGGTCCTTGCCGGCGCTCCATCGGCTGGTGCCGCCGGGCATGCGTTGCGCGGCGTCGCCCTCCTGTGGTTGGGCCGCCTCGGCCCATTCGCGCCACGGGTGCGCGGCCATCGCGTCGTGCGTGTAGGGCTCGAGCTCGGTGAGCAGTTCGCCGCGACGCTTCGCGGTGAACGAGGCGGTGACGCCCACGTGGTGGAGGCCGCCGTCGGCGTCGTACAGGCCGAGCAGCAGCGAGCCGACGCCCTTGCCGTCCTTGTGGATGCGGTAGCCGGCGATGACGCAGTCGGCGGTGCGGCGGTGCTTCACCTTCACGAGCGTGCGCTTGTCGGGCGTGTACGGGTCGCCGAGCCGTTTGGCGATGACGCCGTCGAGGCCCGCCCCCTCGAACTCGGTGAACCACCGGTGCGCGACCGCCGGGTCGGAGGTGGTGGGGCAGAGGTGGATGGGCGCCGATGCGCCGGCGAGCGCGGCGTGCAGCAGTTCGACCCGCTCGCGCAGCGGCGTGTCGAGCAGCGACCGGTCGTCGAGGGCGAGGAGGTCGAACGCGACGAACGACGCAGGGGTCTCGGCAGCGAGGCGACGCACGCGCGACTCGGCGGGGTGGATGCGTTGCAACAGCGCGTCGAAGTCGAGCCCGGTGTCGTCGAGCGCGGGCAGCACGATCTCGCCGTCGATCACGCACCGCTGTGGCAGGTCGCGCAGCATCGGCTCGAGGAGCTCGGGGAAGTAGCGGGTGAACGGGCGCTCGTTGCGGCTGGCGAGCTCGATGTGGTCGCCGTCGCGGAACACGATGCAGCGGAAGCCGTCCCACTTCGGTTCGTACAGCCAGTCGTCGCCCTCGGGGATGGCGTCCATCAGCTTGGCCAGCATCGGGGCGAGGGGTGGTGAGAGCGGCAGTGTCATCACGACCATCTTGCCCGAGTCGGATCGAGGGAGTTGGCGCACCCATGTGACCGCACCCGTCCGGGGCAACTAGGTTTGCTTCCCGTGACCTCGAATCCCATGGCCGAGAAGCTCGACGACCTGCGCAACCGCCGTGAGCAGGCCTACCACGCCGGTTCGCCGCGTTCGGTCGAGCGCCAGCACGAGAAGGGCAAGATGCTGGCCCGCGAGCGCATCGAGTACTTCCTCGATCCGGGCAGCTTCCAGGAGCTCGATCTGCTCGCCCGCCACCGCGCCCACGCGGCCGGGCTGGAGGAGCGCCCCTACACCGACGGCGTGATCACCGGGTGGGGCACGGTCGACGGTCGCAAGGTGTTCGTGTTCAGCCAGGACTTCACCGTGTTCGGTGGCGCGCTGGGCGAGGTGTTCGCCGAGAAGATCCACAAGCTGATGGACCTCGCGCTGAAGGTGGGTGCCCCGGTGGTGGGCCTCAACGACGGCGCCGGCGCCCGCATCCAGGAGGGTGTGGTCAGCCTGGCCAGCTACGGCGGCATCTTCTACCGCAACGTGCTGTCGAGCGGTGTCGTGCCGCAGATCTCGGTCATCCTCGGCCCGTGCGCCGGCGGTGCCGTGTACAGCCCGGCCATGACCGACTTCATCTTCATGGTGCGCGAGACCAGCCACATGTTCATCACCGGCCCCGACGTGGTGAAGACCGTGACGGGTGAGGAGGTCACGCTCGAGGAGCTGGGCGGCGCGATGAGCCACGCCAGCAAGAGCGGCGTGGCCACGTTCGTGTCGGCCGACGAGAAGAGCTGCCTCGACGACGTGCGGTTCCTGCTCAGCTTCCTCCCGAGCAACAACCTCGAGGAAGCACCGGGCGTCGACACCGGCGACGACCCCGACCGCCTGTGCCCCGCGCTGCAGACCATCCTGCCGGCGTCGCCGAACCAGCCGTACGACATGAAGAAGGTCATCAAGGAGGTCGTCGACGACGGCGAGTTCTTCGAGTACTTCCCGCACTGGGCGAAGAGCATCGTGTGCGGCTTCAGTCGCATCGACGGCCAGCCCGTCGGCATCGTGGGCAACCAGCCGATGATGCTCGCCGGCGTGCTCGACATCGAGAGCTCCGAGAAGGCCGCACGCTTCGTGCGCACCTGCGACGCGTTCAACATCCCGCTGCTCACGTTCGTCGACGTCCCCGGCTTCCTGCCCGGCGTCGACCAGGAGTACGGCGGCATCATCCGTCACGGCGCGAAGCTGCTCTACGCGTACTGCGAGGCCACGGTGCCGCGCATCCAGATCATCACCCGCAAGGCCTACGGCGGTGCGTACGTGGTGATGAACTCGAAGTCCATCGGCGCCGACCTGGCGTACGCGTGGCCCACCGCCGAGCTGGCCGTGATGGGCCCGCAGGGTGCGGTCGAGATCGTGTACCGCCGCGAGTTGCAGCAGGCCGCCGATCCGGTGGCACGGCGCGCCGAGCTCGTGGCCGAGTACACCGACAAGTACGCCAACCCGTACAACGCGGCCGAGCGTGGCTACGTCGACGACGTCATCGACCCGGCCGAGACCCGTCAGAAGATCGTGCAGGGCCTGCGCATGCTCCGCACGAAGCGCGAGGAACTGCCGCGCCGCAAGCACGGCAACGTGCCGCTGTGAGCACCGAGCACACCGAGATCTCGCCGGTGCCGACGGCCGAGGAGGCCGTGGCCATCGTCGCGGCCGTCGAGGCGTTGTGGCCGAAGCCGGTCATCGCGGCCGACGATGAGAACCCGCTGCGCAACCCGACGTGGCGGTTCAGCGCACGGTGGTGGGCGAAGCCGCTGCCGGCGCGCCGCGACCGCCCGTTCCGCTGAAACCGAGCGTTTCCACCGACCGCCACGGGTGACGGACTACGGTTCGCACCATGAGCGCCATGCCTCCGCCTCCTCCGCCGCCCCCGACCGCCCCGATGGGTGGTGCCGGCGGGTACGTCAACACCTCGGTCGCGAACCGGGCGAGCTTCGGTGCGCGGCTCGGCGGTCACATCCTCGACAGCCTGCTCTACGGTCTGCTCGCGTCGGCGTTCATCATCCCGGGCGCCATCATGTTCGTCGGGGCGTTCGCCGACTGCGACAAGTCCACCACGGACAACGAGTTCACGATGAGCTGTGCCGACGGGCAGATCAAGGGCGGGCTCCTGGCCGGTGGCATCGGGATCCTGTTCCTGGGCATCGTCGTGGTCGCGATCGTCTATCTGCGGGCACTCGGCAGGACCGGTCAGACCTGGGGTCGCAAGATCGTCGGCGTGAAGGTGGTGCGCGAGCAGGACGGTTCGCCGCTCGGTTTCGGCCTCGCGTTCGGCCGTACGGTGCTCGAGCAGATCCTCGGTCAGCTGTGCCTGCTCAACTACCTGTGGATGCTGTGGGACGCCGAGAAGCAGACCTGGCACGACAAGATCGTCCACTCCGTCGTCATCAAGGCCTGAGCATCGCACCGCACGACGATCTCTCCGACGAGGCACCGAGACGGGCGGGCTTCGGGGCACGGTTCGCGGCCTGGTTCATCGACCGGGTGCTGTACGGGCTGTGTTTCAGCGCGTTCCTGATCGCCGGGCTCGGCATCGGGGGCGTCGGCGCGAACGACTGCTTCACGGGCGACGACACCTGCACGGCCGACGAGGTGAACGGCCCGCTGCTGTTCCTCGGCATCGTGGTCATCGCGGCCGGTGCGTTGGTGGTGCTGGGCTTCTACTGCGCGCAGCTCGGCCGCACGGGTCGCACGTGGGGTCGGTCGGTGCGCAACCTGCGCGTCGTCGACGACCAGACCGGTGAGCCGATCGGTTTCGCCCGCGCCGTCGGTCGCACGCTGTTCGCGAACCTGGTGTCGAGCATCCTGTTCCTCGGCTACCTGTGGATGCTGTGGGACCCCGACGGGCGAACCTGGCACGACAAGGTGGCGCACACGATGGTGATCGTCGAATGAGCGACTTCCCCGACCCGTTCGCGCCGCGCTCCACACCGATCGAGCCGACGGGCGACGTGCCGTTCGCGCCGCAGGGTGGCCGTCCGCTGCCGCCACCTCCGCCTCCCCCGCCGCCCTTCCCCGGCGCGCTGTCGGTGCCGCCCGGCTACATCCCGTACGCCGACTCGCGACCGCTGTTCGTCTACTCGGGTTGGTGGCGACGCGCAGGCGCGTTCGTGCTCGACGGGGCGGTGGGCGCGGCGCTGTACATGCCGGGCTTCCTGTACCTGCAGTTCGGCCCGCAGCAGGACGCCGCGTGCTTCAGCCCGGACGGCATCGTGCGGTGCACGGAGCCCACCGACGCCACCGCGGCGGTGGGGCTCATCCTCATCGTCGCCGGCATCATCGGCTTCCTGCTCCTGTACTGCATGATGGCCGCACGGGGTGGCAGCCCGGGGCAACGGGCGGTGGGCATCCGCATCGTCGATGCACGCACCGGCGAAGGGGTGGGCCCGTGGCGCATCTTCGGCCGCCGCGCCGCGTCGTACCTGTCGTCGCTCCCCTGCTACCTCGGATTCCTGTGGCCGCTGTGGGACCAGCGCAAGCAGACGTGGCACGACATGATCGCCAAGACCGTCGTGGTGAAGGTGCGATGACCATCGACCTCACCACCGTCGCCGACGACCTCGCCGTGTTCCACGAGGGCACCGCGGTCACGCGCCTTCACGACCTGCAGCCCGCCACCACGTACGAGCACGCCGGCATCCCGTTCACCACGCTGCCCCGACCCGACGGTGCGTTGCTGTGCCGGTTCACCACCGTGAACGACGTGCACTTCGGCGAGGTCGAGGCCGGTCGGGTGGGCGACCACACCGAGGGCCCCATCCAACGCGCGCTGCCCGGCGAGGAGCCGTACCCCGAGGTGATGAACCGCGGCGCCGTCGCCGAGATGCTCGAGCTCGACCCCACCGTCGTCGTCGTGAAGGGCGACCTGTCACAGGACGGCCGGCCCGAGGAATGGGCGGCGTTCGAGGAGTGCTACCGCACCGCGTTCGGCGACCGCTTGCACGTGGTGCGCGGCAACCACGACGCCTACCAGGGGCAGACCGGCTACGCCGGCGACCAGTGGATCGACGTGCCGGGCCTGGCCATCGCACTGCTCGACACCACCATCCCCGAGCAGACCACCGGTCGCCTCCTGCCCGAGCAGCTCGAGTGGCTGGCCGACATGGCGTCGGCGAGCGCCGTGCCGGTGCTGGCGATGGGTCACCATCAGCAGTGGATCGCGGGTGGCGCCGACGACCATCGCTCCGAGGGCTACTTCGGTCTGCACCCCGACGCGAGCGACGCGCTCGACGCGGTGGTCGCGCAGCGCCGCACCATCATCGGCTTCACGGCCGGGCACACGCACCGGCACCGCGTGCGGCGGATGACCCGGTCGGGTGTGCCGTCCATCGAGATCGGGTGCGTGAAGGACTTCCCGGGCACGTGGGCGGAGTACCGCGTGTACGAGACTGGGGTGATGCAGGTGGTCCACCGCATCAGCGACCCCGCCGCACTCGCGTGGAGCGAGCGTTGCCGCCACCTGTATGCCGACTTCGGCGTCGACTACGAGACGTACGCCCTGGGCACACTGGAGGACCGATGCTGCAACATCCCGCTGCGGTGAGAGCCGCCTTCGCCGAGGGCGCCGCCACCTTCCTCGACACGTTGCGCGGCGTCGGGCCCGAGTACTGGGACCGACCCGGCGCGCTGGGCGACTGGACCACCCGCGAGCTGGCCGCGCACACCCTGCGCGCGTTCATCACCATCGACGGCTACCTGGCCGCGCAGCCCACGGTCGACCGGGTGCTGGCCGACGCGGCCGAGTACTACCAGACCGCGCTCTCCGACGCCGGCGTGCACCAGGGGGTGGCGTCGCGCGCCCGGCAGGCCGCACGGCAGCTCATCGATCCGATCGGCGAGGCCGAGGTCACCGTGGCGCACACGCTGGCGCTCGTGGCCGGCACCGCCGACGACGAGGCGGTGAACACGTTCGCCGGGCAGATCACGCTCATCGAGTACCTCGCCACGCGCGTGGTGGAGCTCGGCGTGCACACGCTCGACCTGCAGCGCGCCACCGGTCAGCCGGCGTCGCTCCACCCCGACACGTCCGCGGTCATCGTCTCGGTGCTCTCCTCGCTCGCGTCGCCGGTCACGCTGGTCCTCGCGCTCACGGGCCGCGCATCGTTGCCGGCCGACTTCAACGTCCTCGGCTGAGCCCGACCGTCGTCGTGTCGAACCCGCCGCTCTCCGGTCTGCGCGTCGTCGACCTCGCCACGGTGCTGGCGGGGCCGAACTGCGCGCGCTACCTGGCCGACTTCGGCGCCGACGTCATCAAGGTGGAACGGCCCGACGGTGGCGACAGCCTGCGCAACCTCGCATGGCGCGACCCGCGCGACGGCACCGGGTTGTGGTGGAAGATGGTGAACCGCAACAAGCGGACCATTGCGCTCGACCTGAAGGACACCGACGGCCTGGCCGTGTTCCGGCGGCTGGTCGACGAGGCCGACGTGCTGGTTGAGAACTTCCGTCCCGGCACGCTGGAGCGGCTGGGCATCGGGCCCGACGTGCTGCACGCCACGAACCCCGCGCTGGTCATCACCCGCGTCACCGGCTTCGGGCAGACCGGCCCGTACGCAGGGCGGCCCGGGTTCGCCACCATCGCCGAGAGCATGTCGGGGCTCGCGTCCATCAGCGGTGAGCCCGACGGCCAACCGCTGCTGCCGCCCATCGCGCTCACCGACGAGCTGACCGGGCTGGTTGCGGCGTTCGCCACGATGGTGGCGTTGCACAGCGGCGTCGGCCAGGTGGTCGACGTGAGCCTGCTGGAGAGCATGTTCCACTTCATGAGCCCGCTCGTGTCGCTGTTCGCGCTCACCGGCGAGCAGCAACAACGGCTCGGCGCCGGGCTGCCGTACACGGTGCCGCGCGGCACCTACCGCTGCACCGACGGGAAGTGGGTGGGGCTCTCCGCGTCGGCCGACAGCGTGGCGGCGCGACTGCTGCAGCTGCTCGGTGTGGCCGACGACCCGCGCTTCACCACCTTCGCCGACCGCATGGCGCACCGCGCCGAGCTCGAGGCGGTGATGGCCGACTTCTGCGCGCAGCGCACGCGCGACGAGGTGATCGCCGCGTTCGGGGAGGTCGACGCGGCCATCGGGCCGGTGCTCGACATGGCCGAGATCGCCGCCGATCCGCACTACGCGGCACGCGAGGCCATCGTGTCGGTCGAGGGCACACCGATGCAGGGCCTCATCGCGAAGCTCAGTGCCACACCGGGTCTGCTGCGCTGGCAGGGCCGACCGCTCGACGCCGACGGCGACGAGATCCGTGAGAAGGGATGGAACCGATGACCACCACACCCCGCGCCTACGTGGCCGGCCCGCTGTTCGACGAGGGCGAGCGGTGGTGGATCGAGAAGGTCGACCAACTCGTCGCCGACGCCGGGTTCGTGACGTTCCTGCCGCACCGCGACAACCCGCCGAAGGACGAGTTCAACGTGCGCGCCATCTTCGAGAACGACAAGCGCGGCATCGACGAGGCCGACGTGGTGGTGGCGAACCTCAACGGCGTGCTCACCGACGACGGCACCGCCTGGGAGCTCGGGTACGCGTACGCGAAGGGCAAGTACATCATCGGTCTGCACACCGACTGGCGGATGCGGTTCCCCCACGAAGTGGTGAACCTGATGATGGAGTGCTCGGTGGACCGTCTGGTGCGGAACCTCGACGACCTGCGCGCTGCGCTGGCGGAGTGGCTCGCTACGCGGTGAGGCCGATGGGGCAGCTGACGCCCGTGCCGCCGATGCCGCAGTAGCCGTTGGGGTTCTTCGCCAGGTACTGCTGGTGGTACGGCTCGGCGTAGAAGAACTCGGTGAGCGGAGCGACCTCGGTGGTGATGTCGCCGTAGCCGGCGGCGCGCAGGCGCTCCTGGTACGCGGCCAGGCTGGCGCGCAGCAGCGGTTCCTGCGACGGGTCGGTGGTGTACGCCGCGCTGCGGTACTGGGTGCCGAGGTCGTTGCCCTGGCGCATGCCCTGCGTGGGATCGTGGTTTTCCCAGAACACGCGCAGCAACTGCTCGTAGGTGACCTTCGCCGGGTCGAACACCACCAGCACCACTTCGGCGTGACCGGTGCGACCGCTGCACGCCTCCTCGTAGGTGGCGTTCGGCGTGTAACCGCCGGCGTACCCCACCGCGGTGGAGTACACGCCGGGCGTCTGCCAGAACTTGCGCTCGGCACCCCAGAAGCAGCCGAGGCCGAACACGGCGGTCTGCATGCCCTCGGGCCACGGGCCGGTGAGCGGTGCGTCGAGCACGAAGTGGCGTTCGGGCACCGGCATGGTCTGGTCGGTGCGGCCCGGCAACGCGTCGGCGGGCGACACCATCTCGGTCTTCTGGCGGAACAGCATGGGGAAAGGCTACGCCGCACCGCGTGGGTAGTCTCGGCGGACGTGCTGATCCGCCCCTACACCCCCGCCGACCTGGCCGACGTGCTCGCGCTCAACAACGCGAACGTCCCGGAGGTGAACGAGCTCGACGCCGATGCGGTCGCCCGCCTCACCGCAATGGCCGAGCTGGCCCTGGTGGCCGAGGTCGACGGCGCGTTCGCCGGGTTCTGCTGGACGTTCGGGCCGGGGCTCGACTACGAGAGCCTCAACTACGCGTGGTTCAGCGCGCGGTACGGCGACTTCTGCTACCTCGATCGCATCGCGGTGCACCACGACTTCCGCCGCTTCGGGGTGGGACGGGGCTTCTACGCCGCGGTGCGCGACGCCATGGCGGGGCGGCGGCCGGTGGTGCTGTGCGAGGTGAACCTGCGGCCGCCGAACGCGACGTCGCTGGCGTTCCACGAGCGCGTCGGCTTCCGTGAGGTGGGGCAGCAGGACACCGACGGAGGCGCCAAGACGGTGTGCCTGATGGAGTGGCGGCTCGACTGAGCGCCGCGTGCGATCAGCTCGGCTGGTCGGGGGCGAGCGCGGGCCACACGCGGCCCGACTCGGTGAAGTCGCGACGCGACGGGCGCGACGGCTGCACGGAGCGTTCGGGCGAGGTCCAGGTGAAGTCGTCGGGCGGTGGGAAGCGGGCGTACAGGTACGCCGACAACACGTACACGAGCTCCTGCTCGATGTACGGCCGGAACTCGACGGCCACCTGGTTGTAGCCGTTGAGCATGCCGAGGGTGATGCCCACCGACGTGCGGGCCACGATCTCGGTCTCGTGCTCGGGGATGCCGGGCACGCGGTCGCGCACCAGTGCGGTGGCGAACTCGACGAGGCGTTCGTTCATGACCCGGCCGGGACCGTCGTTGCCACCGGTGAGGCACAGCGCGACGGCCGCAGGGTTCTCCTCCACGTACACGCACATGTGGCGGATGGCCCGCTGCAACAGCAGCGGCGTGGTGGTGGCGTGGGCGGACTGCACCGACGAACCGAACACCTGCGCCATGCGCACCGCGCTGCGCTCGACGAGCGCGGTGACCACGGCGGGGATGTCGGGGAACCAGTAGTACACGCGGCCGATGGACATGCCGGCTGCGGCCGCGAGCTCGTTGGCGGTGAACCCGACCTGGCCCTGCTCCGCGATGAGCTGCTCGGCGGCATCGAGGATGGCGTCGATGGACTGCTGGCTGCGCCGCTGACGAGGTTCCGTCCGTAGTTCCTGCATCGAGGTCACCCTACGCCGTTTTGCTCAGGCGGACTACTATCAGAACATGCGAGTGGCCGCAGTGCAGCACGACATCATTTGGAACGACCGTGCAGCGAACTTCCGTCGATTGGCACCAATGATCGCGGCGGCGGCCGCCGGCGGCGCCCACCTGGTGCAGCTCACCGAGACGTTCTCCACCGGCTTCGCAGTCGACGACCCGGGGCTCGGCGAGCCCGAGGGTGGCCCGTCGTCGCAGTTCCTGCAGGAACAGGCGGTGCAGCACGGCGTGTGGGTGTGCGGCAGTTGCCCCGAGATCCCCGCGGACAGCGACCCCGCCGACCGTCGTCCGGCCAACAGCTTCGTGCTGGCGGGCCCCGACGGCACGGTGCACCGCTACCACAAGATCCACCCGTTCACCTTCGGTGGTGAGGACGCCCACTTCCGGGCCGGTGAACGGCTCGTGCAGGTCACCATCGAAGGCGTGAGAATCAGCCCGTTCGTGTGCTATGACCTCCGCTTCGCCGACGAGTTCTGGGGGCTGGCCACCACCACCGACCTGTACCTCGTGCCGGCCAACTGGCCCGAGCCGCGGCGTCAGCACTGGATGGCGCTGCTGCAGGCGCGGGCCATCGAGAACCAGGCCTACGTGGTGGGATGCAACCGCGTCGGCGACGGTGGCGGGCTGCGCTACGTGGGCGACAGTCGCATCGTCGACCCGCTCGGCGAGCTGCTCGCCACCGGCTCGCAGGGCGAGACCATCCTGTTCGCCGACGTCGAGCCGGCGAAGGTGGCCGAGGTGCGCGATCGGTTCCGCTTCCTCCCCGATCGACGCTGAACGGTCACACAGGATTCGTCACAACTCGCGGGTCGACACGCTCGCCTTTGTCCCCATTGTTGCGCAGCGGATAGTCACTATCTCGCCCGTCTGAACCGCTTCAGCAGGGACCTCAGCTCAGACGTTGGAGGCGTTCGACGGCTTCGTCGAGCACCTCCAGCTTCTTGCAGAACGCGAACCGCACCAGGTGCCGGCCCTCGTGCTTGTTCTGGTACAGCACCTCGGTCGGGATGGCCACCACACCCACCCGGTGCGGCAGCGCACGGCAGAACGCCATGCCATCACCGTCGGGCTGCAGCGGGCGGATGTCGACCGTGACGAAGTACGTGCTCGCGGTGGGGAACACCTCGAAGCCGGCGCGCAACAGACCGGGCATCAACCGGTCGCGCTTGGCCTGCAGGTCGGCGGCGAGATCGGCGTAGAACTGGTCGGACAGGTCGAGGCCGGCCGCGATGGCCGGCTGGAACGGGCCGCCGTTCACGTAGGTGAGGAACTGCTTGGCGGTGCGGACCGCCCCCACCACGGCCGCCGGGCCGCAGATCCAGCCGATCTTCCAGCCCGTGGTGTTGAAGGTCTTGCCGCCACTCGAGACCACCAGGGTGCGCTCGCGCATCCCGGGCAGCGACGCCAGGGCCACGTGCTCCGCGCCGTCGAACACGAGGTGCTCGTAGACCTCGTCGGTGATGACCAGCAGGTCGTGCTCGATGGCCAGGTCGGCCACCAGCTGCACCTCCTCGCGGGTGAAGACACGGCCCGTCGGGTTGTGCGGGGTGTTGAACAGGATGAGCTTCGTCTTCGGCGTGATGGCGGCGCGCAGCGCGTCGGGGTCGATGCCGTAGTGCGGCGGGCGGAGCGTGACGGGCTTCGTGACCGCACCGGCCATCGAGATGCACGGCGCATAGCTGTCGAACATCGGCTCGAGCGTGACCACCTCGTCGCCGGTGTCGAGCAGTGCCAGCAGCGCGCCGGCCAGCGCCTCGGTGGCGCCGGCGGTGACGAGGATCTCGCTGTCGGGGTCGTAGTGGAGCCCGTAGAACCGCGTCTGGTGGCGGGCGATGGCCCCGCGGAGCACGGGCATGCCCGGGCCGGGCGGGTACTGGTTGAGGCCGCCGTTGATGGCGGCGATGGCCGCGTCGAGCACCTCGCGCGGGCCGTCGACGTCGGGGAAGCCCTGGCCCAGGTTCACGCTGCCGGTGGCGACAGCAAGCTGCGACATCTCGGCGAAGATGGTGGTGCCGAAGCCCTGCAGCTTCGCGGTGAGGTGAGGAGTGCGGGCGGACATCGGCGGCAAGCGTACGCCCCGCGTCCCTTAGCCTGACGGCCGTGCTGACCGCCGACCACGCCGCCGAGCGCCGTCTCATCCGGACGTCGATCGTCATCAATGCCGTCTCGGCCGTGCTGGTCGCCGTGTTCTACGTGGTGTTCGTGCGCACCCGCTGGGGTCAGGAGATCGACGACCTCGCGTTCGAGGGCCGCGCCGCTGTCTCCGCCCAGGCCACGAGGCGGCTCGAGAACATGCTACGGGTGGTCACCGAGACGTCGCTGTTCGTGCTCGGTGGCGCCATCGTGCTGGCTGCGCTCGCGCAGCGTCGGCTGCGGCTGGTGTTCGTGGTCGGCGTCTGCATGTCGGGCGCGGTGGTCGCCACGGAGGTGCTGAAGCTGTACCTGCTCACCCGTCCGACGTTCGACGACGTGCAGGGCATCGCCAACAACAGCTACCCGAGCGGCCATGCCACCATCGGCATGGTGCTGTCGCTCGGGATGGTGATGGTGAGCACGTCACGGTGGCGCAAGGTGGTCACCGTGTTGGCCGCGCTGCTGGCCACCGCGTTCGGCACCGCGGTGCTGGCCACCGGATGGCACCGACCGAGCGACACGTTGGGCGCGTATGCCGTGGCGATGGCCTGGTTCGCCGCCGGGCACGCGGTGCTGGTGTGGAGCGACGTCGCCCACCCGTACCGGCACGGCATCGCGAGCGACGCCGATCGTCCGCCGTCGCGCGCACTGCTCGCGGGTGCCGCGTTGGCCTTGATGGGATGGGTGAGCTTCAGCCTGTACCGCTCGCTCGAGGCCGACGGCCTCCGTACCGTCGCCTACGCCGGCTGGTACGTGGTGGCGTGCGTGCTCATCGACCTCGCCGGCATCGGCGTGGTGCTCGGCTTCGCGGTGCTCACCGGCCGCCGGGCGCGCCTGCGCCGCGCCGCCTGGACCACCCCAACCCCCACCCCCTCCTGACGTTCATGTCATGGCCGTACCGGGAATTCCTCGGTGTGCGATCTCGCAGCATGGGTGACAGTTGATGTCGCGGAGCATGGGTGACACCTGAGGGTGTTCGTGGTCGAGTGATCGACCATGGGCCGGAAGGTGATTTCGATGAAGGTGA
>JBDKJP010000062.1:0-37272 GCA_039796575.1 Actinomycetota bacterium
GCGACTCGGCCGGATGTGGCGATGCCAGCCAGTCGAGCAGGAACGGGGCCGTGCCGTCGTGCGGATGGCCCAGCAGCGGCATCGTGAGGCGCCACTCCAGCAGCACACCGTCGGGACGGGCTCTCGACATCGCCGCCGCGGCACCCAGGTCGATGCCGAGCGCGGCGCAGCGCGCCACCACCTCGTCGATCGATCGTGTCGGGCGTGCGCACCACGCCACCAGCGCCGCCTCTGTGAGGTCGTCGACGCCGAACGGACGGGGGAAGGGCGGGTCGGGCTGTTGGGCGTCGGGACCCACCACCTCCAGGTACGTGGCGCCACCCAGCCCGGTGAGCTCGTTGCGCGTGCCGCGCCCCACGTGGGCCCCGCCGGGCGTGAGCGCGAGGCCCCAGTCGTCGGCGATCGTGGCCGCGGTGGCGGCGACGTCGGGGGTGGCGAGCACGAGGTGATCGATCATCCGGCCAGTCTGGCGCACGCTGTCCGATCGTGCCTTCGTGACCGGCCAGACTGTCACCATGAGCAATGTCGCATTCCTGGGTCTGGGCGTGATGGGCGCACCGATGGCCCGGCACCTGGCCGCGGCCGGCCACAAGGTCACCGTCTACAACCGCACCCCCGAGAAGGCGCTGGCCTGGGTGGCCCTGTACGGCAACCGTGCCGCCCCCACGCCCAAGGAGGCGGCGGAGGGCGCCGAGTTCGTGTTCATGTGCGTCGGCAACGACAACGACGTGCGCGAAGTGGTCTACGGCCCCGATGGCGCGCTCGCCGGCGCCGAGGCGGGCGCAGTGCTCGTCGACCACACCACCGCGTCGGCCGAGGTGGCGAAGGAGCTCGCCGAGGCCGCCAACGAGTTCGGCGTCGGCTTCGTCGACGCG
This sequence comes from Actinomycetota bacterium, assembly GCA_039796575.1. Taxonomy (GTDB): domain Bacteria; phylum Actinomycetota; class Acidimicrobiia; order Acidimicrobiales; family Ilumatobacteraceae; genus UBA668. The sequence goes on from JBDKJP010000062.1 coordinate 876, forward strand.
CCGGTGTCGGGCGGTCAGGCGGGCGCCGAGAACGGGCAGCTCACCATCATGTGCGGCGCCGACGACGAGGCGTTCTACCGCCTGTCGCAGCCGGTGATGGCGTCGTACGCGAAGGCCACGGCGCTGATGGGCAAGGCCGGCGCCGGCCAGCTGACGAAGATGGTCAACCAGATCCTCATCGCCGGCATCGTGCAGGGTCTGGCCGAGGGCCTCAACTTCGCGATGCGTGCCGGGCTCGACCCCGAGCAGGTCACCGAGGTCATCAAGTACGGCGCCGCGCAGAGCTGGCAGCTCGAGAACCGCGGGCACACGATGGTGAAGGGCGAGTTCGACTTCGGTTTCGCCGTCGAGTGGATGCGCAAGGACCTCGGCATCGTGCTCGACGAGGCCGATCGCAACGGTGCGCGCCTGCCGGTCACCGCACTCATCGACCAGTTCTACGCGCAGGTCATCGCTCGTGGCGGACGCCGCTGGGACACCAGCAGCCTCATCCACCTCCTCGCCAACGACTGAGGCTCAGCGCAGCTGCAGCGGCAGGTGGTCCACGCCGCGGATGGTGAGCCGGTCGCGCCAGCCCGGTTCGCCCGCGAGCTGCACGTCGGGGAACCGGCGGATGAGCGATGTGATGGCCGTCGACGCCTCGAGCTTCGCGAGCGACGCACCGAGGCAGTAGTGCACGCCGGCCGCGAAGCCGAGGTGGCGGTTCGCGTTCGGGCGATCGAGGCGCAGTGCGTGTGGGTCGTCGAACACGCCGGGGTCGTGGCTGGCCGCGCCGAGCACGGTCATCACCAGTGAGCCCTTCGGCACCACGATCGGTGACCCGTCGGCGCCGTCGTAGGTGACGTCGACCGTCGGGACGCGCACCGTCTGCTGCACGGGGCCGTCGTAGCGGAGGAGCTCGTCGATGGCGTTGGTGTCGAGCGACGGGTCGGCCGCCCAGCGGCGCAGCTCGTCGGGGTGGCGCAGCAGGGCCAGCGTGCCGTTGCCGATGAGGTTCACCGTGGTCTCGTGACCGGCCACGTAGAGCAGGATCACGAACGTGCGCAGCTCGGCGGGGGAGAGGCGGTCGCCCGCCTCCTCGACGGCGATGAGCGCCGAGAGCAGGTCGTCGCCGGGGTGGGCGCGGCGGTGCTCGATGATGTCGGTGAGGTACTCGCCCATCTGCAGCCCGGCCGCCTCGGCCTGATCGAGCGTGGCCTCGTCGACCGTCGGCTCGAGGCCTGCCGTGAGCACCTGCGACCACGCGCGCACGTCGTCGCTGTGGTCGGTGGGGATGTCGAGCAGGTCGCTGATCACCTGGAACGGCACGGGGAATGCGAGGTCCTCCACCAGCTCCATCTCGCCGCGCTCGGCAGCGGTGTCGAGCACGTCGTCGACCAGCTGCTGCACCCGCGGCCGCAACCGTTCGATGGCCGTCGGTGTGAACGCCTGCGACACGAGGCGACGCAGGCGGGTGTGGTCGGGCGGGTCGAGGTTGAGGATGCTCTTGGCCGCGGTGCCCTCCTCGATGCGCTTGCGCTGCCGGTCGCGGCGGGCGCGGCGCGGGTCGTCGGGTCGTTCGGTCACGTTGGCCTCGATGTCGCGGGCGAACTCGCCGCCGCGCAACGTGCGCGCCACGTCGTCGTAGCGGGTGAGCACGGTGAAGCCGAACGGCGACACGTGCACCGGGTCGTCGGTGCGCAACGCGTCGTAGAAGGGGTACGGGTTCGCCCGGAAGTCGGGGTCGAACGGGTTGAACGTCGCCGCGGTCACGACAGGTCCAGCGGGGTCTGCTCGTGCATGCGGATGATGTCACCCCACACGATCCACTGCGAACCGTTCGCCTTCTCGTCGAGCGCACGCATCGCGGCCTCGGCCACGCGGGCAGGCTCGATGACGGGCATGCCCATCGCCGTGATGAACTCCTGCGCCTCGCCCGACACGAGCGGCGTGTCGACGAAGCCGGGGCAGATGGCGCTCACGTACACGCCGGGGTTGCCGCCGCGTTCGAGCGTCGCGCCGAGCGACTTCACCAGGCCCACCACGGCGTGCTTGGTGGCGGTGTAGGCGATGTCGCCGGGCATGCCGCCGATGCCCGCCATCGAGGCGGTCACCAGCACGTGACCCGAGCCGCGGGCCACCATTCCGGGCAGCACCGCACGTGCGCCGAAGAACACGCCGTCGAGGTTCACGCCCACGATGGCGCGGTAGCCGTCGTCGGTGACGTCCTCGAGCGGTGCGAGCGGCTGGTCGTTCAGCGCACGGCCGGGCGTGGTGATGCCGGCGTTGAGGTGCACCATGTCGAGCGGCGGCAGCGACTCGATGAGCGCCGCCCACGCTGCCGAGTCGCTCACGTCGAGCTGGATCTCGTCGCTCGACTGCGGCCGGATGTCGGCCACGTACACCGTGGCACCCTCGGCCCGGTAGCGCTGCGCGCAGGCCTTGCCGATGCCGCTCGATCCGCCGGTGACCAGTACGTGTTGTCCGTCGAGTGCGCCCATGTCTCCCCCTCGTGTTCCGCCCCCGATGCTCTCACCCACCCCCGACGTCGCGACGAATCCACCGGTCCGGTGGATTCGCCGCGACCTCACCCAGGCCCGCAGCCGCTCGTGACGTCGCGCTGATTCCACCGTCTCGGTGGATTCGCCGCGACGTCGCCAGGTCTTCTGCCGATCGCCCGGTCTCGCCGTACCCAGTGAGGGTGTGAAGGACGTTGATCGCGATCTGTTGGCCTTGGCGGAACGGCAGCACTGGTTGGTGAACCGGACGGCGTTGAGGAAGGTGGGGATGACCTCGCGGCAGTGGTGTCGCCGGGTCGCCGACGGCACCTGGGTGCCGATTCACCCGTCGGTGTGGCGTCACGCTGCGACGCCGCTCACCTGGGAGATGCGGGTGCGTGCGACGGCGATGTGGCTGGGGCCGCACGCTGCGGCGGCAGGGGTGACCGCGGCGCGGTGGTGGGGCCTCGACGGGTTCGAACACGGCGACACCGTCGAGTTCGTGGTGCCCCGTCGCCGTCGTTCGATCGTCGGCGTCGTGCTCCACACCACCGACGACTGGCGGCCGAAGGACTTGATCCGCGTGGATGGGGTGCGGGTCACCTCGGTGGCGCGCACGGTCACCGACATGGCGGCGCAGGGCGTTGCCGTGCGCCGTCTCGAATCGGCCATCGACAGTGGCGTCAGGCGGAGGTCGCTCTCGCTGGTGGCGCTCCGTCGTCGTGTCGCTGATCCCGAGCGGGCCGGCGTGCGTGGATCCAGGTTGCTGCGCGAGGTGTTGCTCGATGCCGGCGGTGAGTCGTTCCTGGAGCGGCGCTTCCTCCGGTTGATGCGGCACGCCGGCCTTCCTCGGCCCGAGGTGCAGGTGGCCTTCGCTCGTGAATCGAAGCGAGCGATGCGGGTCGACTTCCACTTCCCTCGGGCCGAACTGGTGGTGGAGGTCTCGGGCCGGATCGGTCACACATCCGACCGAGATCGGCAGAAGGATTCGAGGCGCCGCAACGCGCTCGACCGGCAGGGGGTTCGCCACCGGGAGTTCACCACCATCGACGTGCTCGACGACCCGGCGTACGTGGTGGCCACCGTCCGCGACGCGCTTCGGACGACGAGGTCGCGGGGCGGCCACCAAAATGGTGGATTCGGCGTGACCTCGGCGAGGGAACTGAGGGGGTCGGGGTCAGCGGTGGGCGTTGACGGCGGCGGCGACCGAATCGACGATCTGGTCGACCTGCTCGTCGGTGGTGACGAGGGGCGGGCAGAACAGCAGCGAATCGGCGTTGAGGGCACGACACACGACGCCGCCCTGGTCGAGCATGTGGTCGCGGAGCTGCATCGCGTGCTGGTCGGGGTGGAGACCAGCGGCCCACATCGCGCCGAGGCCGCGCACGTGGTCGATCGACCCGTCGTCGGCGAGCGCACGCAGGCCGGCCTCGAGGCGACCACCGACGTTCAGCGCCCGCTCGACCAGGCCCTCGCGGCGCATGATCTCCAGGTTGGTGAGCGCCGCAGCGCACGCCGTCGCGTGACCCGAGTAGGTGAAGCCGTGACGGAGGAAGAAGTCGGGGTCGCTCTCGAGCGCGGCCCGTGGCGCAGGGCCGACGAACACGCCACCGAGCGGCTGGTAGCCCGACGTGACCGCCTTCGCGAACGTGACCAGGTCGGGGGTGACGCCGTAGTGGTGCGCGGCGAACCAGCTGCCGAGACGGCCGTAGCCGGTGATGACCTCGTCGAACACGAGGTAGGCGCCGTGCTGGTCGCACAGGCGGCGCACGCTCTCGAGGTAGCCCTCGGTGGCGGGGAAGATGCCGCCGGCGCCCTGCACGGGCTCGACGATGACCGCGGCCACCTCGTTGCCACGGTCGGCCATCAGCGACGCGAGCGCCTCGACGTCGTCGGCGGGCACCTGCACCACGTCGTCGACGAACGGGCCGAAGTCCTGCCGGTTGGGGGCGATGCCCTGCGCGCTGGTGCCGCCGTACGCGGTGCCGTGGTAGCCGCGCACTCGGCTGATGATGAGCTTGCGGTGGCCCTGACCGGCCTGCACGTGTGCGATGCGGGCGAGCTTCATCGCGGTGTCGATGGACTCGCTGCCGGAGCCGGTGAAGAAGATGCGCGAGTCGGGCATCGGTGCGATGCCGCGGAGCACCTCGGCCAGCTCCTCGGCCGGGCCGGTGGTGAACGGGTCGAAGCAGCTGTACGCCTCGAGCGTGCTCACCTGTGCCGCGATGGCGTCGGCCATCTCCTTGCGGCCGTGGCCGATGGCGCAGTACCAGAGGCTGGCCATGCCGTCGACGAACTGGCGGCCGTCGGCGTCCCACAGCAGGGCGCCCTCGCCCCGCACGATGCGGGTGAACGACTCACGGGTGGGCTTGGCAAAGGGGTGCAGGAACGCCTGGGGCATGCCGCGACGGTACTCACCGATGCACGGGCCGGGCGACCCGGTTCAGACGGCGGCGCACACCTCGTCGAACCCGTCGGCGAGGCAGCGGAGGAGCTCGTCGGGATCGGGCACCGCGGCGGCGTCGGCGTTGACCCCGATGCAGCACGTGCCGTCGTACGACATCAGCGTCACGTTGACCGCCGAGCCGGCGGTGGGCCCGAACGGGAAGAAGCGCTCGACCTTGCTGCCCTCCAGCCACATCGGCATCGGCACACCGGGCACGTTGCTGGCGAGGAAGTCGACGCCCTTCAGCATCGCCCCCACCACGCCGCGCGGCATCAGGTTGAGGAACCCGGCGATGGTCTCGGTGTGGTGCAGCGCTCGTTCGTTGCGGATGGACTCGACCACGTCGTGCATCGCGGCGACCCTGGCCGCGGCGGTGCTGATGTCGACGGGCACCACGAACCGCACCACCGAGATGTGGTTGCCGCCCTCCTCGTGCTCGGCACCGCGCTGGCTGATGGGCATGGCGACGCGCAACTCCTCGACGTCGTGGCCGTGGAGTGCGTGGTAGCGGTGCAGGCCGGCGGTGATTCCGGCCAGGAAGCCGTCGTTGAGTCGGCCGCCGGCGGTGCGCGCTGCGTCGTGCAGCGCGTCCATCGGCACCTCGAGCACGCGGAAGTTGGTCGACAGCATGCGGCCCACCATCACCGGCGACTTCGGCGACGTGGCCGGCGCGAGGAAGCGGCCGACCGATCGTGCGGTCTCCACCACCTCGGCAGCGGCGGACGACGGGTGACGCACCGCGTGCAACAGGTTGGGCACCACAGACGCGAGTTGATGTCGCGCGAACTCCACCGTTCCCGCCACGTCGTGCGCGACGACGTCGCGCAGGATGGACACGGTGCTCGCCCGCGGCGCCGTGCGGGGGAGCGGCGGTGCGCCCGGCGCAGGGCTCGGCTCGAAGTCGAACAGGTGTGCCGCGAGTTGCACGGCACCGATGCCGTCGGTGACGACGTGGTGCGCCTTCAACACCAGCGCGGCGCGTCCGTCGTCGAGCCCTTCGACGAGCGTGAACTCCCACAACGGGCGTGCCGAGTCGAAGCCGCCCATCGCCTGGGTGCGGGCCCAGTCGAGCAGGTCCTGCAGGCCGCTGCCGTCGGCGAGCCGGATGCGACGGAGGTGGTACGACAGGTCGAAGTCGTGGTCGTGCACCCACTGCAGCGTGGTGGGGTGCAGCGGCACGGGCACCACCTTCTCGCGCAGCGCCGGGACCTGATGGGTGACGCGCTCCATGCGTGCGCGCAGACGCTCCCACTCGGGCACCGACTCGAGCACGATGACCCCGAGGATGGTGCTGCGCAGCAGTGGATCGGCCTCGACCATCCACATGATGGTGTCGTTCTGGCTGAGGTACGGACTGCTCACGACTCACCCCTCCCGGACGCCCATGGTGCTCCGCAGCCCGCCGCACGGGCTAGGGACCTTCGCCCGGATCAGGCGAGCACGTCGCCCAGCGACTCCAGCGACGGCACCCACCACGCGGCACCGGTGACGGGCGTGCTGAACTCCGTGATGCGGTCGTGCACGCCGTCGCCCACGCCGAACATGCGCTCGAACATGATGGTGAAGCGCGACGGTTCGGCGCTGAACGCGACGAAGTGGAGGCCGTGCTCGGTGGCCGTGCCGTACGGGACGCTGCGACGGTAGATGGCCAGCTCCTCGCCGTCGTCGCCCTCGACTACCATGCGGCTGACGTGCGAGTCGGCGGGCTGGACGTCGTCGTCGAGCTCCACGCTGTCGGGCTTGGTGCGGCCGATGATGCGCTCCTGCTCGGCCACCTCGAGCGCCCGCCACCGGTCGAGGTGGTGCACCCACCGCTGCGTGACGGCGAACGTGCCACCGGCACCCGCGCCGTCGGCCACGAGCGCCACCTCGTGGGCCTCCTCGACACCGGGGTTCTCGGTGCCGTCGATGAAGCCGGTGAGGTCGCGGCTGTCGTGGTACACGAACCCGAGCACCTCCTCGGCGACGACCGCGACGGGGTCGAGCAGGTCGCGGACGGCCAGGACCACGTCGAGCAACTCGTCCTGGCCGGCGCCGTGGCACCACACCCACAGGTCGTGCTGCGTGGTGGGCATGCCGGCCACGGTGGGGAACTCGTCGAGCAGCGCCGGCGTGGCGGCCGGAGCGAGCGCCCGCCACAGCGACGGCGCGAAGCCGACCACGATGTTGGCGCCGCCCGCGGTGACCGACGGCTGGCGCAGCCCCTGCAGCGCGGTGAGCGCCGCCGCAGGGGTGGTGCCGGGTCGGAGGTCGAGCTCGAGATGGCGGTGCGAGCGCGCACCCTGGGCGAAGATGCCGGGCTGGGGGGTGGTCATGGCACCACGCTACGCGGGCCGAAAGGCCCTTGTGACCTCGTCTGCAGCGTCCATAGGGTGCTCTCGTGAACCCCGAGATCGTCGACGCCAACGAGGCGGTCGCCGCAGTGGCGCACCTCGTCTCCGAGGTGATCGCCATTTACCCCATCACGCCCGCTTCCTCGATGGGCGAGCACGCCGACCAGTGGAGTGCCCGCGGGCACGTCAACCTCTGGGGCGCCGTGCCCGACGTCATCGAGATGCAGAGCGAGGCCGGCGCCGCCGGCGCGCTCCACGGAGCCGTGTTGCGGGGTGCGATGGCCACCACCTTCACCGCCAGCCAGGGCCTGCTGCTGATGCTGCCCGAGATGTTCAAGATCGCGGGTGAGCTCACCCCGACCGTCATCCACGTCGCGGCGCGTTCCGTCGCGACGCACGCGCTCAGCATCTTCGGCGACCACAGCGACGTGATGGCCGCGCGCAGCACGGGCTTCACCATGCTGTGCGCCGGCGGTGTGCAGGAGGCCGCCGACATGGCGGCCGTCGCGCACGCGGTCACGCTCGAGACGCGGGTGCCGGTGCTGCACTTCTTCGACGGCTTCCGCACCAGCCACGAGCTCAACACGGTGCGCGTCCCCGACGCCGACGTGCTGCGCGCGATGGTGAGCGACGACCGCATCAGCGAGCACCGTCTGCGCGGCCTCGACCCCGATCGTCCCGTGCTGCGCGGCAGTGCGCAGAACCCCGACGTGTTCTTCCAGGCGCGTGAGGCGTGCACACCGTTCCATGCCGCTGTGCCTGCCGCGGTGCAGGAGGCGATGGATCGCTTCGCCGGCCTCACCGGCCGCCAGTACCACCTGGTCGACTACCACGGTACCCCCGATGCCGACCGTGTGATCGTGGTCATGGGCTCGGGTGCCGGCGCCGTGCGTGAAGCGGTCGACGCGATGAATGCCGCGGGCGAGCGCGTCGGCGTGCTGGCGTTGCGGTTGTACCGGCCGTTCCCCACGCGTGAGCTGCTGGGGGCCCTGCCGCCGTCGGTGCGCACCGTGGTGGTGCTCGACCGCTGCAAGGAGCCCGGCGCCCCGTTCGAGCCGCTGCACCTCGACGTGCTCTCGGCGATGTGGCACAGCGAGGCCGATGCGTGGGTCGACGGGGTTCGTCCGCGGGTCATCGGCGGCCGTTACGGCTTGAGCAGCAAGGAGTTCACGCCGGCGATGGTGAAGGCCGTGTTCGACGAGGCGCTCGCCGATGCGCCGAAGAACCCGTTCACCATCGGCATCGTCGACGACGTGAGCAACACGTCCCTCGTCTGGGACCCGACGTTCCGCACCGACCACGCGAAGGTACGTGCGGTGTTCTACGGCCTCGGCAGCGACGGCACGGTGGGCGCCAACAAGAACACGGCGAAGATCATCGGTGGCAACACCGACATGAGCGTGCAGGCCTACTTCGTCTACGACTCGAAGAAGTCGGGCAGCACCACGGTGAGCCATGTGCGCGTCGACGAGCAGCCCATCGACAGCAGCTACCTCATCGACCAGGCGACGTTCGTCGGCGTGCACCAGTGGAACCTGCTCGAGACGCTCGACGTGCTCGGTGTCGCAGCACCTGGCGCCACGGTGCTGCTGAACGCGCCGTACCCGGCCGACCAGGTGTGGGACCGGCTGTCCGCCGACGTGCAGCAGCAGATGCTCGACAAGGGCGTGCGCGTGTTCACCATCGACGCGGCGTCGGTGGCTCGCGGTGCGGGCCTCGGTGGCCGCATCAACACGGTGATGCAGACCTGCTTCTTCTACCTGTCGGGTGTGCTGCCGCAGGAGGAGGCGCTGCGCGAGCTGAAGGACGCCATCAAGAAGTCGTACGGCGCCCGTGGCGACGTGGTGGTCGAGCGCAACATCGCCGCGGTCGACCAGTCGCTGGCGCACCTTCACGAACTGCCGCTCGGTGCGTCGATCACGTCCACCCGTCACCGTCGCCCCGCAGTGCCGGCCGAGGCGCCCGACTTCGTGCAGCGCGTCACCGCGCGCATGCTCGCCGGCGAAGGCGATCTGCTGCCCGTGAGCGCGCTGCCGCCCGACGGCGCGTTCGCCACGGCGACGTCGCAGTGGGAGAAGCGCACCATCGCGACCGAGATCCCGATCTGGGAGCCCGACCTGTGCATCGACTGCGGCAAGTGCGCCATCGTGTGCCCGCACGCGGCCATCCGCATGAAGGTCTACGAACCGGCGGAGCTCGAGTCGGTGGGTGTCGAGATCAAGACGAAGGACTTCCGCAGCCGCGAGGTCCCGGGCATGAAGCTCACCATCCAGGTGGCGCCCGACGACTGCACCGGTTGTGGCGTATGCGTGCAGGCCTGCCCGGCGCACGACAAGTCCTCGGTGAAGCGCAAGAGCATCAACATGCAGCCCATCGGCGAGCACCTCGACGAGGAGTGCGTGGCGTGGGACGCGTTCCTGCGTGTCGAGTCGGCCGATCCGGCGCAGTGGGACCCTGCTTCGGTGAAGACCAGCCAGCTGCGTCGCCCGCTGTTCGAGTTCTCCGGTGCGTGCGCCGGTTGCGGTGAGACGCCGTACCTGAAGCTGCTCACGCAGCTGTTCGGCGACCACACGCTCATCGCCAACGCCACGGGCTGCAGCAGCATCTACGGCGGCAACCTGCCCACCACCCCGTACGCCGTCGACGACGACGGTCGCGGCCCGGCGTGGGCGAACAGCCTGTTCGAGGACAACGCCGAGTTCGGTCTCGGCATCCGTCTCGGGTTCGAGGCGCAGCGCCGCACCGCGCTCGGTCTCGTCGAGCGGTTGCGGCCGCAGCTCGAGTCGGCGATGGGCGCCGATGCGCTCGCGTCGCTCCTCGACGGCGTCGACGACAACGGCGAGGTGCCCATCCGTGAGCAGCGCGTCCGGGTCGATGCGCTCCGTGCCGCGCTGCGCGACCTCGACGACGCCGATGCGCGTCGCCTGCTCGACCTCGCCGGCACGCTGGTGCGCAAGAGCGTGTGGATCGTGGGCGGCGACGGCTGGGCGTACGACATCGGTGCCGGCGGTCTCGACCACGTGCTCGGGAGCGGCCGCAACGTGAACATCCTGGTGCTCGACACCGAGGTGTACTCGAACACCGGCGGTCAGGCGTCGAAGGCCACGCCGCGAGGTGCCGTCGCGAAGTTCGCCGCCGGCGGCAAGGGCATCATGAAGAAGGACCTCGGCCTCGAGGCCATGACCTACGGCGACGTGTACGTGGCCAGGGTGGCGCTCGGTGCCAGCGACGTGCAGACCGTGAAGGCGTTGCTCGAGGCGGAGGCATGGCCTGGCGTGTCGCTGGTCATCGCGTACAGCACCTGCATCGCCCACGGCTTCGAGATGAGCCGTTCGATGACGCAGCAGAAGTTGGCGGTGCAGAGCGGTCACTGGCCGCTGTACCGCTACCGCCCGTCCGGCGAGGGCGATGCCCACCCGTTCCAGCTCGACAGCGCGGAACCGTCGGTCGACTACGCCGAGTTCGCATCGAGCGAAGCGAGGTTCGGGATGCTGGCCCGATCGAACCCCGACCGCTCGAAGGAGTTGGTCGACCTCGCCCGCACGGACGTGGCCACCCGCTACGAGTACTACCGTCAACTCGCCGACGTGCAGCGCAGCGCACCCGGCCATGCGTCCGACACCACCATCGCCGACAGCGAGGACGGGCAATGACCGATCTCACGACGCGTTACCTCGGGCTCGAGCTCCGCAGCCCGCTCGTCGCCTCGGCGGGCCCGCTCACCGGCGACCCGTCGATGTGGGAGCGCCTCGAGCAGGCCGGCGCCGGTGCGGTGGTGCTGCCCTCGCTGTTCGAGGAGCAGATCGAGCACGAGTCGTTCGCCGCCTCGTTCGCCGCCGAGCACGGTGCTGACATGCACGGCGAGGCCACGAGCTACCTGCCCGACCTGCCACTCGGCGAGGTGGGGCCGGCGCGCCACCTCGGCCTGGTCGAGCAGGCGTGCGAGCGCCTGTCGATCCCGGTCATCGCCAGCCTCAACGGCACCAGCCCCGGTGGCTGGGTGCGGTACGCGAAGCATCTCGCCGACGCCGGCGCCGCGGCCATCGAGCTGAACCTCTACGACGTCGTGGTCGATCCGGAGGTCACGTCGGCCGACATCGAGCGGCGGTACGTCGAGCTGGTGGAGGAGGTGCGTGCCGAGGTCAGCGTGCCGTTGGCCGTGAAGATCGGCCCGTGGTTCACCGCGCTCGGCAACTTCGCGGTGCGCCTGCAGGCGGCGGGCGCCGACGGCCTCGTGCTGTTCAACCGGTTGTACCAGCCCGACATCGACCTCGATCACCTGTCGGTGGTGCCGCGACTCACGCTCAGCTCGTCGAGCGAGAGCCGTCTGCCGCTGCACTGGATCGCCAACCTGCGCGGTGCGCTGCAGTGCTCGCTCGCCGCGACGACGGGTGTGCACGACGGTGCCGATGCGCTGAAGCTGCTGCTGGTGGGCGCCGACGTGGTGATGACCACGAGTGCGCTGCTGCGCCACGGTCCCGAGCACCTGCAGGCGATGGAGCGCTTCATGCGCGACTGGATGCACGAGCGCGAGTACGACTCGGTCGACGAGCTGCGCGGCAGCGTGAGCCGCGAGAACGTGCCGGACCCGCAGGTGTACGAGCGGGCGAACTACTACCACGTGCTCCACAGCTGGGCGCCTGCTCCGCGTCGGTAGCCTGCCTTCATGCGTCACAGCGAAGGTCACTCGGTCCACCGCGTCGGTTGGCTGCGGGCCATGGTGCTGGGTGCCAACGACGGCATCATCTCCACCGCCGCGCTGCTGCTGGGTGTGGCGGCGGCCGACGCCGACCGCTCGGCCATCCTCACCGCGGGCATGGCGGGTCTGGTGGCAGGCGCGGTGTCGATGGGCCTCGGCGAGTACGTCTCGGTCAGCTCGCAGCGCGACAGCGAACGCAGCGACATCGCGAAGGAGACCTGGGAGCTCGAGCACCAGGCCGACCACGAGCTCGAGGAGCTCACCGGCATCTACCAGTCGAAGGGCCTCACCGCGGAGCTCGCTCGCGAGGTCGCCGTGCAGCTCACCGAGCACGACGCGCTCGGCGCGCACCTGCGCGACGAGCTCGGCATCGAACGCGACGACCTGGCGAAGCCGTTCCAGGCCGCATGGAGCTCCACGGTCGCCTTCAGCGTCGGTGCGGCCATCCCGCTGATCGCCGCTGCCGTGGCCGCGGCAGGTGCCCGCATCGTGTCCATCATCGTCGTCGCACTGCTCGGCCTGGTGGTGCTCGGCTACACCGGCGCCCGCCTCGGTGGCGCCGCCCCGGGCCGCCCGATCGCCCGCGTGGTCATCGGCGGTGCCATCGCAATGGGCGTCACGATGCTGGTCGGCAAGTTGTTCGGCGCTGCGGTCGCCTGATCACGCGCACGTCGGCTCGGGACCAAGGTCCCCTGGTACGGGTGTACCGAGAATGAGTACCGTTGGCGCATGACTGACCGTGCAGACGCGATCGTGATCGGTGCCGGGGTGATCGGTGCCTCCGTCGCCCTCGAACTGGCGAGGAGCGGCCGCAAGGTCGTCGTCGTCGACAAGGGCCCTGCGCCCGGGGCCGGCTCGACGAGCTCGTCCGCGTCCATCATCCGCTTCAGCTACTCGACGGTCGATGCCGTGCTCACCGCGTGGGAGGCGGCGGCGCTGTGGAACGACTGGGCGGGCCATCTCGGCACCGTCGACCCCGACGGCATGGCCCGCTTCATCCGCACCGGGATGCTCATCTTCCACACGCCGGGCAACAACACCACGCGCATCGAGGAGCTGTGGGACGAGGTCGGCATCGAGTACGAGCTGCTCGATCCTGCCGGCATCAAGGCCAAGGTGCCGGGCATGGACATCGGGCAGTACTACCCGCCCAAGCGCATCGACGACCCGGCGTTCGCCGACGACGCACCGCACGAGATGACCGCGATCTACGAGTACCAGTCGGGCTTCATCGACGACCCGATGCTGTCGGCCCGCAACCTCGCCTTCGCAGCGCGCCAGCACGGCGCCGAGTTCCGCTTCCACCAGGAGGTCGTGGGCATCGAACAGGCCGACGGTCGGGTGACCGGCGTGGCGCTCGCCGACGGCACCGTGCTCCATGCTCCCGTCGTGGTCAACGTCGCTGGCCCGCACTCGAGCATCATCAACCGCATGGCGGGTGTCACCGAAGGGATGCGCATCCACAACCGGCCGCTGCGCCAGGAGGTGTTCACCGTCGACGCGCCGGTCGGTCTGCGCCTCGAGGACGGGTTCCCGGCCACGGCCGATCTCGACATCGGCCAGTACTTCCGCCCGCAGATCGGTGGCACGTGGCTGCTCGGGGGCACCGAGCCCGAGTGCGACGAACTGCACTGGGTGGACGACCCCGACCACTTCGATCCGTACCCGACGGTGGAGCAGTTCGAGACGTCGATGATGCGCGCCGCGCGTCGCGTGCCCGAGTTCGGCGTGCCGCACCGGCCCGTCGGCCTCGCCGCGCTGTACGACGTGGCCGACGACTGGGTGCCGATCTACGACAAGAGCGACCTGCCCGGGTACTTCATGGCGTGCGGGACCAGCGGCAACCAGTTCAAGAACGCACCGCTGTCCGGCAAGTTCATGACCGCCATCATCGACGCCGAAGCGGCCGGCGGCGACCACGACGCCGAGCCCGTGCAGTACGTCGGCCCGCGAACCGGGCGCGCGATCAACCTGGGGGCGTTCTCCCGACGCCGGGACAAGTCGGTCACCAGCGGTACGGTGATGGGGTAGCGCTCGGGGAGCGCAGAACGAAGGGGACATCCATGCGAGTTCGGGTCGATGCCGACGCGTGCCACGGTCATCAGAGCTGTGCCATCGCGGCACCCGAGGTGTTCGGGGCCGACGACTACGGCAACGCCGTGGTCCTCATCGAGGGCGACATCCCGGTGGAGCTCGAGGCGAAGGTTCGCCGTGCCGAGGGCAACTGCCCGGAGCGCGCCATCACCATCGAGGGCTGAGCGGTGACCGCCACCGATCCGGGGTTCGACCCGCTCACCGACTACGACATCTTCGCGGCGTCGTACGTGCTCGACCCCTTCCCGGTGATGGACACGATCCGCGAGTCGGGGTGCCCGGTCGCGCACACCGAACGGTGGGGTGGCTCGTGGATGCCGACGCGGTACGCCGACGTGGTCGCCGTGGCGCAGGAGCACGGCACGTTCACCTCGCAGCAGATCCTGGTCACTGCGCCGCCGCCCGCACAGGCCGAGGGCCCGTACGCCGGGGTGGCGGCCCCGCCCATCAGCAGCGACCCGCCCGACCACCACTGGCACCGGCGGCTCATCCTCCCGTTCTTCTCGCCGCAGGCCGTCGCGAAGTTCGAGGAGGGGACGCGCGAGTTGTGCAACCGCCTCATCGACGGCTTCGTCGAGCACGGTCATGCTGACGCCGCCGCCGACTACGCGCAGCAGATCCCCGTGCGCGTCATCGCCACCATGCTGGGCGTGCCCACCGACATGAGCGACACGTTCACCGGCTGGGTGCGCGGCGTGCTCGAGGCGGGGCTCACCGACCCGAAGGTGCGGCTCGAGTCACGCCTCAACATCCTCGGCTACTTCAAGCAGCAGGTCGACGATCGCAAGGCGAACCCGCGCGACGACGACCTCATCTCCACGCTCCTCGCGAGCGAGGTCGACGGCGAACGCGTGCCCGAGGAGTACGTCATCGGCGTGTGCAACCTGATGCTCGTCGCCGGAGTCGACACCACGTGGTCGAGCATCGGTGCGTCGTTGTGGCACCTGGCCCAGCATCCCGAGCACCGCCGCCAGCTGCGCGACGACCCCGAGCTGTGGCCCAGCGCCATCGAGGAGCTGCTGCGTGCGTATGCGCCGGTCACCATGGCCCGCATCGTCGGTCACGACACGGAGTTCCAGGGCTGCCCGATGCACGCCGGCGACCGTGTGCTGATGAGCCTCCCTGCCGCGAACCGCGACCCGCGCCAGTTCGAACGTCCCGACGAGGTCATCCTCGACCGCGAGCACAACCGTCATGTCGCGTTCGGTGCGGGCATCCACCGGTGCGCCGGGAGCAACCTCGCCCGCCTCGAGCTGCGGGTGGCCCTGCAGACGTTCCTCGCCCGCATCCCCGAGTTCGAACTGGTCGACCCGTCGGCGGTCACTTGGGCGGGCGGGCAGGTGCGCGGCCCGGGGCAGTGCATGGTGCGCTTCTGAACGTGCGAGTCCACCGTGCCGCCGCGTCGGTGACGATGCCGTGGAAGAACGGGGGTGGCATCACGCGGGAGGTCGTGCGCGTGCCCGCCGACGGACCGTTTGACTGGCGGCTGTCCGTCGCCGAGGTGAGTGCCGACGGGCCGTTCTCCACGTTCGACGGTATCGGCCGCATCCTCGTGCTGCTCGGCGGTGCCGGCATGGACCTGCACTTCGTCGACGACCACCACGTCGACCGGTTGCGGCCCGTCCGCGACGTGAAGGCGTTCGCCGGTGAGGCAGCAGTGCACGCCACCCTCGTCGACGGTCCCACGGTCGACCTCAACCTGATGTGGCGGCGCGACGGATGGGACGCCAGCGTTCGGGAGTCGGTGCTGCCGGTGGAGCTCGATGCTGCCGGTGCCGTGACCGTGGTCTACGTGGCCGACGGTGCGGCGGTGCTGCCCGACGGCACGGTGCTCACCGCGGGTGACGCGCTCGACACCGCAGAGGGGTTCGTCGTCGACGGCACCGGCGTCGTGGTGGTCTTCACCCTCTGGCCGCGCTGACCGCCGTCGTCGCCCGGCGGGGGCGCTGATCTACGCTCGACGGCATGGTCGCCATCGCCGCGCTGCATCCCACCGACACGTCGCTCGAGGTCACCTGGAGCGACGGTGTCGTCAGCCGCTACCCGTGGCTGTGGCTCCGCGATCACGCCCACGACGACGACACGCTGCACCCGGTGACCCAGCAGCGTCAGCTGTACACCGCCGCCGTGCCGAAGGGCATGCGCGGCCTGTCGTACGAGGTGGTCGACGGCCACCTCGAGGTCACGTGGGACGTGCTCGAACCGATGTCGCGGCTTCCCGTCGACTTCCTCGTGAAGTTCCGCTACCCGCGCGTCGCCCGCGCCGCGGTCGACGTGCCGGTCACGCTGTGGAACGGCGCATCGCTCACCACGCCCACCGTCGCCTACGACGCTGTCATGAGCAGTGACGCGGGAGTGGCGCAGTGGCTCGGCCGCACGCTGCAGTACGGCTTCTGCATCGTCACCGGCACGCCGCCCACGCTGGAGGCCACCGAGCAACTGCTGCGCCGCGTGGGCTACATCCGCGAGACCATCTTCGGCGGCTTCTGGGACTTCAAGGCCGATCTGTCGAAGGCCGACACCGCGTACACCACGCTCGAGCTGCGCGGTCACACCGACGGCACCTACGCCCACGACGCACCCGGCTGCCAGTTGCTGCACTGCATCGAACTCGACGCCACCGGCGGCGACAGCACCATGGTCGATGGGTTCGCCATTGCCCGCCGCATCGAGGCCGAGGCACCGGAACTCTTCGAGGTGCTGTGCAGCGTCGCGGTGCCCGGGCAGTACATCGGCGACGGTGCCCACCTGATGTCGGCCCGATCCGTCTTCCGTCACGACCACACCGGTCGCCTCGTGCAGGTGAGCTTCAACAACTACGACCGTGCGCCGTTCCTGCTCGACGAGGACGACATGCTCGCGTTCTACGACGCGATCCGGTTGTTCGACGAGATCGCCAACGAGCCGTCGATGCAGTGGCGTCACGTGCTCCAGCCCGGCGAGGCCATGCTGTTCGACAACTGGCGCGTCCTCCACGGTCGCGCCGCGTACCACGGCGTGCGCCACATGTGCGGCGGCTACCTCAACCGCGAGGACGTCGAGAGTCGCCTCCGCCAGCTCCTCTGACCCAGCCGTCGGCGCAGCCCGTCAGCCGGTGCAGGTGCGACCGCCCGCACCGTCCGGTTTCGGACCCACGGGTCCGCAACGCGCCAGGGATGGCGCGATTCGCGCCCGTGGGTCCGTGGTGCGCCAGAAATGGCGCGAAACGGACCCGACCGAGGGCGGCGGGTACGACCAGCACCTCGCCGAGTCGTCGCCTCAGCCGGGGTCGAACTGCCAGGTGGCACGGATGCTGCGGCCGAGCACGAGCTCGGCGTTCGGCTCGTCGACCTCGTCGACCCACGACCGCGCCTCGGTGGGGGTGCGGCCGTGCGACTCGTGGCGGGCGATCAGCCGTGAGCGGCGCACGGCGTCGTCGGGCCGCAGCAGCCACCGCTCGTCGAGCAACTCGGCGACGTCGCCCCAGCGGCCCATCGGGAGCAACAGGTAGTTGCCCTCGGTGACCACCAGTTCGACCTCGGTGGCGATGCGGATGGCGCCGGCCACGGCCTCCTCGATCTCACGGTGGAAGCGCGGCACGAGCACGTCGTGCTCGCGCGCCCGCACCCGCTGGAGGGTGTTGACGTACCCGTCGACATCGAACGTGTCGGGCGCACCCTTGCGGCCGGCCCGACCCAGGCGGTGGAGCTCCTCGTTGGCGAGGTGGAAGCCGTCCATCGGCAGCAGCGCCGCACGTGCCCCGAAGTGGCGCAGCAGCCGGTCGGCGAGCGTGCTCTTGCCGCTGCCGGGCGGCCCGGCGATGCCGAGCACCCTGCCGCCGCGGGCGAGCATCGCCTCGGCCTGCGCCACCAGGTCGGTCATCCCGCGTCCCGCCTCACAGCGCCATCCCCGCGACCCGGCCCTCGTAGATGGCGTGCACGGCCAACCGGGCAGCGACCGCGTCGCCCACCGCCCGCACGTCGGCGCGCTGCTCGCGCACCTCGTCGAGCACGTCGGTGACGGGGGAGTTGATGGTGGCCAGCACCAGCGAATCGGCGGGGATGACCTCCTCGGGGCCGCCGAGGAAGCGACGCACCCGAGCGCCCTCGCCGGTCCACTCGGTGACCACGCTCTCGGTGCGCCAGGTGACGCCGAGCTCGGCGAGCCGCGCCCGCAGCCGCCAGTCACCGCTGGTGCGCTGCACGTTGTGGCCGACCATCGGGAACGACGTCACGATGGTCACCTCGTGGCCGCGTTCGGCCAGCCACCACGCGGTGCCGCCGCCGCGCCAGTCGCCGGTGTCGTCGACCAGCACCACGCGGGTGCCGGGTCGCGCCTGGTGCGACAGCACGTCCTCGATGCTCGACACCGAGGGCAGGTGCACGCCGGGCAGCTCCTCCTGCAGCGGCAGTTGACGTTGGAAGCCGGTGCCGCTCGGTTGCGAGCCGGTGGCCATCACCACCTCGTCGACGTCGAGCGCGGCGATGTCGTCGGCGAACAGCGGGCTGTTCACGTGCACCTGCACGTCGAGCCGTTCGAGCTCGCGCTCGTACCACTCGATCAGCTCGGTGATCTGGGATCGGCGCGGCTGGAGCCCGGCCAGGCGGAACAGGCCGCCGAGCTCGGGCCCGGCCTCGTGCAACGTCACCCGGTGGCCGCGCTCGGCCGCGACGCGTGCAGCCTCCAACCCGGCCGGCCCACCACCGACGACGAGCACCTTCTTCGGCGTCTCGACGCGTTCGAACGTGTCGCCGCCCCACTCCCATTCGCGCCCGACCGACGGGTTGATGAGGCAGGAGATCCAGTAGTCGCGGTACCGCCGCCCCCAGCACATCTGGTTGCACGAGATGCAGCCGCGCACCTCGTCGGCCCGACCGGAGAGGGCCTTCTCGGCGAGGTACGGGTCGGCGATCTGGCCGCGGATGATGCTCACCATGTCGGCCTGGCCGCTGGCGATGACGTAGTCGGCGTTCTCCGGGGTGCGGATGTGGCTCTCGGCCTGCACCTTGGCGTGGCGGACCACGCCCTTCAGCCGTTCGGCGTAGTCGACCCCGAGCTTGTCGGCGTACTGGAACGTGGGGATGATCTTGTCCGTGTCGAAGTAGCTGCCGGTGCCGCAGGTGACGTAGTCCATCAACTGCCGCTCGTCGTACCAGGCCACCACCTCGCACAGGTCGTCGAGGCTCATCGCGACCTCGCTGGTGGGGTCGATGCTCACGGCGAGCCCGATGACGAACTCGCCGCCCACCGCGACACGGATGCGGCGCATGATCTCGGCGCCGAACCGCAGCCGGTTCTCGAGCGAACCGCCCCACTCGTCGGTGCGGCGGTTGCTCCACGGCAGCCAGAACTGGTCGATGATCGCGTGGTACGCGGCGAACAGCTCCACGCCGTCGAACCCGCACTGCTGCGCCCGTACCGCGGCGTCGACGAAGCTCTGGATGATCTCCTCGATCTCCGCGCCCGTCATCGAGTGGCTGCCCTCGGCGTCGTGGTACGAGGGCAGGCCGCTGGGCGACCACGACGGCTGGTAGCTGTTGTCGAAGTCGCCGTGCTGGCCGACGTGGTACAGCTGGTGGAGGATCACCGCACCCTCGGCGTGCACCGCATCGGTGATGGCGCGGAAGCCGGGGATCACCGCGTCGTCGCCGACCAGGAAGTTGCCGCGGGTGAGCACCGCGGTCGGGTGCACGGGCACCGGCTCGACCACGATCATCGCGGCGCCGCCCCGGGCGCGCTCGCGGTAGTAGCCGAGATGCCGTGCCGCCGGGAGGCCGAGCTCCGACATGTTCGCGGTGTGCGCGCCGAACACGATGCGGTTGCGCAGTGTGAGGTGTCGCAGCTGCAGCGGTTCTGCGAGATGCGGGTACGCGACGGACATGTTCCCCCCGGACTGATTCCTGGGACGACCGTACACCCGCGTTACCGTGCCCTCATGTCCCTCGACGACCTGATCGCTCGCTTCGACCCGTCCGATCCGGCGTTCATCGCCGACCCGTACCCGGTGCTCAACGGGCTGCGCGAGGCCACGCCGGGGTTCCGCAACCCGCTCACCGGGCAGTGGACGCTCACCCGGTTCAGCGACGTGCAGGAGACCCTGCGCGACCGCCGGCTCGGCCGGGCGTACACGCACAAGTACACGCACGAGGAGTTCGGCAAGCCCGAACCCGACCCGCGGTGGGCCAGCTTCCACCAGCACGAGGCGTGGAGCCTGCTGTGCATCGAACCGCCCGACCACACGCGCATCCGGCGGCTGGTCGCGAAGGTGTTCACGCCACGGGCCGTCGCCGCCCTGCGGCCGCAGATCGAGGGCTTCTCCACCGAACTGCTCGACGAGTGCCAGGAACGCGGCTCGTTCGAGCTGCTGCGCGACTACGCGATGCCGTACTCGGTGGCCGTCATCTGCTCGATGCTCGGCGTGCCGCGACGCGACACGCAACTGCTGCTCGACTGGTCGCACGCGATCGTGAAGATGTACGAGCTGAGCACCACCGACGAGGTGCGCGCCGCCGCCAACACTGCCGCCGCCGAGTACATCGCCTACACGAAGGACCTCATCGCCGAGAAGCGGCGCAACCCCGACGACCTGCTGGTGAGTGCGCTCGTGGCCGTGGAGGACGAAGGCGACACCCTCACCGAGGACGAGATCGTGTCGACCACGATGGTGCTGCTCGAGGCCGGTCACGAGGCCACCGTGAACACGCTCGGCAACGGCATGCGTGCGCTGATGCTGCACCCCGACGAGTGGCGACGGCTGGTGCGCGGCGAGGTGGAGGCGCGGGCCACGGTGGAGGAGATGCTGCGGTGGGACGCGCCGCTGCAGCTGTTCGAGCGATGGGTGCTCGAGCCCGGCGTGGAGATCGCGGGCGAGCCGTTGGCCGTGGGCGAGGAGGTCGCGATGCTGTTCGGCGCGGCGGAACGCGACCCGCGGCGCTTCGACGACCCCGACCGGTTCGACGCCGGCCGCGGCGACACCGCGCACATCGGCTTCGGGGGCGGCATCCACTTCTGCGTCGGCGCGCCGCTCGCACGTCAGGAGATCGAGGTGTCGGTCGCCGCGTTGGCAGCCCGCTTCCCCGACCTCGCGATGGTCGACGAGCCGGCGTACCAGCCGAACTTCGTCATCCGTGGCCTCGAGGGGCTCCACCTGCAGGCATGACCCTCCACGCCTAATCTGGCCGGATGCCGGCGCCGCGCATCACCACCGTCATCATCAACGCCGAGCAGCCCGAACGGCTCATCTCGTTCTGGTGCGCCGTCTTTCAGACCGAGGTCGCCGTGCAGGACGCCGGCATCACGTGGCTGGCGCGCCAGGCGGAGGGCGCCGTGGGGTTCGGCATCCAGCAGGTCGACCGCAAGCGCGGCACGCACACCGAGACCCACCTCGACATCGAGGTGGACGACCTCGACGTGGCGCAGCAGCAGGTCGAGGCGCTCGGCGGTTCGCTGCTCGCCGTGCGCCGCCTTCCCGACGGCTTCGAGTGGCGCGTGATGGCCGACCCCGACGGCAACGAGTTCTGCCTCTTCACCCACTGACCCGGTCGCGGCGTACGCTCGGCGGATGATCCGACACGTGGTGATGTTCCGCTGGAAGCCCGAGCTCGATGCGGCGCACGTCGCGGCGACGGAGGCGGCACTGTCCCAGCTGCCGGGAGCGATCCCCGTCATCCGCTCGTACTCGTACGGCGCGGACGTGCGCATCGTCGACACCAACTTCGACTTCGCGGTCACCGCGCAGTTCGACACGGTCGACGACTTCGTCACCTACCGCGACCACCCCGACCACCAGGCGTTCGTGCAGCAGTTCGTCGCGCCGTGGGTGGAGCAGCGCTGCGCGGTGCAGTTCAGCGAGTCGTGAGCACTCGCTCGAGGCGGGTGAGCGCTTCGGTGACGTCGTCGGGCGTGGTCTGCCAGCTGGTGACCAACCGGATGAGCTCGGTGTCGATGTCGTAGAACTGCACGCCCGCTGCCGCCCACGCGCGCCATGCGATCTCGTCGATGCGCACGAACGCGATGTTGGCCTGCGGCTCGGTGACCAGTTCGAGGCCGAGCGCCTTCACGCCTCGAGCGAGCTCGACCATCGCGGCGTTGGCCTGCTTGGCGAGCTTCACCCACAGGCCGTCGGTGAGGTAGGCGATGAGCTGCGCCGACTGGAAGCGCATCTTGCTGGCCACGTGACCCGCGCGCTTGGTGCGGTACAGCAGCTGCTCGCTCACCGCCGGGTCGAGGCTGACGATGGCGTCGGTGCTCATCACCCCGTTCTTGATGGCGCCGAGCGAGAACGCATGCAGCCCGACGTCGCGGGTGATGGCCGTGGGGGAGCAGTGCAACGACGCGATGGCATTGGCGAGACGGGCGCCGTCGAGGTGGGCCCTGAGCCCGCGTTCGGCCGCGACGTCGACGACAGCCTTCAGCTCGTCGGCGGTGTACACGGTGCCGAAGTCGGTGGGGCACGTGAACGACACCACGCTCGGCTGCGAGTGGTGCGGGTCGCCCCAGTTGGTGGCGGCGAGCGCGTCGGCCACCACCTGCGGGTCGAGCTTGAAGTCGTCGCCCGGCAGCGCGCGCATCACGGCGCCGCCGCCGAACAGCGACGTGGCACCGCACTCGTTGACGTAGATGTGCGAGGTCTGGTGGCACAGCACGCTGCCCCACGGCGGCACCATCGCCGACAGCGCGAGCGAGTTCGCCGCAGTGCCGCTGACCACCGGGAACACCTGCGCATCGGGCACCCCGAACGCCTCGGCCACCACCTCGTGCAGCTCCTCCGACCAGTGGTCGCCGCCGTAGGCGAGCGCGGTGCCTTCGTTCGCGGCCGTGATGGCGGCCATCACCTGCGGCGCGACACCGGCGCAGTTGTCGCTGCGGAGTTCGATGAGTCCTGCGGGCGTGGTCGGCATGGCGTCACTGTATTGGACGTCGCGACCCGCGGTCGCCGTGACCTGGGCATTGACACGGCCGGGGGCTGCTCGGCCAGACTGCGGGGGATGCCCAGCCGCCGCCGCCCCAAGTCGCCGTCCTCCACCGCCCCGTCCGCCGCGCCGCGGCCGTCCGGTGCACCCGCCGCCCCGGCGACCGCGTCGGGCAAGGACCCGGCCGAGCTGTTCGCCGCCGCACTGAAGGAGTCCGAGGCACGCGACAAGGTGCAGCGCGAGAAGGATCGTCAGGCGAAGGACGCCGCCGACCGCACCAAGGCCGAGCAGCGTGCCCACGCCGATGCGCTCACGGCGGCGCGCCGCGAGCTCGATCGGGCCATCCAGGCCGTGCGCGACGCGAAGCGCGACGGGCGCAGCACCGTGGAGGCCGACGCGCGCTGGAAGGCGGCCAAGGCGAAGGTCATCGAGCTCGAGACCGGCGAGGCGCCCGCGTGGGCACCGCCTCCGCCGGCCGAGGTGGCGCCGGACGACGCGGACGCGTCGCCGGCCGAGGCCGACGAGTCACCAGTCGACGACGGCGCGATCGGCGAAGAGCAGGCCTGACGGGCCGTCGTCGGGCAGGGTGGCCAGCCACACCGGCGTGTCGGCCCCTTCTTCCACCGTGCGCGGCGCGCTGTCGCCGCCCATGCGCGTGCGCACCCAGCCCGGGCAGCACGCGTTCACGAGGATGCCCGTGCCGGCGAGGTGTCGCCCGAGTTGCAGCGTGAGCATGTTGAGCGCCGCCTTCGACACGCCGTAGGCGGGTGCGTCGGCCCACGTGTCGCTGAACGTGCCCGATCGGCTGGAGACGTTGACGATGCGGCCGCCACCTGCCGTGCGCAGGTGCGGCAGGGCCTCATGGATGAGGCGCACCGGCCCGATGGTGTTCACCTCGAACGCGTCGGTGAGGTCGGCGTCGGTGAGCGCCGCCGCCGAGGTGCCCGAGTCGTAGTGCCCGCCCGCGTTGTTCACCACCACGTCGAGACGGCCGGCGGTGGCGACCACCTGGGCAACCGCAGCACGCACCGACTCGCCGTCGGTGACGTCGAGCTGCACCGCGAACGCGTCGTGGCCCACGGCAGTGGCGGCCTCGACGGCGGCCGCCAGTTCGCGTGCACCCACCGCGACCCGGAAACCCTCGCGTGCGAGGCCGTGCGCGATGGCGAGGCCGATGCCGCGGTTCGCCCCGGTGACGACGGCCACCTTGCCGTTGCTGCTCATGCCGAGGCGCCAGTGGCGGGCTTGCGGGCGATGAACTGCACCACCGCACCCTCACCCGTGTGACCGGGGCCTTCGACCACGGTGCGCACGAGCTCGACGCCGTGGAGCTCGTCGAGCCCGTCCAGCTCGGCGCGCAGCAGATCGAGCGTCATGGTCATCTCGGGGATGCTCGGCCCGCCGGTGCCGCGGCCGATCTGATCGGGGGTGTAGGCCTCGAGCACCAGCACGCCACCGGGGCGCAGTGCCGCGACCACACGACGGTGGAGATCGGCGCGCACGGCGGGTGGCATGTGGGCGAAGATCGACACGATGCCGTCCCAGCGCTCGACGCCGAGGTCGTGATGGGCCAGGTCGGCCGTCACGGCATCGACCCGCACGCCGCGGTCGGCGGCGAGCTGCAACGTCTTCGCCGTGCCCGACTCGGTGAGGTCGACACTCGACACGTCGAAGCCCTGCGCCGCCAACCAGGTCGCGTTGCGGCCCTCACCCTCGGCGAGGCACAGCACCGCGCCCTTCGGCATTCGGTGCGCCTCGGCGGCGAGGAAGTCGTTGGGCTCGGTGCCGTAGTGGTAGGTGTCGCCGGCGTACCGGGACTCCCACATCTCGCGTGGTGTCATCTGCACGCGTCCGAGGGTAGTGGTCAGACCCCGAGGAGCGCGGTGGTGGCACCGTCGGGAGTCGGCACCTCGTCGGCGGCGACCAGCACGTAGCGGTCGGGGCGCACGACGATGGCGTCGGCACCGGTGGCATCGAGCGACTCGGCCACGGCCGGCGACGACACCGCGTCGAACGACACCGCCCCGGCTGCCAGCCAGCGCTGCGCTGCGTCGGTGGTGAGCTGGTCGGGGTGCCGCACGAGCAGCGCGAACCGGTCGCCGAGCAGGTCGTCGAGCCGTTGCCCGTCGACCTCCACCTGCTGGTACTGCGCGCCCGCACCGTCGGCCACCAGCGGGCCGGACGGCAGCGGCGGCATCGCTGCCGCGCCCGCGCGCCCGCCACCCGCCGCACGTGCGGCCAGCATGCCGGTGTCGCGCTCCGCCGCCACGGCGTGGTCGGTGGTGCAGATGATGCGGCCGAAGTCGACGGCGAGCTGGATGATCTGCTGCACCTGGGGGCCGCGCTCCACCTGGTACGTGTCGAGCAGTTCGTCGGGCGACGAGCCGTCGAGCACGCGCCGGAGCTTCCAGGCGAGGTTCGCCGCGTCGCGCACGCCCGAGCACATGCCCTGGCCCAGGAACGGCGGCGTCTGGTGCGCCGCGTCGCCGGCCAGCAGCACGCGCCCGCGCCGCCACTCGTTCGCGATGAGGCCGTGGAACGTGTACACGGCAGCGCGCTCGACGCGGGCAACGTCGGGGTCCATCCACTTCGACAGCATCGAGCGGACCTGATCGGGGTGGGCGAGGGCCTCGGGGTCCTCGCCCGGCAGCAGCATGAACTCGAACCGGAACCGCGGCTCGGGCATCGGCACCAGTGTGGTGGGGCGCGCCGGGTCGCACACCTGCAGCGTGAGCGCACTCGGGCGATGCGCGGGGTCGTCGAGCACGAGGTCGAGCACCAGCCACGGCTCCTCGAACTCGAGGTCGTGCATCGTGATGCCGAGCTGCTTGCGCACGGTGGAGCGAGCCCCGTCGCACGCGACCACGTACCTCGCAGTGGTGGCGGTGCCGTCGGCGAACTCGACGTCGACGTGGTCGCCGCGGTCGTGCACGGCGTCGACGGCGCACCCGAGCCGCACCGTGGCACCGGCGCGATGCGCGGCGTCGCGCAGCACGAGCTCGAGGTCGGGCTGGAAGAACAACACGGATGCCGGCCAGCCCGACGGGGTGGGGCCGTCGGGGCGCATCGACAGCAGCACCTCGCCGTCGGCGGTGAGGAAGTCCATCCCCGGGTTGATGATGGTGGCCGGGCCCACGAGGTGTGCGCAGTCGAGCTCCTGCAGGACGCGCATCATCTCCTGGTCGAAGTGCGCGGCGCGGGGGAGCGGGAACAGGTCGACGTCGCGGTCGACCGCGAGCACGGCGATGCCGCGCCTGGCCAGCAACGCGGACAGCACGGAGCCGACGGGGCCGAAGCCGACGACGACGACGTCGAACTCGGGGGAGGTGGCGTCGCTCATGTCAGCCCTTCGCCGCCCACGCGGCCTGCAGTTCCTCGAGATCGGTGGGCACGATGAACTCGAGCGGGATGTCGGGGCCCCACGAGTTGGCGACGTGCTCGAAGCCCACGACGGTGCGGCCCTCGTTCTCCCACGCCTCGTCGTCGTCGATCACGTCCATGTCGCTGTAGAGCTCGAGGAACGAACCGGCGGGGTCGCGCAGGTACCAGTAGAAGTTCGAACCGACGAAGTGGCGACCGAAGCCCCACGAGTGCCGTGCCGGGTCGGCGCGCACGAGCGCGGTGGCGGTGTGGCCGACGTGGTCGACGTCGTCGCACTCCCACGAGTAGTGCTGCAGCAGCGGGACGGGCGACTCGACGATGGCCACGTTGTGGTGGTCGGTGCTGCAGCGAAGGAACGAGATGATCGGCGCCATGTCGTCGCTGACCTTGAACCCGAGGCCCTCCACGAGCAGGTCGCGGGTGGCCGCGAGGTCGGGCGTGCCGAGCACGAGGTGACCGAGGCGACGGGGCGGACGCACCGCGGGGAACACCCCCGGCGCTCGACGGTTGCGGCGCACGGCCAGCCCCGGCCGGTTGTCGACCGGGATCTCGACCGCGGGCTGGGTGAACGGCTCGGCCACCTGCACGCGCAAGGTGATGAGCGACACCGGATCGACCACCGACAGCACGCCGTCGACGAGCCGCGGCGTCAGCCCGCGGGCGGTGAGGCGCTCGGCCGTGGCGTCGAGGTCGGCCTCCGAATCGGCGCCGGCCGTGATCTCCAGCAGGCGACGGAACGGATGCTCGTCGACCTGCACCACAGCGCCGCCCTCGGTGCCGGTGAAGCCACCGTTGCCGTCGTTGGTGAGGCCGAGCTCGTCGTAGAACGCGCCGAGCGTGGATGCGCCGGGCACGCCGATGCGCATCGAGAGGAGACGGTGCAGACCCATCAGCCGGCTGCCTTCACGCAACGGTTGGCCAGTTCGCCGATGACGGCGGCGCCCGACCGGACGACCTCGCCCTCCTTCAAGAAGCGGCCACTCGCCATGCCGACGCCGTCGGGGGTGCCGGTGAAGATGATGTCGCCGGCCTCGAGCGTGCAGATCGACGAGAGATAGCTCACCAGGTACGCCACGGGGAAGATGAGGTCGGCGGTCGTGCCGTGCTGCACGCGCTGGTCGTCGATGTCGCACCACAGCTCGATCGCATCACGGTCGGGGAACTGGTCGACCGACACGAGGGCCGGGCCGATGGGGCCGAACGTGTCGAAGCTCTTGCCGAGCGAGAACTGCGGCGGCTTGCCGGTGAGCTGCACGGCGCGGTCGCTGACGTCCTGGCCGAGCGTGAGGCCGGCCACGTGTGACCATGCGTCGGCCTCGCTGATGTTGCGACCGCCGCGGCCGATGACCACGACGAGCTCGACCTCCCAGTCGACCATGGCGCCACTGAGCTCGATGTCGGCGTGCGGGCCGACGAGGCAGCTCGGGAACTTCGTGAACGTGAGCGGTGCCGGCGGCAGCTCCATCGCCGACTCGGCCGCGTGCGAGCGGTAGTTGAGGCCGATGGCGAACACCTTCGCCGGGGTGGGCACCGCGGCCGCCAGCGTCGCGCCGGCCACCGTGCCCTCGGGCGTGCGGCCCTCGGCGGCCGCCTGGAGCGCGTGCAGCTCCTCGTGGCGGGCGATGGCGGTCATGGGGGAGGCGAGCGAGTCGTCGCCGGAGAGCGTGGCGAGGTCGTGCCAGTGGTCGCCCGCCTGCAGTGCAGCGCGGCCGTCGAGGTTGAGCAGTCGGAACATTCGGCCATTATCTATAGATTGTGGACGGAGCGCAAGAGGGGTATTCTCGGACCCGTGGCAAAGGTCGAAGCCCCTCCCACCCGCGCCGAATGGGTCGACGGTCTCCTGCGGCGCGCCATCGTGCACGGCGAACTGGCCCCGGGCGAGAAGCTCTACGCCGAACGGCTCGCCGACCAGTGGGGCGTGTCGGCCACGCCGCTGCGCGAGACGTTCCAGCGCCTCGCCGGTGAAGGTCTCGTGGTCATCGAACCGCAGCGCGGCGCACGGGTGGCGCCCATCAGCGTCGAGCAGGCCGCCGAGATCTACGAGATGCGCCTGCTCCTCGACCCGGTGGCCTTCCACCAGTCGGTCGAGGCCGGTCGCACCGACCCCGACTACGCCACCGAGGTGGACGACGCGCTCGACGCCCTCGACCGCCGCCACCGTGCCGTCTCGGCGTTCCACGACGCGCACACCCGCTTCCACCACGCGCTCGTCTCGCGATGCCCCAACCAGCGCATGCTCGGCCAGATCGCACAGCTCCTCGAGCACTCGCAACGGTTCCAGATCATCCGCGTCGACTCCGCCGCCCGCGCCGGCGATGCGGCCGCCGAGCACCGCGCGATGGCCGCTGCGGCCGTGGCCGGTCGGGCCGACGAGGCCGCCGACCTGCTGCGTTCGCACCTCGCTGCCACGCTCGATGCCGTACGACTGGCGCGCCCGCTCGGCTGATGCGTTCAATGCACTGATGGACGGTGCATCGCTGGTGGACGCAGCACTCGAGCTGCCCGTGTTCCCGAGCTTCACCCGCCTGGGCTACGACGTGCGGCGACGGGTCGACCACTGGACGCCGCTCGACCGGTACCGCCTCGACGAACGGGTGGTGGTGCTCACCGGTGCCACGTCGGGCCTCGGCCTGGTGTCGGCCGAGCAACTGGCGCGGTGCGGCGCGACGGTGGTGCTCGTCGGTCGCGACGCGGCGAAGACGCAACGCGTCCGCGACGACCTCGCCGCACGCACCGGCAGCGATCGCCTCGACGCGGTGGTGGCCGACATGGGCGACGTCGTCGCCGTGCGCGCCGCCTGCGAACAGATCCTTCGCGACCACGAACGCCTCGACGTGCTCGTGCACAACGCCGGCGCGCTCACCGCCGATCGCCGCGAATCCCCACAGGGCATCGAGCAGACCGTCGCCAGCCAGGTCGTCGGCCCGTTCCTGATGACCACGCTGCTGCTGCCCCGGCTGTCGGTCGCCGCGCCCGGCCGCGTGATCACGATGTCGTCGGGCGGCATGTACGCATCACTGCTGCGTGTCGACGACCTGCAGATGGGCGACGACTACAACGGCACCGAGCAGTACGCACGGGCGAAGCGAGCGCAGGTCACGCTCAACGAGATGTGGGCCGAGCGCGTGCCGTCGACCGACGTCGTGTTCCACGCGATGCACCCGGGCTGGGCCGACACCCCCGGTGTGCGCGACTCGCTGCCCACGTTCCGCAAGGTGGTCGGCCCGCTGCTGCGCACACCGTTGCAGGGTGCCGACACGCTGGTGTGGCTGGCCGCCGACCCCGGGGCGCCGGCGGCGACCAGCGGGAACTTCTGGCTCGACCGTCGACCGCGGGGCCTGCACAAGCTGCCCACGACGTCGCGGTCCGACACCGCCGACCGCCGTGCCGCGTTGTGGGGCTGGGTGGAAGCCGCCGCTACGGCCGACAGGTGACGGTGGTGAGGTCGCGGCCCACCGTGACCGTGCCCGTGTAGCCGCCGTTGCGGACGTCGCGCTCGAACGCGGCTTCCTGTGCGTCGTCGGTCGGCTGCGGGATGAGGTGGGTGAGCACCAGGTGCGGCACGCCGATGCGCTCGGCCATGCCGCCCAACGCCACGGAATCGGCGTGGTAGCTGAAGATGGTCTCGAACACCGTGCCCTTCACGTGCGGTGCGAGCGCCGTGGCCCGGCACGCCTCGTGCACCAGCACGTCGGCGCCGCGGGAGAACTCGCCGACCTCGTCGCACACGCGGGTGTCGCCGGAGACCACCACCACGCCCGTGGGCGTGGTGACGCGATAGGCGACCGCCTCCTCGACGGGCTCGTGGTGCACCGCGATGGCCTCCACCGTCACGTCGCCGTCGGATGAGGTCCACACCGTGGTGGGGCCGTCGGGCAGCGGGAACGTGCGCAGGTCGACGCCCGGCCGGTCGGCGCCGACGTGCTCCATGCGGACGTGGATGTCGTCGTCCCACACGTCGAACATGCGGTGCACGAACCGTTCGCACAGCCCTTCGGCGCACACGATGGTGAGCGGACCGGTGACGTGCAGCTGCTGCTGCACCCAGCGGGTCATCGCCACGTCGGTCACGTCGACGAGGTGGTCACTGTGGATGTGCGTGAGGAACAGCGCCGACAACGACACCGCGCCGGCTCCCGCCTCGGCGAGGCGGATGGTGGTGCCGCGGCCGGCGTCGAACTGCAACTGGAGGTCGCCGTAGCGCACGAGCGTGCCCGCGCCGGCGCGTCCGGGCGCGGGGTGCGGCACCCCGGTGCCCGTGAGGGTGACGAGGGTGGGATGGGTCATCGACGCCGACGACTCAGCTGAGTTCGTAGCGGATGGGCAGCGTCTTCAGGCCGCTCACGAACGTGGAGCGCACCAGCGTGGGCTCACCGGCGAGCTCGACGTGCTTGAGCCGCGGCAGCAGCGCACCGAACAGCGCCTTCATCTCCATGCGGGCGAGCATCGCGCCGAGGCAGTAGTGCACGCCGAAACCGAACGCGAGGTGCTTGTTCGGGGTGCGGCCGACGTCGAACGTGAACGGGTCGGCGAACACCTCCTCGTCGCGGTTCGCAGCCCAGTACGACAGCAGCACGTCCTGGCCGGCCTTCACCGTCGTGCCGCGGATGTCGTAGTCGACCGTGGCAGTGCGCATGAAGTGCTTCACCGGCGAGGTCCAACGGATCATCTCGTCGACCGCCGTCGCCATGAGCGACGGATCGGCCTGCAGACGGGCAAGCTGCTCGGGGTGCTGGATGAGCGCGAGCATGCCGCCCGACATCGAGTTCGACGTCGTGTCGTGGCCGGCCGTCGCGGCGATGATGTAGTAGCCGAGCTGCTCCTTGTGGCCGATCGGCTCGCCGTTGATGACACCGTTCGCGATGACCGACGCGAGGTCGGCGGTCGGGTTCGCCTTGCGATCGGCGGTGATGCCGTCGAAGTAGTTCACGAAGTCGGCCACCGTCTGGAGGATGCCCGCGTAGGCGTCCTCGTCACGCTTGAAGTCGGGGTCGTCGGCGCCGAACAGCTCCTGGGTGAGCTTCAGCATCCGCGGGTAGTCGCTCTCGGGCAGGCCGAGGATGGCAAGGATGACGTAGAGCGGGTACTGCATCGCCACCTGCGACGCGAAGTCGATCTCGCCGCCACCGTCGACCATCTGCTGCACCGACCGCTCGGCCAGCTCGGCCAAGCGGGCGTCGAGCTTGGCGAGGTTCTTCGGCAGGAACCACTCGCTGGTGAGGTTGCGATGGTCGCGGTGCTCCGGGTCGTCCATCTGCACGAGCGACTTCACCAGGTGACCCTGCATCTCGCGCTCCGAGTCGGCGCGCTTGTCGCCCAGGATGGCGCGGGGCGCGTTGAGGAACTCGTTGTGGTGCAGCTCGACCTCGAGGATGTCGGCATGCTTGGTGAGCACGTAGAACGGGTTGAACTCGGGGTGCTCCACCCACTGCACCGGCGCCTCGTTGCGCAGGCGCGTGGTGACCGCGTGGAAGAAGTTCTCGTCGGTGAAGGTCTCACCGCTCAAGAACGCCTGGCCACACTGTTCGATGCTGAGGCTGCCGGGATCGATGTCGATCGTCATGGGAAGTCCGCTCCTTGTTCCGCTGCCGTGATCCCAACGATAAGCACGCGCAGGGTGGCGCTCTCGCATCGGGTGACTAGGGTGGAAATCCTTGGGTTCACCTCCGACGGCGGATCCGCGTCGAAGGAGACCGCCATGGCCAGCAGCGCCGGACGTGCGAAGCGTGATCGTGAGAAGGCCAAGCAGGAGAAGCAGGCGCTGAAGCGCGAGCGGAAGCTGGCCGGCCCCGACACGAGCGCCGACGACGACGCGCCGTCGACGCCCGCACGGCCTCAGGACGTGGTGCTCGCCGAGCTGGCCGCGCTGCACCAGCGTTTCGACGACGAGCAGATCAGCTTCGACGACTTCGAGGACGCGAAGAGCGCCCTGCTGGCCGAGCTCCAGCTGGGCTGACCTTCGCCCGCTGCTGCGGTCGGGCATTGCCCGAGGACGCCGGCTGCGGTGCCACCTTGCGCAACGGTGCGGGCTCGCCGACGAGCTCGGTGATCATCCGGTGCCCCGGGGCGATGCGCGTGATGGTCGGCTCGATCTTCGCCGCACGTGCCAGCGACTTCACGTCGCCCACCTGATCGGGGGTCATGATGGTGACCACCACGCCCTCCGAGCCCGCACGAGCCGTGCGGCCGCTGCGGTGCAGGTACGCCTTGTGCTCGGCCGGCGGATCGACGTGCACGACGAGCGCGATCTCGTCGACGTGGATGCCACGCGCCGCGATGTCGGTGGCGACGAGCACCTTCGTGCTGCCGTCGGCGAACGACTCGAGGTTGCGCTCGCGGGCGTTCTGCGACAGATTGCCGTGCAGCTCCACGGCCGGGATGCCCGCCATGGTGAGCTGCTTGGCGAGCTTCTTCGCACCGTGCTTGGTGCGGGTGAACAGCAGCGAACGGTCGAGGCCGCCGGCGAGCTCCTTCACCACCGTCGCCTTGTCGGCCGACTGCACCGCGAACACGTGGTGGGTCATCGTGCTGACGGGCGCGACGGCCGGGTCGACCGAGTGCACCACCGGGTCGACCAGGTAGCGCTGCACGAGCACGTCGATGCCGTTGTCGAGCGTCGCGGAGAACAGCAGACGCTGACCGCCGGTCGGGGTGGCGTCGAGCAGACGACGCACCACCGGCAGGAAGCCGAGGTCGGCCATGTGGTCGGCCTCGTCGAGCACGGTGACCTCGACCGAGGCGAGCGAGCAGTGACGCTGCTGGATGAGGTCCTCGAGGCGGCCGGGGCAGGCCACCACGATGTCGACGCCGGCCTTGATGGCCTTCACCTGCGGCTGCTGGCCCACACCGCCGAACACGGTGGTGACGCGCAGGCCCATCGCGGTGGCGAGCGGCGAGAGCGACTCGCTGACCTGGTTGGCCAACTCGCGGGTCGGCACCAGGATGAGCGCACGCGGGGCGCCGGGGCGGCGCTTCGTGGTCGACGCGGCGAGCGCGGCAACCGTGGGGATGGCGAACGCGATGGTCTTGCCGCTACCGGTGCGGCCACGGCCGAGCACGTCGCGGCCACCGAGCGAATCGGGCAGCGTGGCGGCCTGGATGGGGAACGGGCTGGTGACGCCGCGCTCGGCGAGCGAGCGGATGATCGGCGCCGGCACGCCCAGCGACTCGAACGTGGTGTCGGGCGACACGACCGCAGGCGCCGCGACCAGGTCGTCGAGCGACACCGTGGGCTTCGCGGCTGCCTGAGCATTCGACCGGTCGGCAGCGGGGCGGGGCTGGTGCGGGCGGGGCTGGTGCTGACGCTGCTGCGGCCGGGCCTGCTGGCCGCCGTTGCTCGGACGGCGACGTCGACCGTTCGGCCGCGCGCGACCAGAAGAAGAGGGGGAGGGCATGTTCATGATGTGTTCCTTCGTGAGGGTGGCCGTGTGATGCATGGCCACTCGCCTCGGAGGCGAACACTCCCGCAAAGGGGGAGAACCGTGCGCTGGAAGCGCTGCACTCGACCGCAGCGCGTGGGGGATTCCGTGCACTGCGTCGACCACCCTACCGGGAAGGGGTGCGATGTAGGTTGCACCGGTGACCGACCCGCACGACGCCCTCTGGAACAGCTGCTGGCCCGCGGAGGACGGTGGACCACGCCGGCGGCAGTCGCCGCACGGGCTGCAGGGGCTCGGGCTCACCGCTGGCGACACGCTCACGGCGGTCTCGCGCCTGTCCATCGCGTCGACGATGGTGGTGGTGCGGGAACCGGGCGAGGTGTACCTGCTGTGCCACACCGGCGGTGACGACGCGATCTCCTGGGTCGAGCAGATCGACCCCGTCACGCTCGACGTGGTGCGCCGCTCGCCCGACCTGCCCGGCGGCCCCACGTGGCCGGGTGGCATCGCGGCGCACGCCGACGGCTCGCTGTACGTCGTGTTCGGTCGGCACGCGCACCGCCTGTCGCCGACGCTCGAGGTGCTGGCCGCGGCCGAGCTGCCGCGAGCCCGTCCGTACAACAGCTTCGTCGTGCTGCCCGACGGCCACCTCGCCACGAAGGACTTCGCCGGTGCCCGCCCCGGTCACCTCGACGGTGACGGCCTCGGTGATTCCGAGCTGCTGGTGCTGGCGCCCGGCACGCTCGACGTCGTGGCGCGGTGCACGCTGCCCGCACCGTCGATCGCCCGACTGAGTGCCGACGGCGACGATGTCTACGTCGTGGGCGACACGTCGCTCATCCGCGTGCGTTGGACCGGCTCGTCGCTGGTGCTCGACGAATCGTTCCGCCCGCGCTACCGCACCATCGACGGGCAGAGCTACGGGTGGGACGCCGTCATCGACGCCGGCGCGGCATGGTTCCTCGACAACGGGGCCGGCAGCGAGCGCTACGCGGGTTCGTTCCGCGGCATCGGCACCAACACCGCACCGTTGCACATGGTGCGCGTCGGGCTCGACGACGGGGCGGTGTCGCTCACCGAGATCTGCGGCTTGCCGGGTGGGCTCATCGCCAACCCGCCGGCCATCGACGCCGAGCGGCGCATCGCGGTCGGTTACGACAGCGGCAACGGTGTCGTCGCCGCGTTCCGGTTCGACGAGCGCGGTGCCACCTCGCCGCTGTGGCGTCGCGATCTGAACCACGCTGCGCACCCGCTGCGCTTCCCCGACACGGGCGAGCTGGTGCTGTTCGACCACGACGCCGCCCGCAACGCCGACCAGTTGGTCGTGCTCGACATCGAGACCGGTGCCGAGCTCGCCCGCGTCGACACCGGCAGCCCCGTCCAGTCGGTCCTGTTCCCCGCTGCCGGCCCCGCCCGCGACCTCTACTGCGTCTCCTTCACCACCGTCACGAGAATCACCCCCACCCCCATCCCGCGAACTTAAGTTCGTGCGCTCGAGTGGGGCGGGAGCGGTTGGCGGATATGTTCCGCCCGCATGCCAATGCACGCCCACGAGGCTGCCGTTGGCGAGCTTGCGGCCTCTCGCCACGGTGTGTTCTCACGTCGCCAGGCCGCCGCCATCGGACTCCACTCGGCGGATCTCCGCCACCTCGTGAACTCCGGGTTCCTTCGAATGCCCGTGCCCAACGTGTTCGTCGTCGCATCGTCCCCATCGACGTGGCGCCAGCAGTTGGCGATCGCCACCGCATGCAGCAACGAAGCAGGAAGCGCTGCGTACGAATCGGCAGGCGCCCTCCATGCCGTCGACGGGGCGAAGGAGGGTCCGCTCATCTTGCTGGTCGCTGCTCCCCGGCGTGTGCTCGCCGAGAACGTCGTCGTGCACGTCGGTCCGATGGACCCGGTCGACCTCACCATCGTGGACGGCATTCGATGCACCACGATCGAGCGCACGTTGTGCGACCTCGCCAGCGTCAGGCCCGAGTTCGAGGTGATGTTGGCCTTCGAGTGGTACTGGCGTCGCCATCGCGACCTGACGGTGTTGCAAGCGGCGATCGATCGGCTGCACCGGCCAGGGCAGTCGGGAACGAAGGTCCTGCAGCGGGTGCTGTCGGAGGCACTGTTGGAAGGGCTGCCGACGGAGAGTGCGCTCGAGGTGCGGCTCGAGGCCATCCTGCGTGGACTTCCCGGACTTGTCCGCCAACACGAGGTCATTGACGCTGCGGGGCAGTTCGTGGCGCGCGTCGACTTTGCGCTGCCGTCATTGCGGATCGCCATCGAGGCCCACAGCGCCGAGTTCCACTCGTCGGAGGCTGCGCACGCCGCCGACGAGGTTCGCCATCGGCGCCTGGTCGGAGCCGGTTGGAGGGTGCGCTATGTGACCTCGCTCGACATGGACCAGCCGAACCTCGTCTGGGCCGAGGTGCAGACCATGCGCCGTGGTGGTCCCGGCCACGCGACCCCACCCGTCCCACACCTCCCGCGAACTTAAGAGGTTCAGTGGATAGGTGTGTTCTTGGCGTGGTCGATGAGTTTGGCCGTGATCAGGATGGTGACGACGAGGGCGAGTTGGGCGTGGGGATGCTCGGCGCAGCGGTCGGTGTTGCGGCGCATCTGCCCGTAGTTCGAGATCCATGAGTTCGTGCGCTCGACGGGCCAACGTTTCCCTTTGAACTTCGGTGCTGGCGGGGTCCAGTCGGT
>JBDKJP010000063.1:0-42567 GCA_039796575.1 Actinomycetota bacterium
ACACCGGCGATCTCCGCCTGACCGTTCACGATTTCGGCGAACGCAACGCCGTAACGGTGAGTGAGCTCGGCACGCAACACCGACTGATACAGACCACCAAACGCCCGCTGATGCTGCTTCAACACACGGGCGTCGAGGGCGAGCCAGCGGCCGTCGTCGGTCTGCACCTTCGACGAGATCACCAGATGCGTATGCAACTGCGGGTCATCCAACCGGCTGGTCGTCTGACGGAAGGCGGCCACGATCAGACCTTGGCTGTCCGGATGCAACCGCCCACCGTTTGAGCGGATACGGGTCGTGGAGCCGAAGCGCTCCAGGGAGTCGACGACCGCGGCGACAGCGACATCATGGCACTCGGCCAGACCGGCGTCGCCGGTGAGCGCCCACCACACCGACAACGACTTCGGTGCCGACACCGTCGCATCAAACCCCGCGACCGCCCGGATCACCGTGCCGTTCGCAGTCGTCCGATCCACCAGCGGGTTACCGAGTGCGACTCCGGTGAGTGGATCGCAACCCGTCAGCAACTGCTCGAGCGCGTCGGTCGACACCTCACCCGCCAGGCCCAAGCCGGCGGCCTGCGCGCCCGACCACACACCCGGCTCCTCGCCCGGCGCCTGCATCAGATACTTCGTGTAGTACCTCGCAGTCGCAGCAGCCGCGCCCGCATAGAGCGTTGTCACGCGCAACATGAGGACTCCCTCCCGCCCGCGGGCACCTGTCTGTCAACAATGGGTTGCGCGGTTCGGGGAGCAGTCATCGCGCTCGCCTCAGGACTCGATCGCCAGCGACAACTGGGCGGTCGACCGAGACGCGACTGCGCGCTTCGGTCGCTTGGTCGAGCGCGACGATCGCGTCGTGGGCGGCTTCGGGACTCGCGGCTCGACCGCGACTGGTGCCGGCAGGGGCCACGTGATCGGGCCACCGAGCTGTTCCTCGAGCCGACAGCGCGGCACCCGGAACTGCTTGCCATACCGAATCACCGGAATGCCGGTGCGGCCACCCGACCGCTCGAACGCGTTCGCCTCGCGGTACGCCGTGCTCCGCCCGACACGCAACACCGCCGCCGCCTCATCCAACGTGAGGAAGTCAGGCGGGCCGCACGGCGTCGCAACAGCGGGCTCGGACAGCTGGCTCACCGGAGCCGTCCCTCCGCAGTAGGGCGTGCGTCACACATCGCTGCACCAGTACGGGACTCGAAAGCCCGAACGACGGAAACGGCGACGCCCCTCACACCCACTTACAGAGCACGAAACCCTACGGGCGCAGCACAATCCGTCGACGCTTCCATCCCAGTGGCGGTACTGCGCCCGCCGCTCCGATGGCCGACACGTCGCGATTTCAATGTGCACACCCACTAACGGACATCCGCTGCCGCCTGTGGATGAACGCTGCCCCGCACGAACGGTCGACCGATCTGGCCGGCAAAGAATTCCGGCGCGCGGACCTGACGCGGACTTGGGAACGACGAAGGCCCCCTTGCGGGGGCCTTGCAACTCGTCTACCTGGTGTTATGTGGTGGGGCTAACAAGAATCGAACTTGTGACCTCATCCTTATCAGGGATGCGCTCTAACCGACTGAGCTATAGCCCCAGGTCGGTTGGACAGGCTAGCGGCCAGGACCGAAAACCCTCAACCGGCGGTCGGCGGATCCTCGGCCGGCACCTCGCCGTCCTCGAACGACACCTGCTGACCCGTGCGCCGACCCGGCCAGTGCCAGCCACCCGAACGCTCCTCACGGGCGATGACCTCCTCCTCCAGCACGGTCACCCGGATGCCGCCGACCAGGTCGGCGATGAGGTTGAACATCGTCGCGGCCAGCACGAACACACCCGTGAGCCCGACCACCAGGAACAGACCACCGACCCACGCGTTGTGGTAGATCGCCCCGCCGTTCAACTCGAAGGTCTCCCAGCCGAACGTCTCGAAGAACCGCTCCACGTTGTCGACCGTGCCGGTGTTCTGCGCCACCTGCCACAGCAGCACACCCGCCGTGAGCAGCACCGCGTACAGGAACAGGCTGAACATCAGCCCCACCTTGAACACGCTCCACGTGTCGACCGTGCGCACCACACGGGTGACACGACGCACGCGCGGGCGACGCGCCTTGGGCAACGTGACCGGCCGCAGCGCGCGGGCCGGCTTCTGCGGCTTGAACAACGACGGCAACCCGTCGGTGCCGTCGGTGTCGGTGAACTCGGGCGGACGCGGCAGGTTCGACGTGTGGTCGTCGGCACCGGGCACCAGCACCGGCACCACATCGGTGCGCAGCACCGGGTCGTCGAACGTGTCGACCTTGGCGGTGTCGGGCTCGGGCTCCACCTGGGCCGGCACGATGACCGGGATCTCGATCGGCGTGCCGTCGCGCACCGGGTCGTCGACCACCGTGCTCGTGGGCAGCACCGGGCCGACGGGCGACGACGTCGGCGCGTTCACCACCGGCCGGGCCGACGGCGAGCGGGTGCCCGCACGGTCGCCCGTGCGCGGATCGGTGGGCGCGCCGGGCTTGGCGACCCGTGCCGTGGCGCGGGGGCGAGGCTGCGCAGCGCTGTCGTCCACAGGGCGAGTGTAGGAGAACGCGCCCGCTCAGGGTGCGCGGGTCGCGCGTGCGGTGGCTCGCGCCCCGTCGACCACCACCGTCACCTCCACCGCATCACCCCGCGTGCGGTACGCCGCCAACTGCCCGCCGTTGCGCTCGGCCATGGCCGCCGCCGCCGGCCCACCACCGTCGACCGCGGCCAACGCCGCGGCATCCGCCGCCACCTGCGCCTGCTCGACCGCCACCACCCGGACGGCGAAGCGACCCATCGCCACCCCGCACAGCACCACCATCACGGCCACCACCAGCACCAGCACCACGGCCTGGCCGGCATCACCTCGCCGATCGCTCGCGCGCATCGACCACCTCCACTGCATCGCTGTCGTGTGAGGCGGCCGATGCCGCGAGAGGGCGCCGTACGGCGCAATGTTCAGTGGATCACTCGTCGTCGTCGCTGGAGAGGATGAGGGCCACCGAGGCCACCACCTCACCGTCGGGCACACCCATGATGGTGACACCCGTGGCATCGCGACCGATGTGGCGGATGCCGCGCACTGGCGTACGGATGGTGGTGCCACCCGAGGCCACGGCCACGATCTCGTCGTCGTCGCCCACCATGAACGCGGCCACCACCTCGGTGCCCTTGTTGCGGATGAACTTCATGCCCTTCACGCCCTGGCCGCCACGGCCCTGCACGTTGAACTTGTCGAGCTGCACCCGCTTGCCGAAGCCGGCCTCGGTGATCATCAGGATGGACGTGTCGTCCTTCGCCACGTCGACGCTGACCACGGTCTCGTTCGCCTTCAGCTTCATGCCACGCACACCGGAGGCGGCACGACCCATCGGGCGCACCTCGCTCTCGTTGAAGCGGATGGTCATGCCACCCTTGCTGACCATGAAGATGTCGTCCGAGCCGCTGGTCTCGATGACCCGCACGAGCTCGTCGCCGTCACGCAGGTTGAGCGCGATGAGGCCGTCGCGGCGGCCGTTGTCGTACTCGTTGAACGCGGTCTTCTTCACCACACCGTGACGGGTGGCGAAGAACAGGTAGCGCTCGGCCGCGAAGTCGCGAGTGTCGATGATGGCCTGGATGTTCTCGCCCGGCTGCAACGGCAGCAGGTTGACGATGGGCATGCCCTTCGCCGCACGCTCGCGCTCGGGCACCTCGAGGGCCCGGAGGCGGTACACACGACCGCGGTTGCTGAAGAACAGCAGGTACGCGTGCGCCGTGGTGAAGATGACGTGGCGGATGATGTCGTCGGCCTTCAACTTCGCACCGGTGACACCGCGTCCGCCACGGTTCTGGGTCTTGAACGACGAGGCGGGCACGGCCTTCACGTACTGCGCCTCGGTCATCACGATGACCAGTTCCTTGTCGTCGGTGAGGTCCTCGATGCTCATGTCGCCGGCGTCGAGGCCGATCTTGCACACGCGCGGCGTGGCGAACGCCTCACGGATGGCCAGCATCTCGGTCTTGATGACGCCACGCAGCTTCTCGGGCGAATCGAGGATGCTCTGCAGCTCGATGATGTTGGCGCGCACGTCGCCCAGCTCGGTCTCGAGGTCGATGCGGCTGAGGCGGGTGAGCTGCGAGAGGCGCATCTCGAGGATGTCGGTGGCCTGGATCTCGGTGAACTCGAACGGCTCGGCCATCAGGCCCTGCTTCGCCGCCGCCGCATCGTCGCTCGCCCGGATGAGGGCGATGATCGCGTCGATGACGTTGAGCGCCTTGATGCGGCCCTCGAGGATGTGCTCACGACGCTTCGCCTTGTCGAGGCGGTACTGCGTGCGGCGGGTGATGACGTCGACCTGGTGCTCGACGTAACCCTGCAGCGCCTGCACGAGGTTGAGCGTGCGCGGCACGCCGTGCACGAGCGCCACCATGTTCACCGGGAAGCTGCTCTGCAGCTGGGTGAGCTTGTACAGGTTGTTGAGCACCACGTTCGCGTTGGCGTCGCGCTTCAGCGTGATGACCAGGTTGGTCTTGCCACCGGCCGAGCCGTCGTTGACGTCGGCGATGCCATCGAGGTCGCCGGCGTCGACGAGCTCCTGGATGCGACCGGCGATGGCCGAGCAGCTGGCCTGGTACGGCAGCTCGGTGACCACGATCTGCATCTGGCCGCGCTTGCCCTCCTCGATGGTGGCGGTGGCGCGCATCTTGATGCTGCCGCGACCCGTGCGGTACGCGTCCATGATGCCGGCGCGGCCGAGGATCATGCCGCCGGTCGGGAAGTCGGGGCCCTTCACGAACGCCATCAGGTCGTCGGGGGTGGCCTCGGGGTTGTCGATGAGGTGGATGGTGGCGTCGATGACCTCGCCGAGGTTGTGCGGCGGGATGCTGGTGGCCATGCCCACGGCGATGCCCTGGCTGCCGTTGACCAGCAGGTTCGGGAAGCGTGCCGGCAGCACCACCGGCTCCTCGGTGGTGTTGTCGTAGTTGGCCTGCATGTCGACGGTCTCTTCGTCGATGTCGGCCAGCATCTGCATCGCCAGCGGATCGAGGCGGCACTCGGTGTAGCGCTCGGCGGCGGCACCGAAGTCGGGCGAGCCGTAGTTGCCGTGGAAGTCGATCAGCGGGTGACGCAGGCTGAACGGCTGGGCCATGCGCACGAGCGCGTCGTAGATGGCCGAGTTGCCGTGCGGGTGGTACTTTGCCATGGTGTCGCCCGTGACACGGGCCGACTTCACGTGGGCCCGGTTCGGGCGGAAGCCCTGCTGGTCCATGTCCCAGATGATGCGGCGGTGCACCGGCTTGAGGCCGTCGCGCACGTCGGGCAGGGCGCGCGACATGATGACCGACATCGCGTAGTCGATGAAGCTGCGCTCCATCTCGTCCTGCAGTTGGATGGGCTGGATGTCGTCGCCGGGGCCGTTGTTCTCGGGGGGCGTAGGGGTGTCACTCATTCGTCAGTCGTCCAGTCTCAGAAGTCCAGGTTGCGGACGTCGCGCGCGTTGGTGGTGATGAACTGCTTGCGGCTCTCGACGTCGTCGCCCATGAGCACGCTGGTGATCTCGTCGGCGAGCGCCGCTTCCTCCACGGTGACCTGCAGCAGGGTGCGGGTGGCCGAGTCCATGGTGGTGGGCTTGAGCTCCTGCCAGTCCATCTCGCCGAGGCCCTTCAACCGGTTGAAGTCGTTCTTGTGGTTGGGGTGCGCCTCGAGGAACCGGGCCTTCGCGTGCTCGTCCTTGAGGTAGATCTTCTCCTTGCCGACCAGCGTGGAGAACAGCGGCGGCTGCGCGATGTACACGTAGCCGGCCTCCACCAGGCCGCGCATCTGGCGGAAGAAGAACGTGAGCAGCAGCGTGCGGATGTGGCTGCCGTCGACGTCGGCGTCACAGAGCGCGATGACCTTGTGGTAGCGGGCCTTCGACACGTCGAACTCGTCGCCCACACCGCCACCGATGGCCGTGATGAGCGCCTGGATCTCGTTGTTCTTCAACATCTTGTCGAGGCGAGCGCGCTCGACGTTGAGGATCTTGCCGCGGATGGGCAGCAGCGCCTGGGTGCGCGGGTCGCGGGCGTTGAGCGCCGAACCACCGGCCGAGTCGCCCTCGACGATGAACAGCTCGCTCTCCTCCGGGTTGCCCGAGCTGCAGTCCTTCAACTTGTCGGGCATGCCGGCGCCGGCGAGGGCGGTCTTGCGGCGGATGGCGTTGCGGGCGTTCTTCGCCGCCACACGGGCCTGGGCCGCCGACTGCGCCTTCTTGACCACCTTGTTGGCCTCGGTGGGGTTCTCGTCGAGCCACTCGGCCAACTTCTCGTTCGTGGCCTTCTGCACGAAGCTGCGCATCGGCACGTTGCCGAGCTTGGCCTTGGTCTGGCCCTCGAACTGCGGCTCACGCAGCTTCACCGCGATGATGGCGGTGATGCCCTCGCGGATGTCCTCACCGAGGAGGTTGTCGTCCTTCTCCTTCAGCAGGCCCTTCGCACGGGCGTACTTGTTGAGCACACTGGTGAGGGCGGTCTTGAAGCCCTCGACGTGCATGCCGCCCTCGGTGGTGCTGATGCCGTTGGCGTAGCCGTGGATGCCCTCGTGGTAGCCGGTGTTCCACTGCAGCGCGATGTCGAGGGTCTGGCCGCCCTCGTCGTCCTCGTCCTCGAAGTGGGCGACCTTGGTGAACAGGGCCTCCTTCGACGCGTTGAGGTGGCGCACGAAGTCGGTGACGCCGCCCTTGTACTGGAACGTGACCTCCTGCTCCTTGCCCTCGCGCTCGTCCTTGAACACGATCTCGAGGCCACGGTTCAGGAACGCCATGGTCTGCAGGCGCTCGAGCACCGTGCGGGCCACGAACTCGGTGCCCTCCGAGGCGAAGATGGTGGGATCGGGCCAGAACGTGACGCTGGTGCCCGAGGTGCGGCCACGCGCCGGCGTGGGGCCGACCTCGGCGAGCTTGCCCTGCGGCTTGCCGCCCTTCGCGTACTCCTGCTCGTAGCGGGTGCCGTTCTTGTCGATCTGGATGAGCAGGCGCTCGGACAGCGCGTTGACCACGCTGACGCCCACGCCGTGGAGGCCGCCCGACACCTTGTAGCCCTCGCCGCCGAACTTGCCGCCGGCGTGCAGCACGGTGAGCACCACCTCGGCGGCGCTCTTGCCCTTGTGCGGGCCGGACG
Source organism: Actinomycetota bacterium (assembly GCA_039796575.1). Taxonomy (GTDB): domain Bacteria; phylum Actinomycetota; class Acidimicrobiia; order Acidimicrobiales; family Ilumatobacteraceae; genus UBA668. The sequence continues at coordinate 7,152 of JBDKJP010000063.1, forward strand.
GGTACGGATCGACCGGGATGCCACGGCCGTTGTCGTCGACGCGGCAGCCGCCGTCGTTGAGCAGATTCACCGTGATGCGGGTGCAGAACCCCGCCATCGCCTCGTCGACGGAGTTGTCGACGACCTCCCAGATGAGGTGGTGGAGACCCGCCAGACCGGTGGATCCGATGTACATGCCGGGCCGCTTGCGGACCGGGTCGAGGCCCTCGAGGACCTGGATGTCTTTGGCGCCGTAATCGGCACTCGGTTGCTTGGCGTCAGAAGCCACACACACCTCGATCAGTTCGGGGGTACCACAGGCCGTGACCTGCGCTTTCGGAGGCGAGACCGGGGGTGCACGGGGGGTGCGGAAACCGGTCTCACAAGATCCCTGAAGTCTACCCGAGGGGTGTCACGAAGAGAGGGAGGGTGACCCCCTCCGAACCGTGCGTTTTCAGGGTTTTCCGAGGTCGCGACACCACGCTCAGCGGCGGCGCGCGACCCGCACCTCGATGCGCTCGATCGACGCCCCGGCGACCTCGGCCAGGCGGGTGCGCATCGTGCCCTCGAGGAACTTCAACTGGGTGGCCCAGGCGGGGTCGTCGACCTCCACCACCAGGGTGCTGCCGTCGAGCTTCACCGGCTGCACGTGCGCCGCGACGGCCGCACCGACCGCCTCCTCCCAACGCCCGAACACCCCGCCCATCACCTTCGCCGGGGCCTGCGGGGCACGACGCTGGTCGTCGGGGCGCAGCGACTTCACCACGTCGGCCAGGCTGTCGCCCAGGCGCACCGGTTCGTCGCGTCGCATGGTCACTCTCCTACCACGACGGCACCCTCGGCGATGCGCAGGATGGCGTCGGGGTGTGCCGCCTCGGGCAGCACGCCGGCCGTGGTGAGCACCACCTGACCGGCCGGCAGGTGCTGCAGCAGCGCCGCACACCGGGTGGGGTCGAGCTCACTGAGCACGTCGTCGAGCACCAGCACCGGGGTGCTGCCCGCCTTGTCGGCCACCATGCGATGCGCGGCCAACCGCAACGCCAGCGCCATCGTGCGCTGCTCGCCCTGCGAGGCGTGGGTGCGGGCCGGCAGCCCGCCGATGAACAGGTCGACGTCGTCGCGGTGCGGGCCCACCGTGCTCACCCCGCGGCGCACGTCGTCGACACGCGCCTCGGCCAACGCCGCCACCAGCCCACGCTGCCGCCAGGCCGGTTCGTACCGCAGCTCCACCGCCGACGGCCGGTCGGCCAGCTGCTCGTACGCCTCCTGCACCATCGGCGCGAGCCGGGCCACCAGCACCGCTCGGGCGTGGCCGAACTGGTCGCCCACCTCGGCCAGCTTCGCGTCCCACACGTCGAGCGTGATCTCGGTCTCGTCGTTCAACCGGCCGCCGGCCTGCTTCAGCAGCACGTTGCGCTGCTTCACGATGCGGTCGAGCTCCAGCCGCATCGCGTCGTACTTCAACGCGAGGGCCACCAGCGTGTCGTCGAGGAACCGGCGGCGCTCGTTCGGGCCGCCCTTCACCAGGAACAGGTCGTCGGGCGAGAACACCGTCACGCGCATCACGCCCAACAGGTCGCGGGTGCGATTCAGCCGCTGCTTGTTGACCTGCACACGGTTGCGGCCGTGGCGCGACAGCTCGAGCTCCACCAACAGCTCACGACCATCGGGGTGGGTGACCGTGGCGCGCACCACCGCCGTGTCGGCACCCACGCGGATGAGCGCATCGGTGGGCGCGCCGCGGAAGCTGTCGAGCGACGCGAGGTACGCCATCGACTCGGCCAGGTTGGTCTTGCCCTGCCCGTTCAGGCCGACCACGGCCGTGATGCCGGGATGGAAGTCGAACGACGCCTCGCGGTAGTTGCGGAAGTCGACCAGTTCGAGCTTGGTGACGATCACCCGCGGAGTCCCACGGCGTCGGCCCGCCAGAACACGTCGGCATACGCCAGGGCACCACACACGGACGGGTCGTAGTTCGGCAGCGGGTACGCCATGAACGCCGCATCCGGCACCCGGTTCGACGCCGGCGTGAACCCCATCTCGGAGGCCCGGCGGAACCCGAGCTTCGGGTAGTACGAGGGGATCCCCTCCAGGAACACGAGCGGCTCGGGCCGGTCGCGCAACGCCTCGAGCGCCCCGAGGATGAGCTGCGAACCGATGCCCGTGCGCTGCAGGTCGGGCCGCACCCCCACCGGGCTGAGCACCAGCACCTCGACCACACGGTCGGGGGCATCGACGAACGACGGCGTGAACAGCACCATCGCCACCACCTCGTCGTCGCGCACGGCAACGAACGCCAGCTCGTCGCGCCAGCTCCACGACGTGCGCATCAGATCGAGCAACACCGGGATGCCCGGATCGTCGAACGCGGCGATGCACACCTCGCGGGCCGCGGGCCACTCGTCGGGTCGCATCACCCGCACCGAGACCGGGCTGGTCATGGGTGACGTCCTACGGCACCCGCACCGGCATCAGCAGGTACAGGTAGTCGTCGTTGCCGGCGCCACGCACGACGGCCGGCTTCAACGCGTCGACCGTGCTGAGCGTGACCTGCTCGCCCGAGCAGGCCTCGATGCCGGCCATCAGGTAGTCGGGGTTGAACGCGACGGTGAGCTCGGTGCCCGAGTACTGGGCGTCGAGCTCCTCGGTGGCGTTGCCGACGTCCTGGGTGATGGCCTGCAGGCGCAGCATGTCGGCGCTCATGTGCAGACGCACCGGCGTGGAGTCGCGGGCCAGGATCTTCACGCGGCGCACGGCCTCGAGCAGCGGCTCGCGGTCGACCGTGAGCACGTTCGGGTGGCTGGCCGGGATGAGCTGGCGGTAGTTCGGGAACTCGCCCTCGATGAGGCGGGTGGTGAGCCGGGTGGACCCGACCTCGAACGTCGCGTCACGATCGCCGAGGCGCATCGTGACCTCGGGGCCGTTGCCGACCAGGCGCTGCAGCTCGGTGAGCGCACGCCCGGGCACGATGACCTTCTCGTCGGCCGACAGCACCTGCTGACCGGTGAGGTCGCGCACGGCCAGACGGTACGAGTCGGTGGCCACCATGCGCAGGCCCTCGGCCTCGGCGGCCATCAGCACGCCGGTGAGGATCTGGCGGGCCTCGTCGTTGCTCGCGGCCCGGGTGACCTGGCGGAGCGCGTCGCCGAACTCGGCCGACGGCAACGTGACCGACGACGTGGTGGGCGCCGCCAGCTTCGGGTAGTCGTCGAGGCTGAGCGGGCGCACGCTGAACTGCGACCGGCCGTTGGAGATGCTGACCTCGTCGCCCTCGACCACGAAGTCGACCTTGCCGGTGCCGAGCGCACGCACGATGTCGGCGGCGAGCTTGGCGTTCACCACCACCCCGCCGTCACGTTCACCGCCCACTTCGGTGGTGAGCTGGATGGTGAGGTCGAGGTCGGTGCCGGTGACCGTGAGCCGGTCGCCCTGCAGCTCGAGCCGCAGGCCTGACAGCACCGGAAGGGCGCCCGAGCGCCCAGTGGCAGCGCGGCCCGCCGTGGTGAGGGCTTCGGCCAGCGCTTCGCGTTCGCAACGGAACTTCACAGCGTTCCCTTTCTCGACAGGGTGTCTGTAGATCGGTAATAGAGGTAATAAGGGCTGTGGATTGTGCACAACCCCCTGTTCGCCCAGCGTACGTGGCCGAATGATGTGCACACCGATTTCCCCACGCGCGCACAGCCGAAAAACGACACGCGTGTGGTTCGGTGGACAGCGCGATGGTTGTCCACCGCGTGAGCAGTGTCGTCCACATGGTGCGCGCGGGGGTGCGCGCTCATGAGGTCTTCAACCGCTGGACGAGATCGGTGACCTGGTCGTAGATCTGCTTGCGCTCCTTCATCAGGCGCTGGATCTTGTCGACGGCGTGGATCACCGTGGTGTGGTCGCGGCCGCCGAACAGGCGGGCGATGGCCGGATAGCTCAGGTCGGTGAGCTCGCGGAACACGTACATCGCGGTCTGCCGGGCGGTGACCAGCGGCCGCTGCCGGCTCTTGCCGCGGAGCGCCTCGACGCTGAAGCCGAGGATGACCGCGATCTCGTTGAGGAGCTCCTCGTCGGTGCGCGGCTTGACGTAGGCGTCGGAGAGCAGGTCGCCCAACAGCTGCTCGGCCAGATGGGTGCTGATCGGCACGTTGTTGAGGCTGGCGTAGGCGGTGACCCGGATGAGGGCACCCTCGAGCTCACGGATGTTGGTGGTGATGCGCGAGGCGATGAACTCGAGCGTCTCGGCCGGCACCGGGCTGTGGTCGCGCTCGGCCTTGTTGCGCAGGATGGCGAGGCGGGTCTCGAGGTCGGGCGGCTGGATGTCGGTGATGAGGCCCCACTTGAACCGGCCGCGGAGGCGTTCCTCCAGCGTGGGGATGGCGTCGGGCATGCGGTCGCTGGAGATGACGATCTGCTTGTTCGCGCCGTGCAGCGAGTTGAACGTGTGGAAGAACTCCTCCTGGAGCCCCTCCTTGCCCTCCATGAACTGGATGTCGTCGATGAGCAGCACGTCGATGTCGCGGTACCGCCGCTTGAAGTTGGCGGTGGTGTTGGTGCGGATGGCGTCGACGTACTCGTTGAGGAACGTCTCGGTGCTCACGTACCGCACCACGTCGTGCTGGTAGTGGCTCTGCACGTAGTGGCCGATGGCGTGCAGCAGGTGGGTCTTGCCCAGACCGGCGGAACCGTAGATGAACAACGGGTTGTAGCTGCGGCCCGGGGTCTCGGCCACGCGGAGGGCGGCGGCCAGCGCGAACTGGTTCGACGCGCCCTTCACGAACGTCTCGAACGTGTACCGCGGGTTCATCCCGTCGATCGAGCCGTTGCCGGCCGTGCTCGACAGGCCCGCGGCGGCGTTGCCCGCGGCCGAACCGGGCGGCGGCACGGCCTCGCGGGGCGTGTCGGCCACCCAGGCGGGCTCCGGTTCGGGCTCCGCGACCTGCACCTCGACCACGAACTGCACGTGGGCGGCACCGATCTCCTCGAGAGCATCCCTCACCAGCGGGAGGTAACGCGACAGAATTCGATCGCGGGCGTGCGCGTTCGGCGCACTCACCCGCACCATCGAGGAATCGCTCTCCAGGGACACCACGTCCTGGAAGGTGGAGAACCACACCGCTTCGGAGACCTGCGCGCGAAGGAGTTGCGCAACGGCTGTCCACAGTTGTTCATGGTCACTCACCTGCGCCTCCTTTCCGTACGTCGACCGACATCCACATCATTGTCCACATCATGTGGACAACCAAAACCGCACAAGGTGCGCACGCTAGCAAACCTGGACGCCGTCACCGAACGGTGTGGCCACCCGCGCCCTCCGGTTGCCACTCCTGCTCGCGCGACCGTAGTCTTGGCGGCTGTTCGTGGTGTCGGCCGGTGTGCCGTTCCTGCACGTGGCGGCCTCGGCCGTCCCGAACAACCGTTGATGTCGACCATGAAGGCTGCCTGGGGCAGCTCGAGGAGGGCTGCGTGAAGCGCACCTACCAACCCAACAACCGTCGCCGCGCCAAGAAGCACGGCTTCCGCGCCCGCATGAGCACCCGCGCCGGCCGCGACGTGTTGAAGTCGCGCCGCGCCAAGGGCCGTCACAAGCTGTCGGCTTGATCTGGCGCATCCGAGAGCGCCGCGCCTTCGCCCGCCTCACGGCGGAGGGCCGACGCGCTCGGGCCGGAGACCTCTGGTGCACGTACGTTCTCGATCCCCCCGGCAGCACCACACCACCGCGTGTGGCGTTCGCCCTGGGTCGCGCGCTCGGGCCCGCCGTCGTACGCAACCGTGTACGGCGCCAGCTCCGGGCCATGTTGCAGGCCGCGTCGTCCGCGGGCGAGTTGCCGCCGGGGGAGTTCCTCATCGGCGGTCGTCCCACCGCCGCCTCGAGATCACGCGTCGAACTGCAGTTCGATCTGACGCAGCTGCTGCGTCGGGTTCGTTCCTGATCCGCCTGGTCATCGGCTATCAGAAGGCCGTCGAGGGACGCCCTTCGCCGTGCCGGTTCACCCCCTCGTGCAGTGCCTACGCGATCGAGGCCCTCGAGGTCCACGGGCGCGCCCGTGGCCTGTGGCTCACCGTGCGCCGGCTCGTCCGGTGCCGCCCGTTCGGGCCGTCGGGCTGGGATCCCGTGCCCGAACCGAGCCCTGATCGCACTCCCTCCACCGTCGCCCGACCCATCTCCCCGAAGGGGTTCCCCGCATGATCGCAGGTGTTTTCGAGTACCCGGCCGCACTGCTGGCCTGGTTCTACAGCATCACCCACAACTACATCCTGGCCATCTCCCTCATCGCCCTCGTGGTGATGCTCATCACGGCACCGCTGGTGTTGAAGAGCACCAAGGGCATGCTCGAGATGCAGAAGCTGCAGCCGGAGATGAAGCGGCTGCAGAACCAGTACCGCGGTGACCGCCAGAAGCTCAACGAAGAGATGATGAAGCTCTACCAGGAGCACAAGGTCAACCCGATGGCTTCGTGCTTCCCGCTGCTGCTGCAGATGCCGGTGTTCATCATCATGTTCCGCGTCCTGCACGGCCTCACCACGCTCGACGAGAACGGCACGTTCGCCCCGCAGTACATCTCCAAGAGCAGCGACCTGTACAAGTCGCTCGTCGGCCAGACCGAGATGATGGCCTGGGGCCTCGACCTCTCGAAGCGCCCGTACAGCATGATGAGCGAGTCCTTCACGCAGGGCCTCATCTACGTCGGCCTCGTGCTCGCCCTCGGCGCCCTGTACTTCGTGCAGCAGCGCATGGTGGCCTCGCGTGCCGCCGTCTCCCCCACCGTGTCGCCCACCCAGCAGAAGCTGATGCAGTACCTGCCGGTGGCGTTCGCGGTGTTCATGGGCTTCTACCTCACCGGTCTGGTCATCTACTACTTCGCCCAGGCCGTGTTCCGCATCGGTCTGAACTGGTACATCACGCACCGCTTCTACAAGGGTGACGAGTCGCTCGGCCGGCAGGCGCAGAAGGCCAGCGAGAAGGCTCGTGAGCTGCACAAGGAGAACGGCGGTGGCGGCGGTCTGTTCTCGCAGGCCAAGCGCCAGGCCGAGGAGGCCAAGGCCGCGCAGGCGGCCAAGCAGCCCACCACCAGCAAGCGGGTCACCCCGCCCAAGAACAAGCCAACCCCCACCTCGGGCAGCAAGAGCGCGGCACGACCGCCGTCCACCGGCAAGGCCGGCCGCCCCGACACGAAGAAGAAGTGACAGGTTCATCACCATGGAATGGGTAGAGACCACGGGCAAGACCGTGGAAGAGGCCAAGGAGAAGGCCCTCGACCAGCTGGGCGTCCACGTCGAGGACGCAGAGTTCGACGTGCTCGAGGAGCCCAAGGCCGGGCTGTTCGGCCGGGTGCGTGGCGAGGCCCGCGTCCGGGCACGGGTGAAGCCGGCGCAGGTTCGCCAGAAGCTCGATCGCCGCGACCGCAAGCGCAGCGAGAAGGGTGCCAAGGGCGACAAGGCCGAGAAGAGCGAGAAGGCGCCCAAGGCCGAGACGGCCGAGGGTGGCGAGTCGTCCCGTGGCGGGTCGCGCAGCGGCCAGTCGCGCAACAAGCCGAAGGGCGCGGCCAACGGCCAGTCCCGTCCCCCGAAGGCTGCGTCGGCCAAGGCCGCCGCACCGAAGACCGAATCCGGAACACAGAGTGAGGAGACCGCCGTGGACGCACGTCAGGTGGGTGAAGAGGCCAGCCGGTTCATGACCGGGCTGATCGAGGCGTTCGGCGCCGAGGGCACCGTGGAACTGGTGGAGGACGGCGACGACCTCGAGGTGCGCGTGCACGGCAAGGAGCTCGGCCTGCTGGTCGGCCCCCGCGGCACCACCCTCCAGGCCGTGCAGGACCTGGCCCGCGTCGCCTCGCAGCGTCGCCTCGGCGATCACGACACCCGCCTGCGGGTCGACGTCGGCGGCTACCGTGAGCGTCGTCGTGAAGCACTCGGCAAGTTCGCCGTGCAGATGGCCGACGAAGTGAAGTCGTCGGGTGTGGCCCGTGTGCTCGAGCCGATGTCGTCGGCCGACCGCAAGATCATCCACGACACGCTCGCCGAGGTGGAGGGCATCGCCACTCGCTCCGAGGGCGACGACCCGTACCGCCGGGTGATCATCGCCCCGGCGAATGACTGACGAACCGCTCGTCCAGGCCCTCGCCGCCATCGCGGCCCGAGGCGCCATCGGCGAATCGTCGCTGCAGCGGGCCATCGAGCACGCACAACAGTACGTCGACAAGGTCCCGGCTCAGGCCGGGACCTTGTGCGATCTGGGCTCGGGTGGGGGACTGCCGGGTCTGGTGATCGCGGTCCGTTGCCCCGGTCTGCGGATCACGCTCGTCGAGCGGCGGGCCACCCGGGCCGACCTGCTCCGCCGCGCGGTCCGGTCGCTGGCGCTCGACGACCGGGTGGAGGTGATCGCCGACGACGTGCAGCAGGTGGCCCAGCGTGCTGCCGGTTCGTTCGACGTGGTCACCGCACGGAGCTTCGCCGCCCCGCCGATCACGGCGAAGTGGGCCGGCCGGCTGCTCCGCCCTGGCGGTGTGCTGATCGTCTCCGAACCGCCGGAGGACGATCCGGCCCGGTGGACCGACGCGGTGCTCGACGCCGCCGGACTGGTCGACCAGGGTCGTGACCAGGGCGTTCGTACGTTCCTGCGTCGTTGATGTTCCACGTGAAACATCGCCGGGCCCTCGTCACGGGCCACTGATCCCTCCCCCGACACGGTGCCGGATGTTCCACGTGAAACATCCGCCGACGTCCGCCGTGATCGCTCCGCATCCGCGCGAAGTGCCAGCCAGTGGGATATCCTGCCGCTCTGTCCGTCTGTCGAGGAGACCGTCGATGACCGAAGCGTCCGAGGGGAAACGTGCCCTCCCCCGTGTGATTGCCGTCGCCAACCAGAAGGGTGGCGTGGGCAAGACCACCACCACCATCAACCTCGGGGCGTGCCTCGCCGAGCTCGGCTACCGCACCCTGATCGTCGATCTCGACCCGCAGGGCAACGCGTCCACCGGGCTCGGCATCGACAACCGTGGCCTCGAGACCTCGATGTACCACGTCATCATGCACGAGGTCCCGCTCGAGAACTGCATCGAGCCCTCGGCGGTGAAGAACCTGTTCGTCGCCCCGGCGAGCCTCGATCTGGCCGGTGCCGAGATCGAGCTCGTGCCGGCGTTCAGCCGTGAGAACCGGTTGCGGCGCTCCATCGAGGCCGTGCTCGACGACTACGACTACGTGCTCATCGACTGCCCGCCCTCGCTGGGGTTGCTGACGGTGAACGGCCTCAATGCCGCCTCCGAGGTGCTGGTGCCCATCCAGTGCGAGTACTACGCGCTCGAGGGCCTCGGCCAGTTGCTGCGCAACGTCGACCTGGTGAAGCGCAACCTCAACCCGCGGCTCGAGGTGAGCACCATCGTGTGCGTCATGTACGACGCGCGCACGAAGCTGGCCGATCAGGTGGTCAAGGAAGTGCGCGAGCATTTCGGTGACAAGGTCTGCCGTTCGGTCGTGCCCCGCACGGTCCGCCTCTCGGAGGCGCCGTCGTACGGCCAGCCGATCATCACGTACGACCCCGGTTCGCGAGGCGCCACGGCGTATCGCGGTGTTGCGAAAGAGGTGAGCGGTGGCCCGGCAGAGCGGACTCGGTAAAGGGCTCGGTGCCCTCATCCCCGCCGATGTGACGGCGGTGGTGACGGGCGATCAGCCGCGGTTGGAGGACATCCCGGTCGGGAGCATCGTCCCCAACCCGAATCAGCCGCGTGTGCACTTCGACGAGGAGTCGTTGGCCGAGCTCGCTGCCTCGATCCGCGAGATCGGCGTGTTGCAGCCCGTGCTCGTGCGTGCCACCGGTGATCAGCAGTACGAGCTCATCGCCGGCGAGCGTCGCTGGCGTGCGGCGCGGCGTGCGGGACTCGCGGTCATCCCGGCCGTGGTGCGCACCACTGACGACGTCGGCTCGGTCGAGCAGGCGCTCATCGAGAACCTGCACCGCCAGGACCTCACCCCGCTCGAGGAGGCCGCGGCCTACCAGCAGCTCATCGAGGACTTCTCGCTCACCCACGAGCAGGTCGCGGCGCGGGTCGGCAAGAGCCGCTCGGCCGTCACCAACACCCTGCGGCTGATGTCGCTGCCGGCCGCCATCCAGGCGTTGCTGGCCGACGGTCGCCTGTCGGCGGGTCATGCCCGTGCCGTGCTCGGCACGCCCGACCGTGCGTTCCAGGAGCAACTGGCGCGTCGGGCCGTGGCCGAGGGCTGGTCGGTGCGCATGCTCGAGGAGGCCGTCAAGGATCGCGGTGGCACCGAGCCGGCCGCCGACACCGCGGCCGATGCGCCGTCGTCGTCGAAGCCGTCCACCGATGGTGCCGGGTTGGTGGAGGGCACGAAGCTGCGTCCGCCGGGGTTGCTCGAGCTCGAGCACCTGCTCGCCGATCACTTGTCCACACGGGTGAGCGTCACGATGGGGGCGTCGCGCGGCAAAGTGGTGATCGAATTCGCCGATCTGGAAGACCTCGAGCGCATCTACCACCAGATGACCACGGGGAGTGAGCAATAGTCACACCACGGTCGACGCTCCGTGGGGTGAGTTGACAACCCTTTGCTTGAGGGTTACACACACCAGTGGACAAGGCTGTGGATAAAGTCTCAGCTCGCGCGAGAGATCCACACTTCGAGCGCCTGGAAGAAGGCACTCGCGATGGCCGGCGTGGCATCCGTGGCCACCCGCACCGGTCCGACGGTGAACAACACCGCCGGCATCCGTGTTTCACGCAACACCGGCAGCCGCATGCCCGCCGTCGTGGGCGTGAGCCCCTCGACGTCGGCGAGGCGCTCGACGATGGCCTCGGCCAACGCCCGTCCACCGATCGACTCGAACGTCGGCACGCGGTAGAAGTGCGCCACCGCCGACGGCTCGGCGCTGGCCTCGAACCCCAGGTAGGCGTGGGCGGCGAAGTGGTTCGCGGCCAGGGCCTGCGCGACCGGGTCGGGCTCGTCGAGGTTCATCACCTGGGCGCCACGCTGGCGCAGCTCGCGGGTGAGCACCCGGGTGAGCCCGCTCAGGCCGCCGAACTGCCCGATCACCAGGCGGCAGTCGTGCAACGAACCGAGGCCTTCGCGCAGCCGTTCCTTCTCGCGCACCGCCTGCACACCGGGCCCGGTGCCGCTCTGGCTGCGGATGATGGCGATGGCGCGCACCGTGTCGGGGCCGCACACGCCGTCGTGCGGCAGGCCGCAGTTGCGCTGGAAGTCCTCCAGGGCCTGGGCGGTGCGCGGCCCGAGGATGCCGTCGACGCGGCCGCAGTCGAACCCCAGCCGGCTCAACCCCGACTGCAGCTCGGCGACGTCGTCGCCACGCAGGTTCGGTGAGGTGAGGAACAGCAGCCGGTCGCCCAGCTTCCAGCTCGCCTCGACCAACGCCGTCCACGTGGTCTCGTCGCACACGCCGTCGGCGCGCAGGCCGCGCGCGGCCTGGAAGGAGCGCACGGCCTCGACCGTGTGCGCGCAGTACTCACCCGCCTCGTGGCCCGGGGCAGGTGCGGACCCGGCGGCGCTGAGGCGGCGTTGCAGGTCGCGGATGGCCTCGCCGCGCTGACCGGGTGTCAGCGGGAAGTAGGCAGAAATTCGGTGAGCTCCTGCAGGAGTTGACCCTTGCCCTTGGCACCGACGAGGCGCTTGGCGACCTCGCCCTTCTGGAACACCAGCAGGGTGGGGATGCTCATCACGTTGAAGCGCATCGCGATCTCGGGGTTCTCGTCCACGTTGAGCTTCGCGACGGTGAGGCCGGGCTGCTCGACGGCGATCTCACCCAGGATGGGGGCGATCATCTTGCACGGGCCGCACCATTCGGCCCAGAAGTCGACCACGATGGGCTGGTCGCTGGCGGCGACCGTCTCGTCGAAGGTGGACGTGGTGAGGGTGACGATGCCATCGGCCATGGCGCAGGTCCTTTCGCTGGGGAGGGTGATGTTACCGCCCCCCAACCGGCGGGGCGGGACGCTCATTCCGGCGGCGTGCCGGACCGCGGGCGTCAGTGGACGCCGTGTGCTTCGAGCCAGCGTTCGCAGTCGATGGCGGCCATGCACCCCGAGCCGGCGGCCGTGATGGCCTGGCGGTAGGTGTGGTCCTGCACGTCACCGCAGGCGAACACGCCGTCGATGTTGGTGTACGACGAGCCGGCCTGCGTGATGAGATAGCCGTTGTCCTCCATGTCGAGCACGCCCTTGAACAGGTCGGTGTTCGGACGGTGGCCGATGGCCACGAACAGCCCGGTGACGGGGAGCGTGGAGGTGGCACCGGTCTGCGTGTTGCGGATGACGGCACCCTCGAGCTTCTCGGTGCCCACCAGGTCGTCGACCACGGTGTTCCACATGATCTCGATCTTCTCGTTGGCGTGGGCGCGCTCCTGCATGATCTTCGAGGCGCGCAGCTCGTTGCGGCGCACCAGGAGGTGCACCTTCGAGGCGAACTTGGTGAGGAAGCTGGCTTCCTCGATGGCCGAGTCGCCGCCGCCGACGACGGCGATCTCCTGGCCGCGGAAGAAGAACCCGTCGCACGTGGCGCAGGTGGAGAGGCCGTGGCCGAGCAGGCGGCCTTCTGCCTCGAGGCCGAGCATCAGGCTCTGGGCGCCGGTGCTGACGATGATGGCGTCGGCGGTGTGGAGGTCGTCGCGCACCCACACCTTGAACGGGCGCTCGCTGAAGTCGACGGCGGTGGCCTTCGCGGTGAGGAACTCGGCGCCGAAGCGGGCGGCCTGCTCGCGGCAGCGCATCATCAGCTCGGGGCCCATGATGCCCTCGGGGAAGCCGGGGAAGTTCTCGACCTCGGTGGTGAGCATCAGCTGGCCGCCGGGCTGGTCGCTGGTGCTGCTCGGCTCACCCTCGATGACGAGGGGCGAGAGGTTGGCGCGAGCCGTGTAGATGGCGGCGGTGAGGCCGGCGGGGCCGGAGCCGATGATGACGACCTGGTGATGGCTCACGCGGTCTCTCCCTTGTGACGCTGGCGGAGGGCGAAGAACCCGCCGATCATGAAGATGGTGCCGAGCAGCAGGTACGACAGGTACACGGCGCGCTCGTGGGGCACGAAGAACGCGAGCAGCTCGCGGAGGATGCCGAGCAGCAGGATGATGATGAGCGGCACGGCCACGAGCACGGCCATCAGGACGAGGACACCGAACACCACGCCGCGGGAGGCCTTGACGGCGTTGTCGGTGGCGGTGGACCGGACCTTGCCGACGACACGTTCGACGGTGTCGGCGAGGTCGGGTGCCCAGTTGGGATCGGTGAACGGGTTACCCGGCATGGGGCTGGAGCCTACCCTGACCGCTCACCACAGGCTGAGGGCGAGCGAGACGATGGCACCGTGGTAGGTGACCATCACCGCCGGGCCCATCCACGCCTTCTGGCCGACGAACTGTCGCCAGCCGAGGATGCTGTCGCTGACCACGAACAGCGTGGTGCCGGCGATGACCCACGGCATCGCGGTGGACCAGCCGACGATGGCCATCGCCGAGATGATGAGCAGGTAGGCGAGCACGGGCTTGCCGAGCTTCTTGTCGGCGAACGTGGCGCCCTGCACGATGACCTTGCCGATGGACACGGCGAGCAGGGCGGCGAGCACGATGGCGATGCCGGCGAGCTGGACGTTCTCGAGGCCGTACTGCACGAAGAGGACGATGAACACGAGGTGGCCGAGCAGGAACGAGGCGAGGCCGAGCACGAAGTTGTCGACGACGGGCATCAGGAACACGTCGCCGGCGAGGCACAGCGTGAGGGCGATGACGGCCACCACGATCTGGTCGGTCGGGGCGCCGCTGACGAGGGCGAGGCCGATGACGAGCAGCGTGGTGAGCGGCTTGGACCACCGTTCGACGGCGTCGTTGTCGACGAGGCGCGACCACCAGTTGGCCACGGCGGCCACGCCGGTGGCGACGAGGAGGAGGACCTGCGCGTTCAGGGCTGGAGGGAGGCCAGCACGGTGCACTGGGAGTCGACGGCCGAGATCACGCCGGTCACCGTATCGCGCACCACCACGGCGGGGGTGCCCTGGTAGGTGACCTCGGCGAGCACTTCCTCGGTGTCGGCGAGGGGGCAGTCGAACGTGAAGCTGGGGGCGACCGCCGTCTTCGGCTCGGGCAGCGAGCGGAGGTCGCTGGTCTGCTCGAGCTGCGGGACGGGTGAGCCGGGCTCGTCGATGGAGCCGATGGTGGCGACGGTGCTGGGCTCGACGCCACCGGCGGCGGTGGTCTCGGCGGCGCCACCTTCACCGGCGCCGCCGGAGGTCTGCATGGCTTCCTGCGACGCGAGGGGTGCGTCGCCGGCGGCGTCGACCGCGGTGCGGGCTTCGGCGGGGTCGGCGCCCGACGACGACGAGTCGCTGTCGCTGCCACCGACGGAGCCGAGCGCGGCGACGCCGATGACGCCGACGATGGCGAGGCCGGCGGCCGCGGTGAGCACCTTCGACCAGCGGCGGCTGCGCATCGCGACGACGTTCGATGCAGCGGGGGCCACCGGTGCGGCGGGTGCGGTGGCCAGTCGGTCGAACTCGGCGAGTGCTGCGGCGATGCCGCGTTCGCGTGCACCGACCGGGGCGGGGGGCACGTCGGCGAGGCCGTCGCGCACCCGGCGGAACTCCTCGACCAACGCCATGAGCTGGGGCGATGCCTCGACGCGGGCCCGTTCGTCGGGGCTCGCGAGACCGTCGAGGTACGCGGCGGCCAGCAGGGCGCCGTCGGACTCGGGGTCGGGGGAGAGGGTCTCGTCACTCATGATGCCTCGGTAGGACGTCGCGACTCGGGGGGTTGGTTCCCGTGGCGTTGGAGGGCGGCGCCGAGCATGCCGCGGCCGCGGGCGATGCGGCTCTTCACCGTACCGAGCGGGACGCCCAGGGTGTCGGCGATCTCCTGGTAGTCGAGGTCGGCCACGTCGCGCATCACCACGGGGATGCGGAAGTCGTCGGGCACGTCGAGCAGGGCGGCCTCGAGCAGCTCGCGGTCGGCGATCTGGTCGATGGGGCGGTGGGCGACGGGGTCGACGTGCTCCTGTTCGGGGCGGTCGTCGTCGCGCACGACGGCCATCGGCCGGCGGCGTCGGCGACGCAGCTCGTCGAGGCTGGCGTTGGTGGCGATGCGGTACACCCAGGTGCTGAACTGCGACCGGCCGTCGAAGCGTGGCAGGCCGCGCACGACGGCGATGAGGGCCTCCTGGGCGGCGTCGGCGGCGTCGCTGTCGTGGCCCGTGATGCGGCGGCACACGGCGTAGATGCGGTCGTAGTGGAGGCGGATCAGCTGGTCGACCGCGTCACGGTCGCCCGCCTGCGCCGCTGCCACCAGCGCCCGGTCGTCGAGGGGCGGTTGCACGCCTCAGCCGAACGTGAGCTCGCGGATGCTGCCGCGGTACGGGTTGTTGCTGCAGTCGTTGTTCTCGCCGAGCTGGATGAACGACACCAGCACGTAGCGGGCGGGTTGGGCGAGGGTGAGTGACAGCGTGTCGGTGGCGGTGCCGTCGAACGAGTCGAGCGGGGCGCCCCACGCCGCGAACGTGGTGGGGTTCAGGCCGTCGCCGACGGCGTAGATGCGCACCTGGTAGGGGGCGCTGCCGAGCACCACCTGGAGCGTGCCGGTGCGGTCGGCACCGAGGTCGGCGACGAGGCCGACACCGCCCTTGCCGCCGAGGTACTTGTCGGAGTAGCAGACGGTCTGCCAGGCGGTCTCGGTGTTGCCGTCGATGGCCAGTGCGGCCTGGTCGTCGTTCTCGACGCCGTCGTCGCCGTCGGGGTCGAACGAGCGGACCGAGAGGATGCCCTCGCCGGCCACGGGCGCCACGCTCGTGGCGCCGGCGGTGTCGCCGCCCGGGGCGACGGTGGTGGCGATGCCGGGGGAGCTGTTGCCGTCGGTGCCCATGGTGACCCACAGCACGAGGGCGACCACGGCGGCTGCGGCGAGGAGGCCACCGATGACCAGCATCGACGGGCCGCTCTTCTGCTCGTACTTGCGGTTCGGCTGCTGGCGCGGGCGCACCGGTGACGGCGGCGTGCGATCGACGCGAGTGGCGGCGCCCGCGGGTCGGCCGGCCTTCACCGAACCGGTGGTGGGGCCGACCGCGGCCACGGGGCCGGTGGCGCCACGCGGGGGCAGCGGCGGCAGCACCGGGCCGGAGCCGCTGGGGCTGCCACCGGGGCTGCCCTTCGGCGGGGTGTTGCCGCGGGTGACGTCGCGGCTGTGGTCGTCGTCGATGCGCGGCTGGGCGGCGATGTGCTGCAATTCGGCGCGCACCTCGGCACCGGTGGCGTAGCGGTCGTCGGGCTTGCGGGCGAGCAGCTTGTGGATGAGCGGCGCCAGCCCGAGCGGCAACGTGGGCCGCAGGCGGGTGAGGTCGGTGGCTTCGCGGTTGAGGCGGGCGAGCGCGGTGTCGGCGTCGGTCTCGCCCAGGAACGGCACGCGGCCGGCGAGGCACTCGTAGAGCACGAGGCCGAGCGAGTACAGGTCGGCGCGTCCGTCGAGCTTGCGGCCGCGCACCTGCTCGGGCGACAGGTACTTCGCTGTGCCCATCATGACGTTCGGGCTGGTGAGGTCGTCGTCGCTGGTGCCGGTGAGGCCCTTCGCGATGCCGAAGTCGGTGAGCAGCACGCGCCCGTCGGGCGTGATGAGGATGTTGCCCGGCTTGACGTCGCGGTGCACGAGGTTGGCGTGGTGGGCGCAGTCGAGTGCCGACGCGACGCACGCACCGATGTGCATGGTGAGGTCGGGGCTGAGCCGCTTCTGTTCGTCGAGCAACTGGCGCAGGCTCTTGCCGTTGACGAGTTGCATCACCACGGCCTGGCGGCGTTCGCCGTCGATCGTCTCCTCGATCGCGTCGTAGACGGCGACGATGTTGGGGTGGCTCAGTTGGGCGACCGCGATGGCTTCACGACGGAAGCGTTCGGCCACCACCGGGTCGGCGGCGAGTGACGGCTTGAGCAGCTTGACGGCCACCTGACGGGTGAGCGAGAGGTCGGTGCCGAGCCACACCTCGGCCATGCCTCCTTGCGCGAGTCGACGCTCCAGCCGGTAGCGCTGGGCGAGAATGGCAGGGGGCGACGAGGGAGGGCTCGCGCCAGGAATCGTGGCAGACATGTCCGCACATCGACACTAGTGGCGGGACGCAGCGGAATCCTGGCAATGAGCCAGGAGATCTGCGGCCGCCGCGCCGGGTGTGTCAGGCGGGCGTGTTGAACGCGACGCCGATGGTGCCGTGGCCGGCGTGCGTGCCGACCACCGGGCCGATGTCGCCGACGATGATCTCGCCGCTGTGGTGCGGGCGGAGCATCTCGACGAACGTGTCGACGTCGGAGCAGTCGGCGTGCATCACCATGAGGGTCTCGATGGTGCCGGCCTCGACGACCTTGTCGACGACGTGCTGCAGGGCCTTGCTGCGCGTGCGCTGCTTGCCACCCTGCTCGACCTTGCCGTCGCGCACCTCGATGATGGGCTTGATGGCGAGGGCCGACGCGAGGAGCGCCTTCGCGCCGCCGATGCGGCCGCCCTTCTTCAGGTTCTCGAGCGTGTCGAGCGCGCCCCACACCTTGGTGTGCTCGCTGAGCCTGAGTGCGAGGTCGACCACCTGCTGGTGCGAGCCGCCCTGTGCGGCCAGGCGGGCGGCGCGGCTGACCACCAGGCCGAGGCCCATGGTGACCTGCTGGCTGTCGATGACCGTGACCTGGATGGTGTCGGCGACGGCGCGGGCGGCGAGCTCGGCCGACTGCATGGTGGCCGACAGCGCGGCGCTGAGGTTGATGGCCACGATGCTGGTGGCGCCCTCCGCGGCGAGGCGGCGGTAGACGGCCTCGAACTGGCCGGGCGCCGGGGCGGCGGTCTCGGGCAGCGTGGGCGACGTGGCGCACTTCGCCCAGAACTCGGCGGGGGTCAGGTCGGCGCGGTCGACGTACTCGACGCCGTCGATGCGGATGGTGAGGGGGACGATCTCGATGCCGAGCTCATCGGCGATGCTCTGCGGCAGGTCGCAGGCGGAGTCGGTGACGATGCGGACGCGTTCGGTGCTCACGAAGGTGGGAGGGTACTCGTTGCAGCGTCCGGCGACAGGTCGTCGGGGTCGGTGGACCCCGCGGCCTGGGGCTCGTCGTCGGCACCGCCGGGCGTGGTGGCCGGATGGCGGTGGGCGGCTTCGGCGGCGCGGCGTGCCCGGCGGGTGCGGCTGATGTGCCGCATCCACCAGCTCAGCAGCACCAGCAGCGCGGCACCGGTGAGCAGGTTGCCGACGCCGGCGAGTGCGCTGACGGAGGCGGTGAGTGGCACCGGAGGCGCGAGGCGCACGTCGCCGAGCGGGGTGAACACCTCGAGGCTCACCGGCAGGTCGCCGTTGCTGCGCGCCTCGATCTCCATCTTCACCTCGGTGAACGAGTTCGGTGCGAGCTCCACCACTTCGTCGTCGCGGGGCACGAGCTTCGACGAGCTCATCCGCAGGCGCACCTTCAGCGGGATGTCGGCGTCGTTGCGCAGCGTGATGGGCACCGAGCCGGTGCGGCCGGTGAGGTTGAACGAGAACCCGGCCGGCACCCCGACGCTGTCCTTCAGGGTCTGGAACTCGTCGCGCATCGAGCCGGCGATGTCGTCGGCCTGCTCGTCGGAGAGGGCGGTGGTGGGGAGCACGCTGATGAGGCGGCTCCACTCGGCCATCCGCTCGTCGTCGGTGGGCAGCATGCTCGCGGTGCTGACGGCTTCGAGGCCGAGCGCGTTGGCGAGGTCGAACCGGGGTTGCAGGTCGCCGGGCACGGTGTCGGGGAGTTGCACGACGACGGGGCCTTCGGGGCCGAGCAGCTGGTCGGTGCGCACGCTGAGGTCGTCGAGCGTGGTGGGGCGCAGGCCGGGGGTGTCGACGAGCAGCTCGGCGAACGCGGTGAACCGTTCGAGGTCGGGGAGCGAGAAGTCGGGGGTGGCGAGCGTGACGCTGTGGCGCCGCGGGTCGCCGCCGAAGAACTCGACCTGTTCGCGCAGCGCGAGCAGGTCGGCCACCATCTCGATCGAGGTGAGCAGCGGGGTGTCGGTGGGTCGGCCGAGCTCGAGCCCGGCGACGCGGTCGACGATGGCGGCGTCGACGGTGACGTCGGGGGCCACCTGCAGCTGCACGAGCTGCGTGGTGTCGGTGAACCCGCCGAGCGAGTCGGGGAGCGCGTCGTAGGTGTCGGCGGGCACCACCAGCATGCGGGCGCCGAGGTTGCGCAGCACGGCGCCGCCGGCCTGGCTGAGCGGTGCGTCGAACAGGTCGATGGTGCGCTGGCCGGGCGTGGTGACCATCTGCGCGAGCGCGTCCTCGCCGTCGCGCAGCCACTGGATGTAGAGGTTCGACTGGTCGGCGTCGGCGGCGAGCGACACGTCGAGCGGGAGGATGGGCGACGACAGCAGGTCGTGCTGTTCCATCGCGGTGTCGAACCGTTCGACGAGCGCGGCACCGTCGGCACCGCGGTCGGCGATGGTGGACAGCACGCTCGGGGCGACGCTCACTGCGAGCGGCACCGGGCTGTCCTCGAGCAGCGTGGTGAGCTGCTCGACCTCGTCGACGGCGCGCGAGTCGACCACGACGTTCGCCTCGTCGTCCATGGTGACCGGTTCGACGGCGGTGACGGCGACGGCGACGGGCAGCGGATCGTCGGCACCCTCGAGGTCGCTCGGCACGCGGTTGACGAACGTGAGCAGCTCGGCGGCGAGCTCGCCGTCCTGTTCGAGCTGCACGTGCACCGGGTAGACGGCGGGACGCGACATCTGCAGCGCGGGCTTGGTGCGCGACGTGACCTCGACCGGGACGATGATCTGCAGCTGGCCGGGCGTGGGTTGGGGCACGGCGAGCGGGAGCAGTTCGACGGTGTCGATCTCGCCGGGCAGGTCGCCGTCGATGGCGTCGGCCACGTCGTCGCGGATCTCGACCGGGCGCAGCGCGGTGACGAGCACCCGGAAGTCGCCGGTGGGCGGTGCGACGCCGTCGGGGAGGCCGAGGGTCATGGTGATGGTGCCGTCGGCCGGCACGTTGAACGACTGGGCGAGGAGGTCGAACTCGGGTGCGGCGGCCGACACCGTGGTGGCCGTCGAGGGGACGGCCAACGCGACGAGGCCGAGGCCGGTGAGGGCCGCGAGGGCGCGGGTGCGCGGGCGGGTCATGTGAGCGACCGTTCGTAGACGCGCAGCCCGTCGGGCAGGCGTTCGAAGCCGGTGCGCTCGTACAGCGCGAGCGCGGGCTCGTTGTCGACCGGGGTGTTGACCAGCACGCGCTGCACGCGCCAGCGGGCGAGCCAGCGCAGCGAGTCGTGCACCAACGCGAGGCCGAGCCCCTGGCGCTGCTGGTCGGGGTGGACGGCGAGGCGTTGGAGGAACCCGAGGCGTGCGTCGCGGCCGGTGATGGCGTAGGCGGTGACGGCGTCGCCGGCGTCGAGCGTGGCGCGGGCACGGTGGCGCGGGGTGGCGTGCCGCACGTCGCCGACGGCCGCGGGGTCGAGCGCCCATTCGGCGCCGAACGCGGCGCGGTCGACGGTGCTGGCGGCGAGGTCGTGGCCGACGAGCAGGCGGGAGGTGGCGACGGTGGGCGCGGGTGCCGCGGCCGGCTGGTGGTGCTCGAGCAGGACCAGCCGTTGCACCACGTGGAAGCCGATGCTTTCGACGCGCACGCTCGCGGCGTTGGCCAGCGCGCTGGTGCGCACGGTGCGGAAGCCGCGCTGGCGCAGCTCGTCGCACCACCGTTCGAGGTCGTCGGTGGTGGGCGGCAGGGTCTGCTGGTACATCACGAGGAGGGCGGTGGTGGGTGCCGCCGGCCACTGGCGCACGCGCACGGTGCTGTGCGTGCCGCGCAGCACCAAGCCGCTGGCCGGCAGCGCGGCGGGCAGCGTGGGATTGCCCGTGGGGTGCCGGTGGGCCTCGTGCATCATCGGTGCGAACGGTAGCGTCAGCGCCGTGACCGTGCTGTTCGCCACCCACGCCGCGTACCTCGACCATCTGGCCGGGCCGCGGCATCCCGAGCGCCCCGAGCGGCTCGACGCGGTGCTCACGGGGGCGCGCCGGGCGGGGGTCGACGAGGCGTTGGTCGCGGTCGATCCGCAGCCGGCCACGCGGGTCGACGTCGAACGGGTGCATCCGGCGGCGTACCTCGACCGCATCGAGGGCATCTGCCTCATGGGTGGCGGCCGGCTCGACCCCGACACGTACGCGAGCGCCGGCTCCTGGAAGGCTGCGTTGCTCGCCGCCGGCGCGGGCCTCACGGCGGTGCGCGAGCTGCAGGCGGGTCGTGGCGATGCGGCGTTCTGCGCGGTGCGGCCGCCCGGCCATCACGCGAGCAGCAACGAGTCGATGGGCTTCTGCTTCGTCAACAACGTGGCCGTCGTCGCGGCGTCGCTGGCGGCGCAGGGCGAGCGGGTGCTGGTGTTCGACTACGACGCGCATCACGGCAACGGCACCAACGACATCTTCTACGCCGACCCGAACGTGCTGTTCGTGAGCATCCACCAGTGGCCGCTGTACCCGGGGACGGGTCGGCACGACGAGGTCGGCATCGACGAGGGTCGCGGCTTCACGATGAACATCCCGGTGCCGCCGGGCGCCACCGGCGACGTGTACCTGTACGCGTTCGACCACCTGGTGGCGCCGCGGGTCGAGTCGTTCCGACCCACGTGGGTCATCATCTCGGCCGGGTTCGACGCGCACCGCGACGATCCCATCACCGAGCTCGGCCTGGCCGCTGGCGACTACGCACCGCTCACCCGTCGGGTGCTGTCGCTGGTGCCGGCGGGTCGTCGCCTGGTGATGCTCGAGGGCGGCTACGACCTCGATGCGTTGGCCAACAGCTCGGCCACGGTGCTGCGCGAGATGGCCGGCATGGAGGGCGCGCCGCTCGAGACCGCCACGTCGGGCGGCCCGGGCATGGTGGCCGTGGGCCACATGCGCGACTTCTGGGAACACGAAGGGTTGTTGTGATCCCTCCCCGGTTCCAGCCGGTCCTCGACGAGCTCGCCCCCCTCACCGGTCGCTTCCGCGACGCGGGCCATCGGCTGTACCTGGTGGGTGGCACGGTGCGCGACCTGCTCGCCGGCGCGCCGACCGACGAGATCGACTTCGACTTCACCACCGATGCGCGTCCCGACGCCATCAAGAAGGTGCTGAAGGGCTGGGCCGACGCGGTGTGGACCCAGGGCGAGAAGTTCGGCACCATCGGGGCGAAGAAGGACGGGCGCCCGTACGAGATCACCACGCACCGGGCGGAGGCGTACCACGACGATTCGCGCAAGCCCGACGTGGAGTTCAGCGATCACGTCGAGAGCGACCTGTCGCGTCGCGACTTCACGTTCAACGCGATGGCGCTGGAGCTCACGGCCGACTCGCCGGTGCTGGTCGACCCGTACGGCGGTGCCGCCGACCTGGCCACCCGGGTGCTGCGCACGCCGCTCGCCCCCGAGGTGAGCTTCAGCGACGACCCGTTGCGCATGCTGCGTGCGGCGCGCTTCCTGGCGCGGTTCAACGCCACCCCCGACCCGGCGCTGGTGGAGGCCGTGCGGACGATGAGTGACCGGTTGTCGATCGTGTCGGCCGAACGCATCCGCGACGAGCTCGACAAGCTCATCACGCTCCCGCATCCGACCGCGGGCCTGTGGTTCCTCATCGACACGGGGCTGGCCGATCACTTCCTGCCCGAGCTGCCGTCGATGCGCCTCGAGCAGGATCCCATCCACCAGCACAAGGACGTCCTCACCCACACGTTGGCCGTGATGGAGAACGTGCGTCCGCCGAGCGAGCAGCCCGAGGGGCGTCCGCCGTTCGACTTCCGTCGCACGCGTCTCGCCGCGTTGTTCCACGACGTCGGCAAGCCGCGCACCCGCGGCTACCAGAAGGGCAAGGGCGTCACGTTCCACCACCACGACGCGGTGGGGGCGCGCATGACCCGCAAGCGGATGGAGGCGTTGCGCTACAGCAACGACGACGTGGAGGCCGTGGTGGAGCTGGTGGCGTTGCACCTGCGGTTCCACACGTACTCGATGGGGTGGACCGATTCGGCGGTGCGTCGCTACGTGCGTGACGCCGGACCGCTGCTGCACGAGTTGAACGTGCTCACCCGCTGCGACTGCACCACCCGCAACGAGCGCAAGGCGTTGCAGCTGTCGCGGCGGATGGACGATCTCGAGGTGCGCATCGCCGAGCTCGCCGCGAAGGAGGAGCTGGCCGCCATCCGGCCGGAGCTGAACGGTGCCGAGGTGATGGCACAGCTCGGCGTGGGCCCGGGGCCGGTGGTGGGCAAGGCGTTGGCGTTCCTGCTGGAGATCCGTCTCGACGAGGGATTGCTGGGCGACGCGGCGATTCGCGAACGCCTGGACAATTGGTGGCGCAACCAACACGCATAGTGGTAAACTTGCCGTAATTGAGCGTCGGGGTGCGACGGGGCACCTCGGGCGGAACGGCGGTGGCAGTGAGCGACGGCGACGTCGAGGTGCAGCGAGCGGCCTGGCACCGCTCCTACGCGCTCGGGTTGAAGTTCGCCGGTGCCTGCGGCGTGGTGGTGGTCGCACTGTTCATGGTGGCGCTCACCACCGGCGTCGACGACGTGCCCGGGTGGGCGCGCTGGACCCACATCGTGCTGTTCGCGTTGGCGTGCATCGGCGCCGTCGTCGCCGGCCGCTGGACGCGCGACGACCCCAGTTGGGCGTTGCTGCTCGCCGCGTTCGTCGCCCTCGCCATCTCGCAGGCGCTGCTCGCGTTCGACATCGGATCGGGGCTCGAGCCGCAATCGGTCTCGCCCAGTGATGCGTTCCTCATGGTGTGGGGTCTGTGCATCGTGGTGTTCCTGGCCCGCCGCCTGTTCCACGCCGGCCGCGTGAACGCGCTGGTGCACCTGCTCGACGCCGCGATGATGACGCTGGCCCTCACCCTCGTGCTCTGGGAGGAGGTCATCTCGCCCGGCATCGGCGACGCCAGCCAGCTCGCGCTGCTGCACCAGGTGGTCATCGTGCTGGTGCCGGTGATCGACCTCTACATCGCCTCGGTGCTCGCCCTGCTGCTGCTCGTCGACCGGTCACCGGGCCGCGTCACCTGGTTCCTCGCCTCGCTGTGCCTGCTGGTCGGTGACGTGGCGGCCAGCGCGGCCGGCGACGAGCTCACCGCCCGATCGCTCGCGTTCTCGGCCACGTTCTGGATCCTCGGGGTCGCGGGGTTCGTCGTCTCCGCCGGTCTGCCGGCGGGCGCCCGCGTGGCGGCCCGGCGTCCCACCGTCGCTCGCCTCGTGGTGGTCAACCTGTGCGTCATCGGTGGCCTGTGGGTGGCCACCTGGCACTACGTGCTCCACGACCGTTCGGCCACCGTCACCACCGTGGTCATCGGCCTCGTCACCGGTGTGGTGTGGGCGGCGCAGCACTTCGCCTCGCACGCGCAGGCGTCGCAGTGGGCCGACCAGTTGAGCGACAACGTCGACGAGTTGGCGAAGGCGCACGAGGAACTACGCGCGCTGCTCGACGACCTGCCCGAAGCGGTGCTCGTGCTCAACAGCCAGGGCCGCATCCGCGAGGCCAACGCCCACGCGCTCGACCTCACCGGTCGGTCGCGCGACGAGCTGCTCGGCCGCACGTTCGTGAGCCTGTTCCGCGCGTCGGAGCGCGCGCAGATGATCGAGCTGTGGCGGCGGATGAACAGCGGCGGCTCGATGCACCCGCCGACGTTCCACTTCGACAAGCCCGACGGCAGCGAGGTGCTGCTCGAGGCCGACGCCAACATCCCGGTCCGCGATCCGGAGCGCGTGGTGGTGGCGCTGCGCGACGTCACCGAGCGCATCGCCGAGGCCAGCCGGCTCGAACGGGCCCGCGAACGCTTCCGCCTCGCGTTCCACAACGCCCCCACCGGCATGGCGCTCATCTCCGTGCACGACGGCGTGCTCATCGACGTCAACGACTCGTTGGTCGACATGCTCGGCCGCACCCGGTACGAGCTCATCGGCAGCGAGATCGACGACATCAGCCATCCCCAGGAGCGCGGCCGCAACCAGGAGCTGCTGCTGCAGGCCGTGCGGCACCGCCAGGAGGGCTACCGCACCGAGCAGCGCTTCCTCCGTGGCGACGGTGCCACGGTGTGGGCGCGCACGTGGGTGTCGGTGATGGACGACGAGGGCGACTCGTTGGCCATCGCGCACATCGAGGACATCACCGAGCAGCGGCACACCGCGGAGCGGATGGAGTGGGCGGCCACCCACGACGGCCTCACCGGCCTGCCCAACCGGTTCCGGTTCCTCGACCGGCTCGGCGCGTACATCGAGCAGGCCGAGCCGGGCTCGATCGCCGTGCTGTTCATCGACCTCGACAACTTCAAGGTCATCAACGACAGCCTCGGCCACGACGCCGGCGACCAGTTGCTGCGTGCGATGAGCGAACGCCTGCGCACCGTCGTGCGCGACCGCGACCTGCTCGGCCGGTTCGGCGGCGACGAGTTCATCGTGATGCTGCGTGACGTCAACGGCAACTACGACCCGTTCGAGGTGGCCGAGCGGCTGCGCGAGGAGATCGCCAAGCCGGTGCTCGTCGACGGTGCCGAGCTGTTCGTCACCGCCAGCATCGGCATCACCATCTCCGACCGCGAGGGTGTCACCACGGGCGACATGCTGCGCGACGCCGACGCCGCGATGTACCGCGCGAAGGCGCGGGGCCGCGACTGCGTCGAGGTGTTCTCGCCGGGCAGCCACGACGCGTCGGTGCTCACGTTGCGCACCACCAACGAGTTGCGTCGCGGCCTCGACCGCGGCGAGATCGTGCCGTACTACCAGCCGATCGTGCAGCTCGAGAACGGTCACCTCATCGGGTTCGAGGTGCTGGCCCGGTGGCGTCACCCCGATCGCGGCCTGCTCGGCCCCGAGCAGTTCCTGCCGATGGCCGAGGAGACCGGGCTCATCGGCGACGTCGGCGAGACCGTGCTGCGCACCTCGTTGGTGCAGCTCGGTCGGTGGCGCAACAGCACCCAGCGCTTCAACGACCTGTCGCTGTCGGTGAACCTCAGCGTGCGCCAGTTGGCGGGTGCCCGTCTGGTCGAGACCGTGAACGAGGCGTTGTCGGAGGCGGGCGTCGCCGCCGGTGCGCTGTGGTTGGAGATCACCGAGACCGCGCTCATGAGCGACGTGAAGGCCGCGTCGGTCACGTTGCGCGAGCTGCGCAGCCTGGGTCTGCACCTGTCGGTCGACGACTTCGGCACCGGCTACTCGTCGCTCACGTACCTCAAGCGCTTCCCGGTGGAGGCCATCAAGGTCGACCGGTCGTTCGTCAGCGGCCTCGGCATCAACCCCGAGGACTCCACCATCGTCGAGGCGGTCGTGAAGCTCGGCCACTCGCTCGGCCTGATGGTGGTGGCCGAGGGTGTGGAGACCCCGTTGCAGCTGTCGCGGCTGCGCGAGCTCGGGTGCGACCGCGGGCAGGGTTACCTGTTCGGTCGGCCGCGGCCGGCGGAGCTCATCGAGAGCGAGTACTCGCTCAGCTGAGCGGTCGGGTCACACGCCCTGTTTGCGGGCGCGCAGCACCAGCACCGACGGCGCGGCCGAGTCGCGGCGGCGACGGTCGTTGAGCTCGAACACCATGTCGAGCCGGAAGTTGCTGCGGTCGAACGCGAGGTACAGCTCGGCGAAGCTGAGGCTGTTCGCGCCGTAGGCGTACTGCAGCTGCTGGTCGGGGCCGAACATCGCGGCGACCGGGTGGGGCATGGCGACCACGAACGGCGTGCCGGGCTTGAGGACGCGGTGCACCTGGCGCAGCAGGCGGGGCAGGTCGTCGACGCCGGCCAGCGAGTGCGAGGCGAGCACCAGGTCGACCGAGCCGCTGGTGGCGAACCCGAGGTCGGCGAGGTCGCCCTGGTGGCACTCGACGCGCACCTCGTGCCGTTCCGCGGCGGCGCGCAGCGCGGCGATGGCCTGCGGGTCGGGGTCGAGCGCGATGGCCTTGGCACCCATCTGCGCCATCAGGATGGAGTTGGGGCTCGGGGCGATGCCGAGCTCGATGACGCGCTTGCCCGCGACGTCGCCGCAGAGGCGCAGTTCGCTCTCGTCCGCCACGTTCGCGCCGTACCAGATGCTCATGGCACCAGTGTGGCCCGCGAGCGCCCGTGCCCGGTGGATCACGTTCGCGGGTCCACGGCCCGAGGTTGAGGGATAGCGTGTCGGGTCATGACGTTCGGTGTCGGTGCGCTGCGCGGCAATGGAGCCGTGGTCGACCATCGTCTCGCGCGCCGTCACCTCATCAACGAGTTCCACCGCGGCCGGCTCCGCCAGGACCAGGTGTGCGACGCGCATCCCGAGCTCATCCGCGCGGCCCGCAACGTGGGCAGCGCGGCCACCATCAGCTGCCCCATCTGCGAGCTGCCCGAGCTGAAGCTGGTGACATACGTGTTCGGCCCGCGGCTGCCGTCGCACGGCCGGTGCGTGAGCACCGCGAAGGAGCTCCAGCAGCTCGACGCCCGGCCCGACGAGCTCACCGCCTACGTGGTGGAAGCGTGTGTGTCGTGCCGGTGGCATCACCTGCTGCGCGTGTTGCCGGTGGGTCGGTCGAACCGCCGGGTGCGCGCCTCGTCGTGACGCATCACCTGTTCGTGTACGGCACCCTCCGGCCCGGGGAGGTGCGGTGGGTGCACCTCGCCCCGTTCGTGGTCGGCGACGGCGTCGACACCACGGTGGCGGGCGACGTGTACGACACCGGCCTCGAGTACCCGGCCGCGATGTTCGGTGGCGAGGGCCGCATCATCGGGCGGATGTACGAGCTCACCCGGCTCGACGAGGCGTTGGCGCATCTCGACGAGGTGGAGGGTGCCGTGCGCGGCCTGTACCACCGGGTGGTGGTGCGCACCGAGAGCGGCCACGACGCATGGGCCTACCAGTGTGGCGACCCGGGGTTGCTGGTGCGCCACCTCCCGCACGGCGACTGGGCCCGGCGTTAGCTCGATGGGTGCGTTCGTGCGCCCCAGGGGCGCACGAAGACACCCAACCAGAATCTCGGGTCAGAACGGGCTGAGGCCCATGCGGTTGCGCACGCTGATGCCTTCGCCGACGTGGGCGTTGCCGTGGCCGAGCACCGGCCACTGCACGAACCACCACAGCGGCTGGTCGCGCCACATGCGGTACAGCCACGGGAACTCGGCCTCGGTGAGCGCGCCGTGGCGGGTGAGGCGGTCGCTGCTGTCGGGCACGTGGTCGAGCACCATCGTGCCGAGCGGTTCGAGCCACACCTCGGTGGCGTCGAACACGGCCGCCACGTAGTCGAGCAGCGGTGCCGACGCGATGGCGGCGCTGACGTCGAGGTCCTCGGCCTCCGACAGGCCGGCGCCGAGCGGTGCGTCGGCGAGACCGAGCGCGTCGCGGTGCTGCAGGAACAGCGCGTCGTGGTTGCGGATCACGGTGGTGACGGCGAGGTCCTGGTGGCGGGCGATGTGCAGCAGGAGGTGGGTGAGCGTGCTGCCGCCACCGTCGGCCTGTTCGTGCCAGCGGTCGGTGGGCACCAGTCGCACCACGGAGTCGAGCAGCTTGGTGCGCACACCGGCGAGGTCGTTCAGCATCCACTGGTGCAGGTCCATGGGGCCCGACGGTAGCCGCGGAACATTTTTCGCGGAATCTTCCGGAATGTCAGACGCCTGACAACTGCGGGTGGGGCGGTTCGCGCATGATGCGCACATCGAATCAACGGGCCCGGGGGGCTCAGAGCAAGGGAGAGAGCAATGAGCACCAAGGACACCGAGATCAACCGGCACATCGACGGCGAGACCGCCGAGGGTCACGCCCGCACTCGTCAGCTCGACGAGGCCGAACTGCGTGCCTTGAAGCGCACCGAGAAGAAGGCCCAGCTCGACGACGAGGCCGAGGGTCACGTTCGGGTCCGTCAGCTCGACGAGGCCGACGAGGCCATCCGCGTCCGCGAGTGACCGCCGGGTCACGCGTACGACAGACCACTGCGTTCACCCCTAGAGCGCAGAAGACGAGAGGGGGCTGGCGACGGGAGCCGGCCCCCTTCGTCGCGTCCCGGACCGGGTGAGGTGGTCAGGACGTGGGGGCGTTGGTGGCGAGTTGACCGAGCACGGTCTTCGCCTGCCAGGTGGTGATGCCCGGATGGGCCGCCCGGATGCGGGCGAGGTGCCCGGTCACGACCGGGGCGGCGAACGAGTTGCCGGTGGTGCGGATGGTGCTGCCACCCAGCCATGCGACGTCGACGTCGATGCCCGCCGCGCCCCATTCGGCGGGGCCGTGCGGGTTCGACCACACCTGTTCGCGGTCGGTGCCGGGTGCGCAGGCCACCGAGAACACGCCGGCGAACTCGCTGGGGATGGTGCGCCGGGGCTCGTTGTTCATCGCGGCCACGAGCAGCACGTGGTGGTAGGTCGCCAAGTCGACGAGCTCCCAGAACGGCTCGGCCCAGCGGTCGCTGGCGGTGGACATGCTGAGGTTGATGATGTCGATGCCGTGGCGGATGCACCATTCGACCCCCTCGGCGAACGCGCCGGCGCTGCCCTTCAGGTTGTCGCCGAGCACGCGCACCGACACGAGCTCCACCTCAGGTGCCAGTTCGCGGACGATGGCGGCGCACGCGGTGCCGTGGCCGTAAAGGTCGGCGTGCGGACCCTGGTCGATGCGCAGACCCGAGTCGGTGCGGTCGTCGCGCTCGATGGCCACGTACTCGGCCACGCCGCCGACCTGCGGGTGGTCGCCGTCGATGCCGCTGTCGACCACGGCGACGCGCACGCCTCGGCCCGACCCGTCGCCGTACGCCCACGACCGGTCGACCGCGCCCGGCAGCCGCAGGTGCTTCGCCTCGCCCGGACCGCCGGGTGCGTGGAACGGCTCGGACCAGGCGGGGAGGATGCTGTCGGGACCGCCGGTCACCAGCGGCGCCTCGGTGTCGCCAGCGTGATGGCGTCGCGCAGGATGCGACCGACGGTGTGCTGCGCGGCCGGCGGCAGCAGGCGCACCTCGGCGAGCAGCGCGGCGAACTCGGCCACCTCGGTGTCGGGCTCGGGCACGGTGACGGCGAGACGGCGGAGCGCGGTGGCGAGCTGCGGTTCGTCGGCCTCGACGGCCTCGGCGACGGCGCGCACCAGCAGCGGGCCGAGCCGACCGATGGCGCCGGCCAGCGCGAGCAGCGGCGCGGCGACGCGTGCGGCGGCCGACGTGACGGCGAGCGGATCGCCGGCGCCGGTGGTGCGGTCGAGCACGGAGATCACGCCGAGCACCTCGCCGTCCTGGTCGGTGACGGGCACCACGAGCAACGACTCGGGCACGTAGCCCACCCGTTCGGCCACGTCGCGGGCGAAGCGCGGATCGGCCTCCACCCGGTCGACCACCAGCGACTGCCCGGTGCGGGCCACGTAGCCGGCGATGCCGCGGCTCGTGGGCAGGCGCAGTCCGACGATCTCGGCGCCGCCGCGGCCGTCGGCCGCCTCGTAGCGGAGCTCGTCGCCGTCGAGCCGTGCGACGGACACGCTCGCGGCACCGGTGGCGATGCGGACGAGCCCGCACACGTCGTCGAGTTGGCGGCGCTGGTCGATCGGCGCCACCACCGGCCCCAGTGAGTCGGCGATCTCGGCGAGTTGGCGGACGAGGGGTCGGGTGGGTGGCACAGCGACATCATGCACCGGCGCCCGGTCTACGGTGTGCGAAGCCCCGGGTGGGACCGGGCACCGACGGGAGGGTCGGACTCGATGGGTGGAGTGTCCGAGCAGTTGCGCGACTCGCGCGAGTCGATGGCCGGTGTGCTGCGGAACCGGTCGTTGCGCAAGGTGAGCCTGGCGCTCGTCGGGTCGGTGATCGGCGACTGGGCGTACATCGTGGCGATGTCGATCTACGCGTACGACCGTGGTGGCCCGGGCGTGGTGGGTGCGCTCGCGGCGGTGCGGTTCGTGTCGACGGCGCTGCTCGCACCGTTCGCGTCCGTGGCGGCCGACAAGTTCGACCGTCGTCGGGTGATGATCGCGGCCGACCTGGCGCGGGCGGGCATCGTCACGGTCGCCGCCGTGGCCGTGATGGCCGATGCGCCGGCGCTCGCGGTGTACGCCCTCACCATCGTGTCGGCCTGGCTGGGGTTGCTGTTCCGTCCGTCGCAGTCGGCGCTCGTGCCCACGCTGGCCGACACGCCGTCGGAGCTCACCGCTGCCAACGTCACCACGAGCACCATCCACAGCGTCGGCTTCTTCGTCGGCCCGTCGATCGCCGGCCTGCTGCTCGCGTTCACCGGCGTGGGTGCGGTGCTGGTGTTCAACGCGCTCACGTTCGTGTGGTCGGCGGTGTTGGTGTTCGGCATCCGCGTGCGCCACGCCGAGCCCGATGCGGAACCGGCCCTGCCGGATGCCGAGCCGGAGCCGGCGGGCGAGCCGGAGCGGATGCGCCTGCTCGACGGCTACCGGGTCATCGCTCGCAGCCGCGACCTGCGCCTGCTGGTGATGCTCTACGTGGCGCAGACCGTGGTCGCCGGCGCGGCCGCGGTGTACGAGGTGTCGATCGCGCTCGACCTGCTCGACCTCGGCGACTCCGGTCTCGGCGTGATGAACGCGGTGCTCGGCGTGGGTGGCGTGGTGGGTGGCGTGCTCGCGCTGGTGTTGGCCCAGAGCGGCAAGCAGGCCCGCGACGTCGGGTTGGGTGTCGCGCTGTGGGCCACCCCGCTGCTGCTCGTGGCCGCGTGGCCGTACCTGCTGCCGACGCTGGTGGCCATGGCGCTCATCGGTCTGGGCAACTCGCTGGTCGACGTGAACGCCGAGACCATCATCCAGCGCCTCGTGCCCGACGAGGTGCTCGGCCGGGTGTTCGGCGCGCTCGACAGCGCGGCCATCGCCGGCATGGCACTCGGTGCCGCGGTGATGCCGTTGCTCATCAGCAGCGTGGGCCTGCGCACCGGCCTCGTGGTGGTGGCCGCGGTGGTGACCTCGGTGGTGCTGCTGTCGCAGCGAGGCCTGCGGCGGGTCGACCGGGTGGCGCTGGCGCCCGAGGGCCTGCCGGCGCTGCGCGGCGTGCCGATGCTGGCGGTGCTGCCCGAGCACACCATCGAGCGCCTGGCCCGCACGTCGGCGGTCGTCGAGGTGCGTGGTGGCACGGCCGTGTTCGAGGCCGGCGACCACGGCGACCGCTTCTACATCGTCGAGGCGGGCACGGCCGAGGTGCTCGTCGGCGGGGCGCCGGTGGCGTCGCTCACGACGGGCGACTCGTTCGGCGAGATCGCCCTGCTGCGCGACGTGCCGCGCACGGCCACGGTGCGCGCCACCGCCGACCTGCGCCTGCGGGCCATCGATCGCCGCCACTTCCTGCGAGCCGTCACCGGGCACGCCGAGGCGAACGAGCAGGCCGAGCTGGTGGTCAACCGGTTCACCGACGTCGCCTGAACAACCCGCCCGCCAACCCTGTCGCCGCCCCGCCCTCCAACCCTGTCGCCGCCCCGCCCTCCAACCCTGTCACACCCCTCTGCCACGCTCCTGACGTGGACATCTCGGATCGCCGCTACACTTGCCCGGTCATATTGGCCCTGCCCCATCACGGGGCCCCGGGAAGCCCCCGGGTCCGAAGGGAGGAATCACACGCATGATGCGTGCTTACGAACTCATGGTCATCCTCGAAGGTGATCTCGACGAAGCGGTGGCGCAGGGATGGGTCAAGACCATCACCGACGGCATCGTCAAGGCCGGTGGCTCGGTCCACGGCAAGCCGGATTGGTGGGGCAAGCGCCAGTACGCGTACCCCATCAACAAGAAGGAGTACGGCTACTACGTCGTGCTGAACCTCATCGCTCCCGGCGGTGCACTCGACGACCTCGAGCGCAACTTCCGTATCGCTGACGATGTCGTCCGCCACAAGTTGCTGCGTCTCCCGGATGCCGAGGCGGCTCGCCGCGGCATGACGGTCGCAGCCTGACCTCTCCGGCCTCACCGCCACTTCCGAAGGAGCCACCATCATGGCCGACAGCACCGTCACCCTCGTCGGGAACCTCACCCGCGATCCCGAACTCCGCTTCACCACCGGTGGGCGCGGCCAGGCCAGTTTCGGCCTCGCCGTCAGCCGCCGTTACCAGGTGAACAACGAGTGGCAGGAACAGACCTCGTTCTTCAACGTGGTCGCCTGGGGCACGCTCGGCGAGAACGCCGCCGCGTCGCTCACGAAGGGCAACCGCATCATCGTCACCGGTCGACTCGAGCAGCGCTCGTACGAGACCAAGGAAGGCGAGAAGCGGTCGGTGGTGGAGATCATCGCCGACGAGATCGGCCCCTCGCTCCGCTGGGCCCGCGCCGAGATCGAGCGCATCGCTCGCGACGGCGGCCAGGGCGGCGGCGGCAACCAGGGCGGCGGCGGTGGTGGCAGCTTCAACCGTGCACCGGATCCGGTGTACGGCGACGAAGAGCCCTTCTGACCCCCAGTTCGAGATTTCGAGAAAGACACATGAGCAACAAGAAGAACACCAAGACTCGGGCGCCGAAAGACGCGAACCCGAAGAAGATCAAGAAGAAGACCAGCATCCTGGTGACCGACAAGGTCGAGTACATCGACTACAAGGACGTCAACCTGCTCACCCGTTTCGTGAGCGACCGGTCGAAGATCCGCAACCGCCGCGTCACCGGCAACAGCGTCCAGCAGCAGCGCGAGATCGCCAACGCGATCAAGAACTCGCGTGAGATGGCGCTCATGCCGTACACCAAGCGCGTCGCCCAGACCCGTACGGGTCGCGGTGGCCGCGACGGCGAGCGTGGCGAGCGCGGTCCCCGCGCCGACCGCGATCAGGTGCAGCAGAGCCAGGTCGAGGGCACCGAGGTCGAAGAGCTGGAGCTCGACGAGGTCGAGGCCGCTGAGACCACCGAGACCGAGGAGGGCTGAGCATGAAGGTCATTCTCCGCTCCGATCTCAAGGGCCTCGGCAAGCGCGGCGACATCGTCGAGGTCGCCGAGGGCCACGCCCGCAACTTCCTGCTGCCCAAGGGTCACGCCATCCCGGCCAGCGACGGTGCCGTCGCCCAGGCCACCGCGATGCGCCGTGCCCGCGACCTGCGCGATGCGCAGGACCGTGAGAGCGCCCAGGCAGTGGCGTCGAAGCTCGTCAGCACCACCATCACCATCAAGGTGAAGGCCGGCGCCGAGGGCCGTCTGTTCGGTTCGGTCACGGCGGCGGATGTCGCTGCGGCCATCCACGACCAGGCGAACATCGACCTCGACCGTCGCAAGCTGACGGTCGACCACATCAAGACCACGGGCACCTACCAGGTGTCGGCGAAGCTCCACCACGACGT
Organism: Actinomycetota bacterium; assembly: GCA_039796575.1. Classification (GTDB taxonomy): domain Bacteria; phylum Actinomycetota; class Acidimicrobiia; order Acidimicrobiales; family Ilumatobacteraceae; genus UBA668. The sequence goes on from JBDKJP010000063.1 coordinate 41,307, forward strand.
GGAGTTCCCCATCACGCTCGAGGTCGTCGGCAAGTAATCCCTGCCGACTTCCCCACAGGGTTGTCCACAGCCCCGGCGTACCCGCTCTGTGCGGGTGCCCGGGGCTGTGTCGTTCCCGCCCCGATCGGGTTGTCCACAGCCTCGTCCCCAGGAAAGACCGTCTAGCGATCCACAAGGCACACCAGGCAAGGTAGGTCCATCATGTCCGACTTCCGCAACGACCGCTCCGCCCCCCGTCGGGTGGAGTCCCGGGTGCCCCCGCACAACCTGCACGCCGAGGAGAGCCTCCTCGGTGCGCTGCTGTTGTCCACCGAGGTGGTCAACCAGATCTCCGAGCTCGGCATCACGGTCGACCACTTCTACAAGCCGGCCCACCAGCACATCTACTCGGCCATCCGTGGCCTGATGGCGGCCGGTCACGCGGTCGACGTGGTCACCGTGGCCGACGAGCTGCGCCGCAACGGCCTGCTCGACGACATCGGCGGCGCGCAGTCGCTCAACGAGCTGCAGAACGCGACGCCGGCCATCTCCAACGCGCACCGCTACGCCAAGATCGTCCAGGACACGGCGGTGCTCCGCAAGCTCATCAGCGTCGCCGGTGAGATCACCGAGATCGCGTACATGGAGCCCGACGACGTCACCAAGGCGCTCGACGAGGCGGAGACCAAGGTGTTCGAGGTGGCCGAGGACCGCGTGGTCGACTCCACTCGCCCGCTGGCCGACCTGTTGCCGGTGGCGATGGATCAGCTGCAGGAGACGTTCGAGCGCGGCGACACCATCACCGGTGTGGCCACCGGCTTCAACGACCTCGACGAGCTGCTGTCGGGTCTGCAGCCGAGCACGCTCAACATCATCGGCGCGAGGCCCGCAATGGGGAAGTGCGTTGCGTGGGACACGCCCATCGTCGATCCCGTCACCGGTGCGGTGCGCACGGCGGCCGAGGTGTTCGACGCGGCGATGATCGAGCCGACGGTGCGGCTGCTCGCGCTCGACGACGATGCCGCTCTGGTGTCGACCGAGGCGAGCCACTTCCTCGACGACGGCGTGAAGCCGGTGTACCTGGTGGAGACCCGCGCGGGTCGCCGCATCCGGGTCACCGCGGTCCACCCGCTGCTGTCGCAGCACGGGTGGCGGCCACTCGAGCAGTTGCAGGTGGGCGACTTCGTCGCGGCGCCGGCGGTGCTGCCCGTGTTCGGCACCGACGAGTTGCCCGACGCCGAGATCGATCTCCTCGCGCTGCTCATCGGCGACGGCTCCATCG
>JBDKJP010000064.1:0-15762 GCA_039796575.1 Actinomycetota bacterium
AACTACAAGAAGTCGGAAGTGGCCGCGGCCCTCGACGCGATCAAGAACGTCTGCTACCGCTGGGCGGCGCAGAGCGGTCTGACCGTGTCGATCGACGACGTCAAGACGCCGAAGTCCAAGCGCGAGATCCTCGATCGCCACGAGGCCCAGGCCGACAAGGTCGAGACCCAGTTCAAGCGCGGCATCATCACCGACGGCGAGCGCCGGCAGCAGGAAGTGCGCATCTGGACCGACGCCACCGCCGAGGTCCAGAAGGCGATGGAGGCCGAGTTCAAGGCGCAGCGCTTCAACCCGATCGACATGATGGTCGGCTCGGGCGCTCGAGGAAACATGACCCAGATGCGCCAGATCGCCGGCATGCGCGGCCTCGTGGCCAACCCCCGTGGTGACATGATCCCGCGTCCCATCAAGAAGAACTTCCGTGAGGGCCTCGAGACGCTCGAGTACTTCATCGCCACCCCGGGTGCACGTAAGGGTCTGGTCGACACCGCCCTCCGTACCGCCGACTCGGGTTACCTCACCCGTCGTCTGGTCGACGTGGCGCAGGAGCTCATCATCCGTGAGCCCGACTGCGGCACGAACCTCGGTCTGTGGATCGAGAACGTCGGCGCCGACACCGCGAACAAGCGTGCGTACCTCGAGACGAAGCTGTTCGGTCGTGCGTTGTCGCAGGACGTCACCCTCTCGGACGGCACGGTGCTGGCCCGCAACACGCTGGTCGGCGACGACGAGATGGCCGCCCTGCGCGACGATCCCGCCGTGAACCGCGTGCGTGTGCGTTCGGTGCTCACGTGCGACGCCGAGCTCGGCGTGTGCGCACTCTGCTACGGCCGTTCGCTGGCCACCGGCAAGAGCATCGAGCTCGGTGAGGCCGTGGGCGTCATCGCCGCACAGTCCATCGGTGAGCCCGGTACCCAGCTGACGATGCGTACCTTCCACACCGGTGGTGTGGCGGGTAAGGACATCGCCGGCGGTCTGCCCCGCGTCGTGGAGCTCTTCGAGAGCCGCACGCCGCGTGGCTCGGCCCGTCTGGCCCGTGCCACCGGTGTGGTGCGCATCGGCGACGACGAGGGCAAGGGCATCCCGGTCACCGTCATCGACGATCAGGGCGAAGAGCACCAGATCGTGCTGCCCACCGGTTCGCGTCCCATCGTCACCGATGGCCAGGACGTGAAGGCCGGCGAGCCCATCACCGACGGTCCCTTCGACCCGAAGGAACTGATGGAGATCAAGGGCATCCGCGAGACCCAGCTGTACCTCGTCGAGGAAGTGCAGAAGGTGTACCGCGACCAGGGTGTGTCCATCCACGACAAGCACATCGAGCTCATCGTGCGCCAGATGACCCGCCGGGTCGGCGTGCAGGAGCCGGGCGACACCGGGTTCCTGCCCGGCGAGCGTGCCGATGCCAAGGTGTTCCGCGACACGAACCGCCGCATGGTGGAGGAGGGCAAGAAGCCCGCCGAGGGTCGTCCGGAGATCATGGGCATCACCAAGGCCTCGCTGGCCACCGAGTCGTGGCTGTCGGCCGCCTCGTTCCAGGAGACCACCCGTGTGCTCACCGAGGCCGCCATCGACGGCAAGGGCGACAGCCTGCTCGGCCTGAAGGAGAACATCATCATCGGCAAGCTCATCCCGGCCGGTACCGGCATGATGCGCTACCGCGACTTCAGCATCGATGCTCCGGAGTACCAGCCGATGGCCTACTTCAGCACCGACGCCGACGAGGATCCGGCCGCTTACCTGGCCAACATCCACGGCACGTACAGCTCCGACGCCACCGACGAGGTCGTCGTCGAGGGCTGATGCCTGCCGGACCGTCGAGGTCCACGAAACGAGAACGGACCCGGGGTACTCTGCCCCGGGTCCGTTCGCGTTTTCCTGCGCGTTCGGCAGGTTGCCGTGCAACGACGCGCGCCTCTAACATTGCAGGGTCCTGTGTGCCGGCCGTCGGTCCGGGATCCGATTCGTTTCTCTGAGGTCGCAACGTGCCCACCATTCAGCAGCTGGTCCGTCAGGGCCGCAGCACCAAGTTCTCGAAGACCAAGACGCCGGCCCTCAAGGGTTCGCCGCAGCGTCGCGGTGTGTGCACCCGTGTGTACACGAACACGCCCAAGAAGCCGAACTCGGCGCTCCGCAAGGTGGCCCGTGTGCGTCTCACCAGTGGCGTCGAAGTCACCGCCTACATCCCGGGCGAGGGCCACAACCTGCAGGAGCACAGCATCGTGCTCGTGCGTGGTGGCCGTGTGCGCGACCTTCCGGGCGTGCGCTACAAGATCATCCGCGGCGCGCTCGACGCAGCCGGCGTGAAGAACCGCAAGCAGGCCCGCAGCCGTTACGGCGCCAAGGCCGCGAAGTAAGTCGCAGAGAACGGTAAGGAACACCGATGCCCCGTAAAGGTCCCGCCCAGCGTCGCGAGCTCATGCCCGACCCCATCTACCGGTCGCTGCTCGTCACCCAGATCGTCAACAAGGTCATGCTCCACGGCAAGCGTTCGGTTGCCGAGAAGATCGTGTACGACGCGCTGAAGATCGTCGAAGAGAAGTCGGGCGCCGAGCCCATCGCCACGCTGAAGCGTGCGGTCGACAACATCAAGCCGCCGCTCGAGGTGCGCAGCCGTCGCGTCGGTGGCGCCACCTACCAGGTGCCGGTCGAGGTGCGTCCTCGTCGTGCCGGCACGCTCAGCATCCGCTGGCTCGTCGACTTCAGCCGTGCCCGTCGTGAGAAGACCATGGCCGAGCGTCTCGCCGCCGAGATTCTCGATGCGGCCAACGGCCTGGGCGCCGCGATCAAGCGTCGCGACGACATGCAGAAGATGGCCGAGAGCAACAAGGCGTTCGCCCACTACCGCTGGTGAGCCCGTCGCTCCGGCGATGCACACGAATCGAGTCGACACCCGCCCGCGAGGGCGGGTGTCGCCGTTTTCCGCCCCGTCCAGCCCCATCCCGCGAACTTAAGTTCGCGCAGTCTGCCCGCGAACTTAAGTTCGCGCGCTTGACGTGCATACTCGGTAGGTACATACTCGGTATCCATGACGGTCCGAGAAGGGTTGTTGGCGCTGCTGCACGAAGGGCCGCGCCACGGCTATCAACTGAAGACCGAGTTCGAGGCCGCCACCGGTGGTGTGTGGCCGCTGAACGTCGGGCAGGTGTACACCACGCTCGACCGGCTCGAGCGTGACGGCCTGGTGCGCATCACCGGGTCGGGCGAGTCGTCGGCACAGAAGGTGTACGAGATCACCCGTGAGGGCGTCGACGAGCTCGGCGCGTGGTGGGAGGCCGTGCCGGCCGACGACCCGCCGCCTCGCGACGAGCTGATGCTGAAGGTGCTGATGGCCATCGAGCGTGGCCACGCACACGGCCTCAACGTGGTCACCCGCCAGCGCACCGAGCTGCTGGCCCTGCTGCAGCGCAAGCGCCGCGAGCGCAGCGCAGCGGGCGACACAGGGGGCTTGGCGGCCACGTTGGTGACCGAGGCACTGCTGGCCCGGGCCGAAGCCGACCTGCGCTGGCTCGACCGGTGCGAGGCGGCGTTGATGGAGCAGTCGAAGCGATCGAAGGGGACGAAGTGATGGCGTATCCGGCAGTGCAGTTCAGCCGTGTGGTGAAGGCGTACGGCGAGGGCGAGACCGAGGTGCGCGCGCTCGACGGCGTCGACCTGGTGATCCCGAAGGGCGAGCTGGTCGCGGTGATGGGGCCGAGCGGATGTGGCAAGAGCACGCTGCTGCACCTGGCCGGCGGCCTCGAGAACCCGTCGGCCGGCGCCGTCACGGTGAACGGCCGCGACCTCGCCGCGCTCGACGCGGCCGGCCGGGCGGCGCTGCGTCGCGACGAGGTGGGCTTCGTGTTCCAGCGGCTGAACCTCATCGCCTCGCTCACCGCGGTGGAGAACGTGGCGCTGCCGCTCGAGCTCGGCGGCATCTCGGCCAAGGAGGCCCGTCCGCTGGCTGTCGAGGCGCTCGCCTCGGTGGGGCTCACCCAGCAGCTCGACCGGTTCCCCGACCACTTCTCGGGTGGGCAGCAGCAGCGCATCGCCATCGCCCGTGCGGTGGTGGGTGGGCGTGGTCTGTTGCTGGCTGACGAGCCGACGGGCTCGCTCGACTCGCGCACCGCCGACGAGATGGTCGAGCTGCTCGCCACGCTGCCCGCTCGGTTCGGTGCCACGGTGGTGCTCGTCACCCACGAGCCACGCTTCGCCAGTTGGGCTGACCGCGTGGTGTTCATGCGCGACGGTCAGGTGGTCGACCAGACCCGCACCACGCCGCCCGACGAGCCCGTCGCCGAGCCGACCGACGAGTTGGTGCCCTGATGCGCGTGGCATGGCGATTGGCGCGCCGCGAGGTGCGGCGCCGGCCCGGCCGCACGCTGCTGGTGGTGCTGTTGGTTGCGGTCACCGTGGCCGGCATCACGGTGGGCGACCTGAGCTATCGGTCGAACCACCTCGCCGACCCGACCCCGCTCGGACAGGCGGCGGCGAAGATCAACCTCTCGCTGCCGGAGGGCGACGGGCGCGACCCGTTCGAGCTGATGCAGCCGATGGTGCCGGCCGGTGCCGACTCGGTGCAGGGCAGCGAGGTCTACGGCCTTCCGGTGCAGCGCGACGACAACCGCGGGCTCGGCCAGCAGGTCACGTTGTGGACCGTCGACACCGATGCGCCGTTGCTCGACGGCGCGATCGTGGTGTCGCAGGGTCGGCATCCCGCCGCCGACGACGAGGTGCTGCTGAGCAGCGCGCTCTCACAGCGGCTGCAGCTCGTGGTGGGCGACACGTTCCAGCTCGCTCGTCCCGACCTCGATCTGCGCGTTGTGGGCATCGGCGACGGTGTGGAGTCGTCGAATCTGATGGTGGCGCCCGGTTACCCGGTCGACGAACTGCGGCAGGACGTGGTGCAGGCGGTGGTGTACACGAGCGAGGTGCCGGTCGAGGGGTTGCCGTTCCCCATCCCGCCGGGTGGGGTGAACGCGGGCGACGTCACGGAGCTGTATCCCTACGTCCAGCTGCCGCCACAGCCCACGCCCGCGAAGCCGGAGGAGTTGGCGTTGCTGTGGTTGGGCATGGCGTTGGTGCTCGCGGTGCTCGGCATCGTGGTGGCCGCGGCGTTCGCGGCGAGCGGCCGTCGTCAACTGGTGACCCTCGGCCAGTTGGGTGCGGTCGGTGCCGACGAACGCTTCGCCCGACGGTTCCTGGCGCTGCAGGGCTCGGCGACGGCGCTGGTCGGTGCGTTGGTGGGCGTCGGTCTCGGTGCCGGCGTGGCCCTGGCCATCGGCGATCCGGTGCTGCCGCACGGCCAGGTCGACGTCGCATGGTTCGACCTCGTCGTCATCGTCGCCACTGCGGTGGCGGTGGGCACGTTGGCCGCGCTGCTGCCCACCCGGCAGTTGGCGAAGGCCCCGGTGCTCACTGCGCTCGCCGGCCGTGCGCCGGTGGCGCAGGTGCGCCGTGGCCAGCTGCGGATCGGGTCCATCGCCATGGCCGGCGGTCTGCTCGTGCTGAGCATGGCCGTGGCGGCCAGTCGCAACACGCAGGGCTCGGGCACCACGGCTGCGACGTCACTCGCGCTGCTCGCCGCTGGTGTGGTGGTGGCGGGGATGTGCGCGCTCACGCCCATCGTGGTCGACCGGTGGGGCGTGCTCGGCGCCCGCTCGAAGGGCTCGTCGCGACTCGCCCTGCGGTCGCTGGTGCGCCATCGTGCGCGCTCCGCAGCGATGGTGGCGGCCATCGCCGCCATCGGCGCGGCAGGTGTGGCCGCAGCCTCGGGCGTGGAGGCGTGGAGCCGGTTCGACGACTACCAGGCGTACCCCACGCGCCTCGACGTGATCCGTGTGAGCAACCTCAGCTCGACGTACGACCCCGTGACCGGAGTGGCCACGTCGACACCGCAGCCGGTGCCGCAGGCATGGCTCGACGACATCGACCAGGTGGTCCCTGGTGTGCAGTGGCACGAGCTCCAATGGGTCCAGTCACCCACGTACGGCCAGGTGTTGCTCGGCACCGACGCCACGCTCGATGCCATCGGCGTACCGGCCGACGTCCAGGACACGCTGTTCGACAAGTTCGACATCGTGTTCGTCGCACGGAGCGAGACGTACGGTGGATGGTGCGTCGGGCCCGACTGCGGAGTCGGCGCGGCGTTCGTGCTGGCACCCGACCTGACCTTCACCGGAGTGCAGGTCGTGCGGCCCGATGCCGTCGACGCACTCGACGTCACCCCGTTCATGGAGGAGCAGCTCGGCATCGCGCCGGCCGACCTCACCGACTCGCAGCGCGAGCAGCTCACCGTGGTGTCGTACGCGTCGATGTACGACGCCTACTTCTTCAACACCTCGGTCGGCGACGGCCAGCAGGTGTTCCCCGGCGGTGCCGGCCTCCAGTGGGAGTACCCGGACACCGGCCTGCTGCTCTCCCGTGACGTCGTGCGCTGGATCCTGCTCGCCGCGGTGTTGGCGCTGGTGGGTCTGGTCGTCACCATCGGCCTCGCGCTGTGGGCCGCCGAGGGCAAGGTGGAGCGCGATCAGCTCGTCGCGGTCGGTGCCGGACCGCGTTCGCTGGCCGGCATGGCCGGGGTTCGCGCCTGGGTGCTCGCCACGAGTGGCGGCGTCATCGCGGTGCCGCTCGGCATGTCGATGCTGTGGGTGGTCGTGCGCGCCGCCGACACCGATCGGACTCCGTTCCCGACGCTCGTCGCGTTCATGATCGCACTCGGTCTGCCGCTGCTGGTGGCCGGCGGCGCGTTCGTGGCGAGTGCGTTCGCTCAGCGCGTGCGCCCCGTCACCGGCGCCACCATGTCCCTCGACTGACCCGCCATCCCCGCGAACTTAAGTTCGCGCACCATCGCGGGGATCAGAGAGGTTTGGACATGCAGAAGCTGTGGGGGGAGTCGATGTACTCGCCCCACGGCTCGCACTGCTCGAAGCCGAACTTGCGGTACAGCGAGACCGCGGCGGTGAGGTGCTCGCCGGTCTCGAGCTTCAGTTCGGTGAAGCCGTCCGCGATGGCGGCCGCCTCCACGGTGTCGAGCACCGCCGCGCCGAGCTTGGCGCCGCGCAGTTCGGGGTCGGCCCACATCCGCTTCACCTCGGCGGTGTGCGGCCCGATGCGGCGATAGGCGCCGCAGGCCCGCGGCACGCCGTCGAGGTAGGCGATGAAGAACGCGCCGTCGCCGGGTGCGATGTCGGCCTCGTCGAGGGTGATGAAGCAGATGCCGCCGTCGGGCTCGGTGGTGATGAGCTCGTGGTCGAGGCGGTCGAGCACCGGCCGCACATCGGGATGGTCGAGCGGGCGGGGCACGATGACCAACTGCCCGAACTTCGTGCCGTGCGTGAACGAGTGTGCGGACGGGCCGAAGTGCTGCAGGAAGGCGACGCGCCGCTTTGCCTGCTCGACGGTGGGGAGTGTGCCGGCGGGGATCCACCAGTTCGCGGCGTGCGACTCGCCGGGCAGGAACCACTCGCCGCGCCGGCGCAGGAAGTCGCGGTGGAGGCCGCTGAACGCGAAGTCGCGCAGCGCCTCCTCGCTCTCCCACACGGTGAGGTTCACGATGGTGCGCGGATCGGGGTACGCGGCAATCGTGGTCGCATCGCCGAGCTCGGTCTGCAGCCGCCACACGTACCCGGGCGAGGTCTCGGCGAGTGCGTTGACCGGGCCGAGGCCGTCGACGAACGCGGCCGAGTCGGGATGGTCGATCGTGTGGCGCAGCGTGGCCACGTTGTACTGCGCGAAGTGCAGCTGCACGGTCAGTCCGCGGTGAGCTGCTTGCGCAGTCGCTTTGCCAACGCGGTGGCACCCATCGCGGTGCCGGTGGCCACGGTCATGTGGCCCATCTTCCGTCCGGGGCGTGCTTCGGCCTTGCCGTACAGGTGCAGGTGCACGGCCGGGTTGTCGAGGATGCGGTGCCACTTCGGCTCGCCGCCTTCCCACAGGTCACCCATCAGGTTGGCCATGGCCACGCCGGGCACGAGCAAGCGGGTCTCGGTGAGTGCGAGGCCGCATACGGCGCGCACCTGCATCTCGAACTGGCTGGTCGTGCACACGTCGAGCGTGTAGTGGCCGGTGTTGTGCGGGCGGGGCGCGATCTCGTTGACGAACACGTCGTTGCCCACCACGAACATCTCGACGGCCATCACGCCGACGAATTGCAGCTCCTCGGCCAGCCACGTACACATCTCGGCCGCGCCCTGGGCGCTGTCGGCCGGCATGTAGGCAGGCACCCAGCTGAGGTCGAGGATGCCGTTGACGTGTTGGTTCTGCGCGACTGCGTACGAGGTGGTGCGGCCGTCGGCGGTGCGGGCGACCACCATCGACAGCTCGCGGTCGAGGTTCAGCTTCTGCTCGAGCACGCAGGGCACTCGGCCGAGCTGCTCCCAGTAGCCGGCGAGGTCGCTGTGGTTCCAGATGCCGAACTGGCCCTTGCCGTCGTACCCAAGTCGGGCGGTCTTGAGGATGGAGGGGAAGAAGAAGTCGGCCGCCTCGGCGACGTCTTCGTCGCTCTCGATGATCATGTACGGGCCGACGGGCGCGCCGATCTCCTCGAGGAACGCCTTCTCCTGGATGCGGTCCTGGGTGATGCGCAGCGCCTCGGTGGGCGGGTGCACGAGTGTGCGGTCGGCGATGGTGGCCAGCGCGGCAGCCGGTGCGTTCTCGAACTCGACGGTGACGACGGCGCACGTCGCGGCCAGTTGCGCCAACGCGTCGGGGTCGTCGTACGCGGCCACGAGGTGCACGTCGGCCACCTTGCCCGCGGGTGCGTCGGGGTCGGGCTCGAGCACGGTGGTGCGGTAGCCCATCTGCCGTGCGGCCATCACGAAGTAGCGGCCCAGTTGGCCGCCGCCGAGGATGCCCAGCATCGCGGGCGGGGTGACGACGGGGTGTGTGCTCATGCCGGCGGCAGGGTACCGGTGGCGGCGGCGTGGTGGCGCTGCGAGCGGTACTCGGCGAGGCGTGCGGCGACCGCAGCGTCGTGACGGGCCAGCAGTGCCACGGCGAACAGTGCGGCGTTGGTGGCGCCGGCCTCGCCGATGGCGAACGTGGCCACCGGCACGCCGGCCGGCATCTGCACGATGCTGTACAGGCTGTCCAGGCCGCTGAGGTGCTTGCTCGGCACGGGCACGCCGAGCACCGGCACGGTGGTCTTCGCCGCGATCATGCCGGGCAGGTGAGCCGCGCCGCCGGCGCCGGCGATGACGGCCTGCAGGCCGCGGCCCTCGGCGGCCTCCGCGAACGCGAACATCTCGTCGGGCATGCGATGCGCCGACAGCACCTGCGCCTCGTGCGGCACGCCGAACTCGGCGAGCACGTCGACGGCCTTGCTCATGGTCGACCAGTCGCTGGTCGACCCCATCACGACGGCAACGAGTGGTTGGGTCACCGGCACAGTCTGCCGTGTCAGACCGCGGCGCCGGCGCGTTCGCCGTCGACCACGGCCGCATGGGCACGCCGCGGGGCGAGGCAGTCGCCCACTCGCTCGACGCTCACACCGGCCGACTTCAGATCGTGGTACAGCCACTCCACCGGATTCGGGGCCACGGCCAACACCACCCAGTCGGGGCGGCGGGTCTGGTTCTGGCCGGTGGGGTGGTGCAGCAGCGTGAGCTCGCCATCGGCCATGCCCATCGGCACGAGGTCGGTGGTCTGCACGATGCCCTTGCTGCCGGCCCGCATCCACCAGTTCTCCATGTCGAGCGTGATGCCGAGGTCCTGGCCCACCACCATGCCGTTGGTGACGATCTCCACGCTGCAGCCGCGGTCGGCGAGCAGCTCGGCCACCGAGGTGGCATGGTGGAAGCCGAGCTCGTCGACCACCACCACCGACTGCCCGGGTTGCGGCCCGCCGTCGGGTGCGGTGCCTTCGATGACCTCGCGCACGTCGGCCACGTTGCCGGCCCCCATCTGATCAGGGCCCGGCACCCACCACGGGCGAGCCGGCTCGGCGCCCATGGCGACGATGACGTGGTCGGGCTTGCGCTCCTCGACGAGCCCCGGCCACACGCCGACGCCGTACTCGAACTTCACGCCGTGGCGCTCGCACTCGTTGAGCTGGTTGCGGATCATGTCGCCGAACTCGGCGCGGTTCGGCACGCTCGCCGCGACCCGCACCTGGCCGCCGGCCTGGTCGGTCTTCTCGAACACGGTGACGTGATGGCCGTTGCGGGCGGCGGCGATGGCGGCCTGCAACCCGGCCGGGCCGGCGCCCACCACCATCACCTGCTTCGGCTTCGAGGTGAGCTGCACGGTGCCGACGCCCTGCGCCTCGCGGCCGGTGCGCGGGTTCTCGATGCAGCCGAGCCAGCGGTTGAGGCCCATGCGGCCCACGCACTCCTGGTTGCAGCTGAGGCAGAGGCGGATGTCGTCGGTGTTGCCGGCGCGGGCCTTGGCGGCGAAGTCGGGGTCGGCGATCTGGCTGCGCACCACGCCGACGAGGTCGCAGTGGCCTTCGGCGATGGCGCGCTCGGCCTGCAGTGGGTCCTTGAACCGGCCGACGCCGACGACCGGGATGTCGACGGCCTTGCGGAACGCCGACGGGATGAACATCGCATACCCGGGCGGGATGTGCATGCTCGCCTCGATCATGAACAGGCTCGCGGTGGCCACGCCGATGGACGTGTTGATGTAGTCGACCTGTCCGGTGGCCTCGGCGATCTCGGCGATGCGCACCGCGTCGTCGATGGTGGTGCCGCCGTCGATGAGTTCGTCGCCGCAGATGCGCACACCCAACGCGAGCCGGTTGCCGATGACCTTGCGCACCGCGCCGACGATTCGTACCAGCAGCCGGGCGCGGTTCTCGATGCTGCCGCCGTACTCGTCGGTGCGGTGGTTGGTGGCGGGGGAGAGGAAGCCGCGCACGATGGAACTGTGGCTGCACTGCAGTTCGATGCCGTCGAACCCGCCTTCGGCGCAGTGCTCGGCGACGACCGCGTACCCGGCGACGATCTCGTCGATGTCGGCGTGGGTGACCGCCTTCGGCACCTCACGGAACAGCGGGTCGGCCACGGCCGACGGCGCCCACACCGGCAGGCGCGAGTACATCGACGACGCCTGGCCGCCGTTGTGGTTGATCTGGGCGAAGATCGGCACGCGGTGACGGTGCACCGCATCGGTGATGGCGCGGTAGCCGGGCACGACGTCGCGGTGGAAGCCGTGGATGAGCTTCTCGTACGGCCAGTCGGTCGGGTGCGTGCTGTGCTCTTCGGTGATGATGAGGCCGGCGCCGCCCGCGGCCCGCGCCGCGTAGTAGTCGGCGTGCTGCTGCGTGGGCCTGCCGTCGAGCGCGTAGTTGGTGAGATGCGCACTGAAGACGATGCGGTTGCGCGTGGTGACCGGTCCGAGTTGCAGCGGGGTCCACAGGTACCGGTACGCCATAGCGCCCCGAACCCTAGGCCGATTCGGTGCGCCGTGCCGATTTGGCCTCGAGCCAGCGCTGCACCTGGGGCAGCAGGGTGCACAGGGCGATGATGCCGGCGAGCGCCAAGGTCGCGCCGACGACGCGGTAGTTGCCGACGAACGCCGACACCAGGCCGCCCCCGACGATCATGCCGATGCCCGAGAGCATCAGCGCCGCCCGACCACTCGCGTTGCTCGACACCTTCGTGGCCGCGCCGGCGGCTTTGGTGGTGGTGGCGTCGAGCGCTCGCTCCGCCCACACGAACTCCGAGGCCAGGATGGCGAGGCCGAGGATGATGACGATGAGGCCGGGGCCGGGGAGCACCAGCATCGTGAGGCCGGCGCCGAGCACGGCGAAACCGAGCACGAGCACGGCGAGGCGCTTGGTGTTGCGGCCGATCCAGCGCAGCCATTGGGCGGGGGTGTGCAGACGTGACATGGGGACCTTTCGACGGAACGTGGGTTCGGGTCGAAGGTCTCTCCCGGCCGCCGGAGCGGACCGTGGTGCCGAGCGGGGTGCCGGCTGACGCCGACCCGCCGCCGTGATGACGACACCATCGTCGAGGGATACTCCCCTTCAGGCGTGCAGGGTAGCGGCCGCGCGGTCGCTTGTCGCCGCGGCCCGATCGGTGGGCGGTATCGCGCGGTGCGCGCGAGCGGTCGCGTACATTTGCCGCGTGGAGAAGCCCGCATGACCGAGACGCGCCGCCGCAAGGGTGGCACGAAGACCTCGGCCTTCGGCGTGGGCAAGCGCGAGGGGCACGACTCCTCCGCGTTCTACGAGCGCTTCCACGCGCCGGTCGTGAGCAACGACGAGACCATCGCCGAGCCGACCGTCCTCGATCGCATCATCGTGGGCGACGCGCGCGACATGCGCGACGTGGCCGACAACTCGGTGGCACTCGTGGTCACCTCGCCGCCCTACTTCGCCGGCAAGGCCTACGAGGAGGCGCTCGGCGAGGGCCACATCCCGGCCAACTACGTCGAGTACCTGCAGATGCTGGAGGACGTGTTCGCCGAATGTGCCCGCGTGCTGCAGCCGGGTGGTCGCATCGCGGTGAACGTGGCGAACCTCGGTCGGCGGCCGTACCGCTCGCTCGCCGCCGACGTCACCACCATCCTCCAGGACGACCTGCGTCTGCTGCTGCGCGGCGAAGTGGTGTGGGTGAAGCAGCGCGGCGCCGCGGGCAACTGCGCGTGGGGCAGCTTCCAGCGTCCCGGCAACCCGGTGCTGCGCGACCTGACCGAACGGGTGATCATCGCCTCCAAGGGCCGCTTCGACCGAGCGCTCGACGCGAAGACCCGCGCGAAGCACGGCCTGCCGTCGGTGAGCACGATGAGCCGCGACGAGTTCATGGAAGCCACCGTCGACGTCTGGGAGATCCCACCCGAGAGCGCGTCGCGCGTGGGACATCCCGCGCCGTTCCCCGTGGCGTTGCCCGAGCGGCTCATCCACATGAACACCTACGAGGGCGAGTTGGTGCTCGATCCGTTCATGGGCTCGGGCACCACGGCCGTCGCGGCGAAGCGCACCGGTCGTCACTTCATCGGCTACGACACCGACGCCGGCTATGCGGCCGCGGCGATGGCGCGGGTGGATGCCGTCGAGCCCGTGCCGCAGGTGCGCGTGCGCGCGAACGACAGTCGCGACACCGCGCCGGTGGAGGGCGGTTGGGCGGCGAAGGATCTCGCGGAGGCGTTGCTGGCCGACGCCGGTTTCACCGACGTGGTCGACGACGCGAAGGTGGTCACCGGTGTGGTGCCGACGCTCGCAGCGAAGGACCGTCACGGTCGCCGCTGGTACTTCGAAGTGGTCGGCGGTCGAACCACCAACCGTCCGGGCGCGCAGCGCATCGAACTCCTGTGGCGTGCCATCGCCAAGGGGTCGGTGGTGCACGAGGCCGAACCGAAGGCCCGGTTCGCCGTGCTGACCGTGGGCGTGCCCGCGGCGGCCGCCGGTGGCAAGGCGCTCGACGCCGTGACCGGTCCGAAGAAGCCGGTGGCCGCAGTGGTCGATCTGATGGCCGACGACGCCGTGGCCGCGTTGGCGGCACTCGCCCACTGACGCGGCGCGCTACCGTGCGCGGCCATGTCCGACGCGTACGACCTCGCCGATGAGCCCAGCCCGCACCAGGTGGGCATGACCTGGGCGGGCGACACCACGTTCGCCCGCTTCCCGCGCTTCCAGCCGGGTACGCCGGCCGACCTGGCGGTGCAGGGCGTGGCGTACGACCTCGGCGTCACCAACCGGCCGGGCTCGCGTTTCGGCCCGCGCGCCGTCCGAGAGCAGAGCACCTTGTCGGGTGAGTTCGAGCATGCGTTGTGGCCGTGGCCCGAGGGCGCACTCGGCGGTCACGTGTGCGTGGACGCGGGTGACGTGCCGTTCCCGCCCGGCACCACCGACATGATGATGACGGCGGTGCAGGGCCGCACCAGCGCGCTCATCGCGTCGGGCCTCGGCGTGGTGTCGCTCGGCGGCGACCACCTCGTGAGCCTCCCCCTGCTGCGCGCGCACGCCGAACACTACGGGCAGATGGCACTGGTGCACTTCGACGCACACAGCGACACGTGGGAGTACCGCGAGGACGACCCACTGCACCACGGGATGATGTTCCTGAAGGCGGCACGTGAGGGCTTGGTGGAGCCGGCGTCGTCGGTGCAGATCGGCATGCGTACGCCGAACGACACCAAGGGCTTCAACGTCTACGACATGAACAAGGTCGTCGACCTGTCGGTCGCGCAGATCGCCGACCTCATCCGCGAGCACACCAACGGCATGCCGATCTACCTCACCATCGACATCGACGCGCTCGACCCCGCGTTCGCTCCCGGCACCGGCACACCGGTGATCGGCGGCATGACGACGGCGCAGTTGCGTGGCGTGCTGTTCCGCCTGCACGGCCTCGACATCGTCGGCGCCGACCTGGTGGAGGTGGCGCCGCACTACGAGGGCCCTGCGCAGATCACCGCACTGGCCGGTGCCACCATCGCCCACGACGAACTGCACCTCCTCGCCGCCTCCCCCCGCCGCGCCCGCTGACGAGTCGGGTCGACCCGTTCTGGGCATGCCCAGAACGACCCCGGGGTGCTTCTGGGCATGCCCAGATTGCCCGTAGCGTCACGAGACGGCCTGGGCGACGGTGTGGATGAGGAGGCCGGCGATGCCGCCGACGATGGTGCCGTTGATGCGGATGAACTGGAGGTCGCGGCCGACCTGCAGCTCGAGCCGTTCGGCGGTGGCCTTGCCGTCCCACTTCGCGACGGTCGACGAGATGATCTCTGCCACCTCGCCGCGGTAGTGGTCGACCACGTAGCCGGCAGCGCGGCGCACCCAGTCGTCGACCTTCGCCTGGAGCTCCGGCTCGGCGACCAGCCGTTCGCCCAACCGCTGCAACGAACGGTCGATGCGTTGCCGGAGCTCGCTGTCCGGATCGTCGGTGGCGATGAGCGTGGTGCGCTTCACCTCGCCCCACAGGCTCTGCAGCCACGCCTGCACGTCGCGGTGCTCGAGCAGTTCGGCCTTCACTCCCTCGAGCTTCTCGACGAGGCCGGGGTCGGTCTTGAGGCGTTCGGCGAACCCGACCATGCGTGCATCGATGGCGCGGCGCACCTCGTGCGACGGGTCGCGGCCGACGTCGCGGAGGAACGAGTGGACCGCGGTGTAGATCTTCTCGAAGATGCGGTCGTCGATGCCTTCGGGCACCCACCACGGCGACTCGGTGGCGAGGCGATGGCGGAACGTCGCGCGGTTGTCGTCGAGGAAGCCACCGAGGCCGGTGAGCGTGGCGTCGAGCAGTCGTTGATGATGGCCGCCCTCCATCGCAAGGTCGATGGCCCGACCCATCAGCGGCGCCACCGACGTGTCGCGCACCTTGCGCTCGATCATGCCCTGCAGCGCGCTGCTGACGTCGCGGTCGTCGATGACCTCGAGGCTGCCGCGCAACGCATCGGACACGGCGGTGCCGGCCTTCGTCGCGTTGGCGGGCTCGCTCAGCCAGGTGCCGAGCCGCAGTCCGATGTGTGCCTGGTCGAGTCGTTCGTGCAACACCTCCTGGGTGAGGAAGTTCTCCTGCACGAAGTCGCCGAGCGACGCGCCGATCTGGTCCTTGCGGTTCGGGATGATCGCGGTGTGCGGGATGGGTACGCCGAGCGGGTGGCGGAACAGGGCGGTGACCGCGAACCAGTCGGCGAGCGCGCCGACCATGGCGGCCTCGGCGAGCGCGCGCACGTAGCCCACCCACGTGTGCGCGTCCTCTTGCGACTTCGCCACGATGAACACGGCGGTGACGAACAGCAGCAGCCCGAGCGCGAGTGCCTTCATGCGGCGCACGCCCTGACGTCGTTCGAGATCGGCGGCCGACAGTTGCAGCATTGCCGCAACCTACCCAG
>JBDKJP010000065.1:0-80528 GCA_039796575.1 Actinomycetota bacterium
CCGGGCGTGTCGACACCGGGCGCCGAGTCCACGCGGGTCCACGGGCCGTCGGGCGACAGCAGCACCGGCGGCGCCACCGTCGAGCTGGTGGTGGTGTCGGCCATCGTGGTCGTCGACGCCATCGTGGTGTCGACCGCCGTGGAGGTCGGTGCTGCCACGGTCGCCACCGTGGGGGCGATCGTGGAGGGTTCGGTCATCCCTCCGTTCGAGCACGCTGCCAGCAGGGCAGCCGCGCAGCACGACGGGATCAGGGTGTGTCGCAACATGCATCGCCTCCGTGAGGTCGACACGCCGTCCGACGCGTCGTCCACCACACTGGGCACGCCGGGTCCGGCACTTCGGCAAAATCGTCCTCCCGCAGGCGGTCCCCGTCCAGCGGACTTCGGTCACACCTCGTGGCCGTCCACGCGCCCTCGGAGCCGGCCAGTGGCACGAATCGGACCCACGGGTGGGAAACACGCCGGAACTGGCCAGAAACGGACCCGTGGGTCCGAAACGCGTCAGGCCAGGTGGGGCGGTGGCTGGGGCATCACCGGGGGCGACCACCTAATCTGCAGCCGATGACTGCAGGAGGGTCGATGATCGCGGTGGTGGCCGTGCGCGAGGGGCAACTCCCCTCGGGCGGCGACGAGGCCGTCGCCGAGTGCGGTGGTCGCGCCGTGCTCATCGGCTCGGGCACGGCAGCGGCAGCGGCCGACCTGGCCGGCATCGCCCGCACCGTGACCGTCGTCGAGATGTCGTCGTTCCAGCCGGGCGCGTGGGCGGCCGTGCTCGCGCCGCTGCTGCAGCACGAACCCGCGGTGGTGCTGCCCGGTTCGCCCGACGGCCGCGACCTGGCCCCGCGCCTCGCGGCGCTGCTGCACCGCCCGCTCTACGCCGGCGCGTTGAGCGTGACGCCCGATCGGGTGGAGCTCACCCGCCGCGGCGGCACCGAGATCCACCAGACCCACCCGGGGCCCGACTTCGTGGCCACCCTGCAGCCGGGCGTTCGCGGCGTGACCGTGGCAGCCGATGCCACGGCGCCGGCCGTCACCGACGCCACGCCGACGCACCTGCCCCGGCAGGAGCACCGCGACGCCACCGTGCTGGCGGTGCTGCCGCCCGACCCGGCCACCATCGACCTCGCCGAGGCGCCGCGCATCATCGGTGGCGGCGCCGGGCTCGACGACGAGGCGCGCATGCAGCAGCTGGTCCGCATCGGCTCGGCCATCGGCGCCAGCATGGGTGCCACCCGCGTCATCACCGACCGCGGCTGGGTGCCGCACGAGCGCCAGATCGGCACCACCGGCGTGGTGGTCGACCCCGACCTGTACCTCGCGTTCGGCGTGAGCGGAGCCGTGCAGCACACCAGCGGCCTCGGCGATCCGGCGCACATCGTGAGCGTGAACGTCGACGGTCACTGCCCGATGATGCAGCTCGCCGACCTGGCCATCGTGTCCGACGCGAACGCGACGCTCGACCACCTCGCCCGCCTGCTCGGCGCCGACGCCGACGCCGACGTCGACGCCGACAGCACCGATGCGGCGACCGGGACGGAGACCGCATGAGCACGCCCGACGTCGACGTCGTCGTGGTGGGTGCCGGCCCGGCCGGCTCGTGTGCCGCCATCGTGGCCGCACGTGCGGGCCTCAGCGTCGTGCTGCTCGAGCGCGGCCCGTTCCCCGGCAGCAAGAACATGTACGGCGGCGTGGTGTACCCGCGCATCCTCGACGGCCTCATCCCGAACTGGTGGGAGGAAGCACCCATCCAGCGGTGGGTGACGCGCCGCAGCACGATGCTACTCACCGAGACGCAGGCGCTCACGGTCGACTTCCGCAGCGAGGCGTGGGGCAAGCCGCCCTACAACGGCGCCACGGCGTTCCGCCCCGACTGGGACCACTGGCTCGCGTCGCACGCCGAGGCCGCGGGTGCGCAGTTGCTCACCGACACCACGGTGGTGGGGTTGCTGCGCGACAGCAGCGGTGCGGTCACGGGTGTGCGCACCGACCGACCCGACGGCGACCTCACTGCGCGCGTGGTCATCGCGTGCGACGGCGTGAACAGCTTCCTCGCGAAGGAGGCCGGCCTCTACACGCACACCGATGCGAAACACTTCACGCTCGGCGTGAAGGAGACGCTGTCGTTGCCGAAGGAGGTCATCGACGAGCGGTTCGCCGTGCGCGAGCGCGACGGCGTCGACATCGAGATCATCGGCGGCACCGGCAAGGTGAACGGCGGCGGCTTCCTCTACACGGGGCTCGACACGTTGGCCGTGGGTGTGGTGCTGAAGCTACCGAAGCTGGCCGCACAGCAGCAGCGCCCCGAGCAGTTGATCGCCGGGCTGAAGCAGCATCCGGGCATCGCGCCGCTCGTGCAGGGTGCCGAGCTGAAGGAGTACAGCGCGCACCTCATCCCCGAGGCCGGCGTGGCGATGATGCCGAGGATGACCATGCCCGGCATGCTCGTCGCCGGCGACGCCGCGGCGTTGTGCCTCGCGGCCGGCATCTGGCTGGAGGGCGTGAACTTCGCGATGGCCAGCGGCATGTACGCCGCCGAGGCCGCGGTGGAGGCCGTGCGCAAGAGCGACACGTCGGCCGCCGGGCTGGCCGGGTATCAGCGGCGCCTCGAGGGCACGTTCGTGCTGAAGGATCACCGCAAGCTGCGGCGTGCTCCCGAACTGGTGCTCAGCGATCGCGTGCAGCACCTCTACCCGCCGATGGTGGCCAACGTCGTCGAGCGCATGTTCCACGTCGACAACCCGAACCCCAAGCCCGGACTGCGCCGCATCCTCGACCAGGAGCGTCGCAAGGCCGGCGTGAAGCGTCGCGACCTGTTGCGCGACGGATGGACCGGTTTCAGGAGCTTCGGATGAACGAGCCCACGATCTCCTTCCAGGAACGCATGGAGACCGCCGAGTTCCGAGTGCACCACCAGGCGCACATCGTGGTCGACGGCAAGGTCTGCGCCGACTGCAGCACGCGGGAATGCGTCATCGCCTGCCCGGCGAACCTGTTCGTGCCGACCAGCGACGGCGGCATCGTCTTCAACTACGAGCAGTGCTTCGAGTGCGGCACCTGCTACATCGTCTGCAACCGTGAAGGCGCCATCAGCTGGCATTACCCCGAGGGCGGCCACGGCGTCGTCTTCCGGCGGACGTGAGGCCGCGATGAGCATCGTCGCGTGCGTCAAGTGGGTCAGCCATCC
The DNA here is from genome assembly GCA_039796575.1 of Actinomycetota bacterium. GTDB lineage: Bacteria > Actinomycetota > Acidimicrobiia > Acidimicrobiales > Ilumatobacteraceae > UBA668. Next base: position 3,184 of record JBDKJP010000065.1, read on the forward strand.
GGGTGAACCGCACGACGAACGATTCGCCGGCATGTCGCCGGCCGATCAGTCGGCACTGGAGTTCGCGCTGCAACAGGCGGCGCTGCTCGGCACCGGGGTCACGGTCATCACGGTCGGTCCGTCGGGTGCCGACAAGGTGCTGCGCGATGCGCTCGCGTGTGGCGCCACGCGTGCCATCCGCATCGAGGCCCCCACCACCGCGGCGGGCACCGACGTGGCCACGGCGATCGCCGACCACATCACCGACGCCGAGTGGGTGTGGTGCGGCGACTACTCGCTCGACCGCGGCGCGGGCAGCGTGCCGGCGTTCATCGCCGCGCACCTCGGTGCCGAGCAGGCGCTCGGGGTCATCCACATCGACCTCGCCGCCGACGGTGTGCGCGCGACGCGACGCCTCGACGGCGGCCGACGCGAACTGCTCGGCCTCCAGGCGCCGGCGGTCGTGTCGGTGGAGGGCGCCACCGCCCGCCTCCGTCGAGCCGGCCTCGCGTCGTTGCGGTCGGCCGCCGCGGCGCAGATCGAGGTGGTGCCGGCCACCACCCCGATCCATCGCGCCGAGTTCATGGTGCGGCCCTATCGACCGCGGGCCAGGGAGCTCGCGGCACCGGCCGGCGACACGCCACTCGACCGGCTGCGAGTGCTCACCGACGCCGGCGCCGCGTCAGTGGCGCGTGGCGAGATGGTCGCCCTCGAGCCCGCCGACGCCGCTGCCCGCATCGTGCAGGCCCTCACCGACTGGGGCTACCTGCCCCACGGGTGACACGACGTCGTGATGGCCACGGCTCGGCAGGAACCGCCAGGCCAGCACCGCACCGACTGCGACGACCGCCGCCGACACCCACGAGCCGGCGTGGAAGCCCTCCATGAACGACTGGTTCACCGCGCCCTGCACGAGCTGTTGCGCCTGTGGCCCGAACTGCTCGCCTGCGGCGGTGGCCACGGCGGCACCGGCGCCCACCGACTCCTTCGCGATCGACAGCGCGTCGGACGGCACGGGCGTGCCCGCCAGCAGTTCGCCGAGGCGGCCGGCGTAGATGGAGGCGAACAGCGAACCGACGATGGCGACGCCGAGTGTGCCGCCGAGCTCGCGTGCGGTGTCGTTCACGGCCGAGCCGACCCCGGCCTTCTCGGGCGGCAGCGAGCCCATGATGGCTTCGGTGGCCGGCGCGTTGACGAGGCCGAGGCCGCCACCCATGAACAGCATCTGGCCGACGATGACGAGGTACGACGAGTCGACGGCGAGGCGCGTGGTCCAGGCGAAGCCGATCGCCATCGAGGCGAGGCCCGTGGCGACGACGGCCTTCGTGCCGACCCGCGCGGCGAGCTTCGCGGAGAGCGGCGCAGCGACACCGGTGAACAGCGCGAACGGCACGGTGCGAAGACCGGCCTGCAACGTGTCGTAGCCACGCACGAACTGGAAGTACTGCGTCACCATGAAGATGAAGCCGAACAGCGCGAAGAACGCGAACGTCACGCTGAGGCTGCCGGCGGTGAAGCGCATGTTGGTGAACACGCCCACGTCGAGCATCGGGTGGTCGCTGCGACGCTCCCACCACACGAACGTGGCGAGCAGCGCTGCCGCGACACCGAAGGCGAGACCACTCTCGACGCTGAGCCAGCCATGGTGCGGCCCTTCGATGACGGCCCACACGAGCAGCGAGATGCCGGCGATGGAGAGCACGATGCCGAGCGGGTCGAAGCGGTGGATGGTGGTGTCGCGCGACGTGGGGACGTAGCGGGCGATGAGCACCATCGCGAGCAGCACGACCGGCACGTTCACCAGGAACACCGAGCCCCACCAGAAGTGGCGCAGCAGCAGGCCACCGGTGACCGGGCCGAGTGCGACGGCGAGGCCGCTCGTGGCCGCCCACACCGAGATGGCCACCGCGCGCTGCTTCGGTTGGGTGAACACGTTGACGAGCAGTGCGAGGGTGGCCGGGAAGATGAGCGCGCCGCCGATGCCCATGACGGCTCGCCAGGCGATGAGCTCGGTGGCGGAGCCGGCGAACGCCGCGCCGAGCGACGTGAGCGCGAACAGGGTCATGCCGATGAGCAGCACGCCCTTGCGGCCGAAGCGGTCGCCGATGCTGCCGGCGGCCATGAGCAGTCCGGCGAAGACGAGCACGTAGGCATCGACGATCCACTGCAGCTGGCTGGTGGTGGCGCCGAGCTCGCGGACGAACGTGGGGAGGGCGACGTTCACGATGGTGCCGTCGACGACGATGATGAAGACGCTCGCGCAGAGCACGGCGAGCACCAACCAGGGCGAGCGGTCGCCGGGTCGGAGCGCCGACGAGCGGGCGGGTGCGGTGGCTGGTGGGGCCGTGGCGGGACGGGTTGCCGAGTGCTCCTGGTGCATCGCGGCTCCTTTCTGGATCAAAGTTATTACATTGTTATCACCATGTTCTCGCACCGTCACCTGCCATCGGTCATGACCTTCGACACACCTCCCCGACTAACGTGCCGATCGTGACGCAGCCGTCGAGCACCGCCGCCGGGACCCCGGCGCGCACGTCATCGCTCGACGACGTCGGACGGTCGCTGCTCGACACGGCCAGCCGTCTGCTCGCCGAGGAGGGCGCCGGCGCGCTCACCGTGCGCCGCATCGCGAGCGGCTCGGGCATGAGCACGATGAACGTCTACTCGCGCTTCGGCGGCAAGCACGGCGTGGTCGAGCACCTGTTCCTCGAAGGCTTCGGGCTGCTCGCTGCGACGATGATGGAGGTGCCCGTCACCGACGACCCGGTCGCCGACCTCACGACCTGTGGCCTGCGCTACCGCGCGTTCGCGTTCGAGCACCCGACGCTGTACTCGGTGATGTTCGAGAAAGCGGTGCCCGACTACGAGCCGGGCGAAGCCGCGCTCGCCAGTGGGCTCGCCACGCTCGAGCACCTCGCCACGCGCATCGAGCGCTGCATCGCGGCCGGTCGCTTCCGAGCGGGCGACCCGATGCACCTCGCCGGCATCGTGTGGAGCACCTGTCACGGCGCCGTCAGCCTCGAGCTCAAGCAGAAGCGACACATCCCACTCGACTGGGAGGCCGTGTTCCGCGACTCGTGTGCCACCGTCGTGCGAGGCTTGGCGGCGTGAGCTACTTCGCCCGACGCGGTGCCGTGTTCGTCGGGGCCATCGCCGTCGTGGCCGTGCTCGCCGGGTTGGTCAACGAGGTCATCGGCGACGACGAGGGCAGCACCAGCGTGAGTGCCGGCACCGACGGCGGCGACACCACGCTCGGCACCACGGGCGTCGCGCCGTCGTCGGGCGGCGACACCACCGTCGCCGTCGATTCGACCGCCACGCCCACCACCGCGGCGTTCACCCCGCGCACCGACGTGCTCGTCGACCCGGCGTCGTTCGGGCGTCCGTACAGCGCCACCGTGCCGGGCGTGCTCACCTTCCGCGGCAACCCGACGCGCAGCTTCTACGGCACGGGCCCGGTGCCGCGCACGGCGCCGCAGGAGCTGTGGCAGTACCCGAGGGCCGGCAACCCGATGTGCGGCGAGAGCAGCGAGTACGGCAACGTGCGCACGTGGTGCGGCACCGGCTGGACCGGGCAGCCCGCGGTGTTCGAGCGTGACGGCCGCACCTGGGTGGTGTTCGGCGCGTACGACTACAAGATCCACTTCGTCGACGGTGTCACGGGCGAGGACATCATCCCGCCGTTCCCCACCGACGACCTCGCCAAGGGCAACGTCACCATCGACCCCGACGGCTACCCGCTGGTGTACGCGGGCTCCCGCGACAACTACCTGCGCATCATCGCGTTCGACGGCGCCGAGCCGCGCGAACTGTGGAAGATCAACGGCCGCACCGACGATCGCATGCACAACGACGACTGGGATGCGGCACCGCTCGTGCTGAACGATCACCTCATCGAGGGTGGCGAGAACAGCTGGTTCCACGGGATCCGCCTCAACCGTGGCTACGCCGCCGACGGCACGGTGACCGTCGATCCGAAGCTGGTGTTCCGCGTGCCGGGTTGGGACCAGCAACTCGTGGCCGACCTCGGTTCGAAGGACCCGAAGCGCGTCAGCCTCGAGGCGTCGGTGTCGGTCAGCGGCGACACGGCGTGGCTGAACTCGTCGGGCGGCCTGCTGCAGGGATGGGACATCTCGTCGTTGCGCACCGGCGTCGGCGAGATCAACCGCACGTTCCGGTTCTGGACCGGCGACGACAGCGACGCGAGCGTGGTGCCCGACGACCAGGGCTACCTGTTCGTCGGCACCGAGGTCGATCGCAACAACAGCCGCGGCCAGGAGGTCGGGCAGCTGCTGAAGATCGACCCGCGCAACGAGGCCGATCCGGTGGTGTGGAGCATCGACGTGAACAACGGTGTCGACAGCGGCACGTGGGCCACGCCCATCGTCACCGGCGACGTGGTGATCTGGAACACCAAGCCGGGCAAGGTGTACGGCATCGACCGTGCGACCGGCGAGATCCTCTGGAAGACCGAGGTGCGCGCCCCGGTGCTCAGTTCGCCGGTGCTGGTCGACGGGGTGCTCATCCAGGGCGACGGCAACGGCACGTTGCACGCGTTCGACGTGAGCAACCCGAGGGTGCTGCCCACGGAGCTGTGGCAGATCACACTCGACGGCAACATCGAGGGCACGCCGGTGGTGTGGAACGGGCGCATCTACGTGGGCACCCGCGGCGGCTTCATCCACTGCCTGGGGTTGCCGTCGTGACGCGCTTCCTCGGCCGCACCACCTGGACCGAGCATCATCAGGCGCCGCGCCGCGCGTTGCTGGCCGTGCCGGTGGGCGCGTGCGAGCAGCACGGCCCGCACCTCCCGCTCGACACCGACACGCGCATCGCCGCCGCGTTGGCGGAGAACCTGGCCGACAAGTACGAGGGTGACATCCTCGTCACGCCGCCGCTCACCATCTCCGCCAGCGGCGAGCACGCCGGCTTCCCCGGCACGCTGTCGCTCGGCACCGAGGTGTTCGAGCAGGTGATCGTCGAGTTGGTGCGCAGCGCCGACTGGAGCTCGGGCGTGGTGCTGGTGAACGGCCACGGTGGCAACCGCGTGCCGGTGGAGCGCGCCGTGCGGCTGCTGCACTCCGAGGGCCGCAAGGTGCTGTCGTGGTGGCCGCGCGTCGCCGGTGGCGACGCGCACGCGGGCGACACGGAGACCTCGCTGATGCTGGCCATCGCACCCGACCTGGTGCGCATGCACCGCGCCGAGGTGGGCGTCACGGCGCCGCTCGGCGATGTGATCGAGGAGATCCGCGACGGCGGCGTGCGCGCGGTCAGCCGCAACGGCATCCTCGGCGACCCGTTGCGCGCCTCTGCGTCGGCCGGCCGCACCATCCTCACCCGGCTCACCATCGATCTCGTCGCCGCGGTCGACGAATGGTGGGCCTGACGCGTTACCGACGCGACTCGTCGTGGCAGCAGCCGGGCGACGGTCGCGTGGTGATCGCCGGGTCACCGTTGCGGTTGTTCCGCGTGTCGGCCGGCGGCGCGCACGTGTTGGCCGCGTCGCTCAGTGGTGAGCATCCCGACACGGCGGTGGTGCAACGGTTGCTCGATCGCTTCGTCGATGCGGGCGCGCTGCATCCAGAGCACGAACAGGGCCCGTTCACCGTCGACGACGTGACCGTCGTGATGCCGGTGCTGGGCGCCGCACCCACGCCGCCGCGAGGGTTGCGCACCATCGTGGTCGACGACGGCAGCCCCACGCCGATCACCGCACCCGACGGCGCCACGCTGCTGCGGCTCGACGTGAACCAGGGGCCCAGTGCGGCACGCAATGCAGGGCTCGACCACGTCACCACACCGTTGGTGGCATTCGTCGACGCCGACGTGGAGCTGTCCGACGGGTGGCTCGACGCGCTGCTCCCCCACTTCGCCGACACCGAGGTCGCACTGGTTGCACCGCGAGTGCGCGGCGCGGCGCGACCTGGCGTGCTCGCCGCGTACGAGGAGCGGCACAGCCCGCTCGACCTCGGCGACGAGCCCGCTCGCGTGTCGCCCGGCACCCGGGTGAGCTACGTCCCTGCGGCGGTGATGGTGTGCCGTGTCGACGCGCTGCGCGACGTGGGTGGCTTCGATGCGGCGATGCGCGTCGGTGAGGACGTCGACCTGGTGTGGCGACTCGTCGCCGGTGCCCACCGCTGTCGCTACGAGCCCGCGTCGGTGGTGCACCATCGGCCCCGCGCGTCGATCGACGGGTTGCTGCGCCAACGCATCGGCTACGGGCGCTCGGCCGCGCCGCTGGCGCGGCGGCATCCCGGCGCACTCGCACCGGTGCGGATGAGCGGGTGGAGCCTCGGCGCGTGGGCGCTGGTGGCCCTGCGCCGCCCGTTCCTCGCCGCTGCGTTCGCGGGCGGCACTGCCGTGGCGTTGCAACGCAAGCTGCGCGACGTGCCACCCGATGCGGCCGCGCTCCTGGCGCTTCGCGGCCACCTTGCCGCGGGCCGGCAGTTGGCGAAGGGCGTCACCCGCGTGTGGTGGCCGCTCGCGCTGGTGCTGGCGTGCGTGGTGCCCAAGGCCCGGCTGCCGTTGCTGGCCGCGTGCCTCGGGCCGTCAGTGGTCGACGCGGTGCGGCAACGGTCGGCGCAACCGGTGCTCGACCTGCCGCTGCTGCTGGCCGACGAGGCCGCCTACGGGGCGGGTGTCTGGCTGGGTGTGATCGGCGAGCGCGAGCTCGGCCCGCTGCTGCCGGACCTCAGCGGGTGGCCGCGGCGAGGCGACGGCTGATGTCGTTGCACTCGAGGCACACCGACTCGGGGATGATGCCCCACTTCATCAGCTGACCGAACACGACGCAGCCGAGGCAGAACGCGAACACGCTCTCGAGCGTGGCGGCGATGACGAGGCCGACGATGAGCACGGTGGCGACGGTGGTGGCACCGAAGGCGACGGCCAACAGCGCGCCGCCGCTGAACGCGAGGCCGACGCCCTGGGCGAACCGCTTGGGCGGGCCGGCGACGAACTTGTGCTGCACGTTGCCGAGCCGCGGCGTGATGACCTCGGTGACGAGGCGGCCGAGCGGGCTGAAGCGCGGGCCGGCGAGCACCCGGGCGAGGAAGCCGTAGGCGAGCGGCACGAGCAGCCACCACTGCTGCACCGCCAGGTACAGCACACCCTGCAGGACGACGCCGGCCGCGACGAGGCGGGCCGAGGTCTCGTTGACCGGATTGGGGAAGCCGAACCACCGTGCACGCATGGGGACGAGCGTAGACCCACAATTCCGATCGGACAACTCGGGAATTCCGCGACGCACCGTCATCGCAGGCAGCGGGCAGTACGGTGACGTCGATGACCGTGCGCCTCACCGTCGACCGCGCCGCCTGGACGGCCCACGTGCACGGCACCGCGATGGCGTACGGGCACGGCCTCGTCCCGGTCGTGAAGGGCAACGGCTACGGCTTCGGCCGGCGCACGCTGCACGAAGCCGTGCGCAGCGCCGGGGCAGCGTTCGTGTGCGTCGGCGACGTGCACGAACTGCACGACGTGCCGGCGCCGCTCACCCCGGTGGTGCTCACCCCTGCGCTCGCCGCACCGACCTCTCGCGACGCCGTGCTCACCGTCGGCGCACTCGCGCACGTCGCCGCGCTGCACGGTTGGGGCGGGCGAGTGATGGTGAAGCTCGCGTCGGGCATGCGCCGCTACGGCACCACCCCCGCCGAACTGCCCGCGCTGCTCGCGGCCGTGCACGCGGCCGGTCTGCAGGTCGAGGCGTTCGCGCTGCACCTCCCGCTCGCCGGCGACGACACCGACCGTCGCGCAGAGATCGACGCATGGGTGCCGCACCTGCCGGCCGGTGCACCCGTGTGGGTGAGCCACCTCTCCCCCGCCGCGTTCCACGCCCTGCAGGCCGACCACCCCGATCGCCAGTGGAGCGTACGCGTCGGCACCCTGCTGTGGCACGGCCTGCCGAAGGGCGACTTCCTGCACCTCTCGGCCGACGTGTTGCAGGTGACCACCGCTGCCGCCGGGGCGCCCGTGGGGTACCGACACGCACCGATGCCGTTCGACGGGCACGTCGTGGCGGTCGGCGCCGGTTCCGGCCACGGCGTGGCACCGCTCGACACCGCCGATCCCGCGCGGCGCAGCCCGTTCCACTTCCGTCGCAACCGTCTCGCGTTGCTCGAGGCACCGCACATGCACACGTCGCTCGTGGCGGTGCCGGTGGGCGCACCGTGCCCCGAGGTGGGCGACCGGGTCGACGTGCAACGTCCGCTCACCACCACCGTCGCCGACGAGATCGAGTGGACGTGACCGACACGCCCGGGCCCTCCGAACGGGTCGTCGACCTCGATGTCATCCGCGCCTTCGCGCTCATCGGCGTGTGCGTGATGAACTACCACGGCTATCTCATCCTGCGCGGCGGCGACCCCGGCGACGGGTTCCTCGCCGACGTGTTCGACCCGTGGACGGGCCCGCTGAGCACACGGTTCGCGGCCACGTTCGTCACCGTCGCCGGCATGGGCGTGGCGCTGATGTCGCGCCGCGCGCTCGCCGGCCGCGACCCAGCGGCCGTCAGTGCGGTGCGTTGGACGCTCATCCGTCGTGGCGTGCTGCTGTTCGCGTTCGGCTTCGTGCTCGACTGGATCTGGTCGGGCACCATCCTGTTCTTCTATGGCGCCTACTTCCTCGTCGGTGCCGCCATCTTCACGTTGCGCAGCCGGTGGATCGCCGCCATCGGTGTCGGTGCCGCGGTCGGTGCGGCGATGCTGCAGTGGTGGGGCCTCACGCGCGAGGACAACGGGAACTCCGTCGACTGGTTGTTCGGCACCACCGCCGAGACCAACCTGTCGCCGCGCGACCTGCTGCTCGACGCACTCGTGCGCGGCACGCATCCGCTGCTGCCCTGGCTGGTGTTCTTCTGCATGGGCATCGTCCTCGGCCGAGCGCTGCCGTTCAACACCATCATGCGCGTGCAGCTCGCGTTCTTCGGCGTGATCTGCGTCGCCGCGGCGTACCTGTCCGAGCGTGCGCTGCCGTGGCGTGCGTCGCTGCGCAGCACGCACCCGTTCGACCGCGGCATCCTCTACTCGCTCGCGGCGGTCGGCACCTCGTTGATCGCGGTCGTGGTCATCGGCGCGGTGGCACAGGCGACGGCGTCGTCGCGGATCACGCAGGCACTCGCGGTCACCGGTCGCACCACGCTCACCCTGTACGTGTTGCACGTGCTGGTGTTCAACCTCGTGGTCGACTGGCTCGACTGGGTGCAGCCGGGCGGGCTGGGCACCGCCCTCGCGTTCGCGGTGGGCTACTGGGTGGTGGCCATCGTGCTCGCCAACCTGTGGCACCGCACGCACGAGCACGGCCCGCTCGAGTGGGTGTACCGCCGCTTCAGCGCGTGAGCGCACACCCTGCGACGGGTGCGGTCAGAGCACTTCGCTGAACGTGTCGCACTGCCGCGGGTCGACCGTCTGGTAGCCGCGGAGGAACCATGCACGGCGCTGCTCGGCCGAGCCGTGGGTCCAGCGTTCGGGGTCGATGCGGCCCGTGGTGGTCTGCTGGATGCGGTCGTCGCCCACGCCTTCGGCGGCCCGGATGGCCTCCTGGATCTCGTTCGGGTCGTCGAGCAGGCCACGCCGGTTGGCGTCACCCACCCACACGCCGGCGTAGCAGTCGGCCTGGAGCTCGAGGGCCACCGAGTACTGGTTGGCGCGCGACGGGTCGCGGCGCGAGGCGTCCTGCACCTGCGCGTTCGTGCCGAGCAGGTTCTGCACGTGGTGGCCGTACTCGTGGGCGAGGATGTACTGCTCGGCGAGGTCGCTGGTGCCGCCGACGAACTGGTTCTCGATCTGCTGGAGGAAGCCGAGGTCGATGTACACGAGCTGATCGGCGGGGCAGTAGAACGGGCCGGTCTCGGGGCTGCCGAGACCGCAGCCGGTCTGGCGCGGCTGGTCGAACAGCAGCGTCTTCGTGACGACGTAGTCGACGCCGAAGTACTCCGGCAGCGCTGCCGACCAGTAGCCCTGGACGTCGTTGGTGACGCCGCACACGATCTGCTCGAGGTCGGTCTCGCAGGCGCCGTCGCCGGGCAGTGCGTTGCCGGCCACCGGGGTCGACACCGAGGCGGGGCCACCGCCCATCAGCTGCGGGAGGAGCACGGCCGCGAGCACGATGATGATGCCGAGCAGGCCGCCGCCGGCCTTCATCCCACCGGGGATCGGGAACCCGCCTCCGCCGCCGCCACCCATGCCGGGGAACGGCATGCCGCCGCCACCGCCGCGGCCACGGGCGTCGGACATGTTGCGGGAATCGGTGCTGCGGATCTTCGTCATCGGTGTGTGGGTACCACGGCGTGGTGGTGACGAGACTAGGACGGCGAGAGGGTGCGGGTGGTCGCGCGACGTGCGCGGTGCACGCCGCGCACACCCACGGCGCCGGCGCCGATGAGCGGGCCGCGGTCGCCGAGGCGCACCGGGGTGATGCGGGCGCCACGCGAGAACGCGAGCTTGGTGTGCTCGTCGAGCGCTTCCTGCGCCGAGTTGAAGAACGTCGCACCGAAACCGAGTGCCACTGCGCCGCCCACGACCACCAGGTCGAGGTCGAGCAGGTTGCACACCGACGCGGCGGCGCGGCCGACGAGGCGACCGGTGCGCTGCATGCTCTCGTAGGTGGGCGACGTGGGGGGCCGGCCGGTGATGGCCTCGATGGCGAGGCCCGACGCCTCGGCCTCGAGGCAGCCGCGCGCGCCACACGTGCAGCGGCGACCGTTGGGCTCGACGATGATGTGGCCGACGTGCCCCGCGTTGCCGCCGGCGCCGTCGAGCAGCTGCCCGTTGAGCACGATGCCGCCGCCCACGCCGGTGGACACCACCATCGCGAGGAAGCTCTGCCGACCCTGCGCCGCGCCCAGCCACCCTTCGGCGAGCGCAAGAGCCTTCGCGTCGAGGTCGCCGTAGACGGGGAGGGTGGTGGCGATGGCCAGCCGCTCGCGCAGCGGGAAGTTGCGCCATGCGTGGATGTTGAGCGGCGAGATGGTCTCGCAGTTCGGCGTCATCGGGCCGGCGGAACCGACCCCGGTGGCGATGGGTCGCACGTGGTGGTGGCCGCGGGCACGTTCCATCTGCGACTCGAGCAGTTCGCGGAGCGTGGCGAACAACGCGTCGGCCTGGAGGTCGTGGTTGACGGCGACCTCGTCGCGGTCGATGAGCTCGCCCTGCATGGTGACCAGCCCGACGGCCAGCTTCGTGCCGCCGATGTCGACGGCGAGGATGACGTCGCCCACGGGCGCGCCACGTCCGCGCGGGGGCGGGGTGGGGTCGGCGGGGACGTTGCTCATGTCAGCCGACTCGGCGGGCGTTCTCGACCAGGTTGATCTCGTAGAGCACGAGGTCGAGCGCGTCGGCGCTGACCATGCCGGAGAACCGCTGCGGGTGCTCGGGCGTGATGCACGACGCGAGCGGGTTCAGCAGGGTCCAGGGCGTGGGGTGGCAGAACTGCACCACGCTGTAGCGCTCGCCCGAGTAGCCGGGGCTGGCGACCACGCGGTGCACGCCGGTGGGGATGACGCCGTTGGTGAGGCGTTCCAGCATCATGCCGGTGTTGATGATGACCTGGCCGTCGGGGGCAACGGCGTCGACCCACTGCTCGTCGACCAGCACCTGCAGGCCGGGTGCCGTGGCCCGGGGCAGCGCGGTGATGAGGTTGATGTCGCCGTGGGCGCCGGCCCACACGTGGGTCTGGTCGGGTGCCTGCTCCATCGGTGGGTAGCGGATGGCGCGGGTGAGGGTGGCGCCGTTGGTGGTCATCTCGTCGAAGAACGACTCGTGGCAGCCGATGGCCTCGGCGATGATGCGCAGGAACCGGCGCTGCAGCTGCTCAATGGTCTCGTGGAAGGTGGTGAGCACGGCGGCGATGCCGGGCACGGCCGGCTCGGGCAGCACCTGTGGGCCGTAGCGGTGCGGGTAGCGGGTGCGCAGCGGGTGGCCGACGGGCAGCGAGATGCCCCAGTTGAGCATCTCCTTCCAGTCGGGGACGTCGCTGCTGGCCGCCGTTTCGACGAGGAGCCCCGTATAGCCTGTCTGACCGTGGCTCTCGGGCGAGACGAAAGCCTGCTTCACGTCGTGAGGCTGTTCGAAGAACTCCTGCAGCATGCCGTAGGTCGTGTCGAGCATGTCCTCCGACAGGTCGTGGCGCGTGTACACGAATCCAGTGGTGAGACTGCGGCGGACGCCGTCCACCACCGCGCGCCGCTGCTCGGACGTGCCGCGTTCGAAGGCCAGGAGGTCGACGTCGAGGATCTCGCTCATCCCTTCACGGTAGCGATTTCCAAGGGACGTCCAAGGCTCGGTCGGGATTCGGTCAGAAAACTCGCCTCCGGGCCAAACCTCGTGCATCGTGCGGGCGTGTCCCCTACGTGGAATACCTGGCTTCTGCCGTGAGCGAGCTCACCGAGCGCGCCGACGTGGTCGTCGTCGACGACCTCGAAGCGATGTTCCGCGCCCATTACGGGCGTCTGGTGCGTGCGCTCGCGCTCGTGGCCGGCAGCCAGGAAGCCGCCGCCGATGCGGTGCAGGAGGCCTTCGTGAAGGCCCATCTGCACTGGCGTCGAGTGCAACGCTACGACGACCCGGTGGGCTGGATCCGCCGTGTCGCCATCAACAAGCTGCGCGACGAGAGCCGTCGCCAGGGTCGCAAGGACAAGGCCGTGCAACGCATGCAGGTCGAGCTCCGCGACGACGGGGTCGAGTGGAGCGACGGCGCTGACGCCGGCGCCCTGCTCGCCGGCCTGCCCCGGCAGCAGCGGTTGGCGATGGCGTTGTTCTACGTCGAGGGTCTCAGCGTGGCCGAGGTGGCCAGTGCACTCGAGATCAGCGATGGCGCGGTGCGATTCCACCTGCACCAGGGCCGCGCACGCCTGCGCGGTGTGGTGGAAGACCACAAGGAGACCCCCCGATGAACCACGAGTTCGACGACCCCCAGATCGAGTCGATGCTCGGCCGCCTCAGCGGCGCCTACCCCGACGACAACGTCGCCTACGCGGCCGTGCGCGGCCGGGTGCGCCAGGTGAAGCGCCGTCGTGCGTTCGCGGCCAGCACCGCCGCCTGCGCCGTGCTGTTCGGTCTCGCCACCTTCGCCGCCCAGGGCGGCGGCAACGGCACCAAGCTCACCCCGGCCGATTCGTTCGACGACGGCACGGCCACCACGCTCGACGACACCACCACCGAGCCCTCGATGACCTCCGTGGTCGACGGCGGCGCCGGCGGGGTCGACACCAGTGCGTCCGAGACCACCATCCCGGTCATCTCGCTCACCATCCCCGACCCGAGCACCTCGGGCAACGGTGGCAACAGCGGTTCGGGCAACGGCTCGTCCACGTCGACCTCGCTCGCCGAGGGCGACCACACCTACGACTCCGCCGGTGGCACCATCACCATCACGGTCACCGATGGCCGGCTCACCCTGCTCGGCACCTCGGCGGCCGACGGGTTCGAGGAGCGCCTCGATCAGCGGGTCCTCGAGCAGCACCGTGTGCGCGTGGAGTTCACCGACGGTGACATCACGTGGCGCATCGAGGTGCGCAACGACAACGGCAAGGTGCGCGAAGAGATCACCCAGCACGGCTGATCCGCCCTGCTCAGTGGTGTCACGGGCGCTCTGCCCGGCCCGGATCTCGTGACCTCCTCGCGTTTGTCAAAGATTTGGAAGGTGACCCAACGTTTCGGGCTTCACCGTCGTGTCCTCCTCGTTCAGACGGGAAGGAACCTCCAATGCTCAACCAACGCCGCCGCATGATCGTCATCAGCGCCCTCACGGGTGTGCTGGTCTTCGGAGCCGCCGGCTTCGCCGCCGCTGCCACGGGCAGCAGCCGCTCGAAGCAGGACGACACCACCACCAGTGTCGACGCCAGCATCGACGACGACGCCACCGAGTCGTCGATGGACGACACCTCGAGCTCGGTCGACGACGACGATGACGACGCCACCAGCTCGAGCACCGAGGCCAGCACCGAGTCGAGCGTCGACGACGCCACCGGCTCCTCGGTCGACGACGATGACGACGATGCCACTGGCTCGTCGATCGACGATGACGACGACGCCTCGTCGAGCTCCATCGACGACGACGATGACGACACCTCCTCGAGCATCGACGACGACGACGATGACGATGACGATGACGATGACGATGACGATGACGACGACGACGACGACGATGCCACCAGCACCAGCGTCGACTCGTCGAGCAGCAGCTCGAGCAGCAGCTCGTCGAGCATCGCTCCCTGATCAACGGCACCGGGTCGGCCGCGCTCCATACTGAGCTCGTGCCCACCACGGACTGGAACCCGGTACTGCGCAGCGAATTCGCCAAGCCGTACTGGACACAACTGCAGGACTTCGTGGCGGGCGAGCGTGCCCGCCACGTCGTCTTTCCCCCGGCACCCGAGGTGTTCGCCGCGCTGCACCTCACCCCGTACGCCACCACTCGAGTGGTCATCCTCGGCCAGGACCCGTACCACGGGCCCGGCCAGGCCCACGGCCTGTGCTTCTCGGTGCGCCACGGGGTGGCCGTCCCGCCGTCGCTGCAGAACATCCACAAGGAGCTCACCGCCGACCTCGGCATCCCCGCGCCGAAGCACGGCAACCTCGAGGCCTGGGCGCGTCAGGGTGTGCTGTTGCTGAACGCCACGCTCACGGTGCGCGCCGGGCAGGCCGCCTCGCACCAGGGCAAGGGGTGGGAGACGTTCACCGACGAGGTGCTGCGCACCGTCGACGCCAAGCCGCATCCGGTGGTGTTCGTGCTGTGGGGCGCCTCGGCGAGGCGGAAGAAGTCGCTCATCGACCTCTCCCGCCACACCGTCGTCGAGTCGGCGCACCCGTCGCCGCTGAGCGCGCACAACGGGTTCTTCGGCAGCCGGCCGTTCAGTGCCACCAACGCAGCACTCGAAGCGGCCGGCCTAGCGCCGATCGACTGGTCGATCCCCGACTGATCAGCCCGCGGGGCTCGGGTAGTCGCCGCGTTCCTCGCCGGGCGGCGGCGTCTCGTAGATGGTCACTGCACCGGCGGGGTCGAACAGCTTGTCCTCGGCCGGCCACTCGCCCGGCAGGTAGCGGGCACCGCCGTCGACGTACTGGTACATGCCCGTGCCCTCCTTGCGGATCTCGTCGGGGCCGGTGGCCACGGGGTCCCACCAGAACACGGTGGCGTCGTCGACACCCTGGTAGTCGGTGACGCCGGCCCAGATGCCCTTGTCGCCGTAGCTCAGCGACGGCTGGCTGATGGCCCGGGTGGTCGCGTCAGCGGCGAACAGTGCGTCGCGGAACGACTCGGCGGTCACGTTCGGGCCCATGCCCTGCAGCACGGCGAACAGCAGTGCCGGGTTCGGCGCGATGACGCCGATGGTGTCGTCGGCCGGCGGCGCCGACCCGGTGAACCACTCGTAGTTCGCGTAGGCACCGGTGGTGGTGGGGTTGCCGCGTGCGGCCAGCTGCGTGACGCCGAAGGCGTGCGCCCACTGCTGCTGGTCGTAGGTGCGGGCGAACGCCGTCACGTCGACGAGCGTCGAGGCCGCCACGAGCCATTCGGGGAAGTACTCCTGGGCGGTGGCTTCCTTGGTGAAGTCGCGGGGTGCGACCGGGTCGCCGCTGAACACGATGGTGGTGACGCCGGCGGCCTTCAACTTGGTGATCACCTGCGACGCCTGCTGCTGGATGGTGGCCGGGTCGAGCTGATAGGCGACGACCTCGGCGAACGGGGCACCGATGCCCTCCATCGCGGCGGCGAGCGTGTCGGCCAGGTCCTTCGAGGCACCGCTGCTCTCGAGGTAGAGCAGGCCGAACTTGCGCGGCGTGGCCTGCACGGCCTCGCCACCGTGCTCGGCGTTCTTGCCGACGAGCTGCTGCTGGATGAACTCCACGACGTGGGTCTGCTTCTGCAGGCTGCTGCCGTCGAGGCCCCACACGTACGGGTCGCGGTCGGTGTAGAACGCGGGCGGCTGGCCGGGCGTGCAGCCGATGCAGAGCGTCTGCCGCTTGGCGAGCTCGTCGGCGAACGCGCTGGTGAGTGCGGGGCCACCGAGGACGGCGAACGGCTGGTACTGCTCGACGATCGCGGCGGCGTCGGCGCGGGCGGCCACTTCGTCGGTGGCGATGCCGGTGCCCTGGTAGGTGACGAGGTTGATGGTGCGGCCGTACAGCTCGTAGTACGCCTCGTAGTACGCGACCAGGCCCTGCATCGTCTCGAACTGCTGGGCGTTGGTGTCGTCGACCGCGATGGCGTCGGTGATGTACGAGATGATCGGGTCGGCGTCGGGGCCCTCGTAGTAGACGACGGTGATCTCGTCGGCGGTCACGCCCGGTGCGGTGGCGCCACCGTTGTCACCGGTGAACGGCGCGAAGCACTCGCTGCGGAAGAAGTCGGGCACGGCGATGCGACCGGTGGACGTGTCGCAGCGGTCGCCCCATTCGATCTGATCGGTGAGCCCGGCGGCCTCGGCATCGCTCCAGCTCATCGGGAACGTGATCTCGCCACCCGAGGGGGCGCTGTCGGTGGTGACCGGGTCGGTGGCCGCGACGGTGGTGTCGCCGCCGGCGGTGGTCTCGACGGCGAGCGTCGTGTCGCCACCGGCGTCCTCGTCGTCACCGCCCTGGGTGGCGAACAGGATGCCGCCTCCCACGAGTGCGACGACGACCACGCCGATGATCGGTCCCCATCGCTTCAGCTGACGGTTGCCGCCGGGCGGCGTGGCTCCCGATGCGCTGGCTGGCTGCATGGCATTACCCCCTCGTGCCGCTGCGTGCTTGCGCCGCAGTGTTGTTCCCCAAGTAGCTCTCTATCACTTCCGGATGCAGCAGTACGTCGGACGGTGCGCCCGACGTGAGCACCGCACCCTGGTCGAGCGCGACGAGCCGATCGCTGATCGACGAGATCAGCGGGATGTCGTGTTCGATCACCAGCAGGCAGGCGCCCATCTCGTCGCGCAGGCGGCGCAGCACGGGTGCCAGTGCTTCCACTTCTCGTTGGGCGATGCCACCCGACGGTTCGTCGAGCATCACCATCACCGGACGGTGCGCGGCGATGCAGGCGAGGTCGACGATGCGACGCGTGCCGGTGCTGAGCTCGCGCACGAACGCGTTGCGGTAGTCGCCGAGGTGCATCAGCTCGATCAGTTCGTGCACGCGCAGCGCGGTACGTTGCTCGTCGTCGTACACGGCGGGCCACCGCACCGCAGCAGCGATGGCACTGCGGTTCTCGATCCACCGCTCCAACGACACGGCGAGCGTCTCCTCCACCGTCATGTCGGGGAACAGGCGTGCGTCCTGGAAGCTGCGTCCGAGGCCGGCCGCGGCGCGTTGGTCGGGCGGCAGCTCACCGATGTCGCGACCGGCCAGCACGATGCGCCCCATGTCGTGCGGCACGAAGCCGCTGACGAGGTCGAAGATGGTGGTCTTGCCGGCGCCGTTGGGGCCGATCATGCCGACGATCTCCTGCTCGTACACCTCGAAGCTGGCGGCGTTGACGGCGCGGTTGCCGCCGAACGACTTCACCAGTTCCACCACCCGCAGCAGCGGCTCACCGGTCGGCTCGGGAGCCGGAGCGGCCGTGGCCGTGCCCGGCTCGGCGGCACCGGAGAGGAACACCGACCGCAGCAGGTCCTTGCGCTCGAGCAGTTCCGCCGTCGGGCCGGAGAAGCGGATGGTGCCGCGCTCCATGAAGTACGCACGCTCGGCCACGGTCAGGGCCACGTTCACGCTCTGCTCGACGAGGATGACCGCAGTGCCCTGGGCGGCCACGCGCTGCACGAGCGGCAGCAACTGGCCCACCACCACCGGGGCGAGGCCCAGTGACAGCTCGTCGATGAGCAGCACGCGCGGCTTGGCAACGAAGGCCATGCCGAGTGCGAGCATCTGCTGCTGGCCGCCGCTGAGGTCGGCGGCCGAACGGTCGAGCCGCTCGCGCAGCACCGGGAACAGCTCGAGCACCTCCTCGGTGGCCGCGGCCACGCCGTCGGGGTCGCTGCGACGTGTCCAGCCGGCGAGCTGCAGGTTCTCGGCCACGGTGAGCGAGCCGAACACGCCCTGGCCGCCGGGCATCTGGCTGATGCCGAACGTGGCGATCTCCTCCGGCGGCGCGTGTGTGATGTCGCGACCGTCGAGGACCACCGCACCGCGGTCGGCCTCGACGACGCCGCTGATCGACTTCAGCAGCGTGCTCTTGCCGGCGCCGTTGGTGCCGAGCAGCGCGACGATCTCGCCTTCCTTCACGTCGATGTCGACACCGAACAACACCTGTCGACCGGTGTAGCCGGCGTCGAGGTTGCGCACGATGAGGAGATCGGCGTGGCCGTGACGGCGTTGGTACAGCGCTTCGCTACGCGCGGCCGAGCTCTGCCACACCTGGGCGATGTCGGCGTCGATGGTGTGCTGCGCCGAACCGAGGATGAGGCTGCCGATGATGAACAGCGGCACCAGCGTGAGCATGCCCCAGCGGATGCCGATCTCGTTGCTGATCCAGCCGATGAGCGGGAGGATCAGCAGACCGGGGATCACCCACAGCGATGCGACGCTGAAGCCGGTGGCGCGGGCGCGGGCGGGGATGGCCAGCGACAGCGCGACCAGGATGCCGGGACCGACCACCGCGAGGGTGGCGGAGATGACGCAGTTGAGCGCGACCGCGATCCACACCGTCGGCGCCGCGGCGAAGCCGATCGACGCGATGGAGGTGACGACGGCGATGCGCGCGAGGAACCGGATGAGGCCCTTCATGTCGGCCATGAACCGCTTGGTGATGTAGCGGGTGCCGAGCACGAGTCCGACCAACTGGAACGGTTCGGCCACGGCGGCGGCGACGCCACGGGCACGCTCGTCGAGGTCGAACTGCTGCTCGTAGAGCAGCGACGCCAGCACCACGAACCCGATGAGCGCGGTGGCCAGGAACGGCAGGCTCCACCACAGCCGTTGGAGCGTGTGGATCTTCTGCACCGTGCGCCAGCTCTCGGCGAACGACGGGACGGTCTCCTCGGTGTTGGCGACCTCGTCGCTCACCCCGGTGGCCTCGCGTTCCCACTTGCCGCGCACCGGCTCCTGCAGCCGCAGCGCGAGCACAGCGAACACGATGGTCGGCACGACGAACACCAGGAACGGCACTCGCCAGTCGAACGCGTAGGCGAGCAGACCGGCGGTGAGCGGCCCGACGAACGCGCCGACCGCGTTGGCGGCGCGGTGCGTGCTGAACACCTTGCTGCGCGCCTCGATCGGGTAGTAGTCGGCGAGCAGCGAGTTGTGCGTGGGGTCGATCACGGCCTTGCCGAGGCTGCTGCCGCTGCGGGCGATGGTGAGCATCACCACACCGGTGGCCAGACCGGTCATGCCGCTGAACCCGGCCCACAGCACGGCGCCGGCGATGGCCAACGGCACGCGGCGCGATCGGTCGGCGTACTGCGCGATGGGCACCTGCAGCGCGAGCGCCGCGATCGACGAGAGCGCCACCAGGCTGAGCACGCCGGTGTTGTCGAGGTTGAACTCGTCGCGGATGTTCGGGAGGAGGATGCCGAACGCCGTGCGGTCGAGCTCGTCGACGGCGTTGAGACCGAACAGCACGACGAGCGGGAACGCCGACTCGCCGCCGCACACGTCGCGCAGCCACACCATCGGGTGGCGCAGGCCGTGGAGGAATCGTCGCCACATGGTCATGCGGGGTCGGCCTCCATCGTCGCCGGCGCGGGTACGGGCGCGGCGGCCGGCGCGTGGACCGGCTCCGGTGCCGGTTCGGCCAGCACGGCCGGGTCGTCGACACGCCGCCCGGTGAGCAGGCGCACGCCCACGTCGCGCAGCTTCACCCACAGGCTGCCGAGGCCGCCGGGCAGCACGAGCAGCACCAGCAGCACACCGAACCCGGTCGACAGGAGCTGCCAGGCGGGGTCGTTGATGAACCAGCGGGTGCCGCGCAGGTACAGCGCCCCGAGGAACGCGCCGCTGAACATGCCGAGGCCACCGATGACCGCACTGATGAACACGTTGAAGCTCTCGGCGGTGGTGAACGTGGCGATGCTGAAGCTGGTGTTGCCCTGCGCCAGGAGGGCCCCACCCATGCCGGCGATGATGCCGCTGATGACGAACGCGGTCAGCTTCGCCCGCACAACGCCGACCGCGTAGCTCTGCGCGGCCCGTTCGTTCTCGCGGATGGCCACGATGACGCGGCCCGTGCGTGTGCGGCGGATGCCCTGCAGCGCGAGCAGCAGCAGGGTGAGCACGACCACCGAGTACGTGTAGAACCGCGTGGGGGTGTCGACGCGCACCTTGCCGAACAGCGGGTCGCGTTCGAAGCCGGTCTCGGCCTTCGGGAACCACGAGAAGAAGCGGTCGTTGAGGAGCCAGTACTCGGTGGCGAGCGCGAGCGCGAAGGTGGTGACGGCCAGGTACAGGCCGCGCAGCCGCAGCGCGGGCAGACCGACGAGGAACGCCGCGGCACCGCCGGCGAGGCCGCCGAGCAACAGGCCCAGCGTCATGTCGACGTGCCACCGCCACGTGAGCGTGGCGCTCACCGCGGCGCCGATGCCGGCGAGCGCCATCTGCCCGAACGAGATCTGGCCGGCCCATCCGGTGAGCACCACCAGCGAGAGCCCGACCACCACGAACGCCACCAGCGCGGTGGCCTTGATGACGAGGTCGACGTCGAGCACGAGCGGCACCGACACCACGCCGAGCACGCCGAGCGCGACGAGCGTCCAGCGCACGGTGGGCACCCACCCGTACGCGGCCAGCACCGGAGGCACCGGGCGCACCTGTTCGGCGCCACGCCAACTGCTGGTGGCATCGTTGTCGCGGCGCAGGGTGCTCGACCGTTGGGCCAACAGGGCCACGAACATCGCCCCCGCCATGATCGGGTACGCCAGGAACGGCGACTCGGAGTTCCACGTGATGCCCGACTCCAGCAGCGTCAACGACATCGCGGCGAACGCGATGGTGGGCAGCCGTTCCAGCCGGCCGATCACCAGCGCGGCGAGCGCCACCAGCAGCGCGGGGAGCCCGGCGGCGAACCCGAGCGGCACGCCGCTGATGCCGCTGCGCAGGAACAGACCGAGGTACGCCAGTGCACCGGCGATGGCCCACACCACGGTGTTGAGCCGCGACACCGGGATGCCCAGCATCGCGGCGCGGTCGGTGCGTTCGGCCGAGGCACGGATGGCAACGCCGAGGCGGCTGCGGTTCAGGAACCACGCCACGAACAGGATGGCGGCCGGGCCGACGACCAGCGCGATGAGGTGGTTGGCGTTGAGGATGTACCCGCCCGGTTCGGCCTGCCAGAACTTCAGTCGGAAGCTCGGGGTGAACTTCCAGTCGACCGGCGGGTCGAGCCGTTCACTGGCGAGGTTCCTCCCCCACCAACGCGGGATGAGGATGCCGATCACGAGCAGCAGCTGCGTGATGCCGAGCGTCGCGACGGTCACCACCATGCGCGGCGCGTTGCGGAAGCGGCGGATGAACGCGACCTCGACGATGGCGCCGAGCAGCAGCGCCATCACCAGGCCCACGCTCATGCCGAGGAAGTACGGCCATCCCCAGAACAGCACGAACGACGCGGCGAACCCGGTCGGCACCGTGCCCAGTTCGGCCTGCGCGAAGTTGACGACGCGGTTGGCGCGGTAGATGAGGGCGAGCCCGATGGCGAGCATCGACGAGAGCACGCCCTTGACCACGCTCTCCACCCACATGCCGAACGGCATCGGGTAGTGCAGGAGCTGCAGCAGCACGACGGCCGCGATGGTGCCCCATGCCACGACCGACGTTGTGATGTAGCGAGCCCCCCAGCGACGCACGTCCGGACCTTACGCGGTTCAGAGCAACCCTCTGTGCAGTGCAACCAATTGCGGCACGAGGTGCACCCCCGGGGTGGCGCAGAACAGGTCCTGGTCGATCACCTCGAACCCCCGATGCGACAACAGCGCTGCCAGCGGCGAGGGGGCCGGCACGCACAGCTCGACCTGTTCGCCGCCCGGGAGTGCGGCGAGCAGTGTGTCCACCTCGGCTTCGGGATGCTCGCTCATCATCCGCAGCACCCGGTGCGGCTCGCCGACATGCGGCGAGCGGAGCAGCACGAGATCGGGCGAGATCGCTGCGCCGAGCGACACGTAGAAGTCGACCAGTTCGTGACGGTCGTGCCGCCACTGTCCCGACTCGGTCGGCGGGCCGCCGCCCGTGGCGTGGCCGCGGAGCACGAGCACCGGCCAGCACGGCTCGAGGCCGGCCGCCGCATAGGCGGCGCGTGCGGCCGGGTGGTCGGAGCTGCACGTCATCCGCCGCTCGAACCCGTCGGTGACGGCGGCGAGCAGCGCACCACCGATGCCGCTCCCGCGCTGCTCGGCCGCGACGAACAGATCGGTCACCATGACCGCATCGCCGACCGGGATGCCGCCCGCGAAGCCGTGGACGACACGGTCGTCGTCGCCGTCGCAGGCCACCACGAGCCGACCCTGCGCAGCGACGAAGTCGAGATACCCTTCGTCCACCCCTGGCGCGTCGCCTTCTTCGGCGATGACGATCATCTTCGCCACATCGGCGCGCCGTGCATGACGGATCGGCAGCAGCATCGTGACAGCTTCGCACCAAGACTTGAGTTGGGCCGCGCGGTCGGTCAGGCTGGAGGGCGTGACGCGCACTCCCCCCGCTCGCCCCGCCTCCTTCGCGCGCCGTCTCGTCTCGGTCGCGCTCCTCGTCGGCACCGTCGCCGCGTGCAACAGCGACATCGGTGACGCCGACCCTGCGGCCACCACGGCCAGCACCTCGACGTCCACCACGAGCACGCTGGCGCCCACGACGACGCTGGCCCCCACCACCACGTTGCCGCCCACCACCACGACGCAGCCGCTCGTCCTCACCCCCGGTGTGGTGAAGGTGGCGAACTCGTCGGGTGTCGACGGTGCGGCGGGCGTGCTGACCGACGAGCTGGCCGCGCTCGGGTTCGACATGCGCAAGGCCACCAACGGCGCCGGGCCCGACGGCGACCTCGACGTCAGCAAGATCTACGTCGTCGCCGGCAGCGAGGACGTCGCCAGGTCGGTCAGTCGGCTGATGGGTGGCCTCGAGATCCTGCCGATGCCCACGCCTGCCTGGATCACCGGCGCCAACGAGAACCTCGCCGACGCGACCGTGCTGGTGATGCTCGGCCACGATCTCGCCGGCAAGCGCCTCGCCGAGATGACCTGACCCGCGTAGCCTCTGGCCCGATGGCCCGCTCGAACTGGACGACGCACCGACGCGTGCTCGACGTGCGCCGTCGCTGGCCGCTCGCGAACACGGTCGTCACCGCGATCGATCGCTTCACGCGTCACCGCACCGGACGCAACAGCGCGCTCGTCGCCCACTACGGGTTCCTGTCGGTGTTCCCGTTGATGTTGGTGTTCACCACCATCCTCGGCTTCGTGCTCCAGGACAACGTCGAGCTGCAGCAACGCATCATCGAGTCAGTGCTCGCCAACTTCCCCATCATCGGCAGCGAGCTCGAGCAGGACCCGACGGTGCTGCGCGGCAGCGTGTGGCTGTTGGTCTTCGGTCTCCTCACCGCGCTGTGGGCGGGTCTGAAGGCGTTCAACGTGCTGCAGATGGCGCTCGACGACATCGCCGACGTGCCGATCGACGAGCGGCCGAACATGATCGAGGTGCGGTTGCGGTCGCTCATCGCGATCGTGGTCATCGGCACGGCGCAGATCGCCGCGGCCGCACTCACCGGCCTGGTCAGCGCGACGCGCACCGAGTGGGGCAGCCGCATCTGGTTGCTCGTCGGCACCCTTGCCATCAACACCGGTGCCGTCGGCGCCACCTACCACTGGTTGTGCACCCGGCGGCCGTCGTTGCGGGCGTTGTTCCCCGGGGCGTTGTTCAGCGGCTTCGCCTTCACGCTGTTCCAGTTGGCGGGTGCCACGTTGATGACCCGGGCCATCGTGCGCGCCAACCCGATCTACGGGTCGTTCGCCACCGTGATCGGGCTGATGTTCTGGCTGGGGCTGCACTCGATGGCGGCGCTGCTGGGCGCGGAGCTGAACCGTTCGCTCCCCATCCGCGCCTACGACGACGACCTCGACCGCCACGACGAGCTCCTCTGACCCACCGAACCCGCCCTTGGTCGGGTCCGTTTCGTGCCATTTCCGGCTCACTACGGACCCACGGGTGGGAATCACGCCATCCCTGGCGCGAACCGGACCCGTGGGTCCGAAAAGCGACATGGGGAGGGGCGGCACCGGCGCGAGACTGCGGGCATGGTGCGACTGGGGACGGTGGTGATGGGCGCCGACGACGTCGGCCGCGCGGTGGGCTTCTGGCGCGAGGTGCTCGGCTACGACGTGGTGGCGTTCCCCGACGCCGACGACGAGTTCACCATCCTGGTACCGCCCGACAAGGTGGGGACGCGTGTCGCGTTCCACCGCAGCACGGTGCCGGTGCAGGAACGCCCGCGGGTGCACCTCGATCTCGTCACCGACAGCGCCGACGAACAGGCGGCCGAGGTGGCGCGTTTGATCGCCCTCGGCGCGGTGCGGGTGGCGTGGGATTACCCCACCGACCCCGACTTCGTGGTGCTCGCCGACACCGAGGGCAACCGGTTCTGCGTCATCGACGCCAGCCACCCCTGACCCACACCCCGCCGTCGAGGGTTGCGCGGGTCAGGCGGAGGGGGTGGCGGTGACGATCTGCTCGATGCGCTCGAGCGTCTTGGTCATCGAGTCGATGACCTTCGACCGCATGTTGCGCACGGCCCGCGGGTGGGCCTCCTGCGTGATGTCCCACGTCTCGCGCACGAGGGTGCCGCCGTCCTGCGGCTCGAGCTCGTAGCGCCAGATGCGGCCGCCGGCGAACCACCGCATGAACGAGATCGACGGGCGGGGCTGCCACGCGATGCGACGGTTCTCCTCGAACTCCACGACGGTGCTGACCATCGAGTACGGGACGCCCATCTTCATCGACATGCCGAACTTCGAGCCGAGCGCCAGGCGCTGCGAGCCCTCGCTGGCGCCCTGCACGGTGCCGGAGCCGTCGATCTCCTTGTGGCGGGCCGGGTCGGCGAGCAGATCGAAGATCGCGGCGGCGGGCGCCGGGACGAAACGTTCGACGGAAGCGAGGTCGGGGGAATCGGTGCTGGTCACGGGGCGTGCAACCGCACGGTCCCCGATCGCATTCCTCCGATTCGTGATCGCCTTCGTCGGATTCGTCAAGAAACTGTGCGAGCGTGCCGATGAAAAGGACATGTTCGGACTTCGGCGCGCTCTCCTCGCGTGCGCCCTCACGGCGGTCGCCGTGGCGGGTGTGGTGCCGACCGTCGCCCCCGAGCCCGTGGCCGAGGCGGCCGACGCGCCGTGGACCATTCCCACGTCGCCGCCGCGCTGCACCACCACGCAGGCGAACAACGGTGACGTCGCCGGCTGCGTGTTGATGGCCGGCGCCGAGCTGCCCGACGCACGTGGCTGGCCGCGGGCGCCGTTCCCCGAGCCGGAGAACCCGACCGTGGTGGCGTGGGTCGATCTCGGTGTCGGCTCGAACGACACGACGGTGGCGAAGGTGCAGGAAGCGCTGAACAAGGCCGGCGCCACGCTGGTGGCCGACGGCGCGTTCGGGCAGCAGACCCTGGCCGCGGTGAAGGCCTACCAGTACGCCAACACGCTGCCGGTCACGGGTGTGGTCGATCAGACGATGGCCACCAAGCTCGGGGTGCAGCGCACCACGGGTGGCACGTTCCCCCCGAAGGGGTGGACCTGGCTCGGCTGGGGCTACAACGGCAGCCCGGCCCTCGCCGCGTTCGAGCAGCAGCTCGTCGGCAACGCCAAGCCGATCGGTGCGATGCGGGTGGGCCAGCTGCGGTCGTTCAAGGACGCGCTGCCGCTGTTCGAGGGCTTCTACGCCGAGATCCAGCGCAAGGGCTACGTCATCAACGACGGTGGCACCTGGGTGTTCCGGTGCACGGCCAGCACGCGCAAGGACTGTGCCGGTCAGACCCGGTACTCGCTCTCGAACCATGCGTTCGGGTTGGCGAGCGACATCAACACGGTGAAGAACCCGATGGTGCGCTACTACGCACTCGACCTGGTCACGGCGTGCAGCACACCGATGAAGACCGACATGCCGCGCTGGGTGGTGCAGACCGCCGAGAAGTGGGGTCTCTACTGGGGCGGCTATGCGTGGAGCAGCGGCTGCCAGACGCCCACACAGTGGCGGTCGTCGGTGGTGCGCGACCCGATGCACTTCGAGTTCAACGGCACCCCCGCGCAGGCGCAGGCCATCCTTCGCCGCAACCTCGGTTCGGGCAAGTGCATCGACGTGGTGAACGAGGCCGGCGTGCAGGTGAACTGGTGCCTGATGGCCGGCGAGGTGCCGCCCGCCGGCACCCGTGTCGCCATCACCACCGCCCCGCCGTCCGGTGCGACCGCTGCGCTGGTGAACATCGTGACGACGAACGTGCAGGCGCCCGGCTGGCTCGCCGCCGAGGACTGCGCCGCTCGCCCCGCCGGCCCGCGGCCGTGGTCGACGGGCAACGTGCGCACCGGACGAACCACGTCGGCGACGGCGGTGGTGCCGCTCGACAGCAAGGGCCGGTTCTGCATCTACCAGTCGTCGGCGTTCCATCTGGTGGTCGATGTGCAGGGCTACTTCGCCCCGTCGGCGGCCGCGCCCACGGGCAACCTGTTCACGCCCGTCACGCCCATCCGCACGGTCGACACCCGCACCAGCACCTCGTGCACACCCGAGGGCGTCTGCTTCGCGCCGGCGCCGGTGACGGGTCTCACCGAGGTGATGAGCAACGCGCCCACCGCCGCGGTGCCCGTCGCGACGATGGCGAACATCACCGTGGTCGGCCCCGCAGGTCCCGGTTACACGGTGGCGGGGGCGTGCGACGTGCTCGCGCCCGGCGCGCAGCGCTACAGCAACGTGAACTTCACCCATCTCGATCCGGCCACGGCGAACATGGCGGTGGTGCCGACGCGCAGCACCGAGCTCGGCGCACAGTTCTGCGAGTTCACGACGCGCGACAGCCATCAGGTCATCGACGTCACCGGCTTCTTCGCGCCGCCCTCCCCCGGCGCACTGGGGTACACGGCGCTCACCCCCTCGCGTCTCGTCGACACCCGCCGCTGCTGGACCGACCCGGTCACAAAGCTCGAGCGGTGCGCGATGTCGAACGCGGCCGGCAGTGTGCTGCGCATCGCCGCGCCGACCGGTGCGTCGGCGGTGCTGGTGAACCTGATCGCGGTGAACTCCACCACACCGGGCGAGCTCACCCCTGCGGCATGTTCGGCGTTCACGGCCAACAAGCCGGTGGCGCCCGCGGTGCAGGCGGTGGTCGGTGGCGCGGTGGCCAACCTCGCAGCCGTGCCGGTCGACCCCGACGGCACGTTCTGCGTCAAGGTGTCGACGCAGATGCACGTCGTGGTCGACCTCGTCGGCACGTTCGGGTTGACGGCCGACCTGCGCTACGTGACGGTCACGCCGTCGCGCCTGCTCGACACTCGCCCAGGGACGTGAGCTGACGCGACGACGTGCCGACGCACACGGTGTGCGTGCCCGGCACGGTGGCCCACGTCTGCTCCGCGGGGTCCCATCGCTGGAACGCGCGAGGCGGGAGGTCGATGCGGACGGTGCTCACCCCACCGGCGTCGAGCGTGACCTTCGCGAACCCCTGCAGCGTGCGGACCGGCCGCCCGGGCAGTCGTTCCTGCGGTTCGACGTACACCTGCACCACCGTGCTCCCGGTGCGGTGACCGGTGTTGCGCACGGTGACGTCGACCGACGCACCGGCGGTGGTGTCGCCCTGCACGTCGCCGATGTCGAGCGACCAGGTGGTGTAGCCGAGACCGTGACCGAAGGGGAACAGCGGCTCGATGCCCTCCTGGTCGTACCAGCGGTGACCGATGAGCAACCCCTCGCCGTAGGCCATGTGGTCGTGTGCGCCGGGGTAGTACGTGAACGCGGGCGTGTCCTCCAGGCGGCGCGGGAACGTGACCGGGAGGCGGCCACCGGGCTCGGCCTCGCCGTACAGCACCTGGCCGAGCGCGGTGCCGAACTCCTCACCGGGGAACCACGTCCACAGCACGGCCGCCACGTCGTCGAGCCACGGCATCGCGACCGGTGACCCGGCGTTCACGACGACGACGGTGTTCGGGTTGGCCGCGGCGACGCGGCGGATGAGCTCGTCCTGCTCACCCGGCAGCGCGAGCGTGGTGCGGTCCTCGCCCTCGGTCTCCCAGTCGGCGTTGGTGCCGACGACCACGACGGCCACGGGCGCCTCGGCGGCGGCCGCGACCGCACGGTCGAGGAGGTCGCCCGACGGCGGCGGTGCGGCACCGACGGCCAGGCCGCGCAGCTGACCGCGCTCCACCTCGCCGAGGTCGATCTCGATCTGGCGCGACACGCCGGCCTCGCACGGCACGGTGACGCGGATCTCGGGGCTGCCGAGCCCGAAGTACGAGCCGCCCACCTGCGGCACGGAGAGGTCGACGATCACCTCGCCGTCGATGCGCAGCACGGTCGGCCCGACCGACGTGAGGCTCACGGTCCAGTCGCCGTCGGCGTCGGGGGTGAACGTGCCACCGAAGTGCGCGGTGAACGAACGGCGGTCGATGCCGGGAGCCGGCGGGTCCATCCAGAGGAACGTGAGCCGGTCGTGCAACGCGGTGCCGGTGTTGCCGTGCAGGTCGGTGTAGCGCGCCTCGAACGACCCGCGCATCGGGGCGAGTCGCTTCTCGATGCGGCAGCCGGGCTCGTGCCGGGCGACGGTGCCGCGCTGTTGCAGCGCGCCGAGCGGCAGCACCTTCCGCTCGGGCCGCACCTGCGCGCTGCCGCCACCCTGGATCTGCCCGCGGTCGGAGTTCGGGCCGAGCAGCGCGACCTGTGCGTCGGCGGCCAGCGGCAGCAAGCCGTTGTCGTTCTTCAGCAGCACCATGCCGGCGATGGCGGCGCGGCGGATGACGTCGCGGGTCTCGGGCGAGTCGTCGGTGGTCTCGTCGGCGGTGTCGTCGAACACGCCCGCCCAGTCGAACAGGCGCAGCAGGCGACGCACCGATTCATCGAGGCGCGCCTCGGTGGTGCGGCCCGCGGCGAGCTCGCGGTGCAGCGCCTCGCCGCGCTCGCGCGGCGGCCCGGGCATCTCGAGGTCGAGGCCGGCCTCGAGCGAGTTCGCGGCGCTGTGCGTGCCGAACCAGTCGCTGATGACGACGCCGTCGAAGCCCCACTGGTCGCGCAGCACGCCGCGCAGCAGCTCGTGGTGCTCGCTCGCGTGCACGCCGTTGATGCGGTTGTACGAGCTCATCACCGCCTTCACGTCGGCGCCGCCGTCGGCGACCGGCCGGACCGTCGCTTCGAAGGGCGCGAGGTAGAGCTCGCGCAGGGTGACGTCGTCGACGTCGCTGGAGATGGTGTGGCGTTCGTGCTCGGTGTCGTTGGCCACGAAGTGCTTGATGCAGCACGCGACCCGCTGCGACTGCACACCGCGCACGTACGCGACCGCGGTGGCGGTGGTGAGCACGGGGTCTTCGCTCATGCATTCGAAGTTGCGGCCGCCGATGGGCGTGCGGTGCAGGTTCACCGTGGGGGCGAGCAGCACGTGCGCGTGCTTCGAGCGGGCCTCGCGGCCGAGCGCCTCCCCCACCTCCTGCACGAGCGCCGGGTCGAACGACGCACCGAGCGCCGACGAGCACGGGAACGATGCCGACGCAGGGCCGGTCCACGAGGTGCCGCGCACGCCGGCGGGCCCGTCGGAGCAGCGCATCGCCGGCACGTCGGTGACGGCGGGTGTGTGCCAGTTGTCGGCACCGGCGACCAGTGCGATCTTCTCGTCCAGGCTGAGCGCGGCCAGCACGGCCTCCACGTCGATGGTCATCGGCACAGACTGCCAGACCGCGCGCGCCCGGCGCGCCGGGTCAGGCGGGCGGCGGGACGCTGCGG
This sequence comes from Actinomycetota bacterium, assembly GCA_039796575.1. Lineage (GTDB taxonomy): Bacteria > Actinomycetota > Acidimicrobiia > Acidimicrobiales > Ilumatobacteraceae > UBA668. The sequence goes on from JBDKJP010000065.1 coordinate 33,015, forward strand.
TCGCTCACCCAGTTGCCGTGGAACCCGTAGGGCACGCGCTGGGGCAACAGCACGCGAGCGACCTCGCCACGTGAGATGTCCTGTGCATCGAGCACCACGAGCTCGGCGGTGCCCTTGGGCACGTCGTGCACGAAGGTGAGCAACCAACCGTCGTCCTCGGCGGTGGGGTTCGGTCGACTGACGAACACCGGCTCACCGCCGCCGCGACCGGCGCCGTAGGAGTGCTCGATCACCTGGCCGGTGTGCATGTCGATCTTCAGCAGCGGCCACTCGGCGCCGTCGTTGGGCGAGGCGGCGTAGCCGTAGCGGTACGGCTTCGCGGTGAGCGAGCCGCGATGGCGCGGGAACTCGACCGGGCGGTCGTCGACGACGGTGACGCTCGACGTGCGCGACGCCGGGTTGATCACCCACCGTTCGAGCCGCGCGAGGTTGTCGCCGAACGGGCCGCTGAGGTCGCCCTCGAACATGCGGTCGTACACGCAGGTGTCGATGACCATCGTGCCGTCGGGCTGGTCGAACGCGTTGAGCGGGTGGAACGTGTAGCACTCGGGTACGTCGACCCAGATGATGGCGTCGGCGTCGGCTTCACGGGGCAGCAGACCGACGCGCGAAAGCCCGCCCGGCTGCCAGCGGAACGGGAAGCGGCCGGCCATCGCGAGGTCGATGTCGACGTTGCACGGCAGGTCGTACACGACCGCGTACTGCTGGGTGAGCGACATGTCGTGGAGCATCGACATCTGCTGCATCGGGATGTCGACGGTGCGGCGCACGCGGCCGTCGGTGCCGACCACCACGTACTGCACGTGGTCGAACCACTGGCCCCACGCGTAGACCATGGCGTGCATCTCGCCGGAGTCGGGGTCGATCTTCGGGTGCGCGGTGAACGCGGCGGGCAGGGTGCCGAAGAAGTCGTTGCGGCCGACGGTCTCGAGCTCGTAGGTGAGCTCGACCGGGCAGGCGCCGGCTTCGACCATGGCCCACGTGGTGCCGGCGAACCCGCCGACGTTGGTGTTCGGGCCGCTCGGGCTGTCGTTCCAGTTGCGGCCGGGGATGTCGGGCAGGCCGAACGCCTGGCTGTGGTTGCGCGACCCGACGTACCGGTTGCGGTACCACTCGGCCTTGCCACCACGCAGGCGCACGCCGTGCACCATGCCGTCGCCCATGAACCAGTGATGGTTGACCGGGTCGTGCACCGAGATGGGGTTCGGCCCGTTGCGCAGGTACCGGCCTTCGAGGTCGGCGGGCAGTTCACCGATGACCGGGAGGTCGAAGGCGGTGACCTCCTCGGTGACGGGCGCGTAGTTGCCCTGGAGGTAGTGGTTGGCGGTGTCGGTCATCGGGGGCCCCCAGCCGTCGAGATGATCACCTGACCTTAGAACCCGAGTGACTGCTCAGCAACCGATGCGGGCGCAATCATTCCGCCGGCAACGGCAGCGTGAACCCGATCTCGGCACCGCCACCCTCGGCGTTGCAGGCGAACGTGGTGCCGCCGTGGGACTCGACGATCGACTGCACGATCGACAGCCCGAGGCCCGAGCCGGGCTTGCTGCGCATCTCGACCGATCGGTAGAAGCGGTCGAACAGATGCGGGATGTCGGACTCGACGAGGCCCGGACCGTGGTCGCGCACCTCCACCCGACCCGCGGCGACGGTGACCTCGACCGGGCCGTCGTCGGAGAACTTGCACGCGTTGTCGACCAGGTTCTGCAGTGCCCGTTCGAGCGCCATCGGGCGACCGTCGAGCAGCGAGTCGTCGGCCACCACCTGCACGTCGCGACCGAAGCGGCGGCGGGCGCGGGCGGCGGCACGTTCGGCCACGTCGCCGAGCCGCACCGACTGGACGAGCTCGTCGTCGCGGCGGTCGGTGGCGAGCTCGACCAGTTCGTTGACCAGATCGGTGAGCTCGCGGGTCTCGCTGTCGAGGTCGGCGAGCACCTGTTCGCGCTGTTCGCTCGTGAGGCTGTCGTTGCGGCGACGCAGCACCGACACGTTGGTGCGCAGGCTGGTGAGCGGCGTGCGCAGTTCGTGACCGGCGTCCTGCACCAGCTGCTGCTGTTCCTGCTTGCTGCGCTGCAGCGCGTCGAGCATCCCGCTGAACGCGCGGCCGAGCTGCCCGGTCTCGTCGTTGCCGTCGACCGGGACGGGCACGTCGAGGCGGCCGGTGGTGGCCACTTCACCGGCTGCTGCGGTGAGGTCCTCCAGACGGCGGGTGACCTGTCGGGCGATGAACCAGCCGGCGAGCAGCGAGATCGTGGTGACCAGCAGCACCGCGACGATCATGCTGTGCAGGATGCGTTCGAGCGCCTGCTCGCCTTCGCGCAGCGACCGTGCCAACTGCACCGCACCGTCCTCGTACTTCACGGTGAGCACCCGGAACGGTTCGCCGTCGACCTCGATCTCGTGGTGCGCTTCCGCGTTCGGGTCGGTAGAGGCGGCGACGGCGAGGTCGGCGTCGGTGACGGGCAGCTCGCCCGACTCGGGCGACACGAGCACGTTGCCCTCGGCGTCGATGATCTGCACCAGCACCTGTTCGAAGCTGCGCGGGCGGCCGTGGCCGGGGCCGCGCCCGTCGCCGGAGCCGGAGCCGGGGCCGGGCATGAAGCCGTCGCCGTCACCGTCGAGGTCGAAGCCGCCGCCCGGCCCGCGCTCGTTGATCATCGCGGCCGCGGCCTCGAGCGAGGCATCGACGGTCTCGTTCAGCTCGTGACGGGTGGTGGTGTACGACGCGACGCCGATGGCGACGGTGGCCGTGGCGGCCAGCGCTGCCAGCAGCAGCACGATCTTGACGCGCAGGCTCACGCCACACGCACCGTGTAGCCGACGCCTCGCACGGTGTGGATGAGCTTGCTGTCGCCGGGGCCCTCGAGCTTGCGGCGCAGGTACGAGATGTACACGGCGAGGTTCTTCGAGTCGGGGCCGAAGTCGTAGCCCCAGATGCGGTCGTAGATGGTGCTGTGCTCGAGCACGATGCCCTGGTTGCGCACCAGCAGTTCGAGCAGGTCGAACTCGGTCTTCGACAGCTCGACCTCGCGCTCGCCGCGCCACACGCGGCGGCTGGTGGGGTCGAGGCGGAGGTCGGCGATCTGCACGGGCTCGGCGCCGCTCTCGGCGTCGTCGGGGCGGGCGCGACGCAGCAGGGCGCGCAGCCGGGCGAGCAGTTCGTCGAGGTCGAACGGCTTCGGGAGGTAGTCGTCGGCGCCGGCGTCGAGGCCGGCCACGCGGTCGGGGGTCTCGGTGCGTGCGGTGAGCATCAGCACCGGGATGCGGTTGCGCTCCGCTCGGAGCACACGGCACACGGTGAGGCCGTCGAGGTTCGGCATCATCACGTCGAGCACGGCCACGTCGGGCTGGCGCTCCTGGATGAGCTGCAACGCGGCGGCGCCGTCGGGGGCCTGCACCACCTCGTAGCCCTCCAGGGAGAGAGCCCGGCTGAGCGACTCACGGATGGCCCGGTCGTCGTCGGCGATGAGAATGCGTCCGCTCATTTGGTGTGCGCCTTGTGGGGAGGTGACGAATCGGCCGGGAACTGGGGAGGAGCCAGTTCCCGGCCGATCGTAGAGGGGATCAGGCGTCGGCCGACGTCTGCGTGTCCTGCGGGCCACCGTCGATGGTGCCGCCGCTCGTGCCGGTGTCGCCGCTGGCGTCGTCACCGTCGCCGTCGTGACCGTGGTGGCCGCGGCCGCCCATGCCCGGGCCGCCCATGCCGGAGCCGCCGGCCGGGGCACCGTTGTTCACCATGTCGGTGATGCGGGTGGTGGCCTCGGCGATGCGTGCGTCGGCGTCTTCCTGGGTGTGCTCGCCGGCGGCGACCTCTTCGTCGAAGTGCGCCTGGAGCTCGGCCACGAGGGCGTCGATCACGGCCTGTGCGGTGCTGCCGTTGGCGACGGCGATCTCGGCCAGCGTCTGGCCGCCCTGGAGCGCGGTCTGCAGCTCGTCGGTGGTGATGCCGATCACGGTGGCGACGGCGTCGAGGTTGCCGCCCATGCCCATCCCGGGCCCGCCAGGACCGCCGTGGCCGCCACCCATCGGGCCGGCCGCCTCGAGCGCGGCGATCACCTTGTCGACCTGCTCCTGGGTGAGCGAACCGTCGTCGATGAGCGGCTGCAGTGCGTCCTGGAGGTGTGCGGCGTGATCCGCAGCCCGGTCGGTGTCGGTGGCCGCACCGGTGTCGGTGCTGCCGGTCGAGTCGCTCGTGGTGTCGTCGGTTGCCACGGTGACGGCGGTGACGCCGTTCGACGCTGCGCCGGCCGAGCCGGACATCTCGAGGAGGAAACCGGCGCCGGCGCCGGCGAGAAGACCTGCGCTGAGACCGATGGCGGTGAGCTTCTTGTTCATCGGGGTGTGCCTTTCGATGTGGGGTGGCGAGGAACATGATGCGACCCCTGGGTTAAGCACACTCGGCGGCTTCGTGAGAAACAGGTGAGAACCGCCGTCAGCCGGCGACGGCGTCGAACTCCTCGATCAGCTTCAGCAGCGCGACCTCCACCACTTCGCTCAGCGCGGGGTGGATCCAGATCTGACCGGCCATCTCGTCGGCGGTGCTGCCGAGGTGCATGCCCTGCACGAGCAACTGCACGAGGATGCTCGCCTGGTACCCGATGACGTGCGCGCCGATGACGGTGCGCGTGCGCGGGTCGCCGATGAGCTTGCAGAAGCCTTGTGTGTCCTCCATGGCCCAGCCGTACGCGGCACCCGCGTAGTCGTGGCTGATGACGCAGTAGGGCTCGCCGCTCGCCGCGGCCTGCGCCTCGGTGACGCCGCACGTGCCGACCTGCGGGCTGGTGAACACGGCGGACGGCGCGGGACGGTCGTCGTAGGTGCGCAGGTCGTCGGGATGGCTGAGGTTGTGGCGCACCACCTTCGCCTCGCCGTTGGCCATGTGCTTCAGCTGATATCGACCGTTCACGTCGCCGAGCGCCCACACGCCGGGGGCGGTGGTGCGGCCGTAGCGGTCGACCTTCACGGCGCCGTCCTCGTCGACCTCGATGCCTCCGGCAGTGACGCGGAGCTGGTCGCTGTTCGGGATGCGGCCGGTGGCGACGAGCAGCACGTCGCCCTCGATGGTGCGCGGCCCACCGTCGCACACCAGATCGACGGCGATCCCGTCGCCCGTGCGGCGCACGCGGTCGACGTGCGAGCCGAGGGCGAGGTCGAACCGGTCGCCGAGCTCGCGGGTGAGGCGGGCGGAGATGTCGGCGTCGGCCGCCTGCAGCAGCCGGTGGCCGCGGTTGATGATGGTGACAGCCGAGCCGAGTGCGCCGAACACGTGGGCCATCTCGCACGCGATGAAGCCGCCGCCGAAGATGACGAGGTGCTCGGGCAGCCTCGGCAGTCGCATGATGTTGTCGCTGGTGTGGAACGGCACGTCGTCGAGGCCCGGCACGTCGGGGATGTACGAACGCGCGCCGGCCGCGATGACCACCTGTTCACCGCGGATGCGCTGCCCACCCACCTCGAGCTCGCGGTCGCCCACGAAGTGCGCCGAGTGCTCGTACACGTCGACGTTGGGCAACCCGACGCGGTAGTCGCGACCGCCGTCGGCGATGGGGTCGATGCGGCCGAACACGCGCTGCACGATGGCCGGCCAGTCGGCGCCGTCGAACGACGTGCGGATGCCGTACCGCTCGCCGTGGCGGGCGTGCTCGGCGAGGTCGGCGGGGAACACGAACATCTTCGTGGGGATGCAGCCGCGGTTGAGGCAGGTGCCGCCGAACACGCCGCGCTCGACCATGGCGATGCGCCAGTCGTCGTGCTCCGGCCCGATGATCGAGTTGCCGGAGCCCGACCCGATGATGATGAGGTCGTACTGCTCGGTGGTCACCCGAACAGGGTGCCAGATGGCGGACCCGACCGCACAGGGGTACGGTGAGTTCATCCAGAGAGGAGCCGGTGATGCCCGCCTACACCCTGCCCGAACTGCCCTACTCCCCCGGTGCGCTCGAGCCGCACTACAGCGGTGAGATCGTCGCGCTGCACCACGACAAACACCACGCCGCGTACGTGAAGGGCGCGAACGACACACTCGAGGCGTTGGCCGCAGCGCGCGAAGCGGGCGACCACAGCACCATCAACATGCTGTCGCGCAGCTACGCGTTCCACGTGAGCGGCCACGTGCTGCACAGCATCTTCTGGACCAACATGAGCCCCGACGGTGGCGGTCGCCCCGACGGCGAGCTGGCGGCGGCCATCGACGAGTTCTTCGGTGGCTTCGAGGCGATGCAGGCGCAGCTCACCGCGGCCACCGTGAACGTGCAGGGCATCGGGTGGGGTGCGCTGGCATGGGAGCCCGTGGCGCAGCGACTGGTGATCGAGCAGATCCACGACCACCAGGGCAACGTCGGCGCCGGCTCGGTGCCCCTGCTGGTGATCGACTCGTGGGAGCACGCGTACTACCTGCAGTACAAGAACGTGAAGGCCGACTTCGTGAAGGCGTTCTGGAACATCGCCAACTGGCCCGACGTGGCCCGCCGGTTCGCCGCCGCACGCGAGGTGCCGCCCACCGTATGAGCGAGCCCGAGTTCGTCGAGATCCTCCACGACGACACGTTGTGGCGGTTCGAGCCCGACTTCCTGCGGTCGAACTGGACGTGCATCTGGGGGCGCGGCTGCAAGGGCATCCTCGACGCGCCCGCCGAGCACCTGCAACAGGGGTGCTGTTCGGTGGGCGCCGAGCTCACCGATCTCGACGAAGCGATGAACGTGTCCGCGCTGGCGGCCACGGTGCCGTCGCACCTGTGGCAATTCCACGATCGGGTCGATGCCGACGACGTGTTCAGCGACGACCGCCGCATCAACACCAAGGTCGTCGACGGCGCGTGCATCTTCCTCAACCGCCCCGGGTTCGAGGGCGGTGAGGGGTGCGCGCTGCACCTGGCCGCGGTCGACGCCGGCGAGTCGCCGCTCGACTGGAAGCCGTCGGTGTGCTGGCAGCTCCCCATCCGCGTCGACTGGGCGATGCAACCCGACGGCATCGAGCACGCCACAGTGCGCCGTTGGAGCCGGGCCGATTGGGGCGACGAAGGCGACACGATGGCGTGGTGCTGCACGTCGCACGACGACGGCGGCGAGGCCTACTGCGGCGACCGTCCGGTGATCGACTCGCTCGGCGAGGAGCTCGCGGCCGTCACCGGCCACGAGGTCTACGTCGAGCTCCGCCGCCGCCTGGCCGCCGACTGACGGTCCAGGGCTTCTGGGCGTCGTTCGTCCCACTTCGGCTTCTGGGCGTGTTCCGTCCCGGAAACCGGGACGGATTCACCCCAGTTGCGGTGCGCAACCGACGTCAGGTGACGCGGGTGGGCTTCGGCGGGAACGTCACCTCGGCCTCCGCGAGGCGACGGCAGGCGCGACGTTCGCGGCGGATGGGCCACCATTCGTAGAGGAAGATCTCCATCGGCTTCCACATGCTCACCCAGCCCACGACGAGCAGTCCCTCGTGGAGCACCTCGAGGAACGGGTTGGTGCTGCGGCCGATCACCTGGGCCACACCGTTGAAGCCGAAGATCGCGGCGATGCCGATGACGAGGCTGATGCGGCCCTCACGGAGCAGCTTGCTGAGCTGACGCCCGGCCTGCCATTCGCGGTACTCGAAGTGGTTGTGGATGCCCGACGCGACGATGTCCTCACGGCCGGCGAGGCGTTGGTCGGCGACGAGCACCTCGATGGTGATCGGCTCGTCCTTGTCGAGGTCCTCCGCCCACTCCTCGATCCAGTCGGCGACCTCGGGGTCGAGCGACCGCTCCTCGAGCGGTGTGGGGTCCATGGCATTGAAGATCTGCTCCACGCTCGCGACGCGCACCTGGATGGGCGTGCCCTGCAGTTCCTTCTGCGAACGAGGCCAGTTCCGTTGTTCCATCCGTCCAGTCTCGCCGCCGGTGAGCGGCGCGACCGGGGATGGGTCAGCCGTTCTTCGGCAGCTCGGCCCAACTCATCGTGCGGTCGTTGTTCGGCTCCTTGGGGAGGCCGAGCACGCGCTCGCCGAGGATGTTGCGCTGCACCTGGTCGGTGCCGCCGTAGATGGGCGGGCCCTGCGCGAACAGCGCGAGCTCGGTGATGGCCGGGGTCATGCTCGGCACGCCCGCCGCCTCGTTCGCCGCGCGCTGCTCGGACGTGTACGGGTGCAGCATGCCGTTGGCACCGGCGACGCGGAGGCCGAGGTCGCGGCTCTTGCGCATGATCTCGCTCATCGACAGCTTGCCCACGTTCGGGGCGGCGGGGATGTCGCGGCCGGCGGCCTTCTCGGCCTTCACGCGCAGGGTGAGCATGCGGCCCACCTCGTGCAGCGTGTGCAGCTTCATCAGGTCCTGACGGAAGTTCGCGTCGTGGATCATGCCGGTCTCGTTGGCCATGGCCACGAGCAGCTTGGAGAGGCCCGCGGCCATCGCACCGCCGCCACCGCCACCACCGGCGGGGCCGGCAGGTCGCACGAAGTCGCCGACGCGCTTGGGCAGGTCGCCGGCGATGGTGCCCGCGCTGGCCAACGCCGCTGCGGTGTGGCCACCGGCGCCGAGGCCGGCGCGTTCGAACATGAGCGTGGTGTTGGCCACGGCCCAACCGTTGTTGGTGCCACCGATGACCGCGGCGTCGGCGACGCGAGCCTCGCTGAGGAACACCTCGTTGAACAACGCACGGCCGGTCATCTCGCGCAGCGGGCGCACGTCGACGGCGTTGCCCTGGTGCATGTCCATCGCGAACCAGGTGATGCCCTGGTGCTTGGGCATATCGGGATCGGTGCGGGCGATGAGCATGCCCATGTCGGCGATGTGGCCACCGCTGGTCCACACCTTCTGGCCGTTCACGATCCACTCCTCACCGTCCTTCACGGCGCGGGTACCGAGGCCGGCGAGGTCGCTGCCGGCGCCGGGCTCGCTGAACAGCTGGCACCACGCCGCCTGGCCGGTGACGATGGGCAGCACGTACTGGTCGATCTGCTCCTGCGTGCCGTGCACGGCGATGGTGGGAGCGGCGAGCAGCATGCCCAGGCCACCCGGTGCGGGCACCGCGCCGCGCGTCACGATGCGCTGCGCGACGGCGATGGCCTCGTTGCGCGACACGCCCTTGCCGTAGGCGTTGGCAGGCAGCGCGGGTGCGGCCCAGCCGGACGTGCCGAGGCGCTGCCACCATTCGCCGACCGTGAGGTCGGGGTCCCAGTTCGCGTCGAGCCAGGCGTCGAGTTCGTCGAGGAGATCGCTCATCCCCACAGCTTCACCGATGCCGGGCCGGCACAGCGATTCGAGCGAGCGCGGTGCGGTCGTGCTCGGCGCCCAGTTGCCTCGACCGGAGCGCACCTCACTGGCCACGCGGCGTTCCCCGGGCGATGACGAGGCTGTCAAGTACCCCCGGGGTGACAGGAAAGCCTCGAGAATCAGGTTCACCGGCATTCTGGGCATGCCCGGAACCACCCCGGGGTCGTTCTGGGCATGCCCAGAAGGGTGCCGAGCTGCCGATCTGGGCGGCTGAGCACGCGAGTCGATGTCCGTCTCCCCGGCAACTTCACCCGAGTCGGCTCAGGTGAGGATCGACTCCACCACAGACGCGTCCAGCGCCGCGATCGGGGTCGGCTCCGGTGGCGGACCGTCGGTGACTGACAGCGCCCGTTGCCATTGGCCAACGTCGTGCCAGGAGCCGAGCTTGTAACCGGCTCCCCGTGCTACGCCGACGAGTGTGAAGCCCATCTTCTCGTGCAACCCGACACTGGCCTCGTTCGGCAAGGCGATGCCAGCGAACGCCTGGCGAAAGCCCTGGAGCTCGAGCAGACCGAGCAGCGCGCAGTACAGCCGTTGTCCGACTCCCTGACCGCGTTGGTCCTCACGGAGGTACACCGACACGGCGACCGACCAGCGGTACGCGTCGCGAGCGGCGTACGGCGCCGCGTAGGCGTATCCCGCTACGGCACCGTCGTCTGCGATCAGCCACGGATGTCTCGACGAGGCCCGCTCCATACGGTGGCGCATCTCATCGACACTCGGCGCCTCGTACTCGAACGAGATCGCGGTCGCCTCCACCACGGGGGCGTACACCGCCGCGACGCCCGCTGCATCGTCGGGGGTCGCCATACGGAGCAGCACAGCACGAGTGTACGAACCGACTGCGAGTCGCTCGGAGCACCCCCATCGCTGCCGATCCCGCGCACTCCCTGGGGAGCGTGCGACGGCGAAATGGGGCAGACCGGGTCAGACCTCGGCGATGAACATGATGTCGCCGGTGGCGACGGCCGAGCCCTCCTCGGGCTCCATCGTGATGGCCCACGCGGTGGGCTCGGCGGGCGTGGGCAGGGTGCGGTGCACCTGGCCGTCGGCCGCCGGATCGAGGATGTACATCGCCATCGACTGGTCGCCGCTGATGAGCCACAGCTCGTAGGCCTTGCCGTCGGGGGCGACCGGGAGGTCCTCGCCCATCAGCACGGCCTTGCCCATCGACGGCGACCAGGCCACCTTGAACATGCCGTCGGCACCGTCCTGGTTGGCGAGCTCGATCATCCGGCTGTCGGTCTGTTCGAGCACGGCGGCGAGCTCGTCGTTGAACGGGTCGTCGTCGCTGCCGCCGTTGAAGGCGACCACACCGACCAGCAACGCGATGACCACGGCAGCCGCTGCGGCGAGCAGCATCCACGACGGGCCCTGACGCCGCTCGGGTGCCGGCACCGGCGCGGCGAGCGCAGGCGACAGCTGGCGGGTGACCGCCACGTCGGCCATCACCCGGTCCTTCAACGACATGGGCGGCGGAGTGCTCAGCGAGCCGGCCACCTGGGCCATGGTCTCGCGGAACTCGAGCACGTCGGTGCGGCACACGTCGCACCCTTCGTAGTGGGCCTCGAAGGCCGCACGCTCTCGCGGGTCGAGCGCGTCGAGTGCGTACGCAGCAGCGAGATGGTGCACGTCGATGTCGCTCATGCCTCACCTCCCAGCTCGTCGCGCAGGCGGATGAGTCCGTCGCGGATTCGACTCTTCACGGTTCCTTCGGCCACGCCGAGCAGCACGGCGACTTCCCGGTACGTGTGGCCCCCGAAATATGCCAGCTCCACGGCCTCACGTTGGAGATCACTGAGCTGTGCGAGTGCTCGGCGCACCCTGGCGACGTCGAGCGTGGACTCGACCTCGGCCACCACCACGTCGTGCGGGGTGGTGACGCGCTGGGCGTCGCGGTCCTGACGGTCGCGCGACGCCTGTTCGCTGCGCACCCGGTCGATGGCCCGGCGGTGCGCCAGCGTGGCGGCCCAGCTGCGGGCCGATCCCTTCGTGCCGTCGAAGCGAGCGGCAAGGCGCCACAGCTCGACGAACACCTCCTGGGTGACCTCTTCGCTCATCGCGGGGTCGCGCACCACCTTCAGCACCACGCCGTGCACCATCGGTGCGAGCTCGTCGTAGAGCTCGCCGAACGCCGACTGGTCGCCGCGGCCGGCGCGCAGCAGGAGCGCACCGACGAGGTCGTCGGGCTCGGTGGGGGCCGGGTCGACATGGCGCCCGCGCAGTGGCCTCAGGACGCCCATCGCATCCTCGTCGCGCTGCGGTCACCGTCGGCCATGCCTGAGGTTCGGCGCCGTGGCCGAGCTGGATGGGTGGCGAAGTGACACATGTGGGCATTCTCCCGCGTTCTCGGCCCGATGTCGCAGGGAGCCCACGATTCCGGTGGAGGTAGCGTGACGTCGATGGCAGGACGGCAGCTCGGGCGACTCACCGCGAAGGTGCTGCACGCGGCGAAGCCGTCGATAGTGAAGCAACGCGCCACCGAGTTCGGTCGCCTGTTGAAGGCCGAGTACGAAGCCGGGTTGCGCGACGAGCCGACGGCGGCCGAGGAGGCCGCGTCGGCCGACGAGGTGTCGGCGGCGATGCGCAAGGTGGACTGGGCAAAGGTGAAGGCGGCCACCACCGGGAAGACCGCCGACGCCACCGAGAACGTGAAGGCAATGGCGTCGCAGGTCGACTGGGACAAGGTCACCCCGGTCGCCGCGCAGGTGAGCAGCGCACTCATCGCCGCGGTGGCAGCGGGACAGATCCCGCTCGGCGGGCACATGGGCGCACGGGTGGCGCGCACCATCATGAACGACCGCGACCTCGCCGCGCAGGTGGCGCGGTCGCTGGCGCGCACACCGAAGGAGACCCCGCCCGACTTCCGGCCGGTGGTGCGTGCGGCCATCGACACCACGGGCACCGAGGCCGCGGTGCCCGACGCGCCGGGTCAGTCGAAGACGTAGCCCTTCGGGATCACCACGATGCTGCGGTCGCTGATGGTGAACCGCTGCGCATCTGCCTCGCGGTCGAACCCGATGCGCACGCCGGCGGGCACCACGACGTTCTTGTCGATGATGCACCGGTTCACACGGGCGCCGGCCTGCACGGTGACGCCGGGGAACAGGATGCTGTCGGTGACGTGTGCGTCGTGGTGCACGCGCACATCGGGCGCCACGATGGACCGCTCGACGTGACCGCCCGACACGATGGAACCGGCGCACAGCAGGCTGCCGTCGACGAACGCCGGCTCGCCGCCCGACCCACGTGAGATCTTCGCCGGCGGCTGCGACTCGTGGCTGGTGAACACCGGCCACTTCTCGTTGTACAGGTTGAACACCGGCACGGGCGAGAGCAGGTCCATGTTCGCGTCGTAGTAGCTGTCGATGGTGCCGACGTCGCGCCAGTAGCCCTTCTCGCGGTCGTCCTGGCCCGGCACCACGTTGGTGCTGAAGTCGTAGACGTGCGCCCTGCCCTGCTCGGTGAGGGCCGGGATGATGTGGCCGCCGATGTCGGTGTACTGGTTGTCGTTGCCGGTGGGCGTGACGATGTCGATGAGCGTCTTCGTGTCGAACACGTAGTTGCCCATGCTGGCCAGGCAGCGAGTGTCGTCGCCGGGCATGGTGGGCGGCGTGGGCGACTTCTCGTGGAACGCCTTGATGATGCCGGTCTCGTCGGTCTCGATGACGCCGAACGACTTGGCCTCCTCGTAGCTCACCGGGATGGCGGCCACGGTGACGCCGGCCTTCGCCTCCATGTGGTGGGCCACCATCTGGCGCACGTCCATGCGGTAGATGTGGTCGGCGCCGAACACGCACACCACGTCGGGGTCCTCGTCGGTGATGAGGTTGAGGTTCTGGTAGATCGCGTCGGCCGAGCCGGCGAACCAGTGCGGGCCGCGGCGCATCTGCGCGGGCACCGGGGTGACGTAGCTGCCGAGCAACGTGCTGAACCGCCAGGTCTGGCTGATGTGACGGTCGAGGCTGTGGCTCATGTACTGCGTGAGCACCACGATCTTCAGGTACCGCGAGTTGGCGAAGTTCGACAGGGCGAAGTCGATGATGCGGTAACTGCCCCCGAACGGCACCGCGGGTTTCGCGCGGTCCTGGGTGAGGGGCAGCATGCGCTTGCCTTCTCCGCCGGCGAGGACCATGACGAGCACCTTGGGTTCGGCCATGACCAGGACAGTAGTAGGTGAGCCGGGTCGCACCGATGGGTTACCGTCCTTCGACGTGAAGGTCCTCTTCGTCACCCCCGAGTGCTACCCCCTGGTGAAGACCGGCGGGCTGGCCGACGTGGCCGGTGCGCTGCCGTTGGCGCTCGCACCGCTCGGGGTGGAGGCGCGCGTGTTGCTGCCCGCGTACCCCGGCGTGCGCGGCCAGGTTCGCGGCGCGACGCGTGTCGCGCCGTTGCCCGGCCTGTTCGGCGGCGCCGCCGAACTGCTCGAGGGCACCACCGCCGACGGGTTGCACGTGCTGCTGCTCGACGCCCCACACCTGTTCCACCGCGAGCAGGGCGGCCCGTACCTCGGGCCCGACGGGGTCGACTGGCCCGACAACCACCTCCGGTTCGGGGCACTGTCGTGGGTGGGTGCGCAGGTGGCGATGGGACGCATCGGCGACTGGCGGCCCGAGCTGGTGCACCTGCACGACTGGCAGGCGGCGCTCACCGCGGCGTACCTGCACTTCGACAAGGACGCCGCGCACGCGCCGGCCACGTTGCTCACCATCCACAACCTCGCGTTCCAGGGCCTGTTCCCCGCGTCGACCCGCAAGGCGTTGAAGCTGCCGGCCGAGGCGATGCACGTCGACGGGATGGAGTACTGGGACCAGCTCAGCTTCCTGAAGGCGGGCGTGCAGTGGTGCGACCACCTCAGCACGGTGAGCCCCACGTACGCGCGGGAGATCCTCACGCCCGAGGAGGGCATGGGCTTCGACGGCCTGCTGCGCGCCCGCGCCCACGAGCTGACCGGCATCGTGAACGGCATCGACCTCGCGGTGTGGGACCCGGAGTCCGATCCGCATCTCGCGGCGCCGTACTCGTCGCGACGGTTGGCGGCCAAGGCGAAGAACACCGCGGCGCTGCAGCGCGAACTGGGCCTCGACGTGCGCGCCGACGTGCCGCTGTTCGGCGTGGTGAGCCGGCTCACCGAGCAGAAGGGTCTCGACCTGTTGCTGCAGGTGGTGCCGCGGCTGGTGGCCACGGGTGCGCAGCTCGCCGTGCTGGGCACCGGCGCCCCGTTCCTGGAGGAGGGCTTCCGCGCCGCGGCCGCCGCGCATCCGGGTCAGGTGGCCACGGTCATCGGGTTCGACGAGGCGTTGTCGCACCGCATCCAGGCGGGTTCGAGCGCGGTGCTGGTGCCGTCGCGGTTCGAGCCGTGCGGGCTCACCCAGCTGTACGGGTTGCGGTACGGGTCGCTGCCCGTGGTGGCACGCGTCGGCGGTCTGGCCGACACGGTCATCGACGCGAACACTGCGGCGTTGCGCGACGGCGTCGCCACCGGCGTGCAGTTCGGGCCGGTGCAGGCCGAGCCGCTCGCCGTGGCCATCGAGCGCACCGTCGAGTGGTTCGCCGATCGGCCGGCGTGGCAGAAGGCGCAACGCAGGGCGATGGCGGGCGACGTCGGGTGGGCCACCGCGGCCGAGCAGTACCGATCGCTGTACGCCAAGGTGGTCGAGCGCCGCGCCGGGTAGCGTCGCCGCCCATGGCGTACTGGCTGATGAAGAGCGAGCCCGATGTGTTCAGCTTCGACGATCTCGTCGCGAACAAGCGCGAGGGGTGGGACGGCGTGCGCAACTACGAGGCACGCATCTACCTGCGGGCCATGCGCAAGGGCGACAAGGTGATCTTCTACCACTCGAACGCCACGCCGCCCGGTGCGGCGGGCGTGGCGAAGATCGTGCGCGAGGCCGAGCCCGATCCCACGCAGTTCGACCCGAAGAGCAAGTACTTCGACGCCGGCTCGAACCCCGACGAGCCGCGCTGGGACTGGGTGACGGTGGCGCCGGTGAAGAAGCTCCACTTCGTGTCGCTCGACGAGCTGCGCGCGATGCCTGAGCTCACCGAGTGCCGCCTGCTGGCGCGCGGCAACCGCCTGTCGGTGATGCCGCTCACCGACGAGGAGTTCGAGGCCATCGTCGCCAAGGGCTCCCGCAAACGCCGCTGACCCCCACCCATACCGACACAGTTCTGGCGCGTCCGAGGGGACAGGGGGTTCGGGCGCGGGGTAGGTTCGCGGGGACAACTGAATTCCCCCTGCGGGGTTGGGTGCAATTCCCGACCGGCGGTGAAAGCCCGCGAACCCCACGTCAGGCGTTCTCGAACAACTGAGGTGGGGCCGATCCGGTGAGATTCCGGGGCCGACGGTGACAGTCCGGATGGGAGCAGGGCCACACGTGCGACTCGGTCGCGCCGTCTTCGGCGTGCCCGCGTCGTCCGCGTTGCTGTGCACCCCTTTTTCCTGCCGGGGCCTCACAGAACGGACGACGCAGATGTTCACGGGCATCGTGGAAGAACTGGGCAGGGTGCACTCCTTCGAGGGGTCGCGCCTGCGCATCGAGGCACGCACGGTGCTCGACGACGTGCACCTCGGCGACTCGATCGCGGTGAACGGCTGCTGCCTCACCGTCGTCGAGTGCGGCGACGGGTGGTGGGAGGCCGACGTGAGCCAGGAGACGCTCGACCGCACCAGCCTGCGCGGCATCCAACCGGGCAGCCCGCTCAACCTGGAGCGGTCGGTGAAGTTGCAGGACCGCCTCGGCGGCCACCTGGTGCAGGGCCACGTCGACGGTGTCGGCGAGATCGTCGCCCCGGTGCCCGACCTGGCCGTGCGCATCCCGACGGCGCTGCTGCGGTACGTGGTCGAGAAGGGCTCCATCACCGTCGACGGCGTGAGCCTCACCGTGGTGAAGCCGTTGGCCGACGGGTTCACCGTGGCGGTCATCCCGCACACGGCCGCGGTCACGTCGCTCGGTCACAAACAGGTCGGCGACCTCGTGAACATCGAGGTCGACGTGATGGCGAAGTACGTCGAACGGTTGCTGCAGGAGCAGCGCGGAACGGAGCAGCAGTGAACGGCGCAACACACACCCGGGCCGGCTTCGACCCGATCGAGACGGCCATCGCGGCCATCGCCGCGGGCGGCATCGTGGTGGTCGCCGACGACGAGGACCGCGAGAACGAGGGCGACCTCATCATGGCCGCCGACGCCGCCACACCGGAGGCGATCGCGTTCTTCGTGCGGTACACGTCGGGCGTCATCTGCGCGGCACTGCCGGGCGAACGGTGCGACGAGCTCGAGCTGCCGTTGATGGTGCCGCCCGCCGCCAACGCCGACCAGTTCCGCACCGCGTTCACGGTGACGGTCGACCTCGCGATCGGCACCACGACGGGCATCTCCGCCGCCGACCGGGCTGCCACGCTGCGCGCCCTCGGGTCGGCCGACAGCACCCCGGCCATGTTCAACCGGCCGGGGCACATCTTCCCGTTGCGCGCCCGACCGGGCGGCGTGCTCGAACGCCCCGGTCACACCGAGGCATCGGTCGACCTCGCCCGGCTCGCCGGCCGTTCGGCCGCCGGTGTGCTCAGCGAGGTCACGCTCGACGACGGCCGCATGGCCCGTCTGCCCGAGCTGCAGGTCTTCGCCCGCACGCACGGCCTGCCGCTCGTGTCGATCGCCGACCTCATCGAGCACCGCACCATCCACGACCGGCCGGCGACCGCACTCGTCGGCGCCCTCCCCCACGACTGAGAGCCACGATGACCACCTTCCACGGACACATGAACGGACAGGGGCTGCGCGTCGCGCTGGTGTGCAGCCGCTTCAACGACCTCGTCGTCGGTCGGCTCGAGGCGGGCGCCCGCGACGCGCTGGTGCGCCACGGCGTCGCCGAGGCCGACATCGACACGGTGTGGGTGCCGGGCGCACTGGAGATCCCGCTGGCAGCGAAGGCGTTGGTCGGCACGGGCCGCTACGACGCGATCGTCGCGCTCGGCGCGGTGATGCGCGGCGCGACGTACCACTTCGAAGTGGTGTGCAACCAGAGCGCGGCCGGCCTCGCCCGCCTCGCGCTGGAGACCGAGGTGGTCGTCACGAACGGCATCCTCACCGTCGACACGATGGACCAGGCGCTCGAGCGGGCAGGCAGCAAGGCGGGCAACAAGGGCGCCGACGTGGCATTGGCCGCGATCGAGACCGTGAACGTGCTGCGCGCCGCGACGGCCTGACCATCGCACCGGCCGGGTTCCGGCACGGGGTGCTCCCGCCGTGAGCCGCCGCAGACGTGACGGCTAGGGTACGAATCGATGAATCCGCGCACCGCGCGCCCGGCCGGCAGGGGCCGTCGGGCGTGACCAAGTTCAGCCTGCTCGAGGGCCTCAGCGATGCCGACACGCGTGCGGTGCTGATGGCGTCGCGCCGTCGCAAGTTCAAGCGCGGTGAGGCCATCTGCCACGAGGGCGACCCCGGTGACACGCTCTACCTCATCGACAAGGGCCACGTCGCGGTGCGCGTCACCACGCCCGCGGGCGACACCGCGACGATGCGCGTGATGGGCCCGGGCAGCCAGTTCGGCGAGATCGCGGTCATCGACCAGACGCCGCGTTCGGCCACCATCGTCGCGCTCGACGCGGTCGAGACGCTGAGCCTGCACCGCGACGTCATCCAGATGTTGCGCGCCCAGCACCCGACCATCGACAAGGTGCTGCTGAGCGCCGCGCTGTACCAGGTGCGCCGGCTCACGACAGCCCTCACCGAGGCGTTGTACCTGCCGGTGCCGCGGCGGTTGGCCCGCACGTTGCACCGCCTGCTCGACGTGTTCCCCGAGGGCGTCGTCCCGCTCACGCAGGACGACGTGGCCGGCCTGTGCGGCACCACACGGCAGACCGCGAACGAGGTGTTGCAGGCGCTCGTCGCCGACGGCGCCATCACCCTGTCGCGTGGTCGCATCACCGTGATCGACGCGGCGAAGCTCGAGCGCGCCGCCCGCTGATCGGCGGGTCGGCCCACGCCTCGCGTCACAGCGAGTACGTTCGTGCCGTGGGGCGCAGTCGAGTTCGACGGCGAGTGATCATCGTGACCGCGGTCGTCGGCGTGCTCGTGTGCGGTGCGGTGGTGGTGAGCCGCATCTGGTTGAACGACACGGCGCGCACCGTCGACGCCGACGAGGCGGTCGAACGGTTCCGCGAGCAGACCACGGTGCCGCCGACGGTCGCGCCGTCGGTGGCCGTCACCACGCCGGTCCCGCTGGCCACCACCCCGACGCCGGGGGTGTACCGCTACGTCACCACCGGGAAGGAGACCATCGATTCGCTCGGCGGCACGGAGCACGCCTACCCCGCCGAGACCACGCTCACGGTCACGCCCGACGGGTGCGGGGTGCTGCTGCGGTGGGACCTGTTGAAGGAACGGTCCGAGGAGTTCCGATTGTGCGTCACCGAGGAGGGCATCGAGCTCCAGCCGACCGGTGCCTCGTACCACGAGTTCTACGGCGTGGGGCAACGTCAGGAGTTACGGTGCGATCGCGAGGTGTTGCTGGTGCCGAGCGACGGCGCGGCGCGCGACGTGGTGCCGCTGGCGTGCCGCATCGACGACCAGTTGTGGTTGCCCGAGTGGGAGGTGCTCGACCGCGCCACCGTCACCGTGGAGGGGACGCCGGTGCCCACGGTGCACGTGCGGATGCGCATCGCCGACGACGACGAGTACTGGGAGCACACGGTGGTCGAGTGGTGGCTCGACGAGCACGGGTTGCCGGTGCGGATGACCACGACGAAGGAGTCGAAGAGCCCGTCCGATCTGGTCGGCGACGTGCGCTACACCGAGGTGTACACCGCGGATCTGGTGTCGCTCGAACCGTTGCGCTGAGCGGTCAGCGACTGGCCGACGACGTGGTGGCCACGGTCGGCGTGGCACCGCTGGACGACGACGCTGCCGCAGCGGTGGTCGCCGGGGTCGCGGCGCGCACCGTCGTCGCGACCGCCGTCGTCGCCACCGTCACACCGTCGGGCAGGCACAGCAGGTCGCCCGGGAACAACGCCGTGTCGGCGTCGGCGCCGTTCGCGGCGTACAGCTCGTCGACCGTGAGGCCGCTCTCCTGTGCGAGCAGCAGCCAGTAGTCGCCCGAGAGCACCGTGTAGGTGTTCGTGCACGGTGCCGCCGTCGTGGGGGCGACGGAGGTCGACGCCGCGGTGGTCACGGGCGTGGTCGTGGTGGTCGCCGGCGTCGCTTCGGTGACGGCACCGGTCGTGTCGGGCGAGCTCCCTGCGTCGGCGCCGCCACCGGCGAAGAACCCGGCCATCGAGAGCAGCGTGCCCATGCTGGCAGCGGCCGCCCATCGGGTGGCACGGCGGGCGGTGGCGTCGTCGTCGATCTGCATGTGCCGATGGTGCGGCACGAGGGTGAGAGCGCGGCGAGAGGACCACGAATCCGCGGTGAGTTCGCGCCGCTGCGCCGCGCAACTGGGTGTGTTCCGTCCCGGTTTCCGGGACGGAACACGCCCAGAAGCCGAAATGGGACGAACGACGCCCAGAAGGTCAGCGCATCAGAGGCGTTCGATGATGGTGGCGGTGGCCATGCCGCCGCCGGTGCACATCGTGACCAGACCGGTCTGCAGGTCGCGGCGCTCGAGCTCGTCGACCAGGGTGCCGATGAGCATCGCGCCGGTGGCGCCGATCGGGTGACCGAGCGCCATCGCGCCGCCGTTGACGTTGGTCTTGTCCCAGTCGGCGCCGGTGTGACGCAGCCACTTCATCACGACCGCGGCGAACGCCTCGTTGACCTCGAACAGGTCGATGTCGGACAGCGACATGCCGGCCTTCTTCAACACGAGGTCGGTCGCGGGGCCGGGGGCGGTGAGCATGATGACCGGCTCGTCGCCGGCGACGGCGGCCATGGTGATCTTGGCGCGGGGCACGTAGCCCTGGGCGCGTGCGTGATCGGGCGAGGCGAGCAGCACGGCCGCGGCACCGTCGACCACACCCGACGAGTTGCCGCCGTGGTGCACGTGGCGGATGGCGTCGATGTGCGGGTATGCCTTGCGGGCGGTGTCGTCGATGCTGAGCTCGCGGCCGTTCACCACGTGCGCGCCCATGCCCTCGAAGCTCGGCTTCAACTTGGTGAGGTCCTCGAGCGTGGTGCCGGGGCGCACGTGCTCGTCGTGGTCGAGTGCGAGGCGGCCGTCGTCGTGGAAGATCGGCACGAGCGAGCGGTCGAAACGCCCTTCGGCGATGGCGGCGGCAGCACGGTTCTGGCTGTCGACCGCGAGCTGGTCGAGCTCCTCGCGGCTGAACCCTTCGACGGTGGCGATGAGGTCGGCCGAGATGCCCTGCGGCACCATGTCGTACTGGTCGCGCAGGTGCGTGTTGTTCGCGGTGAACCCGTCGACGTGCATCGGGGCGGGACGCGACATGCTCTCCACACCGCCGGCGACGACGAGGTCCTGGAAGCCGGCGAGGATGCCCATCGCGCCGAAGTTCACGGCCTGCTGGCCCGAACCGCAGAAGCGGTTGAGCGTGACACCGGGGGCCTGGATGGACCAGCCCGCGTCGAGGGCCGCCATGCGGGCGATGTCCATCGAGTGGTCGCCGCTGCCGGCGCCGCAGCCCATGATGACGTCGTCGACGGTGGCCGTGTCGAACCCGTTGCGGGCCTGCAGTGCGTTGAGCACCTGGGCGAGGATGCGCTGCGGGTGCACGTCGTGCAGCGCACCCGTGTCCTTGCCCTTGCCACGGGGCGAGCGAACGGCGTCGATGATCCAGGCTTCTGTCATGCGGCCAACGTACTCACGCACGTCGCCCCGGCCCGAAGCGTGCGGGTGCGGGCGGATCAGTCGGTGAGGTCCCAGGCGCCGGCCACGCCGTCGCGCGCGGCCGCGGCCGCCGCTTCGAACGCCGCCATCAGCGCCGGCACGGCGTCGTCGGCGCTGTGCTGCAACTGCTCGCCGGTGTGCGACAGCTCGGTCGCGCCGACGGCCGCCGCCATGCCCTTCACCGCGTGGCCGACGCGGCGCACCTCGTCGAAGTCACCGACGGCCGCGGCCGCACGGAGCTCGACGGTGCGTTCGTCGAGCGTCGTGAGGAACAGGTCCACCATCTGGCGCGACCCGTCGGGGCCGATGACGGAGCGGTACTGCTCGATGAGCGCTGCGTCGAAGCGTGCGGTTGCGATGGGAGCCTCCGGTTCGGTCTCGGCGACGGTGACGGGTCGGGCGGCCTGCGGCACCACCGAGGCGATGGCGCGGCCGACCTGGTCGAGGGTGAGGGGCTTCGGCACCCAACCGGTGAAGCCGGCCTGCCGGTACACCTCCTGCTGCTCGGGCAGCACGTTGGCGGTGACGGCCAGGATGGGCACGCGGGAGACGGTGCCGGGCAGGGCGCGGATGGCGTGGGTGGCGTCGATGCCGTTGGCGACGGGCATCTGCACGTCCATCAGCACGAGGTCGAACGGTTGGGTCTGCGCCGCTTCCACCGCTTCGCGTCCGTTCACCACGGCCACCACCTCGTGGCCGAGCCGTTCGAGGATGGCCACCACGAGGTAGCGGTTCACCTCGTTGTCCTCGGCCACCAGCACGCGCAGCCCGCCCACGGTGTCGACCCCCGCCGCGCTGCTGCGCGGTTCGTCGGCCGACGGGATGCCCTCGGCGGACGGGACGGTGAACCAGAACGTGCTGCCCTCCCCCACCACGCTCTGCACGCCGACGCTGCCGCCCATCAGCTCGGTGAGCCGCTTGGCGATGGCGAGGCCGAGGCCGGTGCCGGGGTGCTTGCGGGTGGCGAGCGGGTCGCCCTGCGAGAACCGCTGGAACAACCGCGGCTGCACCGACGGGTCGACGCCGGAGCCCGTGTCGACCACCTCGAAGCGCAACTCCAGCGCGCCCGGGCCGGTGGCGCCCGAGTCGGCGCGGTGCACGCGGATGTCGACCTCGCCGCGCTCGGTGAACTTCAACGCGTTGGAGACGAGGTTGACGAGCACCTGGCGGACGCGCGTCGGGTCGAGCCGCACCCACTCGGGGACGTCGTCGTCGACGTGCACCGTGAGGCGGTTGCCCTGTTCGGCGGCGAACGGCGAGTAGAGCTGGCGGACGCCTTCGACGACGTCGAACAGGCGCACGTCGGTGAACACCACCGACACCTCGCCGGCTTCGATCTTGGCGAAGTCGAGCACGTCGCTCACCAGCACGAGCAGGTCGTCGGCGCTGCGCCGGGCGACGGTGAGCTCGCGCCGGGCGTCGGACGGCAAGTCGCGGTCGGCGAGCAACGAGAGCACGCCGATGACGCCGTTGAGCGGCGTGCGGATCTCGTGGCTCATCGAGGCGAGGAACTCGTCCTTCAACAGTGCGGTGCGCTCGGCGGTGGCGCGGGCGTCCTCGAGCAGTCGACGGGCCTGGGCCTCGGCGGTCACGTCGTGCGCGGTGAGGGTGTAGAGGGTGGTGTCGTCGACGCCAGTGCGGGTGACGGCGATCTCCAGCACGAGCGGCGTCAGGCCGTCGAGCTCGACGGTGACTTCGCGTCGGCCGGGCACGCGCCATTCCTCGGTGCCGAAGGTGGCCGACAGGTCGATGCCCTCCATCCGTCGGCCGAACATCTCGTCGGCGGCGTCGTTGGCGTCGATGACGGTGCCGGCGTGGTCGACGGTGAGCACGGGCTCGGCGACGTTCTCGAAGATGGCCCGGTACCGCTGTTCGCCCTCGCGGAGCCGTTCGGCGTCGGCGAGCATGCGCTGCTGTGCGGCCTTGAGGCTCTGCCCCATCGCCAGCAGTTGCTCGCCGGTGCGATGCAGCTCGGCCACGGGGGCGTCGGGCAGCTCGGGCTCGAAGTCGCCCACGCCGATGCGGGCGGTGGCGTCGTCGATGGCCTCGAGCGGCTGGGTGAACGCGAGGCTGAACTTGCGGGCGCCGATGGCGATGGCGATGCCGAGCGCCAGGAACGCGAGCACCACCACCCACAGCGTGACCGCGGCAGCCGACTTCATCCGCTCGCCCGGCGCGTGCAGCTCCTGCAGCGTGGCGCCCGGCACCATGCTGACGACGATCCAGTCGGGGCTCTCGAGCGTGGTCCACGAGGCCAGCACCTCGGCGCCACCGATGGTCATGGTCTCGGTGCCCTCGGGCCCTTCGGCGAGGGCAGCCGCGAGCTCGGTGGTGTCGTCGCGCAGGGTGACGTTGAAGTCGTCGGGCTTGAACGTGTCGGCGGTGACGAGCGAGTCGTACTCGACGTCGGTGAGCTCGTCGAGCGCCAGCAGTTCCTCCGCCGCGGGCGGCATGGCGATGATGACGCCGTCGCTGTCGAGCAGGATGGTGTGGCTGTCGAACACCTGCTCCGCCGAGAGCAGACGGCCGACCAGGCTCTTCACCGTGATGTCGACGCCGACCACGCCTTCGAGGAAGTCGCCGCGGTACACCGGACCGATGGACGACACGATCCAGCCCTGATGGGCGGGATCGACGTAGGCGCCGGTCCAGGTGGTGTTGATCTCCTTCTCCGGGTCGTACTCGGGGAAGTGCTCGGCGTCGGCCTCGTAGTAGAAGTTGAACTCGTCGGCGGGCACGGTGCCGGTGAAGATCTCGTCGATCTGGAACCCGGGGAAGATGCGGGTCATCCCGTCGTAGGTGTTGAGGTAGGCGGCCGCGATGAGCGAGTTGGCGTGGAACACGCCGTGGAGCGCCACGTCGATGGCCGCCAGGAACGACGCCTTCGCCTTCTCGTTGTCGGTGACGCCGCCGTCGAACGGCGCGAAGTACATCGCCGACTGGGCTTCGTCGCCGTCGATGGTGGAGTACGCGCCGTTCGAGAGATCGTGGTTGCGCGCGACCTCGTCCGTCGGAGCCGGCTCGCGCTCGGCGTACGCCTCGAGCGCGGTGGTCTGCAGGTACTCGGCCGCGTCGCGCACGGAGTTGAGCTCGACCTGCACGATCTCGGCCTGCTGCGCGGCGGAGGCCTCGAGCTGGGTCTCGATGCTGTCCTGCAGCATCGCGTCGACGTCGTCCTCGGCGTCGTCGCGCACGATGGCCAGCACGAAGGCGACGATGGCGATGACCACCACGGAGAACGTGGCCGCGTACGCGAGGAAGCCGATGAAGAGGCGGCGGGCGCTCGGCGGCGTTCGCCGCGCCGGGTGCTGTTGCTCCGCCATGGTCGACACTCAGGGTGAGGCTAGTTCCGCGGAACCGTGTTCACCTGTGTCAGCCGTCATGTGCTCGGGGTCAGGCCTCGATGAAGATGCACTCCCCCGGGCACTGCTCGGCTGCGTCGAGGACGCCGTCGAGCTCCAGGTCGGGGATGTCGGCCATGCCACCGGCCATCAGCAGGGCGCCGCGCCCGTCACGCACGTACGACACGCCGTCCTCGAGCTGGAACACCGCCGGTGCGGTGTCCTCGCACAGGCCGTCGCCGGTGCACACGTCGTGATCCACCCACACCTTCATGACCCACCTCCGGGCTCACGAGCCCGAGAACCCGGGCTGCAACTGTGCTATCGGCGCGGGCACACAGGTGCTTGACGGGACCAAGGTCCTGTCGAGCCCGAAAACGGCAGAGGGCCGGCCGCCGCAGCGACCGACCCTCGCACTGCGAGCGGTGTGCTCAGCCGACGATCTTGGCCTTCATCGCGGCGAACTCGGCGTCGTCGATGACGCCCTTCTCCTTGAGCTCGGCCAGGCGGGCCAGCTCTTCGGTGGCGCTCGGCGCGGCAGCCTGACGGATGTACTGGCGGGCGGCGGCGTCCTGCGCCTGCAGCTGCTCGACTTCGCGACCGGCCATCGAGTTGCCCTTGATGACGATGTAGAGGAACGCACCGAGGAACGGCAGCACGATGAGGAACACGATCCACAGCACCTTCGAGATGCCGCTGGCGTCCTTGTCGCGGAAGATGTCGGCGAAGATGCGGAACAGCAGCATGATCCACACGAAGAACAGGAAGAAGTAGAGCATCGAGAAGAACACGTCGAGCAAGCCGAACGAGAGCATTGGGAAACACCTTCTGAGATCAGGACTCCGGGTGGAGTCGGCAGGCGAGGCTAGCGGGGTTCGGCGGCTTCCGTGGCGGGCTCGACCTCGGGCTCGGGTGCACCGTCGAGCGCGAAGTACGTGGCGATGCGTGGGTAGCGCTGCGGCAGCCTGCGCACGACCGGGAGCCCGAACACGACGTGGCTGAGGCTGCCGAACCGCTCGTAGATGACCGCGGTGAACACGAAGCTGCCCGACATGAGCCGACCGACGAAGAAGAAGTTGCCGAGCACCGCGACGGTGGTGGCGGTCTGCCCCATCGTGTCGGAGGTGCGTTCGATGCGCAGCGGCAAGTAGTACTGCATGAACCACTGCAGGGCCGCGTAGCCGAGGCCGAACAACGCGGCGCCCGGCAACAGCGCGCCGGGGTCCGAGGTCGTGCGCGGCAACGTGATCATCACCACGAACCACATCACGCTGAAGCAGGCGAACACGGTGACCCACACGACGAACCCGAGCGCGATGCCCGTGTGGTCGCGGATCGCGGTGAACACGATGTTGGCGGCCACCGACACGAAGAACACACCGATCAGCGCACCCATCGACTTCATCTTCTGCTTGGCCTCGTTGATGGTGAGGCCCCATGCGGCGCCCGAGCTGACCGAGAGCACGCGGGCCAGCGAGCGGCCCGCCCACAGCGTGATGACGGCACTGGAGAGCATCACACCCAAGGCCTGCCACCGACTGATGCCGAACAAGGCGGTGGCCATCGGTCCGGTGGTGGGCGACGACGAGAACGTGTCGTCGAACGCGTTCGAGAAGTGGATGACCCGGCTGAGCGCGATGATGGTGACGTTCGCAGGGATGATGAACAGGAACATCCGCAGCGCGATGGCGCTGCCGAGCACCGACCCGAACGCGAGGGCGTCGCGGCGATAGAGCGCCTCCGCCACGTTGACACTGGTCTTGGCCTCGCTGGCCGACACCCATCGTTGCTTCGCGTCGACGCCCAACGTCTCGGCGCGCTGACGCACCAGGTCCCACTTGCCTGCCATTCGACGAATGCTAGGTCCACCACCTGTCACAATCGCGCCGTGGCGACGAAGCGAACCGAGAAGAGCACGGCATTCAGCGATCCGATCGCGCCCCCTGCGCAGCGCCGGGCCGACGGCAAGGCCCGGCGGCAGTCCGCCTCACGCACCTCGCACGGGGAGTGGGAGCCGGCTGCGGACCGGCCTGATCCGGTGGAGTTGCTCGTCGAGTCGAACCGCACCCGCCAGCAGGACCTGGTGCCGTTGCGGTACTCGCGCATGGCGGCGTCGCCGTTCGCCTTCCTGCGCGGTTCGGCGCTGGCGATGGCCGTCGACCTGCGGCACGTGCCGCAGACCGGCCTCGAAGTCACCATCTGCGGCGACGCGCACATCGCCAACTTCGGCGTGTTCGCCAGCCCCGAGCGGCGACTGGTGTTCGACCTGAACGACTTCGACGAGGTCACCCGCGGCTCGTTCGAGTGGGACGTGAAGCGCCTCGCCGCGAGCATCACCGTGGCGGCACGCGAGCGCGGGCTCGACGCTCCGGCGGCTCGGCGTGTCGTGGTGGAGGCCGTCGACACGTACCGCTTCCGAATGGACGACTACGCCGCGATGTCGCGGCTGGACCTGTTCTACTCCCGCATCGACGCCGAGGATCTGGCGCACCACCTCGAGGGCGACGCGCGGCAACGGACGGAGACGTTCCTGAAGCGGGCGGGCGAGAAGAACCACCTCCGGGCACTCGCCAAGCTGACGACGCTCGTCGACGGGCAGTGGCGCATCGTGGAGGACCCGCCGTTGGTGCAGCGCCTCGAAGGGCCGCATCTGCGTGAGCGCCTCGCCGACGTGATGGCCGGGTACCACGCGTCGCTGCCCGCCGACCGGCAGGCGCTGTTCGAGCAGTACCGGTTCGTCGACTTCGCCCGCAAGGTGGTCGGCGTCGGCAGCGTCGGCACGCGCTGCTGGATGGTGCTGCTGCAGGGTCCGAACGGTGGGCCGCTCTTCCTGCAGGTGAAGGAGGCCGGTCAGGCGTCGGCGCAGCAGGCGGTCGGCGCGAGGCCGCGTGGCCACCAGGGCCGCCGAGTGGTCGAGGGTCAGCGGTCGTTGCAGGCCGTGAGCGACGTGCTGCTCGGCTGGACCACGGACCCGGTCGACGACACCGACTACTTCATCCGCCAACTGTGGGACGCGAAGGGCAGCTTCGACACCAGCGTCATGCGGGTCGCCGGGTTCCGCGCGTATGTGCGGGCGTGTGCGTGGGCGCTGGCCCGAGCCCATGCGCGCACCGGCGATCCCGCCACCATCGCCGGCTACCTCGGTTCGGCCGACACGTTCAGCACGGCGATGGCCGAGTTCGCCGAGCGCTACGCCGACCAGACCGAGCGCGACCACGCCGCGCTGGTCGCGGCGCTCGCCGACGGTCGCCTGCCGTCGACCTGAGGCGGCACGCCGTCAGTCGCGGCGGTGTGCCCACGTGGTGGGCAGGTCGGCGCCACCCTCGGGGCACCACCGTTCGCCCACGTTGACGCGCATCGCCGGGGTGGCGATGGGGCCGGCCACCAGCATCTCGCCCTGCGCGAACGAACGCGCCTCCTGGATCATCGGTCGGGGCACGTGCGAGAAGATGGACGCCAGCTCGTCGATGTCGAGCACCGAGTTCATCCGCATCAGCACCAGGTTGTCGCACTGCGAGATGACGTTGCGGTGGATCTTCTGCGGACGCTGGGTGCTGACGATGAGGTGGATGCCGTACTTGCGGCCCTCCCCCGCCACCCACACGCCGTAGTCGGTGATGGCACGCTCGAGCGCGGACGCGGCGTCGGGGGCGAGCACGTTGTGGGCCTCGTCGATGACGAGCAGGATGGGCGACCGCTGTTCACGACGACGCAGCGAGCCCATCACGGCGAGCGACACCACGGACCGGGCGCGGGCGTCGGAGAGCGAACCGGTGTCGAGCACGGCGACACGGCGACCGGGCAGCGTGTCGACCAGCGACGGTTCGTCGCTCGCGGCCCACACCTCCCAGTCGGCGACGCGCAGGTTGTGCAGCCGGCGCAGCAGCCGCTCGGCCGCCTGGTCGCCCTGCCGTTCGATCTCGGCGATGAGCTCGGCGAAGCCGTAGTGGTGCAGGTGCGTCAGCGACTCGACGGCCTCGATGAACGCGCCGTACTCGGCACCGTCGGCGAGCGGGTCGAGGTCGACGGTGAGCGCCTGCTCGTGCAGCGCGAGGTCGGAGAGGTGGATGGCGAGGCGGAAGTCGGTGCTGTCCGCCCGGCACACGGCCACGTCGCCTGCGGCGCGCATCGCCGACTTCAGTTCGCGGTAGCCGCGCTGCGACATCGGAGGCTGGCCGCGCCGGACAATCACGTCTCGGTCGCGCAGTTCGCCGAGGTGCACGTAGTCGGAGTTCGGGTCGATGATGATGATCGGCAACGTGGTGTGCACGTAGAGGCGCTCGAGGATGGCGCCGAGGCTGTACGTCTTGCCCGAGCCCGATTGACCGACCATGAAGGTGTGGCGCGAGAAGCCCGACGCCTTCAGGTTCGCCTCCACGTCGACCGAGTTGACGGTGCCGATGGGCAGCGCGGCGCTCGAGCCCATGCCACCGGCGAGCAGCGCGGCCACCACCCGGTCCTCCGCAGGAACGAGCCGACCGTCGCGAAACCCTTCGCCGGATGGGCGAGCGGGCCTGCCGTCGACGACCGCCGACAACACTGTGCCCGCACCATTCACGAACCGCATCACGACGCCGAGATTGGCGCTCTGCAGCGCCGCTGACGCTGCATCGCCGAACATGTCGGTCTCCACCTCGACCCGCATCGCTTCCCGTTCACTGATCCGCAACTCGGTGATCTGCAGCAGCAACAGTTCGCCCGACGGTGTTCGGACACCTGAGAAGCCACCAACCTCGAGACCACAGTCGAACCCTGCCTGGAACCCGACGTCGCGCCCGTTCAGCGACCAGACGCCGATCGGCGTGGGAATGTGGTCGACGATGTCGCGTCGGACTTCTGACGCGGTGGGAAGGGAACGTGCGGCTCGTTTCGTCACCCGACCATCTTGTCACTGGTACCGTGCGCGTCGTGCTTCCCGCCCTGCTCACGTCGTTCCTCACCGCCGCCGACGACGCTCCGGTCGAGGACGTGTGTGGCGCTCGGCCGAACTGGTTCTGCGAGACCGTGTACAGCGCCACCAGCAACAAGGCCCTGGCGAAGAGTGCCGACTGGCTGATCACGCGCCCACTGTCGGCGCTCATCGTCATCGTGGTAGCGGCGCTGGTGAACCGCTGGTTGCGCAAGTTGGTCACGGCGGCGATCACCCGCTTCACGATGCCGCCGGAGCGTGCCGTCGACGCGCTCGAACGCATCGGGGTCACCTCCTTCTCGCCCGACCCTCGCGACGCCACGCGCACGCGCACGCTGTGCGCGGTGGCACGCGCGTCGGTGTCCACCCTCATCTGGACCATCGCGGTGCTGGTCGCGCTGGGGTTGTTCAACATCAACCTCGGTCCGCTGCTGGCGGGCGCAGGCATCGCCGGCATCGCGGTCGGTCTCGGCGCCCAGTCCCTGGTGCGCGACTGCATCGCCGGGTTCTTCATCCTGCTCGAGGACCAGTGCGGCGTGGGCGACGAGGTCGACCTCGCCACGGTGTCGGGCACGGTGGAGGCGCTCACGTTGCGGTCCACCCAGGTACGCGCGGCCGACGGCACGCTGTGGACCGTGCCGAACGGGGCCATCCTGCGCATCGGCAACCAGAGCCGCAGCTGGTCGCAGGCAAGCATCGACGTGATGGTGGGGCTCGACGCCGATCTCGACCGGGTGGCCGAGATCGCCGGCAGTGCGGCGGTCGCCGCCGTGGCCGAACCGCCGTTCGCCGACGTGGTGCTGCGCGAGCCGCAGGTGCTGGGCGTGGAGCGCGTCGATCAGACCGGCGCCGTGCTGCGGCTCACGGTGCGTACGAAGCCGGGGCACCAGGTGGCCGCGGCGCGGCACGTGCGCGCCGCGGTGAAGCGGGCCCTCGACGACGAGGGCGTCACGTACCACCCGCCGACCTGATCGTCGGCCGGTGCGGGATGGGACTCAGGCGGCCTGGGGCTGGCCGTCGGGGCGGAGCACCACGACCGGGCAGTGCGCATGGTGCACGACGGCGTTTGACACCGAGCCGAGCAGCATGCCGACGAAGCCACCGTGGCCGCGGCTGCCGACGACCATCAACTCGGCGCCGCGGGACGCTTCGATGAGGGCATGGGCGGCGGAGCCGATCTCCATGCGCGTGTCGGACTGCACGCCGCGCTCGGCGGCGTAGGCGACGGCGGCGTCGAGCACGGTGCGGCCGGCTTCTTCCAGCTGCTCCAGCACCATGCCGGTGCCGTACGGGCTGGCGGCGGCGGCACCCACCTCCACACCGTGCACCAGCAGCAGCGGCAGTTGACGACGCTGCGCTTCGGCGATCGCCCAGTCGAGGGCGCGAGCAGCGTCGGGGGAACCGTCGACGCCGACCACGATCGTGCGAGTGGTGGTCGTGTCCATGGACTGCACCTCCGTTGAGTATCGGCCCGGATGGGGCCTCTGCTCACAGTGTGCGCCTCCTGGCCGCGTGGCGCCACGGGCGAAGGTCCATCGACCCGTCGATGGGAGAGGTCAGTCGCGATCGCCCTGGTCGAGCACGTCGGCGCTGACCGCGAGGGCCACGGCCACTGCGGCGGCACGCTCGATGACCACGCTGAAGTAGCGGCCTGCTGCCGCGCCGTTGTTCATGGGCGGGTCGCCGAGCGAGCGCAGCATCGCGCCCACCTCGTGCGGCACGGCGATGGGCTCGACCGCGGGCAGTTCGGGCGGCGTGCGCCACAGGTCGGGCTTGTGCTGGTGCTGGCCGCCGCGCTTGCTCTTGCGACGCTGGCCGCCGCGCGACCTCGGTGCGGGCTGGTTCATCAGTCGTCCTCCCCTGCCAGCAGCTCGTCGGTGCGCAGGCCCAACGCGATGCGGAGTTGATCGGTGCTCAGGTCGGAGAGCGAGCTCGACTTGGGCAGCACGAGGTTCGCGATGTGGCGCTTGCCCTCCACCACTTCCTCGACCCGTTCGTCGACCGTGCCGGGGCACACCAGGCGGTGCGAGATGACGGTCTTGCTCTGTCCGATGCGCCACGCACGGTCGCGGGCCTGGTCCTCGACCGCCGGGTTCCACCACCGGTCGTAGAGCACGACGTGGTTGGCGTTGGTGAGGTTCAGGCCGGTGCCGCCCGCCTTCAGCGAGAGCACCATCGCGCCGGGGCCGTCGAGCGCCTGGAAGTCGGCGACCATCTTGTCGCGCACGCCGCGGGCGAGGCTGCCGTCGTAGCAGTCGATGCGCATCCCGAACACCTGGGTGAGGTGATCGGCGAGGCGGCGGCCCCACGTGGCGAAGTGGGTGAAGATGAGGATGCGTTCGCCGGCGGCGAACACGCTCTCGCAGATCTCCTCCAACCGGGCCAGCTTGCCGGACCGGCCGGCGAGCGGCTGGCCGTCGTCGCGGTAGGCCGCGGGGTGGTTGCAGATCTGCTTCAGCGCGGTGATGGCCGCGAGCACGGCGCCCTGCTTCGCCTCGGCGCCGTCGGGGTCCTGCACCTCGACGATGAGCGAGTCGAGCACGGCCTGGTAGAGGCCGATCTGCTCGGGGGTCATGGTGCAGTGGTCGAGCTCGTCGATCTTGTCGGGCAGCTCGGCCGCCACTTCCGGCTCGGCCTTGGTGCGGCGGAACAGCAGGATGCCGTTGAGCGCGCGCAGCGCGGCTTCGCCGTCGCCCGACATCTGCGAGATGAACGTGGCGCGCGAGCCGACGAGGCCGGGGTTGGTGAAGTCGAGGATGGCCCACAGGTCGCCGAGGCCGTTCTCGATGGGCGTGCCGGTGAGGGCGATGCGGCTGCGCGCCGGGAGGCGACGCAACTGCTGCGACGTGTCGCTCGTGGGGTTCTTGATGGCCTGCGCCTCGTCGAGCACGATGCGACCCCACTCGACCTTGGCGAGCTCGTCGACGTCGCGCACAGCGGTGGCGTAGGTGGTGATCATCACGTCGGCGAACGAGATGCTGCGCTGCAGCGCGTCGCCCTCGGACCGGTCGGGGCCGTGGTGCACCAGCACCTGCAGGCCGGGCGCGAAGCGACGGGCCTCGGACGCCCAGTTGCCGACGACGGCGGCGGGCGCCACCACGAGCGCCGGGCCGTTGCCGCGGCGCCGGGCGAGGTGGGCCAGCATCGTCGGCGTCTTGCCGAGGCCCATGTCGAGCGCGAGGCATCCACCCAGCTCGGCGGCGTCGAGGAAGCCGAGCCAGCCGAGCGCCTCGGCCTGGTAGGTGCGCAGCTCGCCGGCGAACCCGTCGGGGCGCAGCACAGGCTCGGCCGACGCGTCGCCGGCCTTGCGGAGGATGTCGGCGGCCCAGCTGTTGCCGTGCACCACCGTGCCGCCGGCGAGGCCGGAGCCGTCGAGGCCGATGCTGGCGCGCAGGATCTCGGCACCGGTCATGGTGGTGACGTCGGCGCGCTCCTCGAGCGCGGCGGCCGCCTTCTCGAGGTCGGCGCGGTCGACCTCGACCCACTTGCCGTTGGCCTGCACCAGCGGGCGGGCCTGGCGGGCGAGGTGCTTCACCTCGGCCATGGTGAGCTCGAGGTCGTCGAACAGCACGGTCCAGGCGACGTTGGCCAACTGGTGTGCGCCCACCACCGAACCGGCGGGGGTGTCGGCGAACAGACGCAGCGACGGCTTGGCCTTGCGTCGCGACATCGCGGGCACGCGCACGTCGAAGCCGGCGGCGGAGAGCGTGGGGCCGAGCGTGGTCATGAAGTCCCACGCCTCGTCCTGGCTGAGCGCCACCTGGCCGCGGCGGCGGATGCCGGCGCGGTCGAGTGCGGGGAACAACCGGCCGAGGCGCAGCCATTCGTTGTGCAGCGTGCTGTTGCTGCCCTCGGTGCGCAGCGCGACGTCGATGGGGATGAGGCGGCCCTTGCCGGCCGGCGCCTTCACCGACACCACCCACACGCCGCCGGTCTCGGGCGGGTCGAGCTCGACGACGAGCTTCTTGCGGTTGGTGGCGGTGACGCTGCGGGTCCATTGCTCGAGGCGACGGGCCGTGTCGCTGGCGAGGTTCGCGTTGGCGCGGAACGGCTGGCCGTCCATGCGCGAGATGACGGTGTCGTTGAGGTCGGTGGGCGTGTTCGCGTTCGGCGGCTGCGCGGGCAGCTCCATGCGTTCGATGCTCTCGCCGACGATGGTCTCGACCACGGCGGCCACGACCGCGGTGGTGATGGACCGGCCGTCGCCGCCGCCGAGCGCCGCCACGGTGGCGGGCATGGCCGACACGAGCACGTCGACCGCCGGGCTGTCGGTGAGCGCCGGCACCCAGCGCACGGCGGCCTCGACCGGGCCGTTGCCCTCGGGTCGCTTCACGATCTTCAGGGTGGGCACCACGCTGCCGCGCACCACGAGGCGCACGCCTTCGAGCGCGGCGTGGCCGAGCCAGTTGACGCTGTCGCCGACGCCGTCGATGACCTGGCCGCCGCCGACGGCGACCAGCCAACCGAGCGCGTCCTTCATGCTGATGCTGAGCGCGTCGGCCCGTGCACCGTCGGACAGCGGCACACCCTTGTGGACCTGCCAGCCGTGGGGCGGACCGCCCACCTTCTCGAGCCGGTTGGCGAGCTCGTCGTGCGACTCGGGCGGCACGCCGCGGCCGCCGGCCCACACGACCAGCTGGCCCATGTGCCACGTGGCCTGGAGCGCCACCTCGCCGGGCTCGATCTCCTCGAACGCGAGGTCGTCGAACTCGGTCGACGCCGCGGCGACGGGGGTCGGCTCGGGGGCGAGGAACGTGGACGTCGGCGGTTCGGGCAGCAGCAGGGCCGCAGTGTCGAGCAGCCGCTGCAACGTGTCGACGAAGTCGGCCACCACCTGGTCGCGCTCGGCGCCACCGAGGCGGCGCACGCTGGCGACGTCGTCCTCGGCGTCGACGATCAGCCGCTCGAGCAGCACCAGGGAGGCGCGCTCGTCGGTGTGGAAGACGGCGAGGTCGGCCTCGGAGGCGCGACCGTCCGCGATCGACCAGATCGCCGATTCGAGTTCACGTGTGGGGACCATTCACATCCGTCCTGTGCCGCGGGTGGGCACGTCGACGCGGGAGGTGCAGCGGGCGTGGAGCCGCACCGGATTGGGGCCGATGGCATCGGCAGCGTTCGACCCGGAGGAGAACGCACGGGTGATGCGAGGGTTCGCATCCGCGGGACGCCGACCCGCGAACCATCACCCTACCGCACCCCGCCACCCACACCGCACCGGAGCCCCCACCCGTTCGCGCCGCCGGCCCGCGAACTCAAGGTCGCGCGCTGGCCCCGCGAACTTACGTTCGCGGGGTGAGGACGGTGACGCCGGGGGAGGTGAAGTGGCCCATCGCGGGGAGGGCCGTCGGCACGTCGGCCAGGGTGAGGCGCTGGGTGATCATCGCGGCCGGGTCGAGGAGGCCGGCCTGCATGAGCTCGAACACCTGGGCGAAGCGTGACGCGGACAGGCCGTGCACGCCGAGCACCTCGAGCTCGTCGCGGATGACGCGCGACACGGGGAAGTCGGCGGTGGGTGCCGGGAACAGCCCGATCTGCACGTGGCGGCCGAGGGCGCGCAGGCCGAGCACCGAGTTGGCCGCGGTGGCGGCATGGCCGAGGCAGTCGACCGACACGTGGGCGCCGCCGGTGCGGGCGTGCACCTCGGCGGGCACGTCGGCCAGGTCGCGGGCGTCGATGAGCACGTCGGCACCGAGCGCACCGGCGAGGGCGAGCGCGTCGGGTGCGATGTCGACGGCCACCACCTGCGCGCCGAGGGCGCGGCCGATGGCCACCGCGGCGAGGCCCACCCCGCCGCAGCCGTGCACGGCCAGCACCTCGCCGGCGGCGAGGCGGCCGCGCTCGACCACCCCGCGGTACGCGGTGGACACGCGGCACCCCACGAGCGCGGCGGCTTCGTCGGTGATGCCCTCGGGCACGTTCACCGCGTTGACGTCGGCGAAGGGCACGGTGGTGTAGCCGGCGAACGCACCCCAGCGGGTGAAGCCGGGCTGCTCCTGTCGACGGCACACCTGGTGCTGGCCCAGGCGGCACGGCTCGCACTCGCCGCAGCCGTTGACGAACGGGGCCACCACACGGTCGCCGATGCGCAGCCGCTGCACGTCGCTGCCGACAGCCACGACGCGGCCCACGAACTCATGGCCGCCGACGTGCGGGCAGACGATGTCGGGGTCGGTGCCGTGCCAGCCGTGGTAGTCGCTGCGGCACAGCCCGACCGTCAGCACCTCGACCACCACGTCGCGGGGCGCCGGGGTGGGGTCGGGTACGTCGACCACCGCGATGGGGCCACGGAACTGTTCGTAGACAGCAGCTTTCATCGGTCACGTCCTGCTCGGCTCACGGCGACGATGCTGGCACAGCCGCGACGCGGACGAACGGTGCGCTGCTCAGCTGGAGCGGCTGATGCCGGCCTTCTTCAGCACGGCGGGCTCCACACCGACGGCGCGCCATGCGGCGTAGGTGATGCCCTTGCGCTGGCTGTAGGAACTGGCGACCTTGGTGAACCCGGCCTCGAGCGACTTCGGGTCGACCTTGGTCTGCATGGTGGCGAGTTCACGCTCGAGATCGAAGCGTTCCTGGATGAGTTCCAGTTCGCGCACGGCGTTGACACCCGACAGTTCGGACTCGATCGCCTTGATGCGACGCGCCACCGATTCAGGTGTGCGCTTTCGCCCGGGCTTGCCCTTGCTGTTGCGAAGTGCTTCGAGGTACTCGCGCACCACTCGGCCTTCGACACGGCCCTCGGCCATCGCGGCCTTGTGCTGATCGGTGATGGAGTTCTTGGGGCCACGCTTTGCTGCCATGGCCGCGATCTTAGACCCAACTATGGACTGTTTTCCTAGAAGCAGGTAAGAAAAATCCGACGAAGCCGAACGGTCCGTCAACTTAGCCGGATCGACCACGTCGCGTCGGCCACAACGGCGTCACGAATTCGACCGTCGTGCCCCCTGACCTGGTGGTTCCATGGATCGAGAACGTGCCGCCAATGCTCTCCACCATCGCTCGCGACATCAACAGCCCCACGTGTCCGGCCGCGAGTGCCCTTGTGAGATCGTCGTCGCGCGCCCCGACTCCATTGTCGGTGATCGTTCCCACCACCTGCTCGCCCTCGGTGCACAACGTCACCGTCACCTCGGTCGCGCGGGCGTGGCGGACGACGTTGCGCACTGCTTCGGTCAACACACGAGTGGCCACGGTGCGCAGTTCTTCATCGGCCACTTCGTCGATGGTGGTCTCGATCCGGACGCCGGTCTCGCGCAGGGCCGACAGTTCCACTTCCAGCGCGGCGGTGATCGACTCGCGCTGCACCGGCGGCGAGGTCAATTCACCGAGACAGGTGCGGAGTTGGTCGATCGCCATCCGCACCAGATCGGCCGACCGTTGTGCGGTATCGGCGTCGACGGGGCGTTTCTCCGACGGCGAGATCGCCCACATCGCCGACACGAGCACCTGCACCACGTCGTCGTGCAGGCGGCGAGCGAGGTCGCGCCGTTCGGACACACGGCTGCGCACCAGTTCGCGCGCCATGACGTCGAGCGCATCTCGGGCGGTGCGCAGTTCGGTGACCTCCACGCCGACCGCCTGCACCAGGTCGCCACCGTCGACGTCGGCGCCGGGCAGCCGGCGGTTCGACCACTGGATCCAGCGCGGGCCGTGCTCGCCGGGCAGCGGGCCGAGCACCGTGCAGGTCGTGTCGCCACGAAGGGTACGCACGATGTCGACCAACAGTTCCTCCATTGCCTCGACGCTGTCGTGTCCGTGCGCCGCCGCGAGGTCGATCCAACGATGATCGCGTGCAGCACCCGCGGTGGTCCCGAGGTGCGCCGCATACGCCTCGTTGCACCAGACGATGGTGCCGTCGACGCGGTACCTCGCCGCCATCGCCGGCTGCATGTCGAAGATGTCGCGCAGGAGCTGTGCGTCGGCGTCGGCGTCACCAGAGGGACGACTCGGCTCCGAGGTCGACGTCGCGAATGGCAACTCGAGGCCGAACACCTCGAGCACGTCGCCCGCATCGTCGACGCGGGCCGCGAGACGCGACCGAACACGGCCCTGACGCCCGGGGTGCACCGCCTCGAAGGTGGCCCACCCCCGAGCAGGGAAGGGACGCAGCGAGCGCAACTGTGCATCCGTGACGACCGCGCCGTCGCCGAGGCCGAGGACGGCGGCGCAATTGGCCGAGGCGCGGACGCGACCGGTTGGCAGGTGGAGGCTCCACCACGCCGCGCCCAATTCGAGCAGAGACCCGGCCAGGCCCTCGGGGTCGATCTCGTTCATGCCGATCATCTTGCCAAGTACGCCGACGCCACGGTGACGTGACACACTTCGGATCGACATGGACACTTCCACCTCCGCCTCCACCGATGGTTCGGTGTCCATCGTCATCGTCGACGACCACCCGCTGGTGCGCGAAGGGCTCGGCCGCGTCATGGCCGACGACCCGACGTTCCGTGTGGTCGGCGAGGCCGACTCGGTGGAAGCGGCGTTGGCCCTGCCGGTCGACCACGCCGACGTGGTGACGCTCGACCTGTCACTCCCGGGGGTTGGCGGCATCGACGGCATCGCACTGCTCGGCGAGCGTTGGCCCACCGCCGGCATCCTGGTGCTCACGGTGCACCGCGAGGACACGCATGCGGCCAGTTGTGCGCAGCGTGGTGCGGCCGGCTTCCTGTCGAAGGACGCGTCGCCGCAGGAGATCCGTGCGGCGGTGACCGCCATCGCGAACGGCGGGCAGTACTACTCGACGACGGCGCTCGCCGCCATCCTCGGAGGGCGCGAGGAGGTGCGGCTCTCGGCGCGCGAACTCGAGGTGCTGCACGCGTTGGCCGCCGGGCAGCGCATCACCGACATCGCTGCGCAGTTGGGTGTGAGCGTGAAGACCGCGAGCACGCACAAGATGCGTCTGCAGCGAAAGCTCGGTGCGAACAACACCGCGCAGATCGTGGTGATGGCCCGAAATCGCGGCCTCCTTTCCTGAATCGATTTCATTCATTCGCGTGCGCAGCATCGACTACGGTGGCGCCAATCGACACGGACGTCGGTGATGGGGGGGGTGCAGCGAAATGGTGAAGTCGGCCGCATGAGCCAGCAGGGTGCCGAGGGCCAGTCGTCGTTCTGGTCACGCACGCTCGACGCCGCCCGCCTGCACCGCGGCTGGATGTTGGTGCCCCGCCACTACACGCGTGCCACCGCGGCGCAGATCGCCACCGACATCACCCGGGCGGCACACCGCGATCCGGCGAAGCTGCGCGTGAAGGGCATCCGTCCGGGCGAACGCTGGGACGCGCGTTGGACACCCGCCGACTCGGGCGCTCCGGGTGATCACGTGGTGTGGATCCGCCTCGCGGCCACCGACACGGCGGAGCACATCGCGTTCGACGGATGACGCCGCGCGGGCGGCTGCGCGCACCAACATGGTGCCGTGAGCCTCCGCCGCCGCTTCCCGACGTCCGCCCGAGTGTGCGCAGTGGCGGCGTGGTGCGTGGTCCTGGCCGCGTGCGGCACCACGTCCACCCTGCCCGACGGCACGCTGCCGCCGTTGCAGTCGGGCCCGTTCGTGCCGCCGAGCACGGTGGTGCCGCCCTCCACGGTGGCGGGCAAGACCACGACGACCACGCTGGCCACCGGTGCGCTCTCCACCACGTCGGTGGCGGCAGCGGGCACGTCGTGGGGTGGGTGGCCGTACTACGAGGTGCCGCAGTTGGGCACCGAGTCGGTGCGTGGCACGGGTTGCGGCAGCACCGGCGGGTTGGGCGAGACGCTGCCCGACGGCGTGTGGAACGTGCTCATCGGTGACGGCACCGGTGGCGACGAGTTCTGGACGGCGTCGCGGCTCACCGTCGACGTGCGGTGCGTGTACTCCGGCGTCGGCGGTCAGCAGCTGTGGACCGCGGCGTGCACGGCCGACCCGACGAGCGACAGCTGCCAGCAGCAGTCGGCCGACTGGTACGTGGTGAACGCGAACGGTCGGCTGCGCACGATGCCGGTGTCGTCGGGCGTGCAGTACGGGGTGGGAGCGCTGGGCGCGTCGCCGTGCGCGTCGGCGAACGCCGATCGCAACACGGGTGATGCGCCGTGGCGGTACATGGACAGCTGGATCACCGTCGACGGTGGTCAGGTCACCGCGGTCGTGACCGCTTGTCCGGCCGGCTGAGCGATCTCAGCCGGCCAGTGCTCGGCGAGCAGTTCGATGCTGCGGACGCGCGCCGACAGGTCGTACGCGACCGAGGTGACCATCAGCTCGGCGGCGCCGGTGCGGTCGACCAGCGCGCGCAGTGCGGGGATGGCCGTGTCGGGCGTGCCGACGATGCGGCTGGTGGGCAGTCGTTCGGCCTCCGCGCGTTCGGGGTGCACGGCGGCGTCGCGTGGCGCGGGGAGCGGCACGAATCGGCCGGTGCGGCGGCCGAGGGCGGTGAGTCGGCCGGGCATCGCGTGCCATTCGGCATCGTCCTGCGTGTCGGCGAGGAGCACGTTGGCGGTGATGATCATGTACGGCGCTTCGAGCACCGCCGAGGGCCGGAACCCGCGGTGGTAGAGCTCAGTGGCCTGGAGTGCGCCGCCCATGTCGAAGTGGTGCGCGAACGCGAACGGCAGCCCGAGGTGCGCGGCGAGTTGCGCGCTGTAGCCGCTGGAGCCGAGCAGGAACACGGTGGGGTGGCTCGTGGCGGCGGGCGTGGCGCGGAAGTGCTGCCAGAGGCCGTCGTCGCCGCGCACGTCGCCGAGCAGGCCCATCAGGTCGATCAGGTCGCGTGGGAAGTCGTCGGCGCCGAGCAGGTCGGCGCTGCGGCGCACGGCGGCGGCGGTGCGCTGGTCGGTGCCGGGGGCGCGGCCGATGCCGACGTCGACGCGCCCGGGGTGCAGTGCCTCGAGCAGCGCGAACTGTTCGGCCACCACGAGCGGGGCGTGGTTGGGCAGCATCACGCCGCCGGAGCCGACGTGGATGCGTTCCGTGGAGGCGGCGAGGTGGGCCATCAGCACCGTCGGGGCGGTGCAGGCGACGCTCGGCATGTTGTGGTGCTCGGCCACCCAGAACCGGCGGAAGCCGAGTTGGTCGGCGCGCACGGCGAGGGCGGTGGTGTCGGTGAGCGCCTGGCGGCTGTCGTGGCCGTCGTTGAGCACCGACAGGTCGAGCATCGAGAGCGGGACAGCTGTCGTGGTCACGGTCGCCACGGTAGAGGTTGCGCCTGCGTCCCGGCACAAAGGCCCTGGCGCCGGACCCACCCAGTGAGGTGAACTGTCCACATGCGAACCACCGCCTCGCCGACCCCTCGCGTCCGCGCGCGCCTGGCGTGGTGGGTGGCGTCGTACCTGGTGGTCGGCGTGGTCGTCGCCCTCCTGGAGCCCGATGTGGGGCAGGCGGCCTGGTACCCACCCGTCGCCATCGGCGTGGCGATGCTGTTCGACCTCGGCGTGCGCACGTGGCCGGTGCTCGTGCTGGCCGACGTCGCGGTGTCGCTGGTGCAGTACGAGTTCGACGTGCCGCCGGCGTTGGTGAGCGGCGCGGTCACCGCCGTCGAGATCGTGGTGATCTTCGCCCTCCTCCGGCGGATGCGGTTCCGGCGCGGGTTCGACCGGTTCGACGACGTGGTGCTGATGGGGGTCTCCGGGGCCGTCGGCGCGCTGTCCGCCGCCAGCCTCGGCACGTTGCTGATCCACGCCATCGGCGATCCCGACGACGCCGGCTGGTCGGTGTGGGCGGTCGGCGACCTCACCGGCTTCACCATCGTCTTCCCCGTCGTGATGTTGGCGCTCGCCTCCCCCGGTTCCCTGCGCCGACTGTTCGACCTCCCTCGCGCGCGCTTGGTCGAGTTCGTGCTCGGCGCGGCGCTGTCGTTGACGCTGGCGTTCGCGTACTTCGTGCACGTCGACCCCTCTGCGTTCGGCGTGAGCGAGGCGGGCCCGATGCTGCTCTGCCTCCTCCCGGTGTTCTGGATCGCCGTGCGGTTCGACCTGTTCCGCACCGCGCTGTTCCTACTGGTGCTCGACATCACGGCGTCGATCGGCTTCTCCGGCCTCGGACCGCACCTGTTCGAGTCGGCCGAGAGCTCGCAGTCGCACGACATGGTCGCGGTGCAGCTGCCGATGTTCGCCATCGGGTTGGCAGCGCTCGGCGTGTCGGCCGCCGTGGCCGCGCAGCAGCGTGCACTCCTTCGCGAGCAGGCGACGCTCGACGCGAGCCCGGTGGCCATCGTGGCACTGGATCGTGGAGGCGCCGTCACGAGTTGGAACCAGGCGGCGGAGCGCATCTTCGGATACACCGCCGACGAGGCCGTCGGCCGCATCCCGCCCGCCGTGCCGCCGACGGCGCGCGCCGACTTCCAACGGCACATCGCGCACGAGCGCAGCGCCCCCGGCGATCGCACGGTGCGCTACCACCACAAGGACGGGCGCGAGATCGTGGCCCGGATGGTGACCGCGCCGCTCCACGGGCCGATGGGTGAGGAGCTCGGCGTGATCAGCGTCTTCGAGGACCTGACGAAGGTGCTCGAGATGCAGGAGTACCAGGCGCTGCTGAACACCGCCTTCGACCAGACGGCGGAGTCGATCGTGGTCACCGATCTCGAGGGACACATCATCTACGTCAACCCGGCGGCGACGGCGGTGAGCGGCTACTCCCGCGACGAGCTGATGTCGCACGAACGTTCCTGGTTCCAGTCCGACGTGCACGGCAAGGAGATCGACGACGACATCGGTCGCACGCTGGCGCGCGGCGAGACGTGGTCGGGCGTGGTGGTCGATCGTCGCAAGAACGGTGAGCTGCTCGAGCAGCAGGCCACCATCAGCCCGGTGCGCGACGGTGAGGGCCGGCCCATCGCGTTCGTGTCGGTGCTGCACGACCTCACGCCGCAGCGCCGCATGGAGGCCGACATCGAGCGCGACCGAGCGACGCGCACGATGATGGCGGCGATCATGGAGCGGGCGCGCAGCGAGGCGACGCTCGAGGCGACGGCGTCGTCGCTGTGCCGCTCGGTGGTGTCGGTCACCGACTTCGACGTTGCCATCGTGTTCCAGCGTCATCAGGACGGCACGTTCGAATCGATCGGCGAGGCGGGCCCACTCGGGGCGCGTCGCGGGCGCATCATCAGCCCGGCGAACGGCGCCGCGGAGATGTCGGCCATCACCGAGCGCGGCCCGTGGTGGACCACCCGGGCGTCACTGGTCGCGCAGTTCGACCACTGGGACGATCGGTTCTCGGCCGAGCAGATCAACGCGGTCGCGTTCGCGCCGATGCGCTGGAACCGCGACATGTTCGGCGTACTGATGCTCGCCTGTCGTTCCACCGACGATCCCGACGGCATGGAGCGGCAGTTGACGTTGGTGGGTGAGGTCGCCTCCTTCGGCGGTGTGCTCGTCGGTTCGCAGGTCGAGGCCGAACGCGAACGCGAGGGCCTGCGCGCCGGCATCCGCGAGATCATCGACCAGCACGCGTTCCATCCGGTGTTCCAGCCGTACGTC
Source organism: Actinomycetota bacterium (assembly GCA_039796575.1). GTDB lineage: Bacteria > Actinomycetota > Acidimicrobiia > Acidimicrobiales > Ilumatobacteraceae > UBA668. The sequence goes on from JBDKJP010000065.1 coordinate 75,744, forward strand.
GATCTCGCCACCGGCGACGTGCGCGGCTACGAGGCCCTCACCCGGTTCGACGACGGCACGCGCCCCGACCGCAAGATCCGCGACGCGTGGCTGGCGGGTCTGGGCGTGGAGTTGGAGGCGGCCCTGGCGACGGCGGCCCTCGACACCGCCAACCGGCTGCTGCCCGACATGAGCGTGAGCGTGAACTTCTCGCCCGACACCATCCTCGGTGGCAGGGCCGCGCAGGTCGTGCGCGACAGCGGACGTGACGTGGTGATCGAGGTCACCGAGCACATGCCCATCGACGACTACCCCACCCTGCGCGCCGCGCTGCTCGCCTGCGGGAAGGTGAAGGTGTCGGTCGACGACGCGGGCGCGGGGTTCTCGAGCCTGCGGCACATCCTCGAGCTCGAGCCCGACGTGGTGAAGCTCGACATCGCGCTCATCCGTGGCATCGATCACGATCCGGCTCGCCAGGCGTTGGCCGCGGGGCTCAGCCACTACGCCCGCGACACCGGCACGCTGTTGATCGCCGAGGGCGTCGAGACCGAGGCCGAAGCCGACGCCGTGCGACGGCTGGGCGTCCACTGGGGACAGGGTTACTACTTCGGTCGACCGACACGGATTGGATAGTCGACCACGGTCCTACGCCGTTGGTCGCCATCACGGGATTTCTTGCTCACACAGATCAAGATCCGCCCCCACCACCAAACCAAAGCTGTGGTGGTGACGTGTCACGAACAGCATGCGTCTCCCGGATGCTGAGACTGGAGCAACCAGATCATGAGCAAGCAGAAGCTCACCCGTACGGCGCTCGGCGTCGCTGCGGCCGGCCTCGGACTGTTCGCACTCGTCGTCGGTGTGGCCGACGCGAAGGGCGGCGGTGGCGGCGGCGGTGGCGGTGGCGGCGATGCCAAGCAGGGTTCGTACGTCCTCGGGAACTGCACCGACGGGGCCACCGGCTTCTTCGGCTACAACAAGAGCGGCGACCGCGTCACCTACATGGTGGGTGCCTCGGCCGACAGCACGGGTGCCGCCTGGACCGTCACGGTCTCCGACGACCTCGCGGGCACGGTGTACTCCGGCCCCAACGGCTCGATCGGGACCGACTGGTCCATCCTCGGCAACTTCACCGCTCCGAAGGGCAACAACACGTTGTCGGTCACCATGGTGTCCGACAACGGCGTCGACAGTTGCTCTGCCTCGCTGGCGTTCAAGGTCTGACCCTCTCGCCACGGCGCGCGCCGGGGCCTGCTCCATCGTTGGGGGTGTGGAGCGGCCTCGGCGCTCCGCGTTTTCGGCCGGCGCGCGGTCGGTCGCGCCGTCGGTCGCTCGGGGGCCCTCGCGTCGGCAACTACATTGCGTCCAACGTTCCCGCGTGGACGTTCCCGAGTGAAGGAGACAACGCATGGTGCGGTTCCTGGTGTCGACGGTCATCGCCATCCTGGCCAGCGCGATCGGCCTCATCGTTGCGGCGGCCATCCTCGACGACATGTCCATCAACGGCACGGCGTTCATCACCGCCGTCATCATCTTCACGGTGGTCACCGCGCTCGCCGGCCCGTTCATCGCGAAGGTGGCCATGAAGAACGACTCCGCGCTGCTCGGTGCGGTGGCGTTGGTGTCGACGCTCGTCGGGCTCATCGTCACCCACCTGGTGACCGACGGGTTGAGCATCACCGGCCTCACGACGTGGATCCTCGCTGCGGTCATCGTGTGGCTGGCCGGTCTGCTGGCGGCGCTCATCATCCCGCTCATCCTCGTGAAGATGGGCGTGCAGGCCGCGCGGGCCAACCGCCAGTGACCTCGGTGAGTGCGGCGGCACCGGGTGCCACATCAGCACCGGTGCCCACCGCGTGCGAGTCGTGCGGCACGCCACAGGCACTTTCGTGGGCCACACCGCAGGGCCCGGCCCGGCTGTGCCCACCGTGTGCGGCACTGCACGGCGTCGGCTGCCCGTAGCGTCACCCACCGCGCGCCACACCCCCGCGTTGTGTCGGCCGGCTGACGTTCTCGGCGTCGCGTGGGCGACGGACGCCACCTCGTGCATCCGGCACGATGACGGTGCAAGGCGATCCCCCCGAACGGCTGCCGCAAGGCGCCGCTCGACCGCCCTCGCACCGGATCGCGGGAGTCGGTGCGGGGGCGGTCGTCGCCGTTTTCGGTAGCACTTGGGGTGCGCCGCGTCGGCATGGCAGAGTCAGCGGCCGTGCCCCGACCCCGCCCGATCACCGTCGCCTCGATCAACGTGAACGGGTTGCGTGCCGCCATCCCCAACGGCATGCCCGGCTGGTGGGCACAGCGTCGTCCCGACGTGGTGGCCATGCAGGAGGTGCGTGCACCGCACGACCTGGTGGCGGGGTTGGTGGAGCAGGCCGCCGGGGCGCCGTGGCACGTGCAGCACTGCGAGTGCGGCACGAAGGGTCGCGCCGGCGTGGCGGTGGCCAGCCTGCAACCGTCGGAGCCGGGCGAGGTGCTCGAGGGCGCGTTCGACGGCAGTGGTCGTTGGGTGGAGGCCACGTTGCCCACGGCCGACGGCGGGGGTTTCACGGTGGTGTCGACGTACGTGCACACCGGTGACGCCGACGATGCCGAGCGGATGCGCGAGAAGCTCGCATTCCTGGATGCGATGGCGGCGCGGATGCGCGCATTGCGCGATGCGGGTCGGCACGTGGTGGTGACGGGTGACCTGAATGTGGGTCATCGCGAGCTCGACATCAAGAACTGGAAGGGCAACCTGAAGAAGGCCGGTTTCCTGCCCGAGGAGCGCGCCTGGTTCGACCGGGTGCTGGCCGACGGGTGGGTCGACGTCGGCCGGGCGCACGCCGGTGAGGTGGCGGGCCCGTACACGTGGTGGTCGTGGCGTGGCAAGGCGTTCGACATCGATTCGGGGTGGCGCATCGACTACCAGATCGCGTCGCCCGAGCTGGCCGCCACGGTCGAGGCCGTCGCGGTCGATCGCGCACCCACGTATGCCGAACGGTGGAGCGATCACGCGCCGGTGGTGGTCACCTATCGCGTCTGACGAATGGGTGCACAGATCCACACAGGTGGTGTACCGTCACGACGTGCTCCAGCAGTCGACGTCGCTCGTCACCCGTGCCGACCTCGCCGCCGCGCTCGACGACATCGCGCACGCCGATCGCAACGTGGCCCGCGCCCTCACGGTGTGCGAGGCGTGGGAGCCCGGGTACGTGGCCGCGCTGGTGCAGCGCGCCGAGCTGCTCGCGCAGCACGACGCCGACAACGACGCGGCGCTGCGCGACCGTGCGCTGTCGGCGATCGACCGGGCCATCCGCACCGACAACCCGTTCCAGCGGGTCACCCGGTCGGGCGTGCAGCCCACCGACGAGGCCATCGACGACATCCTCGCCATCCTGCGCCAGCAGGCGAGGTTCCATCGCTCGGCGGGCGATCTCGAGCGGCGCACCATCGGCCGCACCCCGCCGGCCTGACGGCTCAGCCGCCCGCCAGCATCACCTCGCGCGGGATGGTGATGAACGTCGCCTTCGAGCGCACGAGCACCTTGCCCTCGTGCAGCACCTCGCCGGTCATGTACAACTTGCGACCGTCGCGGTGGTCGAGGCGCACGCGGCACTCGATGGGCACGCCCACCGGCACGCCGGCCTCGTAGCGCACCGACAGCTCGCCGGTGAACGCCGACTCGCGCACGAGACTGAGCACGAAGCCGTAGACGTCGTCGAACAGTGCGGCCACGATGCCGCCGTGGCTGCGGCCGGGCGCGCCCTCGTGGGCGGACCGCAGGGTGCACCGGGCCACGATCTCATCGCCCTCACGGTGCACGCGGATGTCGAGGCCCCACGGGCTGCTGCGGCCGGAGACGGGCCGTTCGTCGTAGCTGGTGAGCTCGTCGCCGTCGGCGGGCGCCTCGGCGTTGTCGTACACCGTCGGCCGGTGGCGCGAACGACGTTCGCCGTGCTGGAGCTCGGCCGTGAGCTGGTCGAGCGTGGTGCTGACGCGGTCGATGAGCTCGACGTCGGCGTGGTGGCCGACGAGTGCGTGTCCGAGGTCGCGCACGGCCTTGCCGGCCCATGCCCGGGCGTCGGCCTCGCGGTCGGGGGTGTCGGCCTGGTCGACGTGGAGCAGCGGGTCGAGGTGTGCGTGCGGGGTGTCACTCATCCGCGGTCAACGTAGATCGCACACATCGGCGGCGACGACTCCGCGGGCGGCGTCAGCGGCTGAGTGCGTCGCGGATGAGGGTGTGCAGCTGCTGCCGAGTGCGGTCGAATTCGTCCTGCAACCCCGTGCGCTGCATCGGCAGGAACATGCCGCCGTTCCACGAGAGCATGCCGAGCGTGATCCATCCGATGATGGCGGCGGTCTGCCACTCCTGCATCTCGTCGGCGAAGCCGCGCCCACCGCTGAGTTCGGACCGCGTTGCGACGAGCACCCGGTGCAGCGCCGCGAAGTTGCGCTGCCCGGCATCGGCCATGCGCACCTGCTGCTGTTCGGACACGGCACCACGGCCGACGGCGATGTCGGGGTACGTGATCGCCGCGGCGAGACCCGGCTGGTCGCCGCCCCACTGCACCTGGAACTCGATCAACGCCTCGAGGGTGGCCGCTGGCGACACGCCGTCGTCGATGCGGTTCGCCAGCTCGACCGCTCGGGCGGAGTGCCGTTCGTAGGCGACCGTGACCGCCTCGGCGATGAGGCCGTCGCGCCCGCCGAAGTGGTAGTTCACCAACGCCTTGGAGATGCCGAGCTCGGCACAGATCTCCTGCGGTTGCACGCCGACGGGCCCGAACTTGGCGAGGTGCTCGATGGCCGTGGTGACCAGCGCGT
>JBDKJP010000066.1:0-100298 GCA_039796575.1 Actinomycetota bacterium
AGCATGTGGCTTAATTCGAGGCAACGCGAAGAACCTTATCCTAGGCTTGACATGGTTGGATTAGTTCTGTGAAAGCAGGATGACGCTAGCAATAGTGGAACAATCACAGGTGCTGCATGGCTGTCGTCAGCTCGTGTCGTAAGATGTTCGGTTAAGTCCGGTAACGAGCGCAACCCTTGTCCTTAGTTACCATCATTAAGTTGGGGACTCTAGGGAGACTGCCGGTGTTAAACCGGAGGAAGGCGGGGATGACGTCAAGTCCTCATGGCTCTTACGGGTAGGGCTACACACGTACTACAATGGCAGGGACAAACCGGAGCAAGACTGTGAAGTTAAGCAAATCGGTAAAACCCTGCCTCAGTTCGGATTGAAGTCTGCAACTCGACTTCATGAAGTTGGAGTCGCTAGTAATCCCGGATCAGCATTGCCGGGGTGAATACGTTCCCGGTCCTTGTACACACCGCCCGTCACACCACGAAAGTCGGCAACACCCGAAGCCGGTGGCCTAACCGTAAGGAAGGAGCCGTCGAAGGTGGGGTCGGTGATTGGGGTGAAGTCGTAACAAGGTAGCCGTACCGGAAGGTGCGGCTGGATCACCTCCTTTCTAAGGAGCTACTGTTCAATCGTTGGCCGGCATCCGTCCGGTCCGGTTCGAACCAGTTCCCAGTTGGTGCACTGGTGGGTCGGTCGTCAGCTTCGAGCGTCGTAGGATTCGTCCTCCGTTCGAATCGAAACGATCAACTTTGTCTTCTCTTCCGTTTTGAGGGAGCTGGACCACGGTCCCCCTCAGCGCACGGCATGAGCCTTCGAGCTCCGCTGCCACGGCGTGCCCGGTGATCGCCGGAGTCTTCGACTCCGATGGTCCCGACGTCGGCGATGCCCTTTGAGAACTGCAGAGCAAGCACGAGCATCTTTGTTCTTCCAAGCTACAAAGAGCCAACGGTGGATGCCTTGGCACCAAGAACCGATGAAGGACGTGAGTGACTGCGAAAAGCTGCGGGGAGCCGTCGACTGGGCCTCGATCCGCAGATGTCCGAATGGGGAAACCCAGCACTCGTCATGGAGTGTTACCCCGGTCTGAATACATAGGGCCGGAGGAGGGAACCAGGGGAATTGAAACATCTCAGTACCCTGAGGAAAGGAAAGCAACCGCGACTCCCTTAGTAGCGGCGAGCGAAAAGGGAAGAGGCTAAACCGTGTCAGTGTCAAGCCTGATGGCGTTGCTGACGCGGTGTTGTGGGACCAGCAGATCCAGCATCAGATGGATCACGGAGTACAAGGGCAGTGTAGAAGAGCGGTTCTGGAAAGGCCGGCCATAGTGGGTAATAGCCCCGTATTCGAAACACTTGTCCTCTCCGGCTGTCATCCCAAGTAACGCGGGGACCGAGAAAACCCGCGTGAATCTGTGGGGACCACCCCATAAGCCTAAGTATTCCTTGGTGACCGATAGTGAACTAGTACCGTGAGGGAAAGGTGAAAAGCACCCCGGGAGGGGAGTGAAATAGTACCTGAAACCGTTGGTTTACAAACAGTCAGAGTGTCGTCTCCGCAAGGAGGCCACGATGGCGTGCCTTTTGAAGAATGAGCCTGCGAGTTACGGTATGTGGCAAGGTTAACCAGTGATGGGGAGCCGAAGCGAAAGCGAGTCTGAATAGGGCGTTGAGTCGCATGCTGTAGACCCGAAGCCAAGTGATCTATCCATGGCCAGGCTGAAGCGGGGGTAAGACCCCGTGGAGGGCCGAACACACGTCAGTTGAAAATGGCGGTGATGAGCTGTGGATAGGGGTGAAAGGCCAAACAAACTTGGTGATAGCTGGTTCTCCTCGAAATGCATTTAGGTGCAGCGTCGTGCGTTCAGTCTCGGAGGTAGAGCACTGGATGGGCTAGGGGGCCTACAAGCTTACCGAACCCAGCCAAACTCCGAATGCCGAGACTCCAGAGCACGGCAGTGAGACTACGGGGGATGAGCTTCGTTAGTCGAAAGGGAAACAGCCCAGACCATCAGCTAAGGCCCCTAATTCAGGACTAAGTGGAAAACGATGTGGGACTGCACAGACAGCCAGGAGGTTGGCTTAGAAGCAGCCATCCTTAAAAGAGTGCGTAACAGCTCACTGGTCGAGTGGTCCTGCGCGGACAATTTAACGGGGCTCAAGTCCTGAGCCGAAGCTATGGATCTCTCCGTAAGGAGGGGTGGTAGAGGAGCGTCGATGGTGCAGCGAAGCGGTGGGATAACCCGGCGTGGAGCGCCATCGAGTGAGAATGCAGGCATGAGTAGCGAGAGAGGGGTGAGAAACCCCTCCGCCGAAAGCCCAAGGGTTCCTGGGGAAGGCTAATCCTCCCAGGGTGAGTCGGGAGCTAAGGCGAGGCCGCAAGGCGTAGTCGATGCACAACTGGTTGATATTCCAGTACTACCGTGTCCGCGCCAGGTCCAAGAGTGACAACATGGGGGCTGCCTTCGGGCGATCTCATCGCGTTGCTGGCGGATAGCTGGAGGGGGACGCAGAAGGATAGGTGAACCGGGGCGATGGTAGTCCCCGGGTAAGCGTGTAGGAGGGTTCCGATGAGAGTTGGAGCCGTGAACTCTGAGACGTGATGCCGAGACGATTCAGTCGAAGTCATTGATTCCACACTGCCAAGAAAAGCCCAACAGTGAGTTGGCACGGTACCCGTACCCCAAACCGACACAGGTGGGCGGGTAGAGAATACCAAGGCGATCGGGAGAACTATGGTTAAGGAACTCGGCAAATTACATCCGTAACTTCGGGAGAAGGATGACCCTACTAGGGTGAAGGGATTTACTCCCCGAGCTCGAGAGGGTGGCACAGACCAGGGGGTAGCGACTGTTTACCAAAAACACAGCAGCGTGCGAAGCCGCAAGGCGCTGTATACGCTGTGACGCCTGCCCAATGCTGGAAGGTCACGGGGAACGGTTAGTCGAAAGGCGAAGCTGTGAACCTAAGCCCCAGTGAATGGCGGCCGTAACTATAACGGTCCTAAGGTAGCGAAATTCCTTGTCGGGTAAGTTCCGACCTGCACGAATGGCGTAACGACTTCCCCACTGTCTCAACCATAGACCCGGCGAAATTGAAGTACGAGTAAAGATGCTCGTTAGCTGCGGAAGGACGGAAAGACCCCATGGACCTTTACTATAACTTGATATTGAGCTTTGTCCTGCATTGTGTAGGATAGGTGGGAGACTTGGAAGCAGTGGCGCCAGCCATTGTGGAGTCATCGTTGAAATACCACCCTGTGTATGACGGGGCTCTAACCTGGGTCCATTATCTGGATCAGGGACAGTGTCAGGCGGGTAGTTTGACTGGGGCGGTCGCCTCCTAAAATGTAACGGAGGCGCCCAAAGGTTCCCTCAGGCTGGTTGGCAATCAGCCGTCGAGTGCAATGGCACAAGGGAGCTTGACTGCGAGACTGACAGGTCAAGCAGGTGCGAAAGCAGGGCATAGTGACCCGGCCATCACGTGTGGAAGTGTGGTCGCTCAACGGATAAAAGGTACCCCGGGGATAACAGGCTAATCTTCCCCAAGAGTCCATATCGACGGGAAGGTTTGGCACCTCGATGTCGGCTCATCGCATCCTGGGGCTGAAGCAGGTCCCAAGGGTTGGGCTGTTCGCCCATTAAAGCGGTACGCGAGCTGGGTTCAGAACGTCGTGAGACAGTTCGGTCCCTATCCTCCGCAGCCGAAGGTGTATTGAGGAAGGCTGTCCCTAGTACGAGAGGACCGGGACGGACGGAGCTCTGGTGTGTCTGTTGTCCTGCCAAGGGCACGGCAGATTAGCCACCTCCGGAAGGGATAACTGCTGAAAGCATCTAAGTAGGAAACCCGTTCCAAGATGAGTACACCCATGCGGTTAACGCAGTAAGGCCCGTGACGAGACCATCACGTTGATAGGCCGGAGGTGTAAGCACGGTAACGTGTGTAGCCGACCGGTACTAATCGGCCGAGGGCTTGGTTTGAACATCGCTCGTGCTTGCTCTGGAGTTGTCGGAGGGCTGCCCCATCGGGGGCGCCGGCTCCGTATTGACAACACAAGATTTCGGTGGCTATAGCGGCAGGGTCACACCCGTTCCCATCCCGAACACGGAAGTTAAGACTGCCTGCGCCGATGGTACTTGGGGGTAGACCCCCTGGGAGAGTAGGTCGCCGCCGGATTTCGACACTCAAGGCCCCTTCGGGGGCCTTGAGTACTTTTTGGGCTCGAGCAGCCCACATGAGACGCCCCCTCGTGGGGCGTTTCGTCGTTTTCCGGCGTTCTGGCTCGTAGGCTGGAATGCCTATGTCAACGCCCGATCGCCGCCCTCGCTCGTCGTCCACCGGTCGTCCCTCGTCGGGTCGTCCGTCGTCGGGTGGTCGTCCGTCGTCGGGCGGACGCTCCACCGGGACCGGCCGGCCCAGCTCGAGTGGTGGCCGATCGGGTGGCACCGGTCGTCCCAGCAGCGGTGGGGGTCGTCCGTCGTCGGGCGGTCGCAGCAGCGGTGGCCAGCGCTCGGGCGGCGGGGGCCGGCCCGAACGCCGCGACGATGATCGTCGTCCGCCGCGCAATGGTGGCAGCACCGGCCGCACCCGTCCGTCGGGCGCGCCTCGCGACCGCGACGACGAGCGTGACGACCGTCGCGGTGGGCGCCCGTCGGGTGCTCGTCCGACCGGGCCGCGGAGCCCGCGTCGCGACCCGCGTGAGGACGCCGGCATCGAGCGTCCGTCCCGTGGCCGGCCCAGCGGTGGGGGTCGTCCGTCGAGTGGCGGTCGTCCGTCGAGTGGCGGCAGGTCCGGTTCGGGTGGTCGTGATGCGCGTGGCGGTCGCTACGAGCGCGTCGCGCCGCGTCGGGTGGAGAAGCCGCTCACCGAGGCCGAGCGTCGGAGCGCGGCCATCAAGGCCACGCGTCCGCCTCGCGAGGAGAAGCCCGAGCGCGCGGCGCCGCCGCCGTGGGAGCGCGAGCAGTGGATCGACGAGGGCTCGCTGCGCCACGAGGCCGAGCAGGCCACGGAGCGAGCGGCCACGAAGTCGACCGGGCGTCGCAAGTCGACCGATCTCGCGCCCGACGTGGCCGAGGACCTGGCGAACGCGGCGCCGTCGAGTCGGCAGGCCCGCTACCAGGAGCGACTCACCAGCGCTGCCGACGCGCTCGACCGTGGGCGGTACGCCGATGCTCGACGGATGGTGCAGCCGGTGCTGCGCGACCTGCCCGATCTCGCGTTCGGTCACGAGATCGCCGGCCTGGCGTTGTACCGACTGGGTCAGTGGCGCAAGGCGGCCGCGGAGCTCGAGATGTCGCGCGAGCTCGCCGCCACGGTGCAGCACAACGCCGTGCTGATGGACTGCTACCGCGCGATGCGCCGGTACCACGAGGTCGAGCAGCTCTGGAAGGAGCTGCGCGAGGCCTCGCCCGAACCGGCACTCATGGCCGAGGGCCGCATCGTCGCGGCTGGCGCACTCGCCGACCAGAACGACCTGGCGGGTGCGCTGAAGGTGATGCAGAAGGCCACCGAGGTGCCGAAGAAGCCGAAGGAGCACCACCTCCGCCAGTGGTACGTGCTCGCCGACCTGTACGACCGGTCGGGCGACGTCATCAAGGCGCGCCGGTACTTCTCCCTGGTGGCAGGCGTCGATCGCGAGTTCGCCGACGTCGCGGATCGCCTCCGCTCGCTCGGTCGCTGAACCGCGTCACACCCCTTCGGTACCGTCGGTCTCGACTTCCCCCGTCACATCCCGACGCCGGCCGATGCGGTCGGTCGGCGTCCGCATTCCGGGGAGTCCAACATGAACTGTGTCGTCCTGCGAGGTCATCTGAGCAGCGAGCCCCAGGCGCGAGAGCTCGCCTCGGGCTCCACGCTGTGGTCGCTCGAGATCACCACGGCCACCGACGAGGGGGCCTGGTCGGTACCCGTCGCGTGGTTCGATCCGCCGTCGGTGCCGATGTTCACCGTCGGCGACGAGGTGGTGGTGCGCGGTGGCGTGCGTCGGCGCTTCTTCCGCACGGCGGCCGGCACCCAGAGCCGCACCGAGGTGGTGGCCAGCGACGTGGTCCCGGCGAACGCCAAGCGCAAGGTGCAGCGCCTGGTGGCGCGCGAGGTCGAGAGGCTGGGTGGCGTGACCGGTGGCGAAGTACCATCGAAGTGACCGAACCACGAGAGGTATCGACATGAATCAAGACCAGCTCGACCGTGTCCGTTCCGGCCAGGGCTTCATCGCCGCACTCGACCAGAGCGGCGGCAGCACCCCCAAGGCACTGCGGTTGTACGGCATCGAGGAGTCCGAGTACTCGGGCGACGAGGCGATGTTCGATCTCATCCACCAGATGCGCAGCCGCATGATCACGAGCCCGGTGTTCAACGGTTCGCGCGTGCTCGGGGCCATCCTGTTCGAGGGCACCATGGATCGCGACATCGAGGGCCGAGGCGCCGCCGAGTACCTGTGGGCCGAGAAGGGCGTCGTGCCGTTCCTGAAGGTCGACAAGGGTCTCGCCGACGAGGTCGATGGCGTGCAGGTGATGAAGCCGATGCCCGAGCTCGACGCGCTCGTGGCGCGTGCGGTGGCGAAGGGTGTGTTCGGCACGAAGATGCGCTCGGTCGTGAAGCTGGCGAACGAGGCCGGCATCGAGGCCGTCGTGGCGCAGCAGTTCGAGGTCGGCAAGCAGATCCTCGCCGGTGGCCTGGTGCCGATCATCGAGCCCGAGGTCGACATCAACAGCCCCGAGAAGGAGCAGGCCGAGGCCATCCTCAAGGCCTCCATCCTGCGTCACCTCGACGGGCTGCGCGACGACCAGCCGGTGATGCTCAAGCTCACCATCCCCACGGTCGACGACTTCTACCTCGACCTCGTGCAGCATCCGAAGGTGCTGCGCGTGGTGGCGCTGTCGGGCGGCTACCCGCGTGACGACGCCAACGCCCGTCTCGCCCGCAACCACGGCATGATCGCCAGCTTCTCGAGGGCGCTCACCGAAGGCCTCAGCGCGAAGCAGAGCGACGCCGAGTTCGACGCCACTCTCGACGCCACCATTCAGGGCATCTTCGAGGCGTCCATCACCTGAGCGGTCGCAGGACCGGCCCCGTGCGCAGCTTCGGGGTGAAGAAGGTGCTCTTCGGGGGCATCAACAGCCGTTCGTCCGCAGTGCGGCGGATCTCGGTGATGCTGGTCGGTCGGATCAGCACACCGACGCCTGCCGCACCTGCGGCGACGGTGTCGACGACGTGCTGCACGCCGTGCTGGTACGTGACGTCGATGTCGTGGTCGCGCAGCGCGTGCTCGAGGTAGGCGCCGTCGAGGGCGCGCACGTCGGCGAACACCTCGGCCCGCGGGTGCAACCATGCGCCCGTGCCGTCGGGGCGCACCAGGCACAGCGCGCCGCGTGCCACCACTTCGGTGGCGAAGGCCGGTGTGACGGTGCCCGCGTCCTCGACGTCGAACGACGCACCGAGGACGGCGAGCAACTGGTCGGCGTCGATGCCGTGGTAGAGCCGGTGGATGGCGTCGATGCTCAGCTGGTCCTCGACGAGCTCGGCCACGTAGGTGAACGTGAGCTCGGCGGTGCCGGCGTCGCCGCCGTGTGCCGCACGCTGCTCGTCGCGGAACGTACGGCTGATGGCGTAGCGGTGGTGACCGTCGGCGATGAGCACCGGGTTGGCGCTCACGGCGTCACGGATGGCGGCGACGCGGTGGGGGTCGCTGACCCGCTCGAGCGTGTGCACCACGCCGTTCTCGTCGCGGCACGAGCCCATCGGCTCGGCGGGCTCGCGCAGCAGGTCGGTGAGGCCGGCCGTGAGCGACAGGCCCCACACGGGGGAGAGGTTCGTCGAGGTGGCGCGGGTGAGGTCGAGCCGGTCGCTCTTCGCCTTCGGGGTGGTGCGCTCGTGCGGGAGCACCCCACCGGCACCCTCGTCGACCACCTCGAGCGCGCCGAGCACGCCCACGGTCTCACGTCGGTTGCCGGCCTCGTCGGTGAACGCCATGCGATACAGCGTGTAGCTCGGCTCCGGGTCGCGCACGAGGGTGCCCTCGGCCACCCACGCGTCGAGCAGCGACGCCGCCTTCGCGTAGCGGTCGGGGCCATCTGCCTCGCGCGGCACGTCGATGGCGACGATGTTGCGCGGGTGGCGGGCGAGGAGCGCGTCGACGTCGGCGTCGCTCAGCACGTCGTACGGCGGTGCCGCGACCTCGTCGAGCGGGAGGGAGGGTGAATAGCGGAGCGCGGCGAAGGGTTCGAAACGGGGCACCCGCACAGGTTGGCACCTCGCGTGCCAACATGGCCAGACCATGTTCCCGGTGCTCTGTGACCTCGACGGTGTGGTGTGGCTGGCACACCGACCCATTCCCGGTTCGGTGGATGCCATCGCGCGGCTGCGCGCGGCGGGTCACCGTGTCCTGTTCGTGACCAACAACTCGTCGGCGCGGGTGGAGGTGCAGGAGGCCACGCTCGAGTCGATCGGCATCCCGGCAGCGGGTGACGTGGTGACGTCGGCCCTGGCCGCGGCGTGGCTGGTGCAGCCGGGGGAGCGCGTGCTGGTGTGCGGCGGCGAGGGCGTGGTGCAGGCGGTGGAAGCGCGGGGCGCCGTGGTGGCGCACGACGCGGAGATCGACGCGGTGATCGTCGGCTGGCACCGCACGTTCGACTACGAGGGCCTCACCCGAGCGGTGCGGGCCGTGCAACACGGGGCCCGTCTCATCGGTACGAACGACGACGCCACGTACCCCACACCGGACGGTCCGATCCCCGGCGGCGGCGCCATCCTGGCCGCGGTGCAGACCGCGGCGGGTGTTGCACCGGTGATCGCCGGCAAGCCGTACGAACCGATGGCCGACCTCGTGCGCTCGATGGTCGGCGAGGAGGCGGCGGTGCAGGCGGTGATGGTGGGGGACCGGCCGAGCACCGACGGCCGCTTCGCCCGCACGCTCGGCTGCCGATACGCGCACGTGCACAGTGGGGTGACGCCGAAGGGTGCGCCGGTCGATCCGGTGCCGGACCTCACCGTCGACGACCTCGCCGGTGTGGCGGATGCCCTGGTTACCCACGGGTATTTTCCCGGATAGCCTGAGCCCATGTCTGGACACACTCTCTTCAAGCGCCTCCTCGATGCCGGTATGCAGTTCACCGAGATGACGCAGGAGCAGGCGGAGCGCATCGTCAAGGAGCTCGTCAAGAGCGGCGAGGCGCGCAAGAAGGACAGCGAGAAGATGGTCGAGGAGCTGCTCAGCCGCGGTCGTGAGGCCGGCGGTTCGGCGGTGGCGTCGGTGCAGAGCGAGCTCACCAAGCAGCTCGGCAAGTTCGCCGGCCGGCTCGACGACATCGAGGCCCGCGTCGAGGAGATCGCCAAGAAGCTGGGGGTGACCGGCAAGACCGAGCCCGCCCCTGCCCCGGCGGCCGCCCCGGCCAAGAAGGCCCCCGCCAAGAAGGCACCGGCGAAGAAGGCCGCGGCGAAGAAGGCGCCCGCCAAGAAGGCGGCTGCGAAGAAGGCGGCTGCGAAGAAGGCGCCGGCCAAGAAGGCCGCGGCGAAGAAGGCACCGGCCAAGAAGGCCTGACCGTGGCGAGACGCCAGCGTCTCGACGCAGAGCTCGTGCGGCGACAGTTGGCCGAGACGCGCGCCGACGCTGCCCGTGCCATCGACGCACGTCGCGTGCTGGTCAACGGTGCGCTCGCCGACAAGGCGTCGCGGCAGGTGCACGCCGGCGACGCGATCATCGTGCAGGGCGACGGCCCGCGCTTCGTGAGCCGTGGCGGCGAGAAGCTCGACGCCGCACTCGAGGCGTTCGGGCTGGACGTGGCCGGCTGGCGCGTGCTCGACGCGGGCGCCAGCACCGGTGGGTTCACCGACTGCCTCCTGCAGCGCGGCGCCGCTCATGTCGTGGCGCTCGACGTGGGGCACGGGCAGTTGCACCCGCGCATCCGCGACGATGACCGGGTGCACGTGATGGAGAAGTTCAACGTGCGCGACGTGACGCCCGATGTGATCGGTGGCGAGGTCGACCTGGTGACGGCCGACCTGTCGTTCATCTCCATCACACGCGTCCTCGCCGCGCTCGTCGGCGTGTGCCGCCCCGGCGGCGACCTGACGCTCCTCGTCAAGCCGCAGTTCGAGGCCGGACGTGTGGAGGTGGCGAAGGGTCACGGTGTCATCACCGACCCCGCCATCCACGAACGGGTGCGCGGCGAGGTGCAGGCGGCGTTGGAATCGGCGGGTTGCGAGGTGCTCGGCTGGATCGACTCGCCCATCACGGGTGGCGACGGGAACCGCGAATTCCTTGTGCATGCCACCACGCAGCGGTCAGGATCTCCCGCGTGACCTCCGTGCTGCTCGTCGCCCACCACGAACGCCACGACGCCGCGGTCACTGCACGTGCCGCGGCCGACTGGTTGGCCTCGCACGGGCACTCGGCATGGATGACCCGGGTCGACGCTGCCGCCGTGGGGCTCGACGAGCTCGGCGCCGATCTCGAGCCGGGCTCGGCCGACCTCGCGCTGTGCATCGGCGGTGACGGCACGATGCTGCGCACCGTGCACCTGCTGCGCGGGGCGGGCGTACCGGTGATCGGTGTGAACGTCGGTCTGCTCGGCTATCTCACCGAGGTGGAGCCGCCCACGCTGCCATTCGCACTCGAGCGATGGTTCGCCGGGCCCGAGGCCGGGCACTGGGTGCTCGACGAGCGGATGATGCTCGACCTCACGGTGGTGCGCGACGGTGTCGCAGTGCAGACGTGGACCGCGCTGAACGAGGGCGTGGTGGAGAAGCAGGAGTCCGGTCACACGGTGCGCCTGCACGTGGAGATCGACGGCGCGCCGTTCACGTCGTACGCGGCCGACGGGCTCATCCTCTCGACGCCGACCGGCTCGACGGCGTACTCGCTGTCGGCCCGTGGGCCCGTGCTGTCGCCGCGGTCGCGGGCGGTGCTGCTCACGCCCGTGTCGCCGCACATGCTGTTCGACCGGTCGCTGGTCCTCGACCCGAGTGAGCTGGTGGAGGTGGAGGTGCTCGGCCACCGCGCCGTCACGCTGTCGGTCGACGGGCAGCCGGTGACGTCGCTGGCCGAAGGCGACCGCGTGAAGGTGGCACCGTCACCGCACGTGGCCCGCTTCGTGCGCTTCGGGGAGCGTCGGTTCCATCAGATCCTGAAGGCCAAGTTCGGTCTGGCGGACCGCTAGTGCTGCACGAGCTCCACATCGAGTCGCTCGGGGTGATCGATCACCTCGACCTGGTGCTCGGCCACGGCCTCACTGCGCTCACGGGCGAGACCGGTGCCGGCAAGACGATGCTCGTCGAGGCGATCAGCCTCCTCGTCGGTGGGCGTGCCGACGCCACGATGGTGCGGCCCGGCGCCGCGGAGGCACGCGTCGAGGGTCGGTTCGTGGTCGGCGACGACGAGTACATCGTGGCGCGGGTCATCCCGGCCGACGGGCGCTCGCGGGCCTATGTGAATGGCCGACTGGCCACGGTGTCGAACCTGGCCGAACTGGGGGAGCGCACCGTCGACCTCCACGGCCAACACGCGCATCAGAGCCTGTTGTCGACGGCCGAGCAGCGCGACGCGCTCGACCGCTGGTGCGGCACCGACCTCGCACCGTTGCGTGCTGCTCGTGCCCGGCTCACCGAGATCGATGCGGCGCTCGCGGCGCTCGGCGGCGACACCCGGTCGCGTGCCCGGGAGATCGACCTGCTGCGCTTCCAGGTCGGCGAGCTGCAGGCGGCCGCCATCACCGGCCCCGACGAGGACCGCGAGCTGGAGGCCGAGCACGACGTGTTGGCCGGCGCGGTCGAGTACCGGGCGCTGGCCGAGGCCGCGATGGCCGCGCTCACCGACGACGGTGGGGCCGGCGACGTGCTCGCTGCGGCGTTGCGCAACGTCGCGGGCAGGGCGCCGTTCGCCGAGATCGAAGTGCGGCTGCGGTCGCTGCTCGCCGAGGCGGGTGACGTGGCGGCCGACCTGCGCGCACGCGCCGAATCGATCGACGAGGACCCCGAGCGGTTGGCCGCGGTGCGGGACCGGATGCAGTTGCTGCGCGACCTCCGCCGCAAGTACGGCGACTCGCTCGCCGACGTGCTCGCGTTCCAGTCCGAGGTCGAGGACCGTCTGGCCGAGCTCGAGGGGTACGACGAACGCGTCGCACAGCTCGAGCTCCGGCGGATCGACGCCCAGGCGGCCGAGCGCGCCGCGGCGGAGACGGTGCTCGCCACGCGCCGGGGCGGGGCCGGTGCGCTGGCGGCTGCGGTGCAGCAGCACCTGCGTGAGCTGGCGATGCCGCACGTCGAGGTGGCCGTGCAGGTCGGCGGCGACGCCCCCGGCGACGATGTGGCGTTCCTCATCGCGGCCAATCCGGGCACCCCGCTGCTCCCGCTGTCGCGGGTGGCGAGTGGCGGTGAGCTGGCGCGCACGATGCTGGCCCTCCGCCTGGTGCTGAGCGAGGCGCCCGACACGCTGGTGTTCGACGAGGTCGACGCGGGCATCGGTGGCGCCGCGGCCGTGGCCGTGGGTCGCAGCCTCGCCGCACTCGGTGATCGGCATCAGGTGCTGGTGGTGACGCACCTCGCCCAGGTGGCGGCGCTGGCCGACACCCACGTGGTGGTGAGCAAGCGGGTCACCGACGGGGTGACCGTCGCATCGGCGCTGGCCGTCGACGGGGCGGACCGGATCGAGGAGGTGGCCCGCATGCTGTCGGGCGACGCGGCCGCCGCGGCCGCTCGGCAGCACGCTGCCGAGCTGTTGGGGCACCGCGCGAAGCGAACGGGCGGGTGAAGGCCGGCCTGCGCCGCGACACCGCCGTCGTGACGTTGTGCACGCTGGTGTCGAGGATCTCGGGCTTCGGCCGGGTGCTGGCGACGGCCGCGGTGCTCGGCAGCGGTTTGCTCGGCGACGTGTACCAGACCGCGAACCTGATGCCGAACCTGCTGTTCGAGCTCGTCGCCGCGGGGGTGCTGCAAGCCGTGCTGTTGCCGACGTTCGTGGAGGCCCGCCGCACCGGTGGCCGGAAGTTCCTCGGCGAGGCGGTGCAGGCGGCGAACGGCGTCACGATGGTCGCGTTGTCGGCGCTGGCCGTGGTGGGGATGGCGCTGTCGCCGCTGCTGACGCGCGTGATGGTGGCCGCCGATCCGTCGGCCGACGTGGCGGCGGAGAAGCTCGACGTGATGGTGCCGATGGTGCTGGTGTTCGTGCCGCAACTGGTGTGCTACGGGTTGGCGACGGTGGTGAGTGCGGCGTTGAACGCACGAGGTCGCTTCGCTGCCGCCGCGCTCGCCCCGGCGGTGAACAACATCATCGTGATCGCGGCGCTGCTCGTGTTCCGTTCGATGCGCAACGGCGCCACGGCCGATCTCGACCTGACCGCCGGGCAGTTCGCCGTGCTGGCGGGAGGCACCACGCTCGGTGTGGTGGCGTACGCGCTCACCCCGGCCCTCGTGCTGCGCGGTGACGGTGTGCGTTGGTGGCCGCGTTGGCGGCCCGGTCATCCGGCGGTTGCGGCGATGCGCACGTCGTTCGGCTGGGCGACGCTGTCGGTGATCGGCACGCTGGCGCCGACCGCCGTGGCCCTGGCGCTCGGCAACGGTGCGCCCGGTGGGGTGGCGGTGTTCGTGTACGCCTTCGCGTTCTACGTGCTGCCGCATGCGCTGGTGGCGGTGCCCATCGCCACCACGTTGGCGCCCCGTGTGGCCGACCTGTGGCAGGTGGGGGACCTCGAGCCGTTGCGTCGCGTGATCGACCAGGCGATGCGGCTGATGGTGCCGCTGCTGGTGCTCGGTGGTGCGGGCATGTTGGGTCTCGCCTGGCCGGTGGCCACGTCCGCTGCGTTCGGGCAGACGGCGAGCCAGGGGCTCGCACCCATCGCGCACGCGCTCGCGGCGTTCGGTCCCGGTCTGCTCGGCTACGGCATCGCGTTCGTGATGACCCGGGTGCTGTTCGCGATCGGTGACGTGCGGCGGGCGGCGCTGTTGATGATCGGGTCGGCAGGCGTGGGGGTGGCGTGGATGGTGATCACCTCCGCACTGCTCGACCGGACGGAGCGCGCCGCCGCGCTGGCGATGGGCTACGGCGCGGCGCAGACGGTGGCCGCGGTGCTCCTCACCCTGCGCGTGCACCGGATGACCGGCTCGATGGGCGGCCGCGTGGCGGGCCGACTGCTGGCCGAGTCGTTCGTGGCCGGCGCTGCGTCGGTGGCTGCGATGCTGTGGGTGGTGGCGCAGTTCGGCGCCGGTCGCACGGCCGCGGCGGAGGCGGTGCTGTTCGGTGGGGTGGCCGGGGTGGTGGTGTTCGGCGCGGTGATGGCGCTATGCCGTCGCGGCCGACGCATCGCGGCGTGACGCCCGACGCGCATCGACGGTGCGCAGGATGAGCCATGCGGCGCCGATGGCGATGGCACCGCCGACGGCGTCGAGGAAGTAGTGGTTGGCGGTGACCACGATGGCGAACAGCGTGAGCACCGGGTACAGCACGCCGGCCCAGCGCGACACCGGGTGCTTGGCGTACTTCCAGAGCACGATGGCGCACCACACGGACCAACCGAAGTGCAGGCTCGGCATGGCCGCGTACTGGTTGGCGACCGCCTTCGCGACCGGCGAGTGGTAGCTCCAGAGACCGCCGATCTTGTCGAGCGTGTCGACGAAGCACTTGCCGATGGTGTAGCCGTCGGGGCCGGGGACCGGGATGTTGTCGTTGCACTTGTACAGCCGCGGCGGTGCCAGCGGGAACGACCAGTAGCCGATGAGCGCGAGTGCCGTGGTGAGGCCGAGCAGGTTGCGCATCGCGGTGTAGCCGTGGTGGCGCTTGCGGTACATCCAGATGAGCAGGCCGATGGTGATGACGAAGTGCAGGGTGCCGTAGTAGATGTTCGTCACGCGGATGAACCATCCGGCGCCGATGAACGCCCCCTGGATGGCCTGCTCGTGGTAGAGGAACATCCACCGTTCCCACTGCACGAGGCGGCGGGCGTTGGCGTAGGCGCGGCTGGTGTTGCCGCCGTGGTCGGCGAAGCTGCGGATGGTCTGGTACACGTAGTAGAACGCGACGACGATGACGGTCTCGCGCAGCCAGCCGAAGCGCGGCGGGGTGACGGAGGCGTCGGATGCCGTCGGCGCGGCAGAGGACACGTCGGAGGCGGCCGTCACCCGGTCAAAACTAGCCTCCGCAATGAAAAGTGGGGGTGCGGCCGTGAGGATCCGCGCGCGTGGCGTTCAGCGGGTTATGCTGCAATCCCGTTGTCAGTTCACCTGAGACGGAGGTCGAGAGCGATGCCGAAGCACATTTTCGTGACCGGAGGCGTTGCCAGCTCCCTCGGAAAAGGTCTGACGGCGTCGTCCCTCGGGCGGCTGCTGAAGCTGCGCGGCCTGAAGGTCACGATGCAGAAGCTCGACCCGTACATCAACGTCGATCCGGGCACGATGAACCCGTTCGAGCACGGTGAGGTGTTCGTCACCGACGACGGCGGCGAGACCGACCTCGACCTCGGGCACTACGAGCGGTTCATCGACGAGCCGTTGACGCGCAACTCGAACGCCACCACGGGCAGCATCTACCAGGCGGTGCTCGCCGCGGAGCGCCGTGGCGACTACCTCGGCAAGACCGTGCAGGTCATCCCGCACATCACCGACGAGATCAAGCGCCGCATCAAGCGGGTGTCCACCGACGACGTCGACGTGGTGATCACCGAGGTCGGTGGCACGGTGGGCGACATCGAGATCCTTCCGTTCCTCGAGGCGCTCCGTCAGATGCGCAGCGACGTCGGCCGCGACAACATCTGCTACATCCACGTCACGCTCGTGCCGTTCATCGGTCCGTCGGGCGAGCAGAAGACGAAGCCCACCCAGCACTCGGTCACCGAGCTGCGCAGCCGTGGCATCCAGCCCGACATCATCGTCTGCCGCAGCGAGGCGCCGCTCAGCGACAACCTGAAGCGCAAGATCAGCAACCTGTGCAACGTCGACGAGGACGCCGTGGTGAACGCGGCCGATGCGCGCAACATCTACGAACTGCCGCTCATCCTCCACGACGAGGGCCTCGACACGGTGGTGTGCAACACGTTGCGCCTCGACGCACCGATCGACCTCCAGCCGTGGCGAGACGTTGTCACCAAGGTGGAGGAAGCCACGAAGCCGGTGAAGATCGGCCTCATCGGCAAGTACGTCGACTACCAGGACGCGTACCTGAGCGTGGTCGAGAGCCTGAAGCACGCCGGCTTCCACCACGGTGCGAAGGTGGAGATCGACTGGATCCAGGCCGAGGAGGTCGAGGGGCTGCTGGCCACGGCGCGCCTGGCCGACCTCGACGGGATGATCATCCCCGGTGGCTTCGGCGACCGCGGGTTCGAGGGCAAGATCGCCGCGGCCGGTTACGCCCGCGAGAACGACATCCCGTGCCTGGGCATCTGCCTCGGTCTGCAGGCGATGACGGTCGACTTCGCCCGCAACGTGATGAACCTCACGGGTGCGAACAGCACGGAGATGGACCCGAGCACGCCGCACCCGGTGATCGACCTGATGCACGACCAGCGCGACGTGAGCGACAAGGGCGGCACGCAGCGCCTGGGCGCGTACTACGCCATCCTCGAGCCGGGCAGCCGCGCCTATCAGGCGTACGGCGAGCCGGTGGTGAGCGAGCGTCACCGTCACCGGTGGGAGCTCAACGCGACGTGGAAGCCGCGCATGGAGGCCGCCGGTCTGCGGTGCAGCGGCCTGTCGCCCGACCGTCGACTCGTGGAGTTCATCGAGCTCGACGACCATCCGTTCTGGGTGGCCACGCAGGCGCACCCCGAGTTCAAGAGCCGCCCCGACCGTCCGCACCCGCTGTTCCGCGAGCTCGCGGCGGCGTCGCTGGCGCGTCGTGAGGCTCGTTCGCCGGTGCTGCGCGCGGCGACGCCGTCGGTGGCGTGACGGGCTTCCGTCACCTCGGCGACCGGCTGGTCCACCAGGGGTACATCTGGCACGTCGCCGTCGCCGAGTTCGAGTCACCGGAGGGTGAGCGGTTCACACGCGACATCGTCCGTTCGCCGGGCGCGGTGGCTGCCGTGCCGCTGCGCCACCGCGACGACGGCACGCCGTACGTCACGCTCGTGCGCCAGTACCGGGCGCCACTCGACACGACGGTGATCGAGATCCCGGCGGGCATGCGCGACGTCGCCGACGAGCCGACGGAGCTCACGGCGTCG
The DNA here is from genome assembly GCA_039796575.1 of Actinomycetota bacterium. Taxonomy (GTDB): domain Bacteria; phylum Actinomycetota; class Acidimicrobiia; order Acidimicrobiales; family Ilumatobacteraceae; genus UBA668. Next base: position 17,135 of record JBDKJP010000066.1, read on the forward strand.
CGCGAGTTGATCGAGGAGGTCGGTCTTCAGGCGGGTTCGCTCGAGTTCCTCACCGCGTTCTCCCCGTCGGTCGGGATGACCGACTCGGTGTTGCACCTGTTCCTCGCCACCGACCTCACCGAGGTGCCGCGCGAGACGCACGGACCGGAGGAAGCGCACATGGACGTGCTGCACGTCGACCTTGCCGATGCGGTGTCGATGATCGAGCGCGGCGAGATCCACGACGCGAAGACCGTGATCGGTCTGCTGCTGGTCGACCGGCGACTGCGCGAGGGCGCTCACGGATGATCGACGAGCTCCCCATCGAGGCGGAGGAGTTCCTGGGTTGGATGGCGAGCGAGCGGGGACGGTCGGCGAACACGCTCGCCGCGTACCGTCGCGACCTCACCGGGTACGCGACCTGGCTGGGGGAGCACGGCGCGACGGTGGGCTCGGTGGATCGTGCGATGCTCGACCGGTTCGTGCAGGAGCGCCGCGCGGGCGGCAGCGCGCCGTCGAGCGTGGCGCGCCAGTTGGCGGCGATCCGGATGCTGCACCGCTTCCTCGTGGAGGAAGGGCTGCGCACCGACGACCCGAGCGCCGACGTCGAGGGTGTGCGCGTGCCCGCCGGCATTCCCCATCCGTTGTCGGAGGTGCAGGTGACGGCACTGCTGGAGGCGGTGGTGGGCACCGACCCGGTGGCCCTGCGCGACCGTGCGCTCCTCGAGTTCCTCTACGCCACCGGCGCCCGCATCAGTGAGGCATGCGGGTTGTCGTTGGCAGATCTCGATCGCGACCACCGGGTGGTGCGCCTGTTCGGCAAGGGTGCGAAGGAGCGCGTCGTGCCGTTCGGTCGCACCGCGGCGGCAGCGATGGACGAGTGGTTGCAGCAGGGCCGCGAGCACCTCGAGCCGTTGCGCTGGGCGCGCCGCGGTGATCAGGAGGCCGTGTTCCTCAACACCCGTGGCGCCCGGTTGAGCCGCCAGGCCGCATGGGCCGTGGTGCGCAAGTACGGCGACCGCACCGGCCTGTCGGACCAGCTCTCGCCGCACGTGTTGCGGCACTCGTGCGCCACCCACCTGCTCGACCACGGCGCCGACCTGCGCATCGTGCAGGAGATGCTGGGGCACGCGTCGATCTCGACCACCCAGGTGTACACCAAGGTGAGCCAGGAGCGCCTGTGGCAGGTGTATCGGCAGGCGCATCCGAGGGCCGAACAGTGACGTCGATCGCGCATCTCGCCCGCCGGTTCTTCGGTTCGTGGTCGCGGGCCGAGCCGGCGGCGGCCGACCTCGAGTGGGTTCGCGGCCAGTTGCTGCCCGGCGAGCTCGCGTGCTGGGAGGCGATGGCGGTGCAGGACCGCCGGCACTCCGTGGAGGTGGCGCGGCGGTTCGTGGCGCTGCGGCCCGCCGCGACGCGCGCCGAGGTGGCCGGAGCACTGCTGCACGACGTGGGCAAGCAGGTCGCGGCGCTCGGAACGATGAGCCGGGTCGTCGCGACGTTGGTGGGCCCACGCACCGATCGGTTCCGTCAGTACCACGACCACGAGGAGCTGGGCGCGTCGATGTTGGCGGCGGCGGGCAGCGAGCCGGCGACGGTGGAGGTGGTCGCAGCGCGGGGGAGCGCGGTCGACGACCTGCGCCGCGCCGACGACGTGTGACTCAGGCGGGCGTCATGCCGATGGCGGCCTGCGCGCGCGTGAGCGTGGCGGAGGCCACCTCCCGCGCCTTGCCGGCGCCCTTGCGGAGCAGCGACTGCAGCTCCGCCGGGTCGGCCATCAGCTCGGCGTAGCGCGCCTGGATGGGGCGCAGCATCGCCACCACGGCGTCGCCCGTGTCGGTCTTCAGCGGCCCGTACTGCGTGTACTGCTCGGCGAGGGCTTCGGGTGCGCCACCGGTGCACGCGGCGAGGATCTCGAGCAGGTTGCTGACGCCCGGCTTCTCCTCGCGGTGGTAGCGGACCTCGCTCTCGCTGTCGGTGACGGCGCGCTTGAACTTCTTCGCGATGACCGCCGGGTCGTCGAGCAGGTTGACGAGGCCGCTGTCGGTGTCGGCCGACTTGCTCATCTTGGAGCTCGGGTCCTGCAGGTCCATCACTCGGGCGCCGGCCTTGGGCATGACCGCCTTGGGCAGGACGAAGGTGTCGCCGAAGCGGTAGTTGAACCGCACCGCGATGTCGCGGGTGATCTCGATGTGCTGGCGTTGGTCCTCGCCCACGGGCACCTCGTCGGTGTCGTAGAGCAGGATGTCGGCCGCCTGGAGCGCCGGATAGGTGAACAGCCCGGCGGACACGAAGTCGGCCTCACGCTTGGCGCTCTTGTCCTTGAACTGGGTCATCCGGCTGAGCTCGCCGAAGCTGACCTGGCACTCCATGATCCAACCGAGCTGGCTGTGCTCGGGCACGTGGCTCTGCACGAACACGGTGGCCACGTCGGGGTCGAGACCGACCGCGAACAGCATCGCCGCGAGCTGCAGCGTGTTCTGGCCGAGCACGTCAGGGGTCTCGGTGATGGTGAGGGCGTGCAGGTCGACGATGCCGTGGAAGGCGTCGTTCTCGTGCTGCCCGCTCACCCAGTTCCGCAGTGCGCCCAGGTAGTTGCCCAGATGGACCTCACCGGTGGGTTGGATGCAGGAGAGTACGCGTGCCACGGGCTGCGAGGCTACCTCCGCGGAACGGTACGATCGCAGGTGTTATGGCCGTCGACGTCTCCACTTCCGTCTACGAGGGACCGTTCGACCTGCTCCTGCACCTCATCCTGAAGGAACAGGTCGACCTCTACGAGGTGTCGCTGAGCAAGATCGTCGACGAGTACCTGGCCGAGATCGAGCGGATGCAGGACCTCGACCTCGACCTGGCCACCGAGTTCCTGCTCATCGCGGCGACGCTCGTCGAGCTGAAGGCGCGACGCCTGCTGCCCGGCCGCGACGACGTCGACCTCGACGACGAGCTGGCCCTGTGGGAGGAGCGCGACCTGCTGCTCGCCCGCCTGCTCGAGTGCAAGACGTTCAAGGACGTCGCCCAGGTGTTCAGCCGCCTGGCCGACGACGCCGACCGGGCGTTCCCGCGTGGCGCCGGCCCCGACGAGCGGTTCGAGGGCCTGATGCCCGACCTGCTCGAGGGTGTGTCGCCGCAGCGGTTGCGGAAGGCCTACCTGCGAGCCGTCACCCCGAAGCCGGTGCCGCGCATCGACCTGTTCCACGTCGCGCCCGTGCGGGCCAGCGTGGCCGACGCCCTCACCGAGCTCATCGACGAGCTGCCCCGTGTTGGCCGCATCTCGTTCCGCCGCCTCACCAGCGGCCTGGTCGAGCGGCTCGAGGTCATCGTGCGGTTCCTCGCGCTGCTCGAGCTGTTCAAGCAGGGCTACGTCGACCTCGAGCAGACCGAGCGGTTCGGCGACGTGGAAGTGGTGTGGACCGGCGACAACGCCGACGACCTGGGCTCGCTGCCCATCGACGACTATGAGGGATGAACTGATCGTGCCCGAACAACTCGACGCCGACACCGTGCGCGCCATCGAAGCCATCGTGCTCGTGGCCGTGGAGCCGGTGCCCACCGACCTGCTGGCGCAGCTGCTCGAGCAGCCGACGACGGTGATCGACGAGCTGTGCACGCACCTCGCGGCGGCGTACGACGAAGCCGGCCACGGCTTCCAGTTGGTGAAGGTGGCGGGCGGCTGGCGCTACCAGACGCACGCCGACCTGTCGCCGTATGTCGAGCGGTTCCTGCTCGACGGCCAGCGCGCCCGCATGAGCGGCGCCGCGCTCGAGACGCTGGCCATCATCGCCTACAAGCAGCCGCTGTCGCGCGCCCAGATCGCGTCGATCCGCGGCGTCGACCCCGACGGTGTCATTCGCACGCTGCAGGCCCGCGGGTACGTGGCCGAGGTGGGTCGCGACACCGGCCCGGGCCAGGCCATCCTCTACGGCACCACGCCCTCGTTCCTCGAGAAGCTCGGCCTGAACGCACTCACCGACCTGCCGCCGATCGCCGAGTTCGTGCCCGGCGCCGACGTGGTGGAGGCACTCGAGCAGGGCCTGCGCATCGACCCGCCGGCCGAACCCCGTGCCTGAGGGGCAGGTCCCCGAACCGCCGCTGTGGGAGCAGTGGGCGGCCCGCTCGGCCGAGCTGCCCCAGGGCGAGCGGCTGCAGAAGGTGCTCTCCACCCGTGGGTGGGGGAGCCGGCGCGTGTGCGAGGACCTCATCGCGGCCGGGCGCGTCACCGTGAACGGCGAGGTGGCCGTCCTCGGCCGTCGTGTCGACCCCGAGGTCGACAAGGTGGAGGTCGACGGGGTGCCGCTCGGTGTGAAGGCCGGCCTCGTGTACTACCTGCTCAACAAGCCCACCGGTGTGGTCACCACGGCCAGCGATCCGCAGGGGCGGCGCACCGTGGTGCAGCTGGTGCCCGAGGAGCCCCGCGTGTACCCGGTCGGTCGGCTCGATGCCGCCACCGAGGGCCTGCTGCTGCTCACCAACGACGGCGACCTGGCGAACCGCATCGCCCACCCGTCGCACGGTGTGGAGAAGGAGTACCTCGCCGAGGTGGAGGGCACCGTGAGCGGGGGCGCCTTGCGCCGACTGCGCGACGGCGTGGAGCTCGACGACGGGATGACGGCGCCGGCGAAGGTGTCGCAGCCGAGCCCGGGCGTGGTGCGGCTCACCATCCACGAGGGTCGCAACCGTCAGGTGCGGCGGATGTGCGAGGCGGTCGGCCACCCGGTGCGACGCCTCATCCGGGTGCGCATCGGGCCGTTGCGCGACCCCCAGCTGCAGCCCGGCGAGTGGCGCGAACTGGAGCAACGCGAGTTGAAGGCGCTGATCGAGGCGGTCTCCGGGGCGCCCCGGCAGATACGCTGATCTGCCGTGTCAACACCTCGTCGGGCGAACGTGGCGGGCCTCGGCCTCATCGGTGGCTCCATCGCCCGCGCCCTCGGTGAGCGCGGCTGGCACGTCACGGGTGACGACGAACGCCCCGATCGGCGCGAGCAGGCCCTGGAGCTGGGCATCGTGCACGCCGTGGGTCTCGACGCCGATGCGGAGATCACGTTCGTGGCCACCCCGGTGCTCACCCTGGTCGACCAGGTTCAGCGGGCGTTGAAGGAGACCTCCGGCCTGGTCACGGATGTCGGCAGTGTGAAGGGGGCCGTCACGGCGGCCGTCGACGACCCGCGGTTCGTGGGCGGGCACCCGATGGCCGGCAGCGAGCTCGAGGGCCTCTCCGGCGCCGACGGCAACATGTTCCAGGGGGCGGTGTGGGTGCTCACGCCCACGCCGAGCACCTCCGACGCGACGTTCGCCACCGTGGCCGCCGTCGTGGCCGAGCTGGGTGCCGACGTGGTGGCCCTGCCGGCCGACCGGCACGACCAGGTGGTGGCTGTCATCAGCCACGTACCGCATCTCACTGCGGCGACGCTGATGGGGTTGGCGAGCGACCGGGCCGAGGAGCACGCCGCGCTGCTGCGCCTGGCCGCCGGCGGCTTCCGCGACATGACCCGCATCGCGAGCGGCCAGCCCAACATCTGGCTCGACATCTGCGCCGAGAACCGCGAGGCCATCCTGTCGGCGCTCGACGGGCTCATCGGTGGCCTGTCGCAGATGCGTGCCGTGGTCGACGGCGACGACCGAGGCGAGCTGCACCGGTTGCTGTCGAAGGCCCGCGAGGCCCGTGCGAACCTGCCCGTGCGCGGCACGCACCCCGACGAGCTGGCCGAGATGCGCATCCCCATCCTCGACCGCACCGGATCCGCCGCCGAGGTGTTCACGTTGGCCGCGGAGCTCGGCGTCAACATCTCCAGCTTCGAGGTCGTGCACAGCGTGGAGGGCAACCGTGGCGTGGCCGTGGTGCTCGTCGACGCCGCGATGGCCGAGCTGTACCGGGGCGGTCTGATGGCGCGGGGCTACCGTCCCGCCGTGCAGCGGCTGAGCTGAGGCGGGCATGGACGTCTACCGCGTCGCGCCGCTCGGTGCGCCTCTCGATGCCGTGGTCGAGGTGCCGGGCTCGAAGAGCGTGGCGAACCGCGCGTTGGTGTGTGCTGCATTGGCCGACGGCGAGTCGGTGCTGGTCGGCGTGCCCGACGGCGACGACACCGAGGCGATGCTCGACTGCCTGCGGGCGTTGGGTCTCGAGTCGGAGCGCGACCTCTCGACGGTGCGGCTGACGGGTGGGCTGCGGTCGTTCCGCAAGGGCCCGGTCACGTTGCCCACGCGGCTCGCGGGCACCACGTCGCGATTCGTGACCGCGCTCGCCAGCCTCGGGCCGGGGCCGTACACCATCGACGGTGCGCCGCCGCTGCGTCGTCGTCCGATGGCGCCGCTGCACGAGGCACTCGTGTCGATGGGCGTGCGCGTCACGCCGGGGGAGATGCCCGGTCATCTGCCGGTCACCGTGCAGGGCCCGGTCGACGTGAGCCTCGACGAGGTGCAGCTGCGTGGTGACATCAGCAGCCAGTACCTCACCGCGCTGATGCTCATCGCGCCGTACTTCCCGAACGGCCTGCGCTTCGTGCTCACCACGCCGCTCGTGTCGCGGCCGTACGTGCGCATCACGGCCGCGGTGATGGCCGCGTTCGGTGTGCCCGGCGTGGAACTGGGCGACCGCATCATCACGGTGCCGGCGGGTCGCTACTCGGCGCGTGAGTTCACCATCGAGCCCGATGCCAGCTCGGCCAGCTACCCGTTGGCCGCGGCGGCCATCTGCGGCGGCACCGTGCGAGTGCCCGGCCTCACCCACGAGTCGCTGCAGGGCGACGCGGCGTTCTGCCACGTGCTCGGCCGCATGGGCTGCGAGGTGCGTCAGGACCACACCGGCACCACCGTCAGCCGCCACGGCACGCTGCGTGGCATCGACATCGACATGGTCGACCTCAGCGACCTGGTGCCCACGCTCGCCGCGGTGGGAGCGTTCGCCGAGGGCACCACCGACGTGCACGGCGTGGGCTTCATCCGCAACAAGGAGAGCGATCGGCTCACCGATCTGTGCTTCGAGTTGCGTCGTGCGGGCATCGATGCCACCGACAACCGCGACGGCCTCGTGGTGCGGGCCAGCCGTCCGCACACCGCCACGCTGGCGACGCATCACGACCACCGGCTCGCGATGGCGTTCGCACTCGTCGGGCTGGGTGCGAGCGGCATCATCGTCGAGGATCCCGATGTGGTGACGAAGAGTTGGCCAGACTTCTGGGCGATGATCGAGGGGCTCCGATGAACGCGCGCGCCGGTGCGCGACCCGAGGTCGCGGCGTTCGACGTCGACGGCACGTTGACGGTGCGCGACTGCGTGCGTCCGTTCCTGGTGCGCGTCGGCGGCTGGAGCGGCCTCACCGCAGCGTTGGCCCGCAAGCCCGCGGCGTCGATGGGTGCGGCCGTGCGCCGCGACCGCGACCGCGTGAAGGAGCTCGTCGTGGGCGGCGTGCTGCGTGGCCGGAAGGTGGCGCACGTGGAGGCCCTGGGCGAGCAGTTCGCCGAGCAGGTGGCCGCCGACTGGTTGCGTGCCGACACGGTGGCGCGCCTGCGGTGGCACCAGCGCATGGGCCATCGCATCGTGCTCGTGTCGGCGTCGTTGAGCCCGTATCTGCGCCCGCTCGGTCGCACGCTCGGCGTCGACGACGTGCTGTGCGCCGAGCCGTTGCGCGAGGGCGACCACTTCGCCGACGGCCTCCTGGGCGCCAACTGCCGCGCCGCCGAGAAGGTACGCCGGCTCGACGACTGGCTCGAGCGCAGCGGGCTCCGCGACGCCACCGTGTGGGCGTACGGCGACAGCGAGGGCGATCGCGAGTTGCTGGCTCGCGCCGACCACCCGCTGTTGGTGAGGGGCACCACGGTGTCGGCGGTGCCGGCGGGGTTCTCGTCGTGATCCTGGCCATCGTCAAGGAGGCCCGCCCGAAGCAGTGGGTGAAGAACATCCTCGTGTTCGCGGCGCCGGGCGCCGCGGGAGCGCTCGACAACTGGCCCATCCTGTGGCGCACCATCGTGACGTTCATCGCGTTCTGCATGGCCAGCAGCGGCACCTACTACTGGAACGACATCCACGACGTCGAGGCCGATCGCTTGCACCCGAAGAAGCGCCTCCGCCCCATCGCCAGCGGCGCTGTGCCGCTGGGCCTCGCGAAGGTGGTCGGCAGCCTGCTGCTGGTCGGCGGCATCGGCCTGTCGTTCGTGGTGCGCTGGCAGCTCGGTCTGGTGACGCTCGGCTACGTGGTGCTCACCACCACCTACAGCACGGTGCTGAAGCACGTCGCGGTGGTCGACCTCGTCGCGGTCGCGGCCGGTTTCGTGCTGCGTGCCATCGCGGGTGCGGTGGCCACCGACGTCACGATGAGCACCTGGTTCGTGCTCACCACGTCGTTCGGTTCGTTGTTCATCGTCACCGGCAAGCGGTACGCCGAGCTGCGCGAGTACGGCGACCACGCCGGTGCCGCGCGCGCGTCACTCGACGACTACACGCTCGGCTTCCTGCGCATCGTGCTCTCGGTGAGCGTGGGCGCCGCGTTGGTGACGTACTGCATCTGGGCATTCGACACGAAGGAGATCAGCGGCTCCACGTGGCCGTTCTACGAGCTCTCCATCGTGCCGATGGTGACGGCGCTGCTGCGCTACACGCTGATCCTCGAGCAGGGTCACGGTGCCGCACCCGAGGAGATCTTCTCCGCCGATCGCACCCTGCAGGTGCTGGGTCTGATCTGGGCGGTCGTGTTCGGTCTGGGGGTGTACGTAGGGTGAGTGCGATGCGCACGTTCGACGATGCACTCGCGCAGGTGCGCGAGGTGCAGGGCTGGATGAGCCCCGATCAGGCCGAGCGCCTGTACCGGGCCGCCGCCGCCACACGGTCGGGTGACCAGATCGTGGAGATCGGCAGCTTCCAGGGGCGCAGCACCATCGTGCTGGCCAGTGCTGCGCCGGCCGACGTGCCGGTGGTGGCCATCGACCCGCACGCGGGCAACGACCGCGGCCCGCAGGAGATCGAAGGGTTCGCGGCGGAGGCCGAGACCGACCACGAGATCTTCAACCGGAATCTCGCCGAGGCCGGTGTGGCCGACCACGTGCGCCACGTACGTGCCTTCAGCGATGCGGCGCACGCGAGCGTCGACGGCGACATCGCCGTGCTGTACATCGACGGTGCGCACCGCTACGCGCCGGCCCGTGCCGACATCCGCGACTGGGGTGCACGCGTCACGCCCGGCGGCACGATGCTCATCCACGACTCGTTCTCGTCGATCGGCGTCACGCTCGGCATCCTGCGTGAGCTGTTGCTCAGCAATCGCTTCCGGTACGTGGGTCGCGCCCGTTCGCTCACCGAGTTCCGTGCCGATCTCGACGGCACGCCTGCGAGCCGTGCGCTCAACGCGTTGAAGCTGCTGGCGCAACTGCCGTGGTTCGTGAAGAACCTGTTCGTCAAGGTGCTCATCACCGTGAAGCTCGGCGGCGACCGGGAATGGCCATACTGACGGGCATGCCGATGCAGGTTCGTCGCTCGCTGGCCGGTTGGGGCCGCACCAACGCCACGGTGGCGGAGGTGCTCGACGTGCCCAACCACGAGGTCGCGGCGGCCGTGAAGGAAGCCGGTCCGCGTGGTGCGCTGGTGCGCGGCATGGGTCGCAGCTACGGCGATGCGGCGCAGAACGCCGGTGGGTTGGTGTTGCGCCTGCTCGGCTCGGCGCACCAGGCCGTGCTCGACGCCGAGGCGGGCACCGTCACCGTGCCGGCCGGGGTGAACCTCGACGACCTCCTGCGGGTCATCGTGCCGCGTGGTTGGTTCGTGCCGGTCACGCCGGGGACGCGCTTCGTCACCATCGGCGGTGCGGTGGCCAGCGACATCCACGGCAAGAACCATCACGTCGAGGGCTCGTTCGGCAACCACGTCACCGCACTCACGTTGCTGCTGGCCGACGGCTCACAGGTCGTGGTCGGCCCCGATTCCCGTCCGGACCTGTTCTGGGCCACGGTGGGCGGGATGGGCCTCACCGGCGTCATCCTCGACGCCACCATCCGCCTGCTGCCCATCGAGACGAGCCGGATGTCGGTCGACACCACTCGCATCCCCGACCTCGAGGCGCTGTTCACGGCGATGAGCGAGGGCGACGACGACTACCGCTACAGCGTGGCGTGGATCGACCTGGTCGCGAAGGGCAGCAGCCTCGGTCGCAGCGTGCTCACCCGCGGCGATCACGCCACGGCCGCGCAGCTCGGGCCGAAGGAGACCGTGAACCCGTTCGCGTACGGTCCGCACCAGCTGGTCTCGGTGCCGCCGCTCGTACCGCCGATGGGTGTGCTCAACCACGCCACGGTGGCCGCGTTCAACGAGGTGTGGTTCCGCAAGGCACCGCGCCATCGGGTGGGTGAGCTGCAGGGCATCGGTGCGTTCTTCCACCCGCTCGACCTCGTCGGTTCGTGGAACCGCCTGTACGGCGCGAAGGGCATGGTGCAGTACCAGTTCGTCGTGCCGTTCGGTGCGGAGGACGCGATGCGCACCGTCATCGAACGCCTGTCGGCCAGTGGCGCGGCGAGCTTCCTCGCGGTGCTCAAGCGCTTCGGTGACGGCAACCAGGCGCCGCTCAGCTTCCCGGCGCCCGGCTGGACGCTCGCGCTCGACGTGCCGGGCGCGTCGCACGGCCTGGGCGACCTGTTGCACGGCCTCGACCGTGTGGTGCTCGATGCCGGCGGCCGCCACTACTTCGCGAAGGACGCACACACCACCGCCGCCGCCATCCGGCGCGGCTACCCCCGACTCGACGAGTGGAAGGCCGTGCGCGACGCGGTCGATCCGCACGGCGTGTGGCAGAGCGATCTGTCGCGCCGGCTCGGCCTCACCGACTGACGGAGCAACTTCCCATGGACAACGCACTCGGCGAACCGCAGACCATCCTGCTGCTCGGCGGCACCAGCGAGATCGGCCTCGCCATCGTGCGCGAGCTGCTCAGCCCGGCGGCACGCAAGGTGATCCTCGCGTGCCGGCACCTCGACAAGGGCGAGCAGGCGGCAGCCGGGTTGCGGCACGATCAGCTCGAGGTGAGCGTGGTGTCCTTCGACGGCAACGACACCGCGAGCCACGAGCAGGCCATCGCCGACATCGCGGCGCAGCACGGCGACATCGACGTGGCCGTGGTGGCGTTCGCGTTGCTCGGCGACGGTGCCATCACGTCGAAGGACGCCACTGCCGCGGCAGCGATCGCGCACGTGAACTTCACGGGCACGGTGACGGCGATGATCGCCGTGGCGAACCGGATGCGCACGCAGGGACACGGCGCCATCGTGCTGCTGAGCAGCGTCGCCGGCGAGCGGGTGCGCAAGCAGAACCCGGTGTACGGCGGCACGAAGGCCGGCATCGACGGCTTCGCCCAGGGCCTCGGCGACGGCCTCGCCGAGGACGGCGTGCACGTGATGGTGGTGCGTCCCGGCTTCGTGCACTCGGCGATGACCGCGGGGCTGAAGGCGGCACCGTTCGCCACCACCCCCGAGAAGGTCGCCGCCGCCACCGCGAAGGGGCTGCGCAGCCGCCGTCGCACGGTGTGGGCGCCCGGCATCCTGCGGTTCGTGTTCTCGGCCCTGCGCCACGTGCCGGGGCCGGTGTGGCGCCGGCTACCGCTGGGCTGAGCGCTCGGCGAGCTCGGCGTCGAAGTCGGCGCGCCGCTGTGTGCCGATGCCGATGCCGGCGGGGCTGACGCCGTCGCCCTCGTCGCACTTTTGGTACAGCATCACCAGGGCGTCGAGGTAGTTGCCGACGAGGCAGAACTGGTCGGCGACCACCTGGTTCGGCGCATCACTGCCGAACTCGCTCGACGCGTTGGGCTCGAACCATCCGGTCCAGAAGTTGGTGAGGATGAGCCAGTCGGCGGAGGCCACGTCGTCGGCGAGGCTGCTGCCCTCCTGATCGGCGAGGCCCGGGTCCATCTCGATGTAGTGCGTGCCCGGGGTGAGCTCGGGGAACAGGTAGTAGAAGACGACGTCGCTGTAGATGGTGCGGCTCAGGTCGGCGGGGCCGACGACGAGGCGCTCGCCCGGCTGCATCATCGACTCGAGGTCGTCGATCGCGTCCTGGCTGGCCTCCTGCAGGGCGGCGTTGCCGAAGTAGAAGCGGCGGCCGTCGCGTTCGACCTCGAACCCGCCGGGCTTGTTGCCGACGGCGATACGTGACTGCAGCAGGTAGTAGCGGTAGGTGAAGAACGGGCAGACGACGAACATCACCAGGCCCACCACGCCGGCGGCGACGAGCGGGGCGTGACGGGTGGCCAGGTCGCGTTTCTCGCGGCGTGAGAGGAGCTCCACGGTGAGGCAGGGGAGCAGTGCGAACGACACGCACGACCCCCAGGCGAGGTGCGTGCTGTCGGGGCGCTGCAACGCCTGGGGCAGCATGCCGAGACCGAACAGCGAGGCGCCCATCAGCACCACGAGGTGCGTGGTCCAGCCGTGGCGCCGGGCGAGGCGCCACGTGACGAGCGGGATGGCGAGCGCCACGACGATGACCACCCAGAACCAGAAGAACAGCTGATGGCTGGCCTGCATCGCCGGGAACTTCCACCACGGCGCATCGAGCGGGCCCTCGGCCACGGCCTGCAGGGCGCCGTCGATCTGCCCGAAGCTGGGCGGGCGGGGGAGCTCGCGGCCCGGGCGCAGGTGCACCACCGGGTCGAGGAACATGCCCTGCACGCTCGGGCCGATGCCGGCCATCGCGAGATGCACGAACATCGGGATGAGCCCCACGCCGAGACCGATGGCCGCCGGCTTCCACGCCGTCACACCGGTGCCGCGATGGCGCAGCAGCAGCCAGGTGTGGGCGATGCCGAGCGCGAGTGCGAGGTCGGGTCGGTAGCCGAGCGCGAAGCCGGCCAGCAGGCCGGCGGCGAGCAGCGCGTTGCGGCGGGCGGTGCCCTCGGTGTGGTGGGCGCGTACGCCGAACACCACGCTCCACAGGCCGAGCGCGACGCCGCCTTCCCATGCGAGCGCCGAGAGGCCGATGGGAGTGAGCACCAGCAGGGTGACGGTGACGGCGGTGATGACCGCGGTGCGGTGGCCCCACGCGCGGGCCACGGTGTACAGCGCGGCGATGATGCCGAGGTGCTGCAGCAGGCCGAACACGCGCTGGGCCTCGAGCGTGTAGCCGAACACCGTGTACCAGCCCGACAGCACGTGCAACGAGAACGGTCCGTAGAGGTGGAGGAAGTCGACGTTGGGCACGTCGCCGGCGAGGAGGCGCTTCGGGAAGACGAGCATGAAGCCCTCTTCCATCGAGCTGCCGGTGGAGAGGAACAGCCCGCGCAACGGGATGGCGACGACCACCGCGACGATGGCGACGGCGAGGGTGCCGGCGCTGCGGAGGCGGAACCGGAGCCGGCCGCCGAGCACGAAGGGAATGGCAGGGCTGGCGTCGGTCACGGGAGGCGATGCTAGTGACCGCGCATCGCCAGGTGGGGTTCGGTAGCGTCGGCACGCCATGACGAACGCGTCGATCCCCGAACTGGCTGCCGAGATGCTGGCCGTGGGTTGTCGGCGCGTGCACGTGCTGGCGTGGCGCGACCTCGACGACGACGACGCCGGCGGGTCGGAGGTGCATGCCGACCACTTCATGTCGCGGTGGGCGGCGGCGGGTCTCGACGTCACGCACCGAACCTCGTTCGCGGTGGGGCAGCCGGAGACGGCCGAGCGCAACGGCTACCACGTCGTGCGCCGTGGCAGCCGGTACAGCGTGTTCCCGCGCACGGTGCTGGCCGAGACCGTGCAGCAGGGCCGCTACGACGCGATGGTGGAGATCTGGAACGGCGTGCCGTGGTTCAGTCCGGTGTGGTGCCACCGGCCGCGCATCAACTTCCTGCACCACGTGCACGGACCGATGTGGGACCAGATCCTCCCCGGCCCGCTGGCGTCGTTCGGTCGGGTGCTCGAGGCGCGCCTCGCGCCGCCGTTCTACCGACGCACGCTCACCGTCACGCCGAGCGACGCCACCCGTGACGAGTTGCTGCACCTCGGGTTCCGGCCCGAGCGCACGGTGGCGGTGAACAACGGTGTCGAGGAGATGTTCCAACCGGGTGGTGTGCGTGCCGACGTGCCGACGGTGGTGTGCGTCGGCCGCCTGGCGCCGGTGAAGCGGCAGGACCAGCTGATCGAGGCCGCGGTGGTCGCGAAGCGGCGGGTGCCCGACCTGCAGCTGGTGATCGTCGGCGACGGGCCCCTGCGGCCGGTGCTCGAGGCGCACATCGCGGGCCATCACGCCCACGACTGGATCCATCTCGCCGGGAAGCTGTCGCACGAGGAACTCATCGCGCTCTACCAGCGGGCGTGGGTGGTGTCGAGTGCGTCGCTGGCGGAGGGGTGGGGGCTGACGCTCACCGAGGCGGCCGCGTGCGGCACGCCGGCGGTGGCCACCGACATCAACGGCCACCGCAGCAGCGTCGTCGACGGCGTGACGGGTGTGTTGGCGCCGCTCGAACGGCTGGGCGACACGTTGGCCGACGTGCTGCTCGACCACGCCCGACGCGAGGTGCTGGCCGCGAACGCGCTGGCTCGCGCCCGCACGCTCACGTGGGAGGCCTCGGCGACGGGCGTGCTCCGCGAGCTGCACGGCGAAGTGATGCGCCGACGTCAGCGTCGCTGATCCTCGGAACCCTGTCACACCGATTTGGTTGGCTGGGCACATGGAGCTGCCGGTGCCCGACCTCGATCAGTTGGTGATGATGTCGCCGGCCGATGTCGAGGTGGCCGGGCAGCAGCTCGACTACCTGTACCGGGTGGTGGTCGCCTCGAACGCCCTGATGCTGCAGCGAGTGGAGGCGTCGGGGGCGTTCCACCTCGACGACCATCGCAACGTGGCGGCGTGGGGCCGGGCCACCAACAACTGGTCCAACGCCGAGGCGGCACGCATGGTGAAGCTCGCCAGGGCGATGAAGGCGCTGCCGCACTTCGCCGAGGCGTGCCTGGCCGGCCGCATCGGCGTGCCGCAGATGCACGCGGTGGCCGCGGTGTCGGCCAACCCGCGGGTTCGTGAGCACCTCGACGGTGCCGACGACCTGTTCGTGCAGTCGGCCGAGGGGCTGCCGTTCGACGACCTGGTCACGTTCCTGCGCCACTGGGAGGAACTGGCCGACACCGAAGGTGCCCGCTCACGCCACGACCGAGCCGTGCGCGACCGGCGCGCGTCGTTGTCGTTCGTTGGCGAGCGGGCGTTCCTCGACGCGCAGGGCCCGGTGCACGACGGAATGATCTTCGAGGACGTGCTGCAGCGCTTCGTCGACCTCGAGTGGCAGCTCGAGTGGGACATGCTCGCTGCGGTGCACGGCGAGGCCATGCACGCCGGGCTGATGGAGCGCACCAACCAGCAGCGGTGGTTCGACGCGCTGCACCGGGTGTTCTCGGCGGCCGACGGGTCGAAGGAGGCCGGGGCACGGGCCACCATCAACATCGTGATCGACCAGGCCACGTTCGAGCACGAGCTCGCCCGCATCGCCGGCGAGCAGCCCGCACCGCTCGATCCCAACGTGCACGCGGCCACCCGCCGTTGCGAGACGGCCGACGGGCGGGTGCTCGACCCGCATGCGGTGACGGCGACGGCGTTGGTGGCACACGTGCGTCGGGTGGTCATCGGTGCCGATGGCGTGGTGCTGAACATGGGCCGTCGGCAGCGGCTGTTCACCGGGCCGGCGCGCGAGGCCGTGCTCATGGCACATCGACGATGTACCAGGGTCGGTTGCAACATCCCCGGCAGCCGTTGCGAGGGCGATCACCTGGTGCCGTACGCACAGGGCGGTGCCACCGACGTCGTGAACGGCGGGCCGGGCTGCGACCCGCACAACCGAGGCGGCAACAAGGGGTTCCGTGTGGTGCGCGACGCCCGCGGGCTCTACCACACCATCCGACCCGACGGCTCCGAGGTGGGCTGGCCCGTGTTCCGCACCCACGTCCGAGCGTTGCGGTTCCTCACCCGCAGCGACCTGGCAGCGGATCCGTGATGCCCTGACCGGGTCAGCGGGGGAGGAGGCGGGTGCCGGTCTTCAGCACCTTCAACGCGCCCTGTTTGGCGATGGTGCGGTGGTGGCTGCGGCCGGCGTCGGCGGTGCCGGCCCGGTTGGCGAGGAACCAGTCGTAGCTGTCGGCCAGGGCCTCACCGTTGGAATAGGCGGGCTGCCAGCCGAGCGCGTTCTTCACGTGCTGGATGTCGAACCACAGCGACTTGCTGTACATCAGCCAGTGGTACGGCGCGAACGGGGCGAGGTGCAGACCGGCGGCGACGCGCATGCCCAGCGACGCCGGGCCGGCGGGCAGCGAGCGCACCTTCGAGCCGGTGCCGGCGTGCACGCAGAGCTCCTCGAGCGACTCACGCATCGTGCCGAACCGGTCGGTGCCGGCGTTGAACACCGCGGGGCCGGCAGCGTCGCCGGCGAGCAGGCAGACCTCGGCGAGGTCGTCGGCATGGACGAACTGGTACTTGTTGGAGCCGTCGCCGAGCACGAACACGTCGGCGCCGTCGGCGATCCACTCGAACAGGATGCCGAAGATGCCGAGGCGGCCGTGGCCGAGGATGGTGCGGGGGCGCACGATCGACACGTCGAGGCCGTTGCGGACGGCGTCGAGGCAGGCCCATTCGGCGGCGAGCTTGGCGTGGCCGTACTCCTCGGCGGGCGAGGGCACGGTGGTGGGCAGCACCGGGTTCTCGCGCGGCACACCGAACACCGCGCTCGACGAGGTGTGCACCACCTTGCGCACCCCGGCACGCTGTGCCTGGGCGAGGAGCAGCATGGTGCCGTCGACGTTGACGGTGCGGAGCAGCTCGTGGTCCTTGGCGAGCGGCACCTGGGCCACGTTGTTGAACACGATGTCGACGCCGTCGAGCGCGGCGGCCACCACCTTCGGATCGCGCACGTCGCCCTGCACGATCTGCACCTCGGCGGGCCGGTCGTCGGCGTCGTTGAGGTCGAGCACGCGAACGGTGTGGCCGGCGGTGAGCAGGCGGCGGACGAGCAGCGAACCGAAATAGCCGCTGCCACCGGTGACGAGGCTGACGGTCACAGCTCGAGCCCGTTGTCGAGGCACCAGCGGATGCTGCGACGCATGCCCTCGTACAGCTCCACCCGCGGCTCGTACCCGAGCTCGGCGGTGGAACGGCTGATGTCGCAGGCGATGGTGTGGCCCATCTCGCCGAGCACGTGCAGCTGCTGCTGGTAGATGCCGACGGCCTGCAGCACGCGGTCGCCCGTCTCGGCCACCTTCGCCGCGAGCGCTGGGAGGCGGGTGGTGGGCGGCTGCACGCTGAGCCCCTCGTCGACCAGGGCGCGGCCGACGGTCTCGACGATCTCGTTCACGGTGTAGGCGCGGGCGTCGGCGATCCAGTACCCGTTGCCCTTGGCGGCCGGGGTGAGCTCGGCGGCGAGGATGCCGTCGACGAGGTTCTCGACGTACACCATCGAACGCCGCTGCTCGCCCTTGCCGATGACGGGGAACTTGCCGGCGCGCACCATGCGGAAGAACGTGGTCTGGCGCGGCGGCTGGAACGGGCCGTAGAACCACGGCGGACGCACGATGGCGGTGTCGAGGCCGGCGGCGGCGGCCTCGTTGACGGCCATCTCGGCGAACATCTTGCTCTTGCCGTAGCCGAGGTACGGGTTGAACGGCTCGTCGGCGCGGAACGTGTCGGCCGTGTCGGGGTTCGTGCCGAACGGGCTGTTCGACGAGACGTGCACGAGTCGGCGGATGCCGGCGTCGAGGCAGGCCTCGGTGACGTGGCGGGTGCCGTTCGTGTTGACCTCGGTGAACTGGCGCACCGACGACGGGTGGATGATGCCGGCCGTGTGGAGCACGTCGGTGGCGGGGCCGACACCGTGGAGGAGGCGCTTCGCCGAGTCGGCGCGGGCGATGTCGCCGATGATGATGTCGACGCCATCGCGGCCGCCGACGAACTCGGCGAGCGCGTGTGCGTCGGCGGTGCTGTGCGCCAGCAGACGCAGGTGCCGCCGGCCGGGCCCGGCGAGCAGGCGGTGCGTGAGCGCGCGGCCGAGCCATCCGTTGGCGCCGGTGACGACGGTGGTGTGTGGGGCGGCCCAACGATCAGGCACGTTTGCCTCCAGAGGCGACGAAGTGGCGGGCATTGCGGATGGCGAACGCCATCACCGACGCCTGGGGGTTCACCCCGGGTGCCGTGGGGAGCAGGGACGCGTCGTTGACGTACACGTTGGACTGACCGTGCACGCGGCCGAACGAGTCGGCGCCGCAGCGGGCCGGGTCTTCGCCCATCGGCACGGTGCTGCACAGGTGCACGGTCATCACCGACGCCTTGGTGGCGGCGAACGACCGTTGCATCGTGGCGACGTCCTTGCGGTTGCGCACGATGGGTGCGCCCTTGAACGAGGGGAACACCTCGAGCGCACCGGCTTCGAGCATCAGCAACGTGAGGCGGCCGAGGCCGCTGCGCAGCAGCTCGCGGTCGCGGCCGGTGAGGCCGTAGGTGACGATGGGGTCGCGCAGGCGGGGCACGCTGAACACGCGGCCGCGGCCCTCGCTGGTGATGGCCGCGTAGTAGACGCTGATGTGCTGCCAGTCGGTGACGGCCTGCTTGAACGTGGGCCACTGGTCGAGCAGGTTCAGTGCGACGAGGCCGGGGTTGCTGGCCGACCCGCCGAACGACAGGTGCGGCGCGAACTCCTTCACCTGGTGCACCGGCACGTCGTCGGGCACGTTGATGGGGTCGGGGAAGCGGGCGGCCAGCTTGACGGTGGGGTGCACGGCGAGGCTGCGGCCGATGTGCCCGCGGATGCCGGAGCGCTGCAGCAGGGCCGGCGACTGGATGGCGCCGCCGCAGACGAACACGTGGCGGAACGTGATGGTGCCGGGGGAGCCGTCGGCGAGCGTGGTGACGGCCCGCACGGCCTTGCCGCCCTGGGCCTCGAGGCGGTCGACCCGGCAGCCGGTGGCGATGCGGGCGCCGGCGCGCATGGCGCGGGGCAGGTAGGTGCGGGTCATCGACTGGCGCTGCCCGGCGGTGGCGGGGGCGCCCTTCGGGTAGGTCATCCAGCGCGGGATCTCACCGTTGCGCCAGCCGAGCGCGTCGGCGCCGCGGCGCAGCACCTCGCTCGGTTCGGAGTACGGGCCGGGGACCGGGCCGACGCTGATCTCCTGCTCCACTTCGGCGGCGATGGCGAGCAGGTCGTGGGGGTCGAAGTCGTGGATGCGGAACTGGTCGCGCCAGCGTTCGAGCACGTCGCCCGGCGGGCGCCAGTAGAGGCCGCTGTTGACCTCGGTGCCGCCGCCGGCGCAGCGTCCTTCGGTGTAGGCGATGGACGGCAGGCCGAGCGCCACCGTGACGCCACCGGCGCGGTACTGGCGATCCATCTGGTCGAGCGAGAACGGCACCACGGAGCCCTGTTCGACCCAGTCGCCCTCCTCGACGACGAGTACGTCGAGCCCGGCCTCGGCGAGCACGGTGGCGGTGGTGGCCCCACCGGCGCCGCTGCCGATGATCAGCACGTCTGCGTGCATGGAGGCGGTGGCGGGTTGCGCGGTCACGCGGCCGCCTCGGCGGGTTGTGCGCCGGTGGGCGACGTGTGCGGCCAGTGCTCCCAGATGTAGGCGAACGACAGCGACCGGATGAGGCGCGGGTACTCGGCGACGAGGGGCAGCGGGAGGCGCATCACGATGCGGGCGGCGGTCCAGCCGCCGGGCAGGGCCAGCAGTGTGCGGAACACGGATCCGAGCACGATGACGCCGAAGCTGGTGAAGCTCGGCAGGCCGTCGACGCGGCGGGCCACGAACTCGACGGCCTCACGACGGTGGCCGGTCGGCAGATCGGGCAGGTCGAGGGCCAGCAGGCGTTCGGCGAACGACGCAACGACGGGAAGGGCGGGCACCTGGCGCATGAGCACCGGAATCGTATCGGCCTTGTAGCATCGCTGCCCGTGCGTCCGGTCGTCGTCATCCCCACCTTCAACGAGCGGGAGAACATCGTCGACCTGCTGCGGGTGCTGCGTGCCACGGTGCCGACCGCCCAGTTGATGGTGGTCGACGACCTCAGTCCCGACGGCACCGGCATGCTGGCCGACGAGGCCGCAGCGGAGCTCGGGAACATCACCGTGGTGCACCGCAGCGGCAAGCCCGGCCTCGGTGCGGCGTACCGCCACGGGTTCTCGCTCGCGTTCGAGGAGGGCTTCGACGTCGTCGTGTCGATGGACAGCGACTTCTCGCACGATCCGGCCGTCATCCCCACCATGCTCACGCTCATCGACGGTGGCGCCGACGTGGTGATCGGCAGCCGGTACGTGGCCGGCGGCGGCACCCAGGACTGGCCGCTGCGTCGACGTCTGCTCTCGAAGTGGGGCAACCGCTACACGGGCCTGCTGCTCGGTGCCAAGGTGCGTGACTGCACGGCCGGGTTCCGGGCGTACCGGGCCGACGTGCTGCTGCGCATCGACCCGTCGAGCACGTCGGCCGAGGGCTACGCGTTCCTCACCGAGCTCACCCGCCGGCTGGCCCGCTCGGGCGCGAACATCGTCGAGACGCCCATCCTGTTCAAGGACCGCGAGAAGGGCACCAGCAAGATGTCGGCCCGCATCATCGCCGAGTCGATGCTGCTGGTCACCGGCTGGGGTGTGCTCGACCGCTGGCGGGCGCTCCGACAGCGCGTCGCGAAGGGATGAACGACCGCCGGGTTGCCTGGACGGTCCGGGGCCTGCTGGCACTGCCGTTCGTGGTGGCCCTCGTGGCGTTGGCGCGCACCCACTGGGTGCCGGTGCTCGACCTGGCGATGACCGAGCTGCGAGTGCGCGACGTGTTCGGCCCGCACACGCCGTTGATCGGTCTCCCCGGTCGCATCGGCAACTTCCCCGACCAGGGCAGCCATCCGGGCCCGTTGAGCTTCTACCTGCTGTGGCCGGTGTACCGGGTGTTCGGCGGTTCGGCGTACGGGCTGCTGGCGGGTGCCGCGGTCATCAACGTGGCGGCGGCGTGGACGGCGGTGTGGATCGCCGGCCGGCGCGGCGGACGCACCCTGGTGCTCGGCATCGGTGCGGTGCTGATGGTGCTGCTCGCCTGGTTCGGTGCGAGCGTGCTCACCCAGCCGTGGAACCCGTACCTGCCGCTGGTGAGCTTCGTCGCGGTGCTGCTGGCCACCTGGAGCGTGCTCGACGGCGACCACCTGATGCTCGTGCCGCTCGTGGGGTTCTCCACGTTGTGCGCCCAGACGCACGTGCCGTACCTGGCGTTGTGCGTGGTGCTGTGCGCGGTGGCGTTCGGCACGGTGGCATGGCGGTGGTGGCGAGCGCGTGAGGTCGACCGTGCGTCGCTGCGCAGCGCGCTGTGGGCCGTCGGGCTCGGGGCGCTGCTGTGGCTGCCGGTGTTCGTCGACGAGGTGCGCCGCGATCCGGGCAACATCACGATGCTTCGCCGTCATTTCCTGTCGCCGCCGGAGGATCCGGTGGGCATGGGGACGGGTGTGAAGACCGTGCTCGCCCATTTCGACGTCACCCGGGTGCTCACGGGCACGGTGACACGCTCCGACGACCATCTGGCCACGCTCGACGACCTTGCGGGTGGCCGGTGGGGCATCGGTCTCGTCGTGCTGGTGGCCTGGCTGGTGGCGTTCGTGGCCGCGGTCCGGTGGCGCGAGCAGCGTCTGGTGCGCCTGCACGTCGTGGTCGCAGTCGGCACGGCGGTGGCCGTGATGTCGACCGGGCGCATCTTCGGCAAGGTCTGGTACTACCTCACGCTGTGGGCCTGGGCCATCTCGCTGTTGGCCGTCGTGGCCACGGTGTGGACGGGCGTGCTGTGGTGGCGGCGCCGTGAGGGCCGTCCGCTGCCGCTGGTGCGCGTCGCCGTGGCGATGGGCGCAGTGGCCGGGTTGTTCTTCGTGAAGGACGCGGTGATGGTCGACCCGCCCGAGCCGCGCCTGTCGCGTTCGCTCGACGCGGTGCTCGACGACACGGCCGCGGCGCTCGATCCCGACGGCGTGTACGCGGTGGTGTGGAACGACGCGTACTACTTCGGCTCGCAGGGGTACGGGCTGATCAGTGAGCTCGAGCGGCGTGGCTTCGACGCCCGCGCGTACGAGACGTACCGCGTGCCGGTGACGCCGCACCGCATCACGTCACCCGACCGGGCGACGGCGGAGCTCGTGCTCGCCACGGGTGTCAACGTCGCGGCATGGCGCGAACGCGAGGGGGCGGAGGAGGTCGCGTACTTCGAGCCGCGGTCCGCCGAGGAGCTCGCCGAGTACGAGGGGCTGCACCAGGAGGTCGTCGACGAGCTGCGTGCTGCCGGTCTCGACGACCTGGTGGAAATGGTCGACACGAACCTGTTCGGCGCCTCGCTCGACCCGCGGTTGCCCACGGCCATCGAGCAGAAGATGGCTCGCATGCTCGTGCTCGGCCAGGAGACGGCGGTGTTCCTTGCACCGCCCGGCACGTTCTGATCGGCCGGCGGGCTCAGTCGACGCAGGGGGCCGACTGGTCGCTGTACAACGCGTACGCCGTGTTGAGGTAGGTGTCGACCAGCGGGAACAGCGGGCCGGGGTCCTCGGCGGCGTCGATCTGGCCGTGGTGGTACCACCAGCTGATCGTGCCCTCGTAGACGAGTCGGCGGGCGGCGTCGCGGTCGCCGCCGAGTGCGGCGTCGAGGTCGGCGATCTGCTGCTCCGAGGCCTCCACCAGTGCGTCCTCCGACACGCCGAACGAGCCCTGCACCAACCGGTCGATGAGCACGTCGGCCTGTTCGCCTGCGGTGACCTCGTCGGCCGGTGACAGCTGGCTGGCCAGCCCGATGAGGCAGGCGTCGCCGTCGTAGAGGATGGCCTGCGGGCCCTGCAGCTGGAACACGCGGGCACCCTCGGCGCCGTCGGCGCGGCGCGATTCGCCGAGCTGGCGCACCATGCCCTCGTCGTCGACGCGGAACTCGATGTCCATGTCCTGCATGGTCATCATCATCGTGCTGCTGTACGGCTCGAACGGGCGGAGGTTGCTGATGTCGTACAGCACGGGGTCGACGTCGGCGAGGCGGTCGATGTTCGGCATGATGCGGCGCATCGTGGGCATGGTGGCGTAGTCGGCGACCGGGCCCTGCGGATGTGCTTCGTAGGGGAGCGCCAGGAGGCCGATGACGGCGGCGGCGGACGGCAACGCGAAGGCGGTGGCCCGCGGCAGTTGCTCGGGCAGCCGCACCCGGATCTCGGTGACGACGACCGCGAGCGCGGTGACGTGCACGAACACCGCGAGCGGCCACAGCAGGCGCACGTGGTGGGCGGCGAGCCCGACCGGGCCGACGGTGAGGTTGGCGACGGCGAGGACGCTGCCGACCACACCGACCGCGGCCATCAGTGACGCGTTGCCCAGCACGTGTCGGTCCGTGCGGCGATGGCGCACCGCCCCGAACACGAGCAGCGCCACGAGCAGCGCCACCGCCAGCAGCGCCACGACGGTGGACGGCAGGTCGGCGATCTCGATGCGAGGGTCGTCGGGAGTGCCGGAGAGTGGGGTGCTCGGCACCGAGGTGGAGAACCCGTTGCGCAGCCACCACGGTGGGAGGGCGAAGATGCGCGCCACCACGCCCAACGACTGCCGCATGCCGACCTGGAGGTCGCCACCGCCGGCGTTGCCCGCGAGGCGGCTGAGGTTGCCCTTGCCGGGGCCGAAGAACTGCTCGATCAGCGTCTGCGACCACAGCACGAGGAGGCCGACGCCGAGGTACAGCGTGCGCTTCGACCACACCGCCTGGCGCCACGGGAGGTGCGGACGGCCACGTCGCACGAGCAGGTAGCTGATGAACGCCGCGGGCCACAGGATGGCGAGGATGTAGGCGTAGCTGATGTGGGTCTGCACCAGCACCGAGGCCACCGCCAGCGACCAGGCGAGCGCCCAGGTCTGCCCATCGGCGAGGCCGACGAGCAGCACGAGCAGCAGCAGGAACGGCAGCAGCAGGGCGTGCGCCTGCCAGATGTCGATGAGGAGCTCACTGCCCATGGTCCACACGAGGGCGACGGCGGCGAGCAGCGCCCACTGCTCGACCAGCCAACCACCGATGCGGCGTGCGGCGGCACTGATGCCGATGACCGTGAGGATGTTGAGCGTGCCGACGCCGATGGCGGCGCCGGGCCCGGGGCCGAAGAGCTTCGCGAACGGCGCGGCCAGGTCCTGGTACAGCGGACCGGGGTTGTTCATGTTCTCGCCGACGCTCAGCGACGCAGATGTCCACGAGCCGAGCCACGGGTGGTGCTCGGTGCCGACGTCGACGACGCGGATGTACAGGAGGGCGTTGTCGCCGATGGGGAACCAGTGGTGCGCCAGTGCACGCACGATGGCGACCACGATGGGGAGGATCGCGGCGGCCAGCATGACGCCGCGCATCCACGCTGCCTGCCGTGCCGTCACGGCGTGCCGAGGCCCTTCATGGCCACCGACGACGACTGCGAGAAGCCGGAGAACAGCACGAGGAAGCTGACGAACGTGGTGGTGAACAGCACGCCGGCCGCCGTGGTGAGCGCCACCGCGGTGGGGCCGGCGAACACCGACGTGGCGGTGAGCGTGAGCAGGGTGGCGAACGCCACGAACGACGCCGCGGCCACCACGAGCATGCGCGCGGCGACGCGTTCGGAGAACGGCATCAGCATGCGGATGCCGTGGGCGATGAGCGACGACGTGTTCATCCGCGACCGGCCGGCGAAGCGGTGCCCACGGGCGCACGGCACGGTGGCAGTGGCGCGGCGCAGGGCCAGCAGCGTGGACGAATAGCAGAGGTCGAAGCTCGGGTGGTGCACGGTGGCCTTCAGCGAATCGGCCCGCTGGGCGGCGAAGTTGCCGGAGAGCACGGTGATGCCGGCCATGAAGCGGAAGAACACCCGGAACATCGAGTACAGCACCCGGAACAGCAGCGGCTCGGAGCGCTTCGTGCGCTCGGCCAGCACCAGTGCGGCGCCGGTGGACTGCAGCGCGGCGAGCAGCCGGGGCACGTCGGCCGGTTGGTCCTCGCCGTCGGAGTCCATCGTGACCACGACGTCGTCGTCGGCGAGGCCGGGCGCGAGGTGGCGCAATCCGTAGACGATGGCCCGCTGGTGGCCGAGGTTGAACGGCGGCGTGAGCACCTCCACGTCGTCGAGCGTGAGCAGCGGGGCGACGTCGGGGTCGGTGCCTGCCGAGTCGTCGACCACGAGGAACCGGAGCTCGCGGTGATCGCCCGACGCGGTGACCGCGTCGCGCACCTCGCGGCGCAGGCGGGTGTACGACTCGGTGTCGAACATCATCGGGCTGACCACCCAGATCACTTCGGCGACCCGGCCTTCGTCAGGAGTGCCGTGACCGACGTGCCCGCCGGCCAGACCCGGCGCAGTGCGGTGGTGCCGCGGCTGAACACCTCGGCCGAGCGGTCGACGATGCGCGGCAGTTCGGGGAAGTCGGCGTGCTCGCGCTCGCCGCGCTGCAGCTTGCGCACGGCAACCAGCGGCAGGAGCTCGGGGTACAGGTAGCTGCAGTGGTCGACGCGGAAGCCGGCGGCGCGGGAGAGGGTGCGCACCTGCGACTTGGAGTAGCGGCGGTGATGCCCGAGCGAGGTGTCCCACGACGTGAACGCCCACTGGAACGCGGGCACGGTGAGCAGCAGTTGCGCGCCCGGCTCCATGCGCTGCTGGATGCCGCGGAGCACGCCGAGGTCGTCGTCGATGTGCTCGAGCACGTCGAGCATGGTGACGATGGTGGCGGCCGGGATGCGTGCGTGCGGGTCGCCGCGGTGGTCGGCGCCGAAGTGCGCAGCGAGCGCGGCATCGAGCACCGGCGAGAGCTCCTCGAAGCGGTAGTGCAGCGGTCGGGGGGAGCGGGCCAACCAGTCGCCGAGCTGCCCGGAACCTGCCCCGATGTCGAGCACGGTGTCGGCGCCGCTGCGGGCTGCGGCCTGGGCCACGAGCCGGAAGCGGACGCGGTGCCAGAACGTGTCACCGGTCTCGCCGGCGACTCGCATCTGCTGCTGTTCGAGGGGGGTGACCTGGTCGGGTTCCAACGGGGAGGACACTACTGCCGGGCCTCCAGCTCGGCGCAGATCGGTGTGCCACCGTCGCTCCGAGGCTCGCGCTGCAGGGTGTCGGTGATGTCGGCGTCGGTGAGGTCGGGTGCGGCGAACGCGAACAGGGCCACCTGGTCGTCGACCAGCACGGCGAGCTGCCCGGTGACGGGGTCGGAGGTGATGCGGACGCGGTGCTCGCCGTCGGGGACGTCGATGGGTGAGCCGGTCACCGGTTCGCCCTCGTCGGGCTGGTAGCTCGCGAACAGCGTGCCGTCGTGGCTGTCGATGCGGATCTCGGCGTCGGCGGTGGTGATGACCACGGCGTCGCCACCGGCCACGTAGGTGCCGTCGAGGCGCCGCACGCCGTCGGCGAGCTCCAGCGGCACCCAGTTGCCCTGTTCCGCGATGTACAGGCCCTGGCACTGGCCGTCGATGGCCACCACGCCGTCGCGTGGCACGACCATGCCCGGTTCGAACGGCACCACCGAGGGCGGCGCGCCGCCGAACACGAGATCGTCGAGGTCGTACCGGAACTCGGTGAAGCCGGGTGCCTTGAGGTTCTGGGTCCAGAGTGCGAACGACGTGTTGACCCACGTGCCCCACACCACGAGCACCACGAAGCCCGCCTTCGCCCACTTCGCCGCAGCCCCGGCCGGCAGGGCGACGACGGCCACCGCGGCAGCGGCCGGCACCACGAGCGCGGGCAACATGTCGGTGAGGTAGCGGTTGGCGACGAAGCCGATGAGGAAGCTGGGGACGGCGGCGATGACGGCGCCCACCCAGATGGAGGCGAACGGCCAGGCGCGGCGCTTCGCCACCACCCAGACGCCGATGACGGCGAGCAGGCACAGCAGCGTGGCGGACGTGGGGAGCGAGGATGCCGGCGTGTTGCCCTCCAGCGGGTACGAGCCGTACTCGTGGGCGAGCGGGCCGAACCGGGCGAACGGCACGAGCCGTTCGAAGCGGACGGCATCGGGGCGGAGGTACTGCACCACGGTGGTCGGCAGGAACCGCGGGCTGAAGAAGCTGCCGTCGTTGCCGGCGAACCAGGCGGCGCGGTCGGCGTTCTGCAGGGTGAGCAGCTGGCGATCGGCAGGGAGGTCGAGCAGCGTGCCGAACTTGGCGAGGTTCATCATCACGTTGGTGAGCACGCCCAGCACCGCGCCGCCACAGGCGTACAGCGCGAGCCGATGGTCACGTCGCCACAGCAGCAGGCCCACGAGGCCGACCGCCGCGAGCGCACCGATGCCCACCGACGATCGGGTGAGCACCGTCGCCGTGCCGGCCAGCACCGCCAGCACGAGGGTGCGGGTGGAGGGGCGCTCCCACAGCGCGAGGAGTGCGACGGTGGTGGCGAGGAACAGCGCGAACGCCCACATCTCGGTCTCGTCGTAGACGCTGTTCCAGCCGGCGAGGCTGAGCGCCGGCGAGCAGGCCACGGCGGCGACGAGCGCCGCGGTGCGACGGGGCGAGCCGCCGCCGAGCACCCGTGCGGCGCGTTCGGCGACGTGCCGGGTGAACGTGCAGGCCAGGAAGAACGCGAGCACCAGTGAGGGAGCGGACAGGCGGCCGTCGATCCAGTGGCCGGTGGCCACGAACGGCAGACGCAGCAGTGCGAGGAAGGGCCCGTAGTACAGGTAGGTGCGACCGTCGATGAGGAAGCCCTCGGGCCCGGCCAGACCGGCGGGCACGTCGAGTCGGAAGTGCAGGAACGCTCGTGCCTGCCCGTCGTAGAAGTCGGTGCTGAAGGCGCCGCGGTCGAACAGGTCCCACGGGCGGCCGCGGGTGACGATGAGCAGGAACAGCAGCGTGGCGCCGAGCGCGATGCGGCGCGCGAGCTGCGACTCGGGGGAGCGGTGCTGCCGCCAGAGGTGCTTCACAGCAGCACCAGGCTCGCAACGGTGACCGCGCCGACGGCGGCGATGCCGACGGCGATGGTGGGCAGGTCGGGAGTGGCCATCCGGCGCACCGGGCGCTCGACGCCGAGGTGGAGGGCGGTGGCCGCGGCGAGGGACACGGCCACCATCAGCAGCATCAACGGCACGCCGTCGAGCCCGCCGTCGTGGTTGCGCAGCAGGAGAATGACCGGCCAGTGGACGAGGTACAGCGAATAGCTCACGAGGCCGAGCGGGCGCAGCGGCACCGTCGCGAACGCGGTCCGGGAGCGGTGCCCGCACAACAGCCCGATGATGGTGACGACGGTGGTGGCGGCCACCAGGGCGTAGCCGCCGCGCAGCAGCCACGGCGGCGTGTAGTCGGCGAACAGGAACAGCCCGAGCAGCACCGCGCTGCCGCCGAACGCCATCGCATCCGCAGCGGCAGTCGACGGCTGCGGTGCCCGGTCGCTGCGCATCCACACCGCGAGGAGAACCCCGGCGAACAGCTCCGGCATGCGCAGCACGGTGTGGAACTCGAGCGTCGGCTGCCAGTCGGTGAGGGTGTTCGAGAGCACGAGCGGCACGACGATGCCGGCGGCGGCAACGGGCACGAGTGCCCGTCGGAACAGCACGAGGAGCAACGCGAGCACCATGTAGAACTGCTCTTCCACGGCGAGCGACCAGGTGGGGCCGAGCGGGCCGACGATGGTCTGCAGCAGCTTCTCGTCGCCGCCGGCGATGACGTGCCAGTTGGTGACGTTCCAGGCCGCGGCGATGGCGTCGCCGGCGCGGGCGGACAGCGTGTCGACCGCGCTGAGCACGACCACGACGGCCACGACAAGCAGCGAGGCGGGCCACAGGCGGCGGATGCGGCGCGCCCAGAACGTGCGCAACCGGATGGACCCGGTGTCGTGGTGCTCGCGGAGGAGCAGCGACGTGATGAGGAATCCGCTGAGCGTGAAGAACACCGACACGCCGATGAAGCCGCCGCGGAACCAGCCGTCGAGGCCCGCCATCGCGCACGCGTGGAACGCGACGACGGCGGCGATGCAGAGGCCGCGCATCCCGTCGAGCGACGGCTCGTACCGGTCGAGCGCGCTGGTGGCCGCCGGGCCGGTGATCATCGTGCGTCGTTGCGGAGGGCGCCGCCCCGCCACGGGCGGAACTCGTACACGAACTGGTAGGCGAACATGGTGGGCCACCACTTCACCAGCAGTCGGTCGGCGCGCCCGACGGTGCCCGCGACGAGCGCGTGGTCGCTGAGACCGAGCGCGTCGAGCGGCAGGCCGGTGTGCCGGAAGGCGACCTGCTCGAGCCCGGCCTCCTCGGCCACCCGGAGGAACCGGCGGCGGGTGAAGAACCGCAGGTGGGTGGCGTCGAGCACGCCGCGCTGGTCGTAGTCGAACCGGCCGGCGGTGATGCGGACCCGCGGGTACCAGTGGCTGATGTTGGGCACGCTGGCGATGATGCTGCCATGGGCGTGCACTCGCGACGCCATGTCGCCGAGCAGTTCGGCGGGGTCGGCGAGGTGCTCGATGACGTCGGCGCCGATGACGAGATCGAAGTCGTCGCCGACCTCGTCAGGGATGCCCTGGGAGAGGTCGGCCTGCACGAATCGGCTCATCCGCTGCCGCACGCCCTCGGCCTCGGCGATGTCGACGCCCACCACGGTGTGGCCGTCGTCGGTGAGCGCGGCGGCGAGCCAGCCGGGACCACATCCGACGTCGAGGATGCGCAGCGGCGGGCGGCCCTGCACCATCTGCAGGATGCGGCCGTGCGAGCTGTACGGCGACGGCTTGAACGCGTACGGCTCGCTGACGCGCCCGAGCCGGCCGCTGCCGAAGCCGGAACGGCCGAGGCGGTAGCGGACCGTGTCGATGACGACGTCCTTCGCGTACTCGAGGCCGTTGACGTGGCAGATCTCGTCGCCGTAGTAGGTGGGGATGGGCACCTCGACGATGTTCATCTTCGCCGCGGCGAGCTGGAGGATGATCTCGGTGTCGAAGTCGAACCCGTCGGAGTTGCCGACGAACGGCAGTTGCTCGAGCGCGCTGACGCGGTACGCCCGGTAGCCGGAGTGCCATTCGCTGAGTTGCAGCCCGGTGAGCGCGTTCTGGGTGGTGCTGAGGATGCGGTTGCCGACGTACTTGTACATCGGCATGCCGCCCTTCAGGGCCTGGCCGCGGTGCATCATGCGCGACCCGAACACGGCATCGGCGTCGCTCTCGACGATGGGGGCGATGATCTCGCCCATCACCTCGGGTGCGTACTGGCCGTCGCCGTGGAGCAGCACCACGACGTCCCAGCCGTGGTTGATGGCGTACGTGTAGCCGGCCTTCTGGTTGCCGCCGTAGCCGAGGTTCTGCGGGTGGCGCACCACGGTGAGGTGGAAGCGCGGGTTGTTGCCGTGGTACTCCTGTGCCACGCCGTGCGTGTCGTCGGTGGAGTGGTCGTCCTGCACGAGCACCTCGGCCAGCTGCAGCTGGGTGGCGTCGGGGATGCGGTCGAGCACCGCCGCGAGCGTGGACTCGGCGTTGTACGCCACGACGAGCACGCCGACCTTCATCGCGCACCGCCGGTGAGGCTGCGCACACGGACGCCGATGGGGCTGTACCGGGCGATGCACACCACAGCGCGCACGCCGTCGCGCCAGCCGATCTTCTTGCCCTCCGCGTAGGTGCGGCCGTCGTACGAGATGCCGACCTCGTAGACCCGCACCCGCATGGCCGCCACCTTGGCCGTCACCTCGGGCTCGAACCCGAAGCGGTCCTCCTCGATGTCGATGGCCTGGATGATCTCGCGACGGAACACCTTGTAACAGGTCTCCATGTCGGTGAGGTTGAGGTCGGTCATCATGTTCGACAGCAGGGTGAGCAGCCGGTTGCCGACGGTGTGCCAGAAGTAGAGCACCCGGTGCGGCGCACCGCTCTGGAAGCGCGAGCCGTAGACCACGTCGGCGAGGCCGCGTTCGAGCGGTTGCAGCAGCAGCCCGTAGTCGTCGGGGGAGTACTCGAGGTCGGCGTCCTGCACCACGGCGTACTCGCCGGTGACGAGGCCGAAGCCGGTGCGCAGCGCAGCACCCTTGCCCATGTTGCGCGGCTGGAGGTGCACCCGAACGAGCGGATGGTCGAACTGGGCGAGGATGTCGCGGCTCTTGTCGGTGCTGCCGTCGTCGACGACCACCACCTCGTGCACCCACGGCGACTCGAGCACGCGCCACAGCAGCTCCTCGATGGTGGCTTCCTCGTTGAAGCAGGGGACCACCACGGACAGGCAGCGGCGGGCGTGGACGGTCACGGGCCGTGATGCTACCGGAGGTCCGGAGTACGGTTGCGGCGATCATGAGGGACGAGATCGACGCCGTCACCGCCCGCCGGGCGCTCTGGGCCGCGGTCGGCGTCGGCGCACTCGTGCGGGTGGTGTACTTCCTGTCGAAGTGGAGCTCGCCGCTGCTGGTGAACGACTCGCTGTACTACGCCGGGCAGGCCCACCAGCTGCTGCGCGGCATCTGGTTCCGGGAGGTGTTCTTCCCCGAGCACCCGGGGGCCGAGCACGGTCCGCTGACGTCGATCCTGATGGCGCCCGTGAGCGTCGGCGACGACTTCTACCGGTGGCAGCGGCTGGTCACGGTCGCGACGGGCATCGCCCTGGTGTGGGTGCTCGGCCGGTTCGCCACCGAGGTCGCCGGTCGGCGCGTGGGTGTGGTGGCGGCGTGGATCGCTGCGCTGTACCCGAACCTGTGGATGAACGACGGGCTGGTGATGTCGGAGAGCGTGAGCATGCTGTGCATCGGCTGCTCGCTGTGGGCGGCATGGCGGCTGGCGCACGCCGACGACGGTCGGGCGGCGTGGCGCGCTGCGGCCTGGTTGGGCCTCGCGCTCGGGTTGGCGACGCTGGCGCGCAGCGAGTTGGCGCTGTTCGTGCCGCTCGTGGCGATCTGGGTGGCCGTCGCCCGGCGGCGCATCACGCTCGACTGGCGGCCGGTGGTGCTGGCCGTGGTGGCGGCCGGTGTGCTGGTGTCGCCGTGGGTGGTGTTCAACCTCGCCCGGTTCGAGCGGCCGGTGCTGCTCACCACGAACGACGGCACCACCTGGTTGGGTGCCAACTGCGATGCGATGTACCGCGGTGGCGACATCGGCGGTTGGACCATCGAGTGCATCGTCGCCGATCCCGACTACCGGGCCGACGAGGAGCCGAGCGTGCGATCGGCCCGCCATCGGTCGATGGGCCTGCGCTACGTGGCCGACCATGTCACCGAGGTGCCCAAGGTGGTGGTCGCGAGGCTGGCCCGCACGCTCGACCTGTACGGCCTGAGCGACCTGGTGCACCAGGACGTGGGGGAGGAGCGCCCGGAGTGGGCGGCGTGGACGGGCATCGTGATGTTCTGGGTGCTGGCGCTGCTGGCCGTCGTGGGCGTCCGCCGGCTGCCACGCCGTGTGTGGTCGCTGCTGCTCGTGCCGGTCCTGGTGGTGCTGTGCACGACGGTGCTGTTCTACGGCGGGCACCGCATCCGGTCGACGGCCGAACCGTCGTTGGTGGTGCTCAGTGCGGCGGCGGTGTCGTGGTGGTGGGCTCGTCGTCCCCATCGCGTGCGCTGAGCGCGGCACACAGCACGAGCACCACGACGAGCAGCCCTGGCCGGTGCATGCGCTCGAACCAGCCGGGCCAGCCGGCATTCGCAGGCGGGCGGTACTGCACGACGCGCTGGAGGATGCGTGCGGAGAGCAGCGCCATCAGGCCGACACCGCAGAGCGCGGCGATGCGCGGTCGACGGAACACCACCACCAGCAGGGCGGGCACGACGGCGTAGACCGCGGTGCGCGGCGAGGCGACGAGCGCGGTGAGCAGCACGACGGCGGCCGCGGCGAGACCGGCATCGAGCCACGATGCGGGCGCCAGCACGTGGCGGTCGAGGCGCGGCGGTGCGGGCGAGAACGCGATGGCGTCGCGTCGGGCTGGCTTGCGGCGAAGCGCGAGGTACAGGCAGCCGAGCACGGCGAGCAGCGAGGCGACGAGTGCGGCGGTGACGGGCGTCTGCGCGTCCCATTCGATGTGCACGACGGTCGGTTCGGTGCTCGGCGGGAGCCACCACCCGTTCATGCCACCCGAGATCTGGGTGGGCGACCCCAGGTCGCCGGCGTCGGTGTGTGCGGACCAGCCGGTGTTGAACCCTTCGCCCATCACCAACCAGCAGCCGCCGGGGCACGGTGCGACGGAGGCGGTGCGCGTGAGGCGGGTGCGGGTGACGGTGACCTCGGGTGATGCGGTGTTGCTGGGGGTGGCGTCGGCGGTGCGCAGCACCACCCGGTCGATGTCGATGCCCGTCTCGAGGCCGGGCTCGGTGGTGAGGCGGTGCGTGCCGGCCTCGAGCGCGATGTTGGTGGTGCCGCACGTCGGCACGTCGACGGCCTCGCCCGCCATCAACCGGGCGATGAGGCCGTCGCTGATCTCCACCTCGAGCGGCGCGTCGTCGAGCGTGCCGAGCGCAGTGCAGAACGGGACGTGGTCGGCGACGCGGAACTCGGTGTGGCCGAGCCCGGGCGCCGTGACCTCGCGCAGTGCGACCGGCAGGGTGACGGGCTCGGCGAACCGGCGGTCGGTGGTGCTGCGGGCGTCGACGGCGGTGACCGTCAGTTGCAGCGGGCCTTCGGGCAGGGGCTCGGTGAGCGCCACGGTGCTGATGCCGTCCGCATCGGGTGCGGGCACCGCGAGGTCCATCGTGACGTTGTCGTTCGCGACGTTGATGCCGGTGATGGTGGAGTGCAGTTCGTCGACCGGCTGCTGCAGGGTCAGCGTGTCGACGCCGAGCGGGCCGATCCGGAATCGGATCGAACTGCCGACCGCGTCGTCGAACGGTGACGTCCACGCGGTGGCGGGGTCGCCATCGGTGGCGTACACGGCACGTGAGCCGAGGTCGCCGGTGAGACGGCGGTTGGCCACGGGACCGTCGGTGCCCTCCCACTGGTTGAGCACCTGTTCGTCGGCCCGGGCGTTCATCCGCAGCGTGACGGTGGCCTGCACGTCGTGCGCGTTCGCGGTGGTGAACTCGCGGACGAGCGAGCGTTCGGGGTCGCTGCGCCACCCGTTCAGCGGGTCGGTGCGTTCACGGGTGAGCACGACGGCGAACGGGGTGTCGGCCGGCTCCTCGTACGACGGCAGCCGCACCACTTCGGTGTGCTCGCCGATGCCGAGCTCGGCGAACCCGACCGCGTCGCGGCCGGACGTGACACCGGTGATGGTGATGCGCAGCGCGGCACCCGGGGTGACGTCGACGTGCTGGCCCGGTCGTGTGAGCGATCGTTCGTCGAGCGCCACGTCGATCGGTCCGGCGCTGCCGGCGATGTCGGTGATGCGGACCGACGTGATCCGTCGGTCGGTGCCGGCGGGCTGGAGGAGGGTGAGCCGCCCGTCGTTGTCGGAGATCTCGATGAAGTGGCCCACCGGGTCGGCGCGATCGGCCACCACCCAGGCGGTGTCGGCATCGCCGTCGACGGCCATCGCGGGCCGCTGCTCGGGGCGATACGCGAACGGTTCGCCGTAGCCGCTGGCGCGCACCACGAGCCCGCTGTCGAGCGACGCCGTGGTCTGCTGCGCGGCATCGTCGACGAGACCGAACACGGGCAGACGCTGGTCGCCCTCGTCGAACCGGAGCTGGTCGCTGCCGGGACCGCCCGACTCGGTGAAGCCGGTGACGTCCTGCGAGCTCCGCCAGTGGTGTGCGCGGTCGCGGTTGGTGTCGGTGAGGACGACCATGGCCGCGTCACCGGTCGGCCCATCGGCGGCGTAGAGCAGCGCTTCGTCGCCGTGCAGCAGTCCGGCTGCGGCGGCGTCGAGCACACCGTCGCCGCTGCCGACGAGCACGACCACGTGGTCGCCGGCGCGGACGATCGACACCGGGTCGGCCACGGGTGCGAGTTGCACGACGGGACGGGCAGCGTCGCTGCTGCGGGCCTCGACCAGTGCGTGCTCGTCGACCATCGGGATGTCGGGGATGTTGACCACCGGGTCGCCGTACGAGACCGGGTCACCGATGTCGTCGGCCGCCAGGAGCTCGTCGGCGGCCTGGGCGGGTCGCGGTGTGCGGAACCGGTCGAACGCGAGGTCGTTGGCGAGCCACACCGTGTCGACGCCGAGGAACCTCGCCACCGGTGCCAGCGCCGCGGCGTCGAGCGTGCCGGTCTGCACACGGTCGTCGAGCGCGTAGAGCAGGTCCATCAGGCCGGCCGAGCCGAGGGGGAGCAGGTCGCGGGTGACGAGCGGCTTGGTGGTCATGCCCGGCAGCGGCGGATCGACGGTGTAGCCCCAGCGGAACGCCCCGAACTCCGAGCCGGGCAACTGCAGCACCCGGTACTCCGACGACGTGGCGGACAGGTCGTCGGCCGCCTGCTGCCATGCGGCGGGTGGGTCCTGGTCGCGTTCGAGGGCGGGGTCGACGAGGCCGCCGTTCCACAGCACCGGGAAGTTGAGGATGGCGACGGCCACCACCACGACGGGCGCCAGCATGCGGGCTCGCCACCGGGTGGCGCCCAGCGCGGCCACCAGCGCGCCGACGCCCAGTGCGAGGCCGAGGTTCGACATCGGGAGCGCGCGGGTGGAGCTGCGGATGGCCAGCGCCATCGCACTGCGCGAGTTCTCGGCGAGCGGCGACATGAGCGGCGACGCGTCGTCGATGGGGTGCACGCCCACCGCGAGCACGATGCCCACGAACACCAGCGCCGCAGCGAAGCGCCGTTGCGACCAGCGGGTGACGGCGAGGCCGAGCAGGCACAGCACCACGATGCCGAAGCTGAGCACGACCGCCCGTCCGCTCTCCATGTACGGCTGCGCAGCGGTGGTGGTGAAGGCGTACGGGTCGCGGATGTAGAACAGCCAGTACCCGGCGCCGCGCAGCGTCTCGGTGGAGGTGGACGTGAGCGACGTGGCCTGGAGGCTCTCGCTGTACGACAACACGTCCGCTCCCCAGGTGCCCTGCGCGC
Source organism: Actinomycetota bacterium (assembly GCA_039796575.1). Classification (GTDB taxonomy): domain Bacteria; phylum Actinomycetota; class Acidimicrobiia; order Acidimicrobiales; family Ilumatobacteraceae; genus UBA668. The sequence continues at coordinate 52,913 of JBDKJP010000066.1, forward strand.
GGAGCATCGCGATCCACCACAGCGACACGCCGGCGGCGAGCACGCCGATGCGCGCGGCGGCGGCGACGGCGCGCTGCCAGGGGACGGTGCGCTGCAACACCGCGTGCGCGAGCCACAGGATGGGTGCCGGCGCGATCATCATCACCGCGGTGGCGTTGACCGCGCTGCACGACAGCAGCACGAGCGCGAGCAACGCAGGGTGTCGCCAGCGGTGGCCGCTCGTGGCGGCACGGATGGTGAGCCCGACGATCCAGCCGAGCGCGGCCCAGGGGAGCAGCATGGCCGACGTGCGCGAGAGGTACGGCAGCACGTAGGGCGACAGCATGTAGACGAACGACGCGGCGAGCGCGCCGCCACGGGTGAGGCCGAGCAGACGCGCCGTCCACAGCACACCCCATGCACCGAGGAACAGCAGCGTGCCGATCCACAGCCGGTGCGCCACCCAGTCGGGCACACCGAACTGCTCGAACACCCAGTACCACGGGCCCTGCGGCCACAGGTAGGCGATGGTCTGGTGCGGCACCCAGCCGCCGAACTGCCTTGCGTCCCACGTGAACGGGGCGTCGGTGACGAGGCGGCCCGGGTCGAGGTACAGGAACAGCTTGGTGTCGGTCGGCATCCGCCCCGGCTTGGTGAGCAGTGCCGGGACGTACGCGACGAAGGCCAGGAGGGCGAGGTTCGCCCGGGTGACGCCGGCGGTGAGCCGCGAGCGTCGTTCGGTCACGGGATGGCTCCGTACACCCCGTAGAGACCGGTGAGCCCGACCAACCCGGCGGCGCACGCCGACAGCACGTACGGCCACCAGTCGCGCCGGTCGTCGCGGGTGAACCATGCACCCGCCGAGATGAACAGCGGGAAGGCGGTGAACACGAAGCGAGGCCGTGCGGTGACGGTCTCGGGCATCACCATCAGCAGCACGATGACCGCGCAGTAGGCCACCATGAACCACGGCAGGCGGTGCTGCTTCAGGAACCACAGCAGCACGACGAGCGTGACCACCGACAACGCCGTGATGGTGTTGGTGGGCGAGGTGAGCGGGCTGGTGAAGGCCTCCCACGTGCGGCGGATGGCGGTGAGGCCGAAGCTGGTGCCCTCGCCCCACGCCTCGGTCTGCACGCGGAACCACACGCTGCGCTCACCGGTGTGGTTGCCGAGGAACCACATGAACCCGACGAAGCCGAGCGGTGACAGCAGCGGCGCGGCGAGGGACATCCACTCGCGGCGTTCCTTGATGGCGAAGAACGACGCGACCGCGCACGCGGCGATGAGCGCGATGCCGTTGGGTCGGGTGGCGGTGCCGATGGCGGCGAACAGGCCCGCCAGCCACCAGTTGCGTTTGAGCAGGAACCACATGCACGCCGCGCCGACGGTGAGCAGCAGTGCTTCGGTGTAGGCGAACGACAGCACGAAGCTGCCGGGGAACAGCGCGACGAGGATCATCGTGCGCTCGGCCACCTGCACGTCGAACAGCTCGCGGGCGAGCAGCCCGATGAGCCAGATCGCGATGGCACCGAGCACGAGGTTGACGGCGAGCGCCGCGATGGTGTCGCCGCCGGGCAGCACGCGATCGACGGCCCGCACGACCATCGGGTAGGTGGGGAAGAACGCCGCCCGCGCGTCGGGCACGAAGTAGGTGACGTTGGGGCGCACCGAGGTGGGGTAGCCATTGCGCACGATGCGCAGGTACCAGATGCCGTCCCACGACGTGAGCACATCGAGGATGGGGCGCAGCGCGTTGCCAGGGATGGGTTTGTTCGCGTAGTGCGGGTCGGCCCACTTCGCGAACGGGAAGTCGGCGACACGCTTGTTCTCGTCGGCCTTCAGTTCGGCAGCGACGATGCCCGCGCCCACAGCGACACACAACCGGGACAGCAGGTAGACGAGGCCGGCCTTCTGCAGCGCCGCACGCCACGACCGGGGTGTCGGGGCCGGCGCCTCGGGCGCGTCGATGGAGGTGGTGTCGGTCATGGGTGTGGCGCGGATCCGGATGTGGAGCGAGGGGACGCTAACACCACAACCGTGTCACCAACGGTTCATGGGCAGCACCCGTTGGCGAGGGCCGAACTTGGGTGCCCGGTGGCCGTCGAGGAGCAGCAACTTCACTACCCGGCCACGCTGCCCGGCGTACGGTTCGAGGAGCGTGAGCATCTCCTCGTCGGTGCCTCGGGGGCGGCCGGTGAGCGCGTGCACGACGACGTTCTTGAGGTGGTAGTCGCCGACGGCGACGGCGTCGGGATCGCCGGCGGCGATGGACAGGACGCTGCCGATGGTCCACACGCCGATGCCGGGCAACAGCGCGAGGCGATCACCGAGGTCGGGGCGGTTGCTCCACTCGTGCAGCCGCGGTGCGTGGCGTGCCACGGTGCGCAGCGCCTCGGCCCGCTTCGCCTCGATGCCGAGCGGATGGAACCACCAGGCCGGTCGATCGACCAGGCGGGCGGGATCGGGCGGGAGCAGGAGCCCACCCACCACGTCGGCAGGGCCGGGTGCCGGTTCACCCAGCTCCGCGCAGAGCGCACGCCACTGACGCACGGCCTCCATCGCGGTGATGCGCTGAGCGAGGATGGTGGGCAGCAGCTCGTGGTACGGCGTGCCACTGGCACCGAACCGCACGCCGGGGTGGTTGCGCTGCGCGGCGAGCACCACCGGGTGGGTGCCGGGACCGAACACATGACCGTCGTCGAGCGCGCCCGTCATCGCCGGCGCCTGGCGCACCAGCCAGTCGGCGCCGTCGCCCCACGCCTGTGTGTGCAGCCGCCCGTCGCGCCAGTCGAGGTGCACCGTGCCGGGGCCCTCCGGGGTGAGCGTGGCGCGCCAGAACTGGCCGTTGCCCACCACGGTGGTGGGGTCGCCGCGACCGGCGCGGTAGGCGCGCAGCGTGGCAGCGACCATCCGGCGACTGTAACTCGTTCCCGGCGCGGCGAATGGGACAGCATGGGGCATGGACGTCGTCGTACGCAGTGAACCCGCCCCCGGCATCGTGCAGCTCACGCTGAACCGCCCCGACAAGCTCAACGCCATGACGGGCGAGCTCGTGCAGTCGCTGCACGAGCACCTCGACGCGGTGGCGGTCGATCCGGTTGCTCGCGTCGTGATCCTGACGGGGGAGGGGCGCGGCTTCTGCGCCGGGCTCGATCTCGGCGGCTACGGCACGGCACCGCACACCGAGCACCTCGGCCGCACCCAGGCGGGCTTCGCGGTGCAGAAGCACATCGCCACGCTGATGCCGAAGCTGCGGTCGCTGCCCCAGCCGGTCATCGCCGCGGTGAACGGTCCGGCGGCCGGCGGTGGCTTCGCACTGGTGCTCGGCTCCGACATCCGGCTCGCGGCGCGATCCGCGAAGTTCAACGCGGCGTTCATCCGCATCGGCCTGTCGGCGTGCGACATCGGCACCAGTTGGGTGCTGCCGCGGCTGGTGGGTGCGGCGCGTGCCCAGGAGTTGATGCTCACCGGTCGCGTGTTCGACGCCGAAGAGGCCTACCGCATCGGTCTGGTGGTCGATCTGCTCGACGACGACGCGTTGCTCGACGCGGCGATCACCAAGGCCCACGAGGTGATGCGCAACGCACCGTTCGGTGTGGCCCTCACCAAGGAGGGCATGTGGGGCGCGCTCGAGATCCCGGCGATGCAGAACGCGATCGACCTCGAGAACCGTCAGCAGATCATGGCGTCGGCCACCGCCGATCACCGTGAGGCGATGGTGGCGTTCCTCGAGCGCCGGGCGCCCGACTACACGAACAGCTAAGGGTTCGGCAGCGCGATCTTCGGCAGCTGGTTCAGAGCACGGTGGTGCGCACCGTGACCGGTGCGTCGCCACCCACCAACGGGTGGTGGCAGGCCACGAAGTGGCCCGTGTTGATCTCGCGGAGCTGCGGCTCCTCGCTGCGGCAGCGGTCGTCGGCGGCGGGGCAACGCGGGTTGAACCGGCAGCCCGGCGGGGGCAGCACCGGCGACGGCGGCTCGCCCTCGATGGTGACCTTGTGCAGCGCGGCATCGGGGTCGGGGACCGGGATGGAGTCGAGCAGCACCTTGGTGTAGTGGTGCGCCGGCTCGACGTAGAGCGCGTCGCTGGGCGCCACTTCGCAGATCTTGCCGAGGTACATCACCGCGATGCGGTCGCTGATGTTCTTCACCACGGCGAGGTCGTGGGCGATGAAGATGAGCGTGAGGCCGTGCTTGGCCTTCAGGTCCTCGAGCAGGTTCAGCACCTGCGCCTGCACCGACACGTCGAGTGCGCTGACCGGCTCGTCGCAGATGATGAGCGTGGGGTCGAGCACCAGGGAGCGGGCGATGGAGATGCGCTGGCACTGGCCACCCGAGAACTGGTGCGGCTGGCTCTCGGCGGCGCGCGCCGGGTCGATGCCGACCTCGGCGAGCAACGCGTCGACCTTCTCGCTGCGCTCCTCGTTGGTGCCGCGCTTCCAGATGGTGAGCGGCTCCATCACGATGTCGCGCACCTTGCGGCGCGGGTTGAGCGACGAGATGGGGTCCTGGAAGATCATCTGCATGCGGGTGCGGGCTTCACGCATGTTGTCGAGCGACATCGTGGTGAGCTCGTTGCCCTCGAACGACACCGAGCCGCCCTCGGGCCGGCGCAGCTGCATGATGGCGCGACCGGTGGTGCTCTTGCCGCAGCCGCTCTCGCCGACGAGGCCGAGCGTCTCGCCGCGCAACACGTCGAAGCTGATGCCGCTGACGGCGTTCACCTTCAGCCCGGTGCGACCGACGGGGAACTCGACCATCAGGTCCTCGACGCGCAGGAGCACGTCGCCCTCCTGGCGGAGGTGCGCCTTTCCGGTGCCGGCCATCAGTTGGCCTCCGCCGAGGTGGCGATGCGAGCCTTGGCCTCGTGGTACTCGGGCGAGCCCACGGGGTACCAGCAGGCGTACGAGTGCGCCGGATCGTCGGGGGTGACGGTCAAGGGGGGTTCCTCCTCGAGACACTTGTGGCTCACATAGGGGCAGCGCGGCGCGAACCGGCAACCCTTGGGCGGGTTGACCAGATCCGGCGGGCGGCCCGGGATGACGTTGAGTCGGGTGTGGCTGACCTGCTCGAGCTTCGGGATGCTGGCCAGCAGGCCCTCGGTGTAGGGCATCTTCATCGCCGCGAACAGGCGACGGGTGGGCGCCTTCTCGACGAGCTTGCCGCCGTACATCACCGCGATCTCGTCGGTGTGGCCGGCCACCACGCCGAGGTCGTGGGTGACGAGCACCAGCGACATGTTGCGGTCGCGGCGCTGCTCGGCGATGACGTCGAGGATCTGCGCCTGCACGGTGACGTCGAGCGCGGTGGTGGGCTCGTCGGCGAACAGCGCCGTCGGGCCGCACGCCATGGCGATGGCGATCATCACGCGCTGGCGCATGCCGCCCGACATCTCGTGCGGGTACTGCTGCAGGCGACGGTCGGGCTCGGGGATGCGCACGTCCTGGAGGAGTCGGCGGGCCGTGGCCATCGCGTCGTCCTTCGACATGCCGAGGTGGATCTTCAGCGGCTCCGCGATCTGATCGCCGATCTTCATCAGCGGGTTGAGCGAGGTCATGGGATCCTGGAAGATCATCGCCATTTCCTTGCCCCAGATCCCGCGCATCTGCTTGCGGGTCTTGTTGCCGATCTCTGCGCCGGCGAACTTGATGCTGCCGTGCCGCTCGGTGCCCTTCGTGGGCAGCAGGCCCATGATGGAACGGGAGAGGATGGTCTTGCCCGAACCGCTCTCGCCCACGATGCCGAGCGCCTTGCCGCGCTCGAGCGTGAAGCTCACACCGTCGACGGCACGCACGAGGCCGCGGGCGGTGCGGAAGTGCGTCTTGACGTCGGTGAGTTCGAGGAGGGGCCCTGCGATCTCGCGGGTTGCCGCCTGCGTGACATTCGAAGGTGAGCCGATGCTCATACCGCGGCCTCCCGCACGTCGAATCGGCGGGACAGGTTGTCGCCGATGAGGTTGAACGACAGCACCGTCAGGAACAGCATCAAGCACGGGAACACCGTGGCCCACCATGCTTTCTCGAGGCGTGCCCTGTTGGCGTTGATCATGAAGCCCCACGAGGTGTCGATGCCGACGCCGATGAACGCCAGGGCGCCCTCGGCGGCGATGAGGATGCCGAGGCCGGTGGCGGCCACGGTGACCATCGTCGGCACCAGGTTCGGCAGGATCTCGCGGAAGATGATGCGGCTGTTGCCGGCACCCATGCTGCGCGCCGCGAGCACGAACTCGCGTTCACGCAGCGCCATCGTCTGTGCACGCACGATGCGGGCGAGCGGGGCGACGGCCAGGATGCTGAGCGTGAGGATGATCTGCCACAGACGGGTCATCCAGCCGAGGAACGGGATCTCTGCCTTGATGTCGTCGAGGCGGCTCACCAGCATGATGGCGAGCACCAGCGCCGGGATGGCGAGGAGGCAGTCGACGAGGATGGAGATCACTCGGTCGGTCTTGCCGCGGAAGTAGCCGGCCAGCATGCCGAGCGCACCGCCCACCACGAGCCCGATGGCCGTGGAGGCGATACCGATGAACAGCGTGTAGCGCGCGTAGTAGATGCACTTCGCGAACACGTCCTTGCCGTTGCCGTCGGTGCCCCACCAGGCCACGTACCCGGGCCCGAGCTTGTAGTTGCTCTGCAGGCGGCCGTTCACCTTCACACCGGTCTCTGGGGAGCGGATGAACGGCAGGTAGTCGGCGAGCACCGTGAGGGCGATGAGCACGATGAGGAAGGTCATGCCGAACAGCACGCCGAAACGCGGGATGCGCCGGCGGCGCACCTTCTTGAACCGTGCATCGACCTGGTCGTCGATGGTGGTGGTGGGATCGGGGGTCATCACGTCGGTCATGTCGGTCACCCCAGGGCTCGGGCTTGGCGGATACGGGGATCGATCAGTGCGTAGGAGAGGTCGACCATCAGGTTCACGGTCACCACGATGAGCACGATGATGGCGACGAAGCTCTGCACCGTGAACAGGTCACGGCCGAGCACCGACACCACGAGTTGCGAGCCGAGGCCGTCGAGGTCGAACAGCGTCTCGACGAGGACGGCAGAGCCGAGCAGCGCACCGAGCTGCGTGCCGAGTGCCGTCACCAGCGAGAACAGCGAGTTGCGCAGGCCGTGTTTCCACACCACTCGGCCGGGTGGCACGCCCTTCGCGCTGGCCAGCGTGATGAAGTCGCTCTGCAGCGTCATCACCATGTCGGCGCGCAGCAGACGGGCGTAGATGGCGGCGATCGGGATGGTGAGGGTGACCGCCGGGAGGAAGAAGTTCATGACGTGGTCGTGCAGGTCTTCCCACGGGTACACCTTGTCGCCGATGCTGGGGAAGATCTGCCAGTGGACCACGAAGAGCAGCTTCAGGAACACGCCGAGCACGATGCCCGGGATGCCGACGGCGATGAAGGTGGCCATGCTGCCGGCCTTGTCGAACAGCCGGTCACGGCGATACGCCTGGTGCACGGCCAGCGGGATGGCGATGAGCAGGCCGAAGAAGTTGGCGTAGAGGCCGAGCAGGATGGTGGTCCACACTCGGGGCTTGAGGAGCTCCTCGACCGGCATGTTGGCCTGTGGCGAGTAGCCGAGATCGAAGTGGAACACGAGGTTCTTCAGCCAGTTCAGGTACTGCACGACGTAGTTGCTGTCGAGGCTGTACTTGCTGATGAGCGCGGACGACTCCTCAGGGCTGAGGGGGCGGCCGGCGAGTTTGATGGCCAGGTCCTCTGGGCTGTTGGCGCCCATGCGCATGATCACCAGCACGGTGAACGTGACGATCACGAACACGAGCAGGAGCTGCAGGAACCGATTGAGGAAGTAACGCACGCGAACCTCGTGAGAGCAGGGTGTACGGGGTACGGACGGGGAGGGGCAGCGGGTGCCACCCCTCCCCGGACCTTGCGGTCAAATGTCCGTGATCAGGCGGCGGGGTCGATCCAGACCGTCTGGGTCCAGAACTGGCCGGAGAAACCGGCGCCGTCACGAGAGGCAGTGCCGTCGGGCAGGGTCCACGTGCCGCCCAGGCCCTTCACGCCCGGCTTGTGGGGGGTGCCCCACAGGGTCCAGGAGGTGGGGATCTGGTAGCAGTTCTCCGCCATCGTGCGGTTCACCGTCTCGGCGGCGGCGGTCGCCTCTGCCACGTCGAGGGTGCTGCGAGCAGCCTCGAGGCCGGCATCGACGGCGTCGTCGCGGATACGGCCGAAGTTCAGCGCGAGCTGACCGTCGGGCGCAGCGTTGGCCGAGTGCCACCAGAAGTACTGGCTGTCGAGACGGACACCGGCGTGGTTGCGCCAGCCGTAGGCGAAGAAGCCCGGATCACCGAAGAGTGCGTTGGTGATGTACGAGTCCTGCGGCACCTGCGTGTACGTGAAGTCGACGCCGATGGCCTCCCAGTAGCCCTTCAGCAGCTCGGCCACCTGTGCGTTGATCTGCGAGGTGGTGGTGCCGTAGTCGATGGCGACAGGACCGTTGGCGGCCTCGTACTCCTCGATCATCGCTGCAGCGGTGTCGGGGTCGAAGTCGGTGAAGCCACCGTTGTCCTCGAGGTAGCCCTGCTGGCCGGGCGAGAACAGACCGTTGGCAGGTTGCAGGATGCCACCGGCGGTGGCGTCGATGAGCTCCTGACGGTCGATGGCGAGCGACAGTGCGCAGCGGACGTTCTTGTCCTGCAGCGGACCCGGCTTGTCGAGGTCGATGAGGATGTAGTTCGTCTCGACGAGCTCGTCCTGCTCGACCATCGGGAAGGCGTCGGCCTCTTCGCGGAAGTCGGCGATGACGAGCGCCGCCGACGTGCTGAAGATGTCGATGTCGCCGCTGCGGAGTGCGTCGGCGGCCGTCTCGCTGTCCTCGATGACGCGGAACTCGATGCCGTCGAGGTAGGGCAGCTGGTTGCCGTCGGCGTCGGACTGCCAGTAGTCAGGGTTGCGCTTCACGACGAGCTTGTCACGCGGTGCGTAACTCTCGACGATGAACGGGCCCGTACCGACGGCCATGGTGGGGTCGGCGGTGCCGGCGGCCACGGCGTCGAGCCAGGTCGGCGAAGCGATGAGGCCCCACTGGGTGCCGAGTGCGCTCGGGAAGCCCGGCCACGGCAGCGGCTGGCTGAGGTCGCCGTTGAAGCCGGTCTTGACCTGGAAGGTCATGTCGCCGGTGGCCTCGATGGCGAGCGAACCGTCGGCGTTCTTGCCGATGTCCTTCAGCGCAGCACCGAGCAGGAGGCCCTGACCGGCGACCTGCAGGTTCTTCACGATGGCGGCCGCGTCGAGCGGGGTGCCGTCGTGGAATGTGATGCCCGGGCGGACGACGAAGTCGAAGACCGTGTAGTCGTCGTTGTTGGTCCAGCTCTCGACGAGCAGGCCGTGCGGCTCGAGGTCTTCGCCGACCACGACCACCGGGTCGTAGAACGAGCGAGCGCGCTGCTGGCAGTAGCTGTCGCACTGCATGGCGGCGGGCGTCCAGGCGTTGGCCACCTCGGCTTCACCACTCACGATGAGGGTGCCGCCGTAGACGGGCGTCTCGGCCGCAGCCGTGGTCTCCGGAGCGGAGGTCTCGCCGCCGCCTGCGGCAGTGGTCTCACTGCCGCCCGCGGTGGTCTCGGTGGTGTCGCCACCGCCGCCCTCCTCGTCCTTCTTGTTGGAACATGCGGCGGCGATCAACCCGAGGCTGATGACTGCTGCTGCGAGCATCCGACCGGTGCGACCGGACGGGCGACTGTTTCGCACGTGCTTTCCCCCTTCATTCGTGTACGTCGGTACCGGACTGGGTTGTGACCCCCATCACACCCGGCGACGGCACCTTAGCCACAACCGCGCGGCCGTTGACAACATGGAAGTACCCTCACCGCGTGCGCCCCCTGCGAGCCGACCACCTGCGGGTGCCACTGCCCCGGCGCTACTCCCCGAAGCATCGGGGTTTCGTCGACGGCATGGCCCGACACGATGCCGCGATCGCTGCGGGCATGGTGTCGTACCGCGACCCGGTCACCGGGTTGGCCGTGTTCACGGCGAAGTTCCTCGCGGATCGTCAGTACTGCTGCGACAGCGGTTGCCGGCACTGCCCGTACGAACCGAAGGGGTAGCGTCGGCGCGCATGACGAAGCGCTTCATCGACACGCTGCGCGTGCGGCCCGGCTCCGCCCTGCGCCTCGCGCAGCACTCCACCGACACGACGTTCGGCTGGCAGAAGGAGGCGGCCAAGGCAGAGCTCGAGGAGGTCAAGGAACGCCTCGACGTGTTGCAGACACGCCTCGCCGCCGAAGGCTCGCGCTCGCTGCTGCTGGTGCTGCAGGCCATGGACGCGGCCGGCAAGGACGGCACCATCCGGTCCATCTTCTCCGGCATGAACCCGGCGGGGGTGAAGGTGACGAGCTTCAAGGTCCCGGGCGGTCCCGAGACGCAGCACGACTACCTCTGGCGCGTGCACGCCGCCGCACCGGCGAAGGGTGAGCTCGGCGTGTTCAACCGCAGCCACTACGAGGACGTGCTCGTCGTGCGCGTCAAGGGCTTCGCACCGAAGTCGGTCTGGTCGAAGCGGTTCGACCACATCAACGCCTTCGAGCAGATGCTCGTCGACGAGGGCACCACGATCGTGAAGGTCTTCCTCCACGTCGGCAAGGACGAGCAACGTGAACGGCTGCAGGAGCGTGTCGACAACCCCGAGAAGCGTTGGAAGTTCCGCGCCGGCGACCTCGACGACCGAGCGCTGTGGCCGAAGTTCCAAGCGGCGTACCAGGACGCCATCCGACGCACCTCGACCGACGCGGCGCCGTGGTACGTCGTGCCCGCCGATCGCAACTGGGTGCGCAACCTCGCCGTCGCGAAGATCCTCCTGCACACGCTCGAGCAGATGGACCCGAAGCTGCCACCGCCCGAGGAGGGTGTGGCCGGTCGCACGGTGGAGTGACGTCGGCGAGTGACGCGCACACAAGAAACGCCGCCGTCGATTTACGAAATGTAAAGTCGGGACCGTCATGTCCGTCCTGGTCCCCACATCGCTCGAGGGCGCGCTGCAGGCGCTCGCCGAACACCCCGACGCCACCGTGCTCGCCGGCGGCACCGATCTCATGGTCGAGCTCAACGGCGGCCATCGCCGACCGACCGACGTCGTGGTCGTGAACCGCGTGCCCGAGCTGTGCACGTGGCGTCACGATCCGGTGTCCTCGTCGCTGCGCATCGGCGCCGGCGTCACGTACTCCGAGATCGAGGGTGAGCCGATCGCCACGTGGGCGCCCGCGCTCGCGCAGGCGGCCCGCACCGTCGGTTCGCCGCAGATCCGACATGCCGCCACCATCGGCGGCAACGTCGGCACGTGCTCGCCCGCGGGCGACGGGCTGCCGGTGCTCGCTGCGCTCGACGCCGTGGTCGAGCTCACGTCGCTGGCCGGTGTGCGCAGCGTGCCGTTCGCCGAGTTCATGGTCGGCCCGAAGCGCACCACACGTGCGGCCGGTGAGCTCATCACTGCCGTCACGGTGCCGGTGCTCGACGGATGGCAGGGCTACACGAAGGTGGGCGTGCGCAATGCGATGGTCATCGCCACCGCCAGCGTGGCACTCGCCGTGTCGAACGCCGATCGCACCGTCGCGCTCGCGCTCGGGTCGGTAGGCCCCACCGTCCTGCGCTGCCCCGAGGCCGAGGCGCTCGCCGCGCAGCACGCCGACTTCGCTGCGGGGCGCCTCGCCGCCGACGTCGTGGCGGAGTGCAGCGAACTGGTGCGCGGTGCCGCACGGCCCATCGACGACCACCGTTCCTCTGCCGACTACCGCCGACACGCCGTGGGTGTGCTGGCCGGCCGACTGCTGCGAAGGGCCTTCCCCCATGAGTGACCCCGGCAACCTCGTCTACACGTTGCACGTCAACGGCGCCGCCCGAGAGGTGCGCGACGCGTGGGTGGGCGAGAGCCTCCTGTACGTCTTGCGCGAACGGCTCGGCCTGATGGGCAGCAAGGGTGCGTGCGAACAGGGTGAGTGCGGCTCGTGCAGCGTGCTCGTCGACGGCAACCTCGTGTGCAGCTGCCTCGTGCTGGCCGCCGGCGCGGTGGGTCAGGAGATCGTCACCATCGAGGGCATCTCGCCCGGTGCGCCGAGCGACGTGCAGCAGGCGTTCGTCGATGCAGGAGCCGTGCAGTGCGGCTTCTGCACCCCCGGTCTGGTGATGGCGGCGCACTCGTTGCTCGAGCGGTCGCCCGAGCCGAGCGAGCTGGAGATCCGCGAAGAGCTGTCGGGCAACATCTGCCGCTGCACCGGCTACGGCCGCATCATCGACGCCGTGCAGCGCGTGGCCGTCGCCCGCCGAGGTGACGCGTGAGCGCCGTCGTCGGCACGGTCACCGGCGAGCGCGTCGCCGCGGGTCGCCTGGGGGAGAGCGCGCTCCGTCCCGATGGCATCGCGAAGGTGCAGGGCTCGTTCCAGTTCTCGGGCGACCTCTCGGCCGACGGCTTCCTGTGGGGCGCCACGCTGCGTTCGCCGCACCCGTACGCGCGCATCGTGCGCATCGACGTGAGCGGTGCGTGGAAGGTGAACGGCGTCGAGGCGGTCATCACCGCCGACGACGTGCCGGGTGTGCCCACGTACGGGCTCATCGACCAGGACCAGCCGGTGTTCGCGTCGGAGTTCGTGCGCTTCGTCGGCGAGCCCGTCGCCGCAGTGGCGGCGAACCACCCCGACACCTGCCGTCGCGCGCTGGAGGCCATCGTCGTCGAGTACGAGGTGCTCGAGCCGCTCATCGATCCCGAGCGGGCCATCGACGGCAGCCATCCGCCCATCCACCCGGCCGGCAACGTGTTCCGTCACCAGCGCATCGTGCGCGGCGACCAGGCGCTGCAGGGCGCCGTGGTCGTGGAGGGCACCTACGAACTCGGAATGCAGGATCAGGCGTTCCTCGGGCTCGAGGCCGCGCTCGCCGTGCCCGACCCGGGTGGTGCCGGCATCGAGCTGCACGTGGCCACGCAGTGGTTGCACGAGGACCGCAAGCAGATCGCCGCGTGCCTCGGTCTCGACGACGAGAAGGTGCGCCTGGTGCTCGGCGGTGTCGGTGGCGCGTTCGGTGCGCGAGAGGACATCAGCCTGCAGGTGCACACCTGCCTGCTCGCGCTGCGCACCTCGCGTCCCGTGCGCATGGCGTACCGCCGCCACGAGAGCTTCCTCGGTCACGTGCACCGTCACCCGTGCCGCATCTGGATGCGGCACCACGCCGACGCCGACGGCCGTCTGCTGCGCGTCGAGGCACGGTTCGTGTTCGACGGCGGCGCGTACGCCTCGACGTCGTCGGCCGTGTTGGTGAACGGCATCACGCACGCGCAGGGGCCGTACCACTGCGACAACGCCACCGTCGACGGGTGGGCGGTGCGCACCAACAACCTGCCGTGCGGCGCGATGCGCGGCTTCGGTGTGGTGCAGGCGTGCTTCGCGCACGAGGCGCAGATGGACAAGCTCGCTGCTGCGGTCGGCGTCGAGCCGCTCGAGATCCGGTTGCGCAATGCGATGCGCACCGGTGACCGCCTCATCACCGGTCAGGTGGTGGAGAGCGTGGCGCCGGTCGAACGGCTCATCCGTGAGCTCGCCGAGATGCCGCTGCCCACCGAACCGGTCGGCGGGCACGACCTCGACCCGATGCGGCTGCCCGGCGGTGCGGGCCGCACCGCCGACGTCGGCGACGTGGTGCGCGGCATCGGTTGGGCCGTGAGCATCAAGAACCTGATGTACAGCGAGGGCTTCGACGACTACTCGACCGCACGCGTGCGCCTCGCCGACGGTGTGGCCACGGTGAAGTTCGCCACCGCCGAGGTGGGCCAGGGGTTCGTGACGTTGGCCGGCCAGATCGCCCGCACGGTGCTCGGTGTCGACGACGTGGTGCTCGACCGCATCGACACGCAGGTCGGCTCCGCAGGCTCCACGTCCGCCTCTCGACAGACCTGGATGAGTGGCGGTGCGGTCGACGGCGCCTGCCGTCTCGTGCGCGAGCGGCTGTTCGAGCACGTGGCCGCGCAGCACGACCTCGACGCCGTGCAGTTGGCCATCGACGGCACCGACGTGATCGACACGGTGGGCACGCTGCGCATCCCCGTGGCGGAGGCCACCGCCGGTCTGGTCATCGACGAGACGTTCGAGCACCACCACCGTCCGACGGAGGACCTCGACGAGAACGGCCAGGGCAACTGCCACACCGCGTTCGCGTTCGCGGCGCACCGCGCGGTGGTCGACGTCGACCCCGTGCTCGGTCTGGTGAAGGTGGTGCAGGTGGCGACGGTGCAGGACGTCGGCCGTGCGCTCAACCCGCTCAGCGTCACCGGGCAGATCGAAGGCGGCATCGCGCAGGGCGTGGGCCTCGCCGTGATGGAGGAGATCATCCAGGTCGGTGGGCACGTGAAGAACGCATCGTTCACCGACTACCTCCTGCCGACGTTCCTCGACATGCCCGACGTGGTCATCGGCCTGGTCGAGGAGCCCGAGCCGCAGGCGCCGCTCGGGGCCAAGGGCGTGGGTGAGCCGCCCACGGTGTCGTCCACGCCTGCGGTGGTCGCGGCCATCCGCGATGCGATCGGGAAGGACCTGGTCCGGGTACCGGTTCGGCCCACCGACATCGTCTTCGGTTAGCGTGAGGGCATATGTCGAACGAGCGTGAAATCATGACCTGGGAAATCTTCGGCGAGGCATCTCGTGCGCTGGCGCAGATGGTGGCCGACGACTACGAGCCCGACATGATCCTCTCCATCGCTCGTGGCGGTCTGCTCATCGGTGGCGCCCTCGGCTACGCCCTCTCGGTGAAGAACGTGTACACGATGAACGTCGAGTTCTACACGGGTGTCGACGAGCGCCTCGAGGTGCCCCGCATCCTGCCGCCGGCGCCCGACTTCGTCGACGTCAGCCACGCCCGCATCCTCATCGCCGACGACGTGGCCGACACCGGCCACACGTTGCGCAGCGTGCAGGACTTCTGCGACGGCAAGGTGGCCGAGGTGCGCACGGCCTGCCTGTACGAGAAGAGCCACTCGGTGGTGAAGTGCGACTACGTGTGGAAGAAGACCGATCTGTGGATCAACTTCCCGTGGAGCGACAAGGACCCCGTGGCGAAGCGCGACTGGTCGGTGAAGGACGCCTGATCGGGTGTTCTCGTGCGGCGCTGCGCCGCACGGACGCACCCAACCGGATCAGCCGCGGGTGCGCAGGACGGTGAGTGCGGCGTTGCGTCCGCTGGCACCCCACACGCCGGCGCCGGGGAAGGTGGCCGCACCGGTGAGGTAGAGGCCCTTCACGTCGGTCTCGTACTTGGTGAGCTCCGGGTTGGCGTTGTGCAACGCGGCGAGCGGGCCGCCGGCGAAGCTGGTGGCGTGGCCGTGGGGGAGGTGGAACTCTCGCTCGTACCGATCGGGGGTCATGACCCGCCAGTCGATGACCGTGTCGAGGAAGTCGGGGCCGACCAGTTCACCGAACAGGCTCAGCCACCGGCTCGGTTCCGGGCTCGAGGGCCACCCGCCCGGGTGTGCGTACGGGGTGAACAGCGTCTCCAGGCTGAGCACGTGGCGGCCGTCGGGTGCGAGCGTGGGGTCGGTGACGCTAGGGACGTTGGCGAGCAGACCGGGGCGCTGGAGCACCTTGCCGACCTGCATCAGCTCGTAGCCGCGGTGCATCTCTCCGATCGACGGGGCGATGCACATCGTGGAGCCGAGGTCGGTGTCGTGACCTGCCTCCTGCACGGGGCGCAGGCGTGGCACCTCGCTGAGCACGGCGTCGATCTTCGACTCGTAGCCGTCGGCGTGGGGGATGTCGCGCCACCGCTCGACCAGGCCGTGCGCCTGGGGCGGCGGGTTGGTGAGCCAGTGGAGGAACGTGTCGTGCGGGTTGCACGCCGACACGACCACCGGCGCGGTGATCTCGGTGCCGTCGTCGAGCGTGATGCCGCGCACGGCCGGCCCCTCGCACGTGATGGTGGCCACCTTCGTGTTCAGTCGCAGCGTGCCGCCGGCGCGCTCGAAGGCCTTCTGCAACGTGAGCGGCAACTGGCCACTGCCGCCGACCGGACGACCGAGGCGACCGACGTGACGCATCGCGTAGGTGAGGCCGGCGAGCCCGCTGCCGGGCGTCTCGGGGGAGATGCCCCACACCATCGGGCCCACGAGGAGTGCCGGCGCCTGCAGCGCGTCGGTGCGGAAGAACTCGCGCATCACGTCCGCGGCGGTGCGGCGACTCCAGCGCAACAGCGTGGCGGCACCGCGACCGCGGTGCTCGACGAGCTTGCGGGTGAGCCCGCCGACCGACGGCGGCTCGTTGGCCGCGTCGAACACCAGCTTCACGGCGGGCAGCGCGGTCTTCAGGTAGCGGCGGTAGCCGTCGACCTCGGTGGGGTGGTTGCGAGCGATGGAGTCGAGCGTCTGCTCGACGTCGTGGTGGCTGGCCCAGGCCGGCCCGCCGGACCACGTGAGGTTGAGCTGCGAGGGCTCGACCTCCAGGTACTGCAACCCGAGGTCGGCCAGACCGAGCTCGTCCATGATGGGCGTGGTGCGGAAGGTGACGTGATCGCAGTTGCAGATGTTCACCGTGGCGCCGGCGAACTCCTCGCTCGCCGCCGTGCCGCCCACCCCGTGCCGGGCCTCCACCAGCAGTGTCCGCATGCCGTTCTTCGCGAGGTAGGCGGCGCAGACCAGTCCGTTGTGCCCGGCCCCGATGACGATCGCGTCGTAGTCGTTGCCGTTCATGCGATCCATTCTGCCGGGTGCGATGGCCTCGCAGCTAACGTGCGATCGTGCGCCGCTTCGCTGATCTCACCGGGCCCCAGGTGGCCGAACTGCTGACCGAGAAGAGCATCCTCGTGCAGCCCTTGGGGGCCATCGAGCAGCACGGTCCGCACCTGCCGCTCAGCACCGACAGCGTGGTCGCCACCGCAGTGGCGGAGGCGGCGGTCGATGCGGTGGGCGACGAGCTCGACGTGTGGCTGCTGCCCACGCTGGAGTACACGAAGAGCAACGAGCACGCCTGGAGTGCGGGCACGGTGTGGCTCAGCGCCACCACGTTGCTGGCGGTGCTCGACGACCTCGGCCGGTGCATCGCCACCACGCCGGCGAAGCGGCTGGTGTTCCTCAACGGGCACGGCGGCAACAGCGCGCTGCTCAACGTGGCCAACCGCGAGCTGCGCCTCGCGCACGGCCTGATGACGTTCCTCACCCATCCCGGTGTGCCGCCCGATCAGGGTGGCACCTCGCCGGCCGAGGAGCTCGGCATGGGCGTGCACGGTGGCACCGACGAGACCTCCATCATGCTGCACCTCGCGCCGCACCTGGTCGACATGTCGAAGGCGGAGCGCCGCGTTCCCGAGGCCATCGCCGACAACACGTACGTGCGCTTCGGCGGCCGCGTGTCGTTCGGTTGGCTGTCGAACGACTTCTTCCCCGATGGCTACATCGGCGACCCCACCCCGGCCACGGCGGAACTGGGCAAGCAGCTGTTCGACGGTTCGGTGCAGAGCTTCTGCGAGGCGCTGCGCGAGATCTCCGCGTTCAACTTCGGGCGTCCCGCATGAGCTCGCACCCCGACCTGCGCATCGACGGCGGGCGGCTGTGGTCTCGCCTCGAAGCGCTCGGTGAGGTGGGCGCGGTGCACGGCCCGAACGGCGAGCGCGGCAATGCCCGGCTCGCACTCAGCGACGCCGATCGCGACGGCCGCGACCTCGTGGTCGGTTGGATGCGCGACCTCGGGCTCGACGTGGTGGTCGACGCGGTGGGCAACGTCGTCGGCACCCGACCCGGCACCGATCCCGACGCGGCGCCGGTGATGATGGGTTCGCACATCGACACGGTGCGCACCGGCGGCTGGTTCGACGGCAACCTCGGTGTGCTCGGCGGACTCGAGGTGGTGGAGACGCTGGCGCAGCACGACATCACCACCCGTCACCCGATCAGCGTGGCGTTCTTCACCAACGAGGAGGGCGCGAGGTTCCAGCCCGACATGTTGGGCAGCCTGGTGTACGTGGGTGGCATGGGCTTGGAGGATGCGCTCGACGTGCGTGCGGCCGACGACGGCGCGCGCCTCGGCGACGAGCTCGCCCGCATCGGGTACGCCGGCAGCACGCCGTGCCCCGCTGCGTCCGCGCCGCATGCCTACTTCGAGTTGCACATCGAACAGGGTCCCGTGCTCGAGGACGAACGCATCACCATCGGTGCGGTCACCGGCGTGCAGGGCATCTCGTGGACCGAGCTCGCCATCACCGGCCAGTCGGCCCACGCCGGCACCACCCCGATGCGTCTGCGTCGCGACCCTGGCTACGTCGCTGCGGCCATCAACACCGGTGTGCGTGCCATCGCCACGCAGATGGGCGGCACGCAGGTGGCCACGGTCGGCCGGTGCGAGTTCTCGCCGAACCTGGTGAACGTGGTGCCGTCGACGGTCACGATGACGGTCGACCTGCGCAACACCGACGAGGCGTTGCTGCGGCAGGCCGAGCACGTGTTCGCCGCGTTGTGCGACCAGCTGTCGGCGGAGGAGGGTGTCACCATCGAGCGCCGCTCGCTCGCCCGGTTCGAGCCGGTGGAGTTCGACCCGGCGATGGTCGACCTCGTCGAGTCGACCGCTCAGCGGTTGGGCCACACCACGATGCGCATGCCGAGTGGGGCAGGCCACGACGCCCAGATGCTGGCTCGCGTGTGCCCGACGTCGATGGTGTTCGTGCCGAGCGTGAACGGCCTGTCGCACAACATCGCGGAGTTCACCGACCCCGACGACATCGCTGCCGGTGCGAACGTGCTCCTGCAGGTGGTGCTCTCGGTCGCGAACGGCTGAGCGTGGTCGCCTCGTTCGACCTCGTCACGCTCGACGTGCCGCGCCCCGACGACTCGGCCCGCTTCTGGTGCGCTGCGCTCGCCCTGCACGAGAGCGAGCGTGAGGACGGTGACCGGTGGATCGTGCTGTCGTCGGCCGAGGGCACGCGCCGCATCGGGCTGCAGCGCGGTGAAGCCCGGCCCGGCGGGGTGCACCTCGACCTCGTCTGTGCGGACGACGAGTTCGGTGCCGAGGTCGCACGGCTGGTGGCGCTCGGCTGCACGTTGTCGGCACCGGCGCGTGTCGAGCCCTACGGCTCGATCGCGAATCTCGTCGACCCCGACGGCTACGCGATCGACCTCTGCGCGTACCGCTGACTGGTAGACCTGAGGCATGGGCGTCCTCATCGACAACCCGCTGCTGCTGTTGTTCCTCGTGGTGGGCGTCGGTGCAGCACTCGGCCAGGTGCGCGTCAAGGGCATCGCGCTCGGCCCGGCGGCGGCGCTGTTCGTCGGCCTGGCGGTGAGCGCCTACGACGAGCGGCTCGCGAACGCGCCGGCCATCGTGCCGCAGATCGGACTCGCGCTGTTCATCTACACCGTCGGTCTCGCCAGCGGTCCGTCGTTCCTGGCCGAGCTGCGGCGAGGCGGCACCCGGGTGCTGATCGGCGTGGCGGCGCTGCTGTGCGTCGTGGCACTGGCCGTCGTGGGCGTGGGGGAGCTGTTCGACCTCGACAGCGGCGCACGGGCGGGTGTGTTCGCCGGCAGCCTCACCAACACGCCGGCGCTGTCGGCCGCCATCAGCTCGCTCGGTGACCGCATCACCGACGGCGCGGTCACCGACCCGGTCATCGGCTATTCGTTGGCGTATCCGCTCGGCGTACTCACCATGCTGCTGGCGTCGGCGTGGTCGCTGCGCCGTGGGGCGAAGGTGGCGGCCACCACCGAGGGCGCCGCCGCGGCGGGCGCCATCAACGCCACCAGTGCCACGGTGACGGTGCGGCGCGCCGACCTCCCGCCGCTCGGCGACCTGCGCCACTGGGACGGCGCGCACTTCGCCTTCGGCCGGTACGAGCACGCCGGTGTGGTGCAGATCGCCACCACCGACGTGCAATTGCAGCCGGGCGACTCGTGCACCGTGATCGGCGCGCCGGCCGACGTCGATCGCTTCATCGAGTGGGCTGGGGAGCGGAGCACTCGCCATCTCGCGCTCGATCGCGCCCTGCTCGACTTCCGCCGCATCTCGGTGTCGAACCGCAAGCTCGCGGGTGCCCGCCTGCGCGACCTCGACCTCGAGGGACGCTTCGGTGCCACGATCACGCGGGTGCGGCGCGGTGATCACGACCTGGTCGCCGACGGCGACTTCGTGCTCCGCCTCGGCGACCGCCTTCGCGTGGTCGGCCCGGCGAAGCGCCTCGGTGACGTGGCGGTGCTGCTGGGCGACAGTGACCGGAGCCTCGGTGAGGTGGATGCGATGGGCTTCGCACTCGGCATGAGCATCGGCCTGCTGATCGGCCTGATCGCCGTCCCGCTGCCCGGCGGCGGTGAGATCGAGCTCGGTGTCGGTGGTGGTCCGCTGATCGCAGGTCTCGTGCTCGGCACGCTGTCGCGCACCGGGCCCATCACGTGGCAGGTGCCGCACGCGGCCAACCTCACGTTGCGTCAGCTCGGCATCCTCGTCTTCCTCGGCGCAATCGGCATCCGTTCGGGCGCCACGTTCGCCGATGCAGTGGGCACGGGCATCGGGGCTCGTGTCGCCGCGGCGTCTGCCATCCTCACGCTGTTCATCGCCGTCTCGTCGTTGGCGCTCACGCGGCTGCTCAAGTCCGATCCGATCACGGCGGCGGGGCAGATCGCCGGTGTCGAGACACAACCGGCCGTGCACGCGTACGCGGCTGAGGCGACGCAGGGCGACCCGCGGGTCGACGCCGGCTACGCCCTGGTGCTGCCGCTCGCGATGATCGTCAAACTGATCCTGGTGCAGCTGCTCGTGTGAGGCGGGCCCAGTGGTGGGCGGCGCGGGGTTCGGGTGGCGCGTCGAGCAGCCACCACTGTGGAGGCTGGTCGGGTTCGCCAACGAGCGGTGTGTCGGGTGACGCGACGAACAGGTGGGCGACGCCGAACGTGTGCACCTCGTTGCCGTCCGGGTCGATGTTCGTGACGGTGTCGATGAGCACCGGAGCGGGCCGCAGCAGCTCTGCCTCGATGCCGGTCTCCTCGCGGAGCTCTCGTCGAGTCGCGTCCAGCGGGTGCTCACCGGGTTGCGCACGGCCGCCGGGCGGGAGCCACTTCCCGAAGTGCGCGTGCCGGATCAGCACGGTCGACGTCCGGGTCGGGTCGAGCACTCACGCCCAGCACACCAACTCGCCCGTCGGCGCATCGGGGGAGAGCGATGCGAGCGCCGACAGCGCATCGCCTTCGACGATCGTGTGCTCGTCGGCCAGGGAGGCCAGCACCATCAGGTCGGCGTGGCGCACGGGCTCCCAGGAACGCAAAGGGGCACCGGCCGAAGCCGGTGCCCCTTCACGGAACGGATCGTCGATCAGAGCTTGATGCTCGGGTCGATGAACTGGTTGGTGACGATGTCGGCCGGCACGAGACCTGCCTTGGGCGTGGCGCCCTGGGCCTCGTACACCGGGATGGCCTTCTCGATGAGGTCGGCGACGCGAGCCTCGTCGAACTGACCGATCACGCCGCTGGCCGGATCGTTGGCCTGCAGGCCGTCGGCCTTGATCGTCTCGACGCCGAAGGCGGCAGCGCCCTCGGTGTAGGTCCAGCCGAAGGCCTCACCGAACGAGGCGACGGCGTCGAGGATGACCTTGTTGCCGTGGCTCGGGTCGGTCAGGTAGTCGACCGTCGACTGCTGGATCATCGGCACGAGAGCGGCGAAGCAGTCGGCGTACTTCTCGATGTTCTCCGGCTTGGTGGCGATGGACTGGGCGTAGTTCTTCCAGCCGATGTCGTTGATGTACTCGTACGCGACCGGCTTGCCCCAGTCGGTGAGCTCGTTCTCGTACAGGTACGGCTCGGCCGAGCCGAAGCCCTGCTGCGCAGCGTTGCCCTCGTCGGCGATGAACAGGGCCGGGTCACCGGTGTAGGAACCGTCGACCTGCTCCTTCGACAGCACGCCCGTGGCGGTGAGGAAGTCCATGTACGCCGCGCCACCGAAGTAGCGGACCGTGACATTGGCGGCGCCGAGGTCGGCGATGCCCTTCACGTCGGGGTAGGTGGCCGGATCCCACATGATCATCTGCGGGTTCTTCTCGAAGCCGCTCATCACGGCGACGGTCGGGAACTCGCTGCCCGAGAACTGGATGGCCTCGTCGGTGTACACGAAGCCGGCGAGGATGTCGTCGTCGTTGTACATGATCTGGGTGACCGGGGTGAACTGCTGCGGCAGGCCGCCCGAACGGATCTGGATCTTCACGCCCTGGTCGACGCCGCCCGACACGAGCGGGCCCGTGACGTACGCCTTGTCGGCATCCATCTCGTAGCCGTCGCCGATGAGGTTGTAGAGGAAGCCGTGCTCGGCCTCGGGCATCCAGTCGGTCTGGATGGCGACGGTGTCGGGGCAGACGCCGGTGAGCGGGCCCGATGCGGCGCCGGCGGTGGTCTCGCTGCCGCCAGCCGTCGTCTCGGTGCCGCCTGCGGTGGTCTCGCTGCCTGCCGTGGTCTCTGCGGCGGTGCCGTCAGTGCTCTCGTCGTCGCCGCATGCGGCGAGCACGAGCACGGAGGCAACCGCAGCGGCCAGCAACTTCTGACTGCGACGGATGTGCATGTGGTACTCCTTCATTGGTTTGTTCACGCTGATAGTGGGTTGGTAGGGGACGGGTGTCAGCTGTTGCGACGAGTGGCCTCGTGCCAATGACCGACGACGAGCTTGCCGATCCAGCTGAAGACGAAGAAGACGAGGATGCCGAGGGCGGAGGCGACGAGGAGGCCGCCGTACATCTGCGGGTAGCGCAGCTTCTGGCGGAACTGCTCCATCACGATGCCGATGCCCGGCTTCTGACCCTGACGGAAGAACTGCTCACCGACGATGGCGCCGATGACCGCGAGGCCGGCCGAGATGCGGAACCCGGTGAAGATGGCGGGCATCGCCGACGGGAACTGCAGCTTGTACAGCCGTGTGCGACGCGTGGCCTTGCGCAGGGTGAACAGGTCGTGCTGCGACGCGTCGACCGACGTGAGGCCGAACAGCGTGTTCGTGACGATGGGGAAGATGGAGATCATCACCACCACGTAGATGCGCGACGCCATGCCACCACCGAACACCGAGTAGATGATGGGCACGATGGCGAGCACCGGGGTGGCCTGCAGGGCGACCAGGTACGGGTAGATGGAACGCTCGGCCCACACCGCCTGCGCCATGAACACCGCGAGCGCCATGCCGAGGACGATGGAGATCGCGAGGCCGATGAACGCCGCGTACGTGGTCCACCACAGGCCCTCGAGGAGCTGCTTGCGCACCACCGACTCGAGGAACGCCTGATCGACGACGGTGACGGGGGAGGGCAGCAGCGACGGGTTCTTGTCGAGGAACCGGCGCATGCCGTCGCGGTGCATGTACTCCCAGAACCCGATGAACAGCAGGAACACGATGAACGGCCCGAGGTAGGTGCTCAGGCTGATGCGCACGCCTTCCTTCTGGGGCGGCACGAGCGAGTCGTCGATGGTGGGGTTCACGCCATGGATGACCGCTGCGTCGGCGGCGATCTGCGCGTTGCCGTCTTCGGTGAGGCTCATGCGTGTGCTCCACGGAGGGACGCCGACAGCTCGCCGCACAGGCGGGCGAACTCGGGCTCGAAGCGGAGCTCGGGCCGGCGGGGGTAGTCGAAGGGGATGTCGTACTCGGCGACCAGTGCGCCGGGACGGGCGCTCATCACGAGCACGCGGGTGCTGAGGAACACCGCCTCGCTGATGGAGTGGGTGATGAACAGGCCGGCGAACCGCTGCCGTTCGAAGAGGCTGATGACCTCGTCGTTGAGGCGCTCGCGGGTGATCTCGTCGACCGCACCGAACGGCTCGTCGAACAGGAACACGCTCGGGTCGAGCACCAGGGTGCGGGCCAACGACGCGCGCATCTTCATGCCACCCGAGAGCTGCTTGGGGTACTTGCCCTCGAACCCGGCGAGGCCGACCAGCTCGATGGCGTCGGCGGCGCGCTTCGCGCGCTCGGCCTTGCCCACACCGTCGAGCTCGGCGAGGAGCTCCACGTTGCGCTGCACGGTGCGCCACTGCAGGAGGGTGGCGTCCTGGAACACGTAGCCGACCTTCGACAGGTCGACGTCGACCGAGCCGGTGGTGGGCTTGTGCAGCCCGGAGGCGATCTTCAGCAAGGTGCTCTTGCCACAACCGGACGGCCCGACCACGGTGACGAACTCACCGGGCCGCACGTCGAAGGAGGTTTCACTCAAGGCATGAGTTCCATCGGGGTACACCATGGACACCCCTCTGAAACTCAGTGCAGGGGCGGGCACCGAGGCGTTCATCGGCGTCACCATAGTGGGCGCGACTGTCTCGCTCTGCGTCCGCTCGGCCATCAGTGCATCACCATTCCACCGCTCACGTTCATCGCCTGTCCGGTGCAGTACCTGGCCTCGTCGGAGGCGAGGAACACGGCCATGTCGGCCACTTCCGACGGCGCCGCGCAGCGCCCGAGCGGCGACATCGACGACCACTTGGCCACCATCTCCGGGGTGCGCGTGTCGGCCCCCATCTCGGTGAGCACGTAGCCGGGGCAGATGCAGTTGGCGCGGATGCCGTGCTGGCCGAGTTCCATCGCGGTGACACGTGTGAGACCGATGACCGCCGCCTTCGACGCGGCGTAGTGCGCCTGGTTGGGCGAGCCCACCTTGCCGCCCATCGAGGCCATGTTGATGATGCAGCCCTGGTCGCCCGCAGCGATCATGGCGCGTGCGGCGACCTGCGTGGTGACGAGCATCGCCCGCACGTTCACGTCGAACGTGGCATCCCAGTCGGCCACGGTGATGTCGAGCAGCGGCGCCATGCGCAGGATGCCGGCGTTGTTCACCATGATGTCGATGCCGCCGAGGCTGTCGATGGCGCTCCGGGTGACGTCGGCGGTCTGCTCAGGGTCGGCCAGGTCGACGCCGAACGCCGCGGCGCCGAGTGCCTCGGCCGTGCGGGCGCACAGCTCGCTCTCGCGGTCGAGCAACGCCAGCGCAGCACCCTCGCGGTGGAGCGCTTCGGCGATCGCCGCCCCGATGCCACGTGCCGCGCCAGTGACGAGCGCACGACGGCCTTCGAGGCGACCTCGTGCAGGGGCAGTGCGGTCGGTCACCATGTGAGCGTCATCGTACGACAGCCGTTCGGCACGAATTCGCCGTTGGTGTGAACACTCTGTTTCGGCTACGTCCCCGCGACCACGACACCGTTGCGCAGCACCACCCGGCCGGTCGGACCGAACGCCACGGCCTCGCGGACGGAGACGGCGGGGAGCAGCACCAGGTCGGCCACATCACCCGGCGACAGGCCCGCGACCTGCAGGCCGAGCGCTCGCCGGGCGGCGCTGCTGACCGAGTGGTAGGCGTCGTCGGGCAACTGGTGCCCGGCCATCACCATCAGCGCCGCGGTCTCCAGGCAGTCGCCGCGACCGACGAGGTTGAACGGGTCCTGCAGGTTGTCGGCACCGGCCGCGACGTTCACACCGGCTTCGCGCAGGGCGCGCACGGCGGTGAGCGCCCGCGGCATGGCCTCCTGGTGCTCGCGGCCCTGCAGGTACAGGTTGCTGCTCGGCAACGCCACCACGCTGATGCCTGCCGCGGCCACCATCTCGGCGGTGCGTGCCTGCACGTCGGCCGGTTGCATGCCCAGGCTCACGCAGTGGCTGGCGGTCACGCCGTGCTCGAACCCGGTGTCGAGCACCCGGCGGGCGAGGTAGGGGAGCGCGAAGCGGGTCGGGTCGAGCGTCTCGTCGGTGTGGAGGTCGAGCGGGAGCGCGGCCTCGCCGGCGAGCTCGAGCAGGAAGTCGGTGGCGTGCTCGGGGTCGTCCTCGAGGTGCGGGCATCCACCGACGCCGTCGATGCCGAGCGTCACGGCCTCGCGCACGAGGCGCCGTTGATCGTCGTCGGTGCACGGCCAGCCGCAGAGCGCGAACACCTGGATGTCGACGAGCCCGCGGAGTCGGTCGCGCACGTCGAGCAGCGCTTCGGCCGAAGTGAGGCCGTTCTCGGTGGTGACGTCGGCATGGGTGCGGATGGCGGTGGCACCGTTCGCGAGGATGAGGCGCGCGGCCCGCTCGGCGCGCGCCGCGGTGTCGTCGCGGGTGAGGAGGTGCCGGTGCGTCTCCATCGCGACGATGGCACCCATCAGGTCGCCGGTGGGGTTTGGCACGGTCTCGGCGAGGAACGCCTTGTCGAGGTGCGCATGGGCTTCCGCCATCGCCGGCAGGAGCAGGCGCCCCTCCGCGTGGAGCAGGTCGTCACCCGGTTCGGCGGGTGCCCCGACCGAACGGACGAGCCCGGCCTCCGTGCGCACCGTGGCGACCGAACCGTCGGGGAGCAGTGCGTCGACGATGGAGAGCGCCATGCCGAGGAGGGTAGATCACGCGCCCGCGGCGGAGCCCACTCTCGCCCGCGGGTCGGCGGCACCCGACCAGAAGCCGTGGTCGTCGCGGACGATGGCGTGCGCATGCCCGAACGCACTGTCGTACGGCGGCACCTCCACCACGCGGTGGCCACGCGCGGCGAGCGCGGCGGCCCACTCGGCGGGCGCGTTGCCCTCGATCTCGAGCACGGGGCCGGTGGTCGACGTCCAGGTGTCGAACCCAGTGACCGGGCCGCTCAACGCCCAACGGCCGGCATGGATGGCGGCCGCCGGCGACTGCCGATGATGGAACAGGCGGGTGGCCAGCTGGAGCAGGATCTGCGGCTGCGCATCACCGCCCATGGTGCCGAACACCGCGGCCAGGTCGGCGCCGCGGGTGGCGAGCGCCGGCGACAACGTGTGCGGCGGACGAGCCCCGGCGCGGAGCTCGGCGGGATGGCCCGGCGTGAGGTTGAAGCCGAGGCCGCGGTTGTGGAGGTTGATCTGGGTGTTCGGCTCCACCAGCCACGACCCGAACCCCGATGCGTTCGACTGGATGAGGGACACGCCCATGCCGGTGCTGTCGGTGGTGCACAGGTAGGTGGTGTCGCCCTGTGCCGGGTTGGCGCCGAGCGTGGAGCACCGTTCGAGCGACACGTCGCCGGCCCGTGCGCGCACGGCGGCCAGGAGCGCGTCGCCGTCGGCGTGCTCGTGCAGCACCTCGGGCCGATCGTGACCGGCCACCTTGGCCGCCTCGGCCAGCAGGTGCGCCCAGTGCTCGTGGTCGGGGTCGCCGGGCAGCGGCAGGCCGTCGGCCACCTGCGCCGCAGCGAGCGTGAGGTAGCCCTGCGAGTTCGGCGGCACGGTCCACAGGTCGACGCCGAAGGCCGCAGCACGCAGGGGAGTGACCCATTCGGCCTGCGACCGGGCGAGGTCGTCGGGTGTGAACCAGCCCCGGCCGAGCTCGAGCAGGCCGTCGCCGAACTCGCCGAGGTAGAACGCGTCACGACCACCGTCGGCGACGGCACGCAGCGCACGCGCCACGCCGGGTCGCCGCACCCGCTCGCCCGGTCGGCGTGCCTGCGAGTGCAGCTCGTGCAGGGTGGCCGCGGCAGCGGCGTCGACACGGGCGATCGAGCCGACCAGCAGCGGGCTCGCAGGGAAGCCGTCCTCGGCCAGCGTGATGGCGGGGGCGAGCAGGGTGGCCAGCGGGAGCGAGCCGAACCGCTGGTGGAGGGCCACCCAGCCGTCGACGCAGCCGGGCACCGTGACCGTGCGGATGTCGTGGCGGAACGGCATCACGCTGTGGCCGTCGGCCCGTACTGCCTCGGCATCGGCGCCGCTGCCGGCGTGGCCGCTGCTGTTCAGGCACAGCACCTCGCCGCGATGGTGGACCAGTGCGAACAGGTCGCCACCCATGCCGCACAGGTGCGGTCCGGTGACGGCGATCGCGGCGTTGGTGGCGATGGCCGCGTCGACCGCGTTGCCGCCGATCGCCAGCATCGCCAGCCCCGCCTGCGTGGCCAACTGATCGGCGCTCGCCACCATGTGTCGCGGCGCACGGACGCTGTTGAACGGTGCGGCTACTGCCACAGGCCACGCTCCTGGAACACGGTGCGAAGCACCTCGGGACGGTCGGTCATCAGACCGTCGACGCCGAGGTCGAGCAGCCGGTGCATCTCGGCCGGATCGTCGATGGTCCACACGTGCACGGCGAGCCCCATCGAATGCGCGCGGCGCACGAACTTCTCGTCCGTCACCGTGAGCGGACCCTGCTGCACGGGTACCTGCGCCGCCATGGCGTCGGTGCGCCGCAGGGTGCCGAAGCGCAGCCCGGCCACGCCGCCGGGCCCGAGCGTGGTGCACACTCCGGGTCCGAGCTCCTTGCGGAGCCGCCGCAGCCGGCTGTCGCTGAACGCGCCGAGCGCCACCCGGTCGAGCGCAGCGGTGCGGCGCAGCGCCGACACGAGTGCGTCGACCGCCTCGTCGGTCTTGCAGTCGATGTTCACCCGCAGCTCCGGCCAGGTGCCGAGCATCTCGTCGAGCAGCGGGATGGGCGCCCGGCCGTCGACCAGCGCGGTGCGCACCTCACGCCACGGCAGCTCGCTGATGCGACCCGGGCGACCGCAGGTGCGGCGCAGGTCGTTGTCGTGGAAGGCCACCAGCACGCCGTCGGCGGTGACCTGCACGTCGGTCTCCACGTAGCGGTAGCCGAGCCGGACGGCGTACTCGAAGGCGGGCATCGTGTTCTCGGGCACGTCGCTCGCGCCGCCGCGGTGGGCGAACGGAATCGGCCCCGGCCAGTCGAGGTACGGATGGGGACGGGTCTGCATCGGCTCAAGTATCGTCGCCAGGCATGAGTGAGACCATCACCGTTCGTTCGCCCTACGACGATTCGGTCATCGGCGAGATCCCCGCGATGACCGCCGCCGACGTCGATGTGGCGGTCGCCAAGGCCAAGCGGGCCCTGCACGACCACCCGCTGCCGCTGTGGAAGCGTGCCGACATCCTCGACAAGGCGGCCGCCCGCCTGGCGGCGCGCCGCGACGAGTTCGCCGAGATCATCGCCAAGGAAGCGGCCAAGCCCATCAAGACCGCCCGCGTCGAGGCCGAGCGCGCAGTCGGCACGTTCCAGTTCGCCGCCGCCGAGGCCCGCAAGCTGGGCGGCGAGATGATCCCGCTCGACGCCATCCCCGCGGGTGAGGGCAAGCTCGGCTTCACGCTGCGCGTGCCGATCGGCGTCATCGGCGCCATCGCCCCGTTCAACTTCCCGCTCAACCTGGTGGCCCACAAGCTCGGCCCGGCCATCGCCGCCGGCTGCCCGGTCGTGCTCAAGCCCGCCAGCCAGACGCCGTTCAGCAGCATCGTGCTCGCGAAGATGCTCGTCGAGGAGTGCGGCCTGCCGGCCGACTACCTCCACGTCGTCACCGGTGGCGGCGGCACGGTCGGCAACGCCATCGTCGATCACCCCGACATCGCGCTCATCACGTTCACCGGTTCGCCCGAGGTGGGTTGGGGCATCCGCAGCCGTGCGCCGCGCAAGCGCGTCGGCCTGGAGCTCGGCAACAACGCACCGTGCATCATCGAGCCCGACGGCGACTGGGCCACCGCGGCCGCGAAGATCAAGGTGGCCGGCTTCAGCCACGCCGGTCAGAGCTGCATCAGCACGCAGCGCGTGTTCGTGCACTCGTCCATCGCGCAGCAGTTCACCGATGCGCTCGTCGCGCACGTCGAGACGCTCGTCGTTGGCGACCCGATGGACGAGGCCACCGACGTGTCGGCACTCATCTCCAAGGGCGAACGCGACCGCGTCGCCGGTTGGGTGGCCGAGGCGGAGGCACAGGGTGCCACCATCGCCACCGGCGGGTCGCTCGACGACGCCGGTGTCCTGCGTCCCACGGTCATCACCAACGCCCGCCACGACATGAAGGTGTGCGCGCAGGAGGTGTTCGGCCCGGTGGTCACGGTCGCGTCCTACGACGATCTCGACGAGGCGCTGCGCCAGGCGAACGACAGCAAGTACGGCCTCCAGGCGGCCATCTTCACCCGCGACATCAACGTCGCGTTGAAGGCGGTGCGCACGCTCGACTTCGGCGGCGTACTCGTGAACGAGGTGCCCACGTGGCGCGCCGACCAGCAGCCGTACGGCGGCCTCCGCGACAGCGGCAACACGCGTGAGGGCCCGGCCTTCAGCGTGAAGGAGATGACCGAGATCCGCATGGTCGTGATGGGGTGACCCGCTGATGCGGTGGGGCGTGCTCGGAGGCGGCAGCCGCATCTTCAACAAGAGCCTGCTGCCCGCGTTCGAGGCCTGCGGCCACGAGGTGGTCGACGCCCCGCGACGCGACGGCGACTCGCTCGCGCCCTACGAGGCGATGCTGCGACGCGACGACATCGACGCCGTGTACAACCCGCTGCCCAACCACCTGCACGCCGAGTGGACGCACCGCGCCCTCGACGCCGGCAAGCACGTGCTGTGCGAGAAGCCGCTCACGCTGTCGGTGGACGACACCGTGTCGGTGTTCGACCACGCCGATGCAGCGGGTCGCACGGTGCTGGAGGCGTACATGTGGCCGCACCACCCGCGCGCTCGGGCGTTGCTCGGGCTGGTGCGATCCGGTGAGGTCGGTTCGCCGCAGTGGGGGAGGGCGCAGTTCAGTTGGCCGATGGACCTCACGTCCGGCGACCATCGCCTCGACCATCGCGGCGCCGGAGCGCTGTTCGACGTGGGCATCTACTGCATCGCCCCGTT
The DNA here is from genome assembly GCA_039796575.1 of Actinomycetota bacterium. Lineage (GTDB taxonomy): Bacteria > Actinomycetota > Acidimicrobiia > Acidimicrobiales > Ilumatobacteraceae > UBA668. Next base: position 83,429 of record JBDKJP010000066.1, read on the forward strand.
CATGCTGATGGCCCGTCGCGACGCAGCAGCCGTCAGCGCCAACGCCGTGCGCAACATGGCGGGCGTCGATCTCACGATGACCGGGTTCGTCGACTGGGCCGGCGGGTTCGGTTCGTCGTTCCACGTGTCGTTCGACGCGCCGTCCGCACGCTCGATGGCGCTCGTCACCAGCGAGGCACAGGTCGAACTGCCCGGCTGGCACGCACCCGGCCCGCTCGAGCCGAGCGAGATCCTGGTCACCCGCCGCGACGGATCGGTGGAGCGCATCGAGTGCGACGGCGGCAACGCCTACACAGGCCTCGTCGCGCACTTCGCCGCAGTGGTGCGCGGCGAGGAGGCACCGGTGTTCGGACGCGTCGAGAGCACCCGCCTCGCGTCGGTGCTGCAGCAACTCCACATCGCCGGCGTCCACTGAGGTTCCTGTGAGCACCGCTGGTTCGTGGTCGTACCGTCCCGCGCTCGACGGGATGCGGACGGTCGCCATCTACCTCGTGCTGCTGTTCCACGCCGGGCTCGCCCACGTGGCCAACGGCTACATCGGCGTCGACGTCTTCTTCGTGCTCAGCGGGTTCCTGGTCACGAGCATCATCGTGAAGGAGCACACCGACTCGGGCACGTTGCGCCTCCGACGCTTCTACGCACGCCGTGTTCGCCGCTTGCTGCCGGCGTCGGTGGTGCTGGTGGTGGCGACCTGTGCCTTCTCGACACTGGTGCTGCCGAAGCTGTCGCGCGTCGGTCTGGTGAGCGACGCCCGTGCGGCGCTGCTGTACGTGGCCAACTGGCACTTCCTCGGCCAGGCCACCGACTACTTCGCCGACGACGTGCAGCGCAGCCCGTTCCTGCACTTCTGGTCGCTCGCGGTGGAGGAGCAGTTCTACTTCGTGTTCCCGCTGCTGCTGTTGGGGCTGCTGGTGCTGGCGCGTCGGCGGTCGGCGACGTGGATGGTGCCGTCAGGCCTGGCGGCGCTGCTCGTCGCCTCGGCGGTGGGGCAGTGGTGGGTGGCGGGCAACGACCCGTTGCGCGCCTACTACGGCACCGACACCCGCCTCTACCAACTGTTGGCCGGCGCGTTGCTGGCCACGTTGCGGCACCGGCTGCCCCGCTCCACGCGGTGGGGCGGCGCCGGTGCGCTCGGGTCGCTGGCCGTGCTCGTGGTGCTCGCCACCGACCTGCTCTCGATGTCCGTCGCCACTCGTGGCATCGCCGCGGCGGTGGTGACCGTGGTGTGCGTGTCGTGCGTGGAGATGGCGCCGGCCACCCGTACGGCCCGGGTGCTCTCGACACGCCCGATGACGTACCTCGGCCGCATCTCGTACGGCACCTACCTGTGGCACTGGCCGGTGATCGTGCTCGTCGGTGCAGGGTGGATGCTCACTCCGCTCGAGATGGCCGGCGTCGCCGCGGTGGCCGCCACCGCGATCTCGGCGGTGAGCTTCCACCTGCTCGAGACGCCCATCCGCCGTGCGCCTCGGCTCGACGGATGGCCCCGCGGCGTCGTGGCGGTGGGCCTGGCGTCGAGCCTCGTCGTGGCGGTCGTCCTCGTGCCCGTGCTGCTGGAGAGCGACCGTCGGCCCACGTTCGCCGCCCGGGGGCCGTCGGTGGCGGTCGACACGGCCATCCCCGGCGTCGACATGGCCGACCTCGCCGCGGCCATGGCCGTGGTGCCGCCGACCGACCTCGATCTGGCGCCCACGGTCACCCCGAAGTTCGATCAGGCGGCCTGCACGGTCGACACCATCGACGGCTGCTTCGTGCATCGTGGCAACGGCCTCCACCTGCACCTCACCGGCGACAGCAACGCGCAGATGCTCGTCCCCGTGTTCCAGGCGCTGGCGGAGCAGTACGACTTCACGCTCACCGCGACCATCCGCCTCGGTTGCCCCTGGCAGACCGGTCTCGAGTGGGACCCGCAGGACGAGGTGCTCGTGCGCAACTGCAACGCCGCCCGCGACGACTGGTACGGCGAGGTACTCCCGCTGCTGCAGCCCGACGTGCTCGTGGCCGTGCACGTGCCGCGCGACCGAGGGTCGCGGCAGGACTCGTTGTATCGAGCCGGACCGGGGTGGGAGGGCGACATCGACCAGGTCGTCGCCGACACCACGGCGGCCACCCTCGACCGGTTCCACGACCTGGGCATGCGCACCGTGCTGCTCGAGCCGCTGCCATACGGTCCGAAGGACCCGACGATCTGCGTGAGCGGCGCGTCGACCGTCGGTGACTGCGCCTATGAGGCGAACGCCGAGCCGTTCCCCACCGAGGCGACGTACCGTCGCGAGGACGCGGCACGTGACGACGTGTGGGCCGTCGACGCCGACCGGCTGGCGTGCCCGTTCCTGCCCGTGTGCCTCCCGATGATCGACGGCGACCTGGTGTACGAGAACCAGTTCCACCTCAGCAGCGCATGGGTGGTCGATCGGGCCGATGCGTGGTGGGCGTTGCTCGTCGGCTCCGGGGCGCTCGAGGGCTGGTTCGACCCGAGCTGAGCCCCCGTCCGGTGACGGCGGAAAATGGAAGTGGCCGGGCGCACCACAGCACACCCGGCCGACTCCATGGATCCGCCGCCACACGGCGGGAGGGGTCTCCCGTCCCTCGTCACACAGCGTGAACCCTTGCGGGGTGGACGAACCAGGGACCAAAGTCCCTCATCGGTTTCCGATCCGTCGTCAGATCGTGCGGCCGGCGTTGGCCCAGTATTCGTCCTTCGACAAATGTGGTTTGCTAGAGTGACGTCATGACCACCACGAAGCGCACCGCAACGGGACATGCCTGGCTCTACCTCCGTCTGTCGAAGGACCACGCCGGAGCCTCGGACTCCCTCGCTGCACAGGAGGCTCGCCTCCGTGAGATGGCCTCCGTACACGGCCTCGCCGTCGATGAGGTCGTCTCGGAGGGCGCTGGCCGGAGCGCCTACTCGGGCAAGGCTCGCCCGGCCTGGGAGCGTCTCCTCCGTGAGGCCCCCTCGGGCGTGGTGGTGCTCGCCGTGGAGACCTCCCGGCTCTCGCGCTCGGCCTCTGACGGCCTGGCCGAACTCAAGGCGCTCCGCCGCCGTGGCGTCCATGTTCTGACGCTGGACGGCACGGATACCCGCCAGTCCGCCAGCACTCTGGGCGCTGGCATCCGCCTGCTCTTCGCCGAGGAGGAGAGCGCCCTCAAGTCCGAGCGCATCACCCGCCGGAAGGCCGCCCAGAAGGCGTCCGGCATCTGGACGAACCGGCCGCCCTTCGGCCACGAGCGCACGGTCTCGGGGCGTCTCGCTCTTCACCCCGTGACGGCGCCCGTGGTTCGCCGCATGGTGGACGAGGCGCTCGCCGGAAGCGGCGCCGCTGCCATCGCTCGTGGTCTGAACGCTGACGGCATCGCCGGACCGAACGGCGCCGAGTGGAAGCAGATGACCGTGAGCGCCCTCCTCCGTAACCCTGTCCTGTGCGGGCTGTACCCGGTCGGCCCCGACCACCGGCCGATGCTCGCCGAGGACGGCCAACCCGTCTCCGCTGTCGAAGGTCCGACCGTCTGCACGGCCGCCGAGTGGCGCCGCCTCCAGGCCGTTACGTCGGCCCGTGCGCCTCGCCTCAATGGCGCCCGTGGGGGCGGTGGCCGCCCGTCGTCGGCGCTCCTCCGAGGCCTGGCCTTCTGTGGCCGATGCGGGGGCCGCATGGCGCCTGTCGGCCCGCAGTACGTCTGCGCCGCAGCTCGTGAGGGCCGCTCGTGTGACGGCCTCACCGTGCTCGCCACGAAGCTGGACCCGGCCGCCGAGGACGCCGCCCTCCGTTCCCTCCGAGCGATGGACCCGTCCAACGCCGACGATCTGGAGCGCCTCGCCGCTGCCGCCCTCGCATGGATGGGCGGCCCAGTGGAGCGCCCCGAGGTGGCCGAGGCCGCTCACGCCCTGGCCGAGGTGGAGGAGGCCCTCGCCCGCCTGGAGGACGCCTACATCGTCCGAGGGACGATGGCCCGTGATCGTTACGAGGCGATGGCCGCCACCCTCACGGCCCGGCGCGAGGCGCTCACGGCGCTCGTGGGGGAGCGGCGGCCGATGACGGACCTCGCTCCGCTTCTGGACGCCGTGGAGAGCGTCCAGGTGTGGCAGGCGACGGACGCCACTGTCCGGCGCTCGGTGCTGGCGGCCGCTGGCCTCCGGGTGACGGTCGCCCCCGCCCCGTACCGTGGCGCCCGCTTCGACGCAGACCGTGTAGTCATCGCCTGGAGCGACCTCGGCGCCCCCGCCGCCTGACTCCGCACCGTGTCGCCCAGCGCACAAGACCTGCACAAGAGGCAACACGGGAGGCCAACGGGAGGCCAACGGGAGGCAGCCTCCCGTGCTCTGGCCCTTGTCCCGTAAGGGTTTCAGCATAAACGGGAGGCACGGGAGGCTTTGCGGGAAACCGATCTTCCCCTGTAGTAGGTCAGTCCTATAGTCACGAGGTCCCCTCGGTTTGGTTTCCCGTGGTCGAACTTTCTGAACAAGACCCCCGAAGGTGAGCAGAACGGCCCTCCGTTGGCCCTTCTTTGTGGATGAGTCCTCCGTCATCGGAGGCACAGTGTCCCGCCGGAAGGCGGGCCTACTGCACTCCGGCCGCCCGGCCTAGTCACCCGGGCATCTCGGCCGTGGATGCGGGTACATGGGGGCCGGGTGCCTGGGGGGAGACCCCCGGGCCACGGTTCGCCCGCCCGGCTCCAGACTCGTGCAGCTTGACCGCTGCGCGTCCCCACCCGTACCCGACCATAGGGAGTCAGTATGAACCCCACCGCCGAAGCCCTCCGGGACCTCTTCCCGGGCTGCGCTCCGTTCCCCGAGGCCCGTCTCTTCGACCCGGCCGCTCCGTTGCCGCTCCTGGACGACCTCGCCGCCGCCGAACGTCTGGCCGCCGCTCTAGATCACCGTGTGTTGTACGTCTCGGGCCTCGGCTTCCTCATCTGGACCGGCACGCACTACGCCGAGGTCTCTGCGCCGGTCCTCGTGTCGGCCGCCATCGTGGCCGCCCGCCAGTTCCGTGCCGAGGTCGCCGCTCACGCCGAGGCGTCCGGCTCACCGGCCTCGTTGCGGCCCGTCCTTCGTGCCGCCGAGACCGGCACCTTCACCCAGGCCTGTAAGTCCGTGGTCGACCGTCTCGGCACGATCACGAGCGCCCCGAGCGAGTCCCTGGACCGCGAGCTCTTTCTCCTGCCGGTCCTCTCGGGCACCATCGACCTTCGCACCGGGCGCCTCGTCCCTCATGACCGACGCCACCGCTTCACCTACGTCCTGCCCGTGTCCTACACCGACCCAGAGGCTGGGACTGCCGTGCCGGAGTGCCCCCGCTGGGAGGCCTTCCTGGAGTCCGTGCAGCCGGACCCGGAGGTCCGAGCGTGGCTCCAGCGCTGGGCCGGGTACGGCGCCACGGGCGACACCTCGGAGCAGGTCTACTCCGTGTTCGTCGGCCAGGGCGCCAACGGGAAGAGCGTGTTCACGGACACCCTCGCCGCTGTCCTCGGTCCCATCACGGCCTCCACCTCTCCGGCCACCTTCGCCACCGTGTCGGCGGAGCGCGACGCCCGCCCCGACCTCATCCGCCTCCGTGCCTCTCGTACGATCTTCGCCGCCGAGGCCGGTCAAGGCCTCCGCCTGGACGAGGCGCTGTTGAAGCGCTGGACCGGGCAGGACACGATCAGCGCTCGTGGTCTGTACCAGGCCCCTGTGACCTTCCGCCCCGCCGGGAAGATCACGTTTGTTTCCAACTCCATGCCCCGCATCACGACGGACGATCACGGCACATGGCGCCGTGTGCAGGTGCTCACCTGGAATGGCACTGTGCCCGCCTCAGAGCGAGTGGAGAACCTCTCCGGCCTCCTCGCTGCTGAGGCCGAGGGCATCCTCCGCTGGGTCGTTGCTGGCGCCGTGGAGTGGTATCGCACCGGCCTCCGTACGCCGCCCTCCATCATCGCCGAGACCACCCGACGCCGTGACCTCTCGGACTCCCTGGCGGGCTACGTCGGCTCCGTCCTCGTGGAGTCGCCCGGCTCGACGGTCACATCTGCTGACGCCCTCACGATGTACGAACGATGGGCCGACGCAGTGAGCCTCCCTGAGGGCGACCGCTTCCGCACCGCTGGCAACTTCCGGGCGGCCCTGGAGGAGCGTGGCTTCGTGTTCTATAAGAACTCCGTCATTCGCATCCGTGACGCCGCTCTGAACCCGGACGCCATCCTTCCCGAGGCCGTCACCTCCGCCCGCTCGGGGGCCGCTGAGCCGCCCACGGCCGTCGGCCGCTTCACCGTGAGCGGCCTCCGTGAGCGGCTCTCCGAAATCGACCGGCCCGGCGGGCGTTGCCGCTTCGCCATCCTCGGAGTGGAGTTCACACTCCCGCCGGATGGTCTCTTCGATGACCTCGTGGCGGACCGCCTGCCCGTGGAGCTGGCCCTCGTTCGTCCCGCCGTCTCGGCGCGCCTGGCTGCCCTCGTGCCGGACGCCGACGACCTCCAGGCCGCCCTCCATGACGCCGAGGAGTGGGGCCGTCGGCAGGCCGTAGCTCGTGCCGAGGAGTGGGCCGACGACCTCCTCCGGGACGAGGAGCGGCTCTGGCTCTACCTGAGCGATGACGAGTCGCCCGCCCTCGCTAGCTGACCGTGTGACTCTCACCACACCTCCGCACAAGAGCACCGAAACGGCCCCGGAACGGCCCGAAGCCGGCCGTTTCGGGCCGGTCCGTGAGCACCTCGGCCCTTATCTGTGTGGCGGGGAAGCGCGTGGCCCCCTGACCCGTGTTCCTTCGGGACAGGAGGGCCAGCGCACCCCACCGATTTACGGGCACCCGGACCGCCTCGCATAGCGACGCACGTCCCACCGCCCTGGCCCCCTCGTGGGGCCGAACTCTGCTGGAGGCCTCGTGCAGACCGTCTACTTCGCTCGCCTCGGCGAGCTGCTCGCCACCGACGCCGAGGCCCTCACCGTGAAGGCTGAGCGCCTCCCCGTCGACTGCCCGGCCCGCCTCGCCTGGACGGCCACGATGGCCGAGGTCGTAGCCACGGAGGACCGGGCCTACCGCCTCCGTCGTGTGGGCGACCGCCTCGCCTCCGAGGAGGCGGCCCGCTTCGCCCTGGTGCTCCTCGCCGACCGGATGCCACTGCACGCACGAGGCATCGGCCTCGCACTCCGTGACGCCCAGGCCCCCGAGGCCGACACGACCATCACCGACGCCGCCTGAGCGGCTCGGCCACACATCTGACCCCACCGCCGGAGCGATCACCCGTGCGGCCCGACGTGCTCGCGCTCGTCCTCGGCCGCTCCTCGTGAGTGGGCCAGGACGGGCGCCTTCGCCGTTTTCCGAGGGCAACTCAACCAACACACTCCGAAAGAGGTTCACATGCCGAAGGCATCGACCCCGACGAAACTCCCGAGCGGAGAAGTCGTCATCACGGCCACGGCCTCCGTGGCCGGACAGGCCTACAGCGAGGATGGACGCCCCGCAGGCTCGTTCGCCATCAACCGAGGCGAGCGTTACACCGTCAGGACCGGCCTCGCCGCCGTCCTCGTGAAGGACGGCCACGCCGTCTACAGCACGCCCACCGAGACCGAGCTGGCGATGGACGGGAGCGACGCACGATGAACGAGCGCACCGAACGCCTCGCCGCCGCACTGGCGGCCTGGAGCACCACGGCAGGCGCCACCCCCGCCGTTCGCTCCGCCGTGACCGAACTCCTCGCCGAGCGCGCATCGCTCGCCGCCCAGGCCGCCCGCCATGACGCCGCCATGAAGGGTGGGAAGAACTCCGCCGCCCTTCGTGGCCTCGCCGAGATTGACGGGAAGCTCGTGGCCCAGCGCCAGGCCCTCTCGGCCCTCGTGGGTGCCGATGCCGCACGGGACATGCTCGGTGAGTCACTCCGTGCAGTCCTCCGCCCTGCCATCGTGCCCGGCTTCGACCTCGGCGAGGACGGCCATCGCTCGCTCCTCACCGGCTCGCTCGGCGGCGTTGCGACCGAGGTCGGCCGAGACGTGATCGCCGCCGTCCGCACTCATGACGGCCTCGTGTCCATCCTGCCCTCCCGTGAGTGGGTGACCCGTGGTGTCGGCGCCCTGAAGCTCCCGACGCTCACGGCCCGCCCCATCCTCACGGACCCGGCCACCGAGGGCGCCGCCATCGGTACGGAGACCTCGCCCACCTTCGGCGCCATCACGCCGACGTGGAGCAAGGCTGGCGCCTGGACGGACTATTCGTACGAGTTGTTCACCGATGCGGGTATTGCGAACCCCGAGGCCTGGCTGGAGTCCGTCCTCGTGGAGACCGTCGCCGCCACCATCGAAGCGAAGGCCTCGGCCGCCCTGTTCTCGGGCAGCATCACGAGCGCCGCCGCTGCCGCCGCCGGGGCACCCGTGCTGAAGGACGTGACGGCCGCCGCCTCCGTGGTGCGCTCGTCCGGCTGGACCCCGACGCACGCCGTCATGTCGCCGACCGTGTGGGCGAAGTTCGCAGCCCTGGAAGCCCCGACGGGCCAGCCCGTGGCCGCCTCGGTGGAAGCCTTCCGCTACGCCACGTCGCTGACGCCGGTTCTCTCCAGCGCAGCTCCGTCGACCGAGGTCCTCGTCATCGACGCCACCCCGGCTCACCGTGTCGCCGAGCTGCACTTCCGCACTCGTCCGGAAATCGAGCTCTCCAGCACGGGCGCCACGTTCGCCGCTGACCTCACCCGCGTGAAGCTCGCCCTTCGCTACGCCATCGGCGTGCAAGTGCCCGGCGGCGCCCGGCGCATCACCGGCTGCTGAACCCCTCAAGCCCTCGGTCGGGTATCCGTCGTCCCGCCCGACCGAGGCACCTTGTCGCACGAGCGCTGCGCCTCGGCCTCTCGGCTGCGCCTCGTGTTCGCCGCCCTCGCCCGGAACCTTTCCCCGGGCGGGGGCCGCGCGCTCTCCACCCCGCCATCAAAGGAACACCGCCATGCAATGCACCGCCTGTCACAAAGCCCCCGCAGCACCCGGCCTCGGCACTACCGCCGTGGCGCTCTGCCGTCGCTGCGGCGCCTACCGGTACGCCGTGCTCGCCGCGGCCTCGTTCCGCCAGGCCGCCGCCGATGCAACCTCCGCAGAGGAGGCCGCCCGCTGCCGCCGCATCTCGTGGGAGTACGAGGACGAAGCGAGGGACCTGGAGCGAGGAGGGAGCGGCGGCTACGCCTGGATGCAAGGCGCCCCGATCAATGAGGGCGAGACCCCGCTCAGCCTTCGTGAGCGCCTCGGCCATCTCCTCTTCGGCTCCGTCCGTAGCGCCGCCGCGCTCACCCTCCCGAAGGCCTCGGCCAGCGCCACCGACGAGGCCTGACCGCCCCACCCCCTCGTGTCGGCCAGCGACCCACGAGGGACGAAAAAAGTTCCCGAGGTCGACCGCAGGAACCCCCGACGCCGGAGCCGCGTACGCGGCGGCGTATCACCGTTCCCGGCCCGGCCTCACCCTGTCTGCATAAGAAGGACTCCCCGCCATGCCCGCCCGTCCGAAGGCCGCACACCTCATCCAGGACACCCGGCCGAGCCGTGTGCCCACCCGCAACGGCCCCGCCCCGGCACCTGCACTCCGCCACGTCCCGCCGCCTCCGGACATGGCCCCTCGCGCCGTGCCCTACTGGCACACCGTGTGGCGCCTCGGCGCGTTCCAAGCGTCTGACGCCGAGACCGTCCGCATGTACGCCGAACTCCAGGCCCGCCGAGACTTCTGCCTAGCGACCCTGGAGGCCGAAGGCCTCACCGTCCCCACCCGCGGCGGCGCCGAGGTCGTACACCCCGTGTTTCGTGTGTTGAAGGACACCGAGGCCCGCCTCCTCTCGCTCGCCGCTGCGCTCGGTCTCACTCCGGAGGCCCGCCTCCGCCTGGGCCTCGTGGCCGTGGAGGGCCGATCGAAGTTGCAGGCCTTCATCGACTCCCAGGACGCCGCCGAATGAAGCCCGCCGACCTCCCTCCTCCGGCCTGCATGGCCCCCGGCTGCCGCCGCTTCGCTCTCGTGGGCGAGCTGCTCTGCGCGCTCCACCGACACCGGCAGCTCCGCTACGCCCGCCTCCTCGCCCAGAGCGAGAGCGCCTCGTGAAGCTCGCCGCCCTGACCTTCCTTCCGGCCCCGGCCGCCTACGTCGCCACCGTGGCGAGCGGCTCTCCGTGGCCCGCCCTCATCGGCGCCTCTGTCGGTTCCATCCCGGGCCTCATCTCGTGGCACGGCATCCGCAGCGAACGCCGCCGAGCTGAGGCAACCCTCGCCGCCCTCCGTGAAAGGACCCACCCGAATGGCTGACCCCGCACTGCCCGCCTCGCTCGTGGAGGAGCTGCGCGACATGCGCCGCCGACTGGAGCGCCTGGAGATGGCGGGCCGCCTCACGTCCGCCTCCATGACCGACGGCTCGCTCCGCATTCTGGACGCCACCGGCGCCACTCGTGTCGTGTTCGGACGGGACGACGATGGCGGCTACGGCCTCTCCGTGTACAACGAGAACGGCCGCACGATCTTCAAGGTGAACGAGACCGGACAGACCGCTCCGCGCCTCTTCCCGGCCGTGCATCAGTTCGCCGACTGGGTGCCCGGCACGGCCCTGGCGTACAACGACACGACGACCCTCCGGCCGCTCTGCTCCGGCTATCTCTACGCCACGTCGCCGTCCGTGTTCTTCGACTTCTACGCCCTCACGTCCGGCCCCACCGTCGAACACGACGTGCAGATCGCCGAAGCTGGCGGAGGCGCGTACACGACGGTCCTCGGCCCGTGGACAGGCACCAACGCCCAGCGCGGAGGAACCTTCACCATCCCGACCGCTGCTCTCGTGCCCGGCACGGGCACGGACCCCGTGGGCCGCACCTACGAGTTCCGCATCCGTGGCCGAATCACGGGCGGAGTGGGCAACGCTTACGCCGCCCCGTTCCTGGTGTCCTCGCCGTAGCGCTCAGCTACGGGCGCCGATTCGGGTAGTCCGTGTCCTGGTTCCGATGCACGTCCGTGACGTGCTCGGTCCACCGCAGACCATCCCAGTAGCGCTGAGCGAAGCGCTGCGTCGGGTCGTACTTCCAACCCGGCTCAGCATCGGCGGGGGAGGGCCATCCGAGCACCGCTCGCTTCAGGAACACCTCCACGCCGTGGTCATGGGACGAGGCCGCATAGGCCTCCCAGCCGAGCGACCCGAGAGCGGCCAGCCGCGCCCGCTGAGCTTCATCCGTGTCGCTCCGGAGAGCGTTGAACATGACCGAGGTGTACTCCCACATGGCCGCGACGATAGGGCAGGGGCACGCCGCCTCCGAACGAATGAACACGGCCCCTCTGCCCTCGTGGCGGAGGGGCCTTTCGGCGTCTCCGGAGTTGACGCTCAAGCGCAGAATTCCGCCGACGCTGCGCCGTGCTAAACACGCCCTCATGACACACCCGCCCCACGCCGAGCAACCCCGCACCGCCTCCACATTCTGCGCCTGGTGCGGCCTCGTGAGCGAGGGCGAGGAGATGACGCCCGCCCTCATCGACGGTCACCCCGCCATCGTGTGCCGCCCGTGCGCCGAAGGCCTCACAGCGCCCCACCGCTGAGCGTCACCCTCGCCCGGCGGTTGCCGACGCCGGACGAAAGAGGCCCCCTTCCTCATCACGAGGGAGGGGGCCTCTGCGCTTCCGTGGGCTAGTCCGTGAGGTTCTGGCGAACCTTCCCACCTCGGTACTTCAATTCGTATTCGTCTTTGAGGAGGCGCTTGTAGAGCTTGCCGGTCGGGTGACGGGGGAGCTCCTCGCGGAAGTCGATCGAGCGCGGGCACTTCACGTCGGCCAGGTGCTCGCGGCAGAACGCGATGAGCTCCTTCGACAGCGCTGCGGCCTCGTCGGCCGACGCTGGCATGGCGACCGGCTGCACGACGGCCTTCACCTCTTCACCGAAGTCCTCGTTCGGCACACCGAACACCGCGACGTCGACCACCTTCGGGTGACCGACGAGCACGTTCTCGGCCTCCTGCGGATAGATGTTCACGCCACCGCTGATGATCATGTACGCCTTGCGGTCGGTGAGGTACAGGAAGTTGTCGTCGTCGAGGTAGCCGACGTCACCGAGCGTGCTCCACGGCTGGCTCGGATGGCGCGACCCCTTCGTCTTCTCCGGGTCGTTGTGGTACTCGAAGCTCGCGCCACCCTCGAAGTAGATGGTGCCCGACTCGCCGCGGGGGAGCTCCTCGCCGTCATCGCCGCAGATGTGCACGACGCAGTTGATCGGCGTGCCCACCGTGCCCTCGTGCGCCAACCACATGTCGCTGTTGCAGTACACGAAGCCGTTGCCCTCGGTGCCCGCGTAGTACTCGTGGATGATGCGGCCGAACCACTCGATCATCTGCTTCTTCGCCTGCTTCGGGCACGGCGCCGCGGCGTGGATGACGCACTGCAGGCTCGACACGTCGTACTTCGTGCGCACGGCCTCGTCGAGCTTCAGCATGCGGATGAACATGGTCGGCACGACCTGGCTGTGCGTCACGTGGTGCCGCTCGACGAGCGCGAGGTACTGCTCGGGGTCGAAGTGCTCCATCGCCACGACGGTGGCGCCGACCTGGTGGTTCGCCATGCAGAAGCGCAGCGGCGCCGCATGGTACAAGGGCGCGGGGGACAGGTAGACGCTGTCGCCGGTGCCGCCGAACAGCAGCTGCAACAGGCCCGACACGCCGTTCGCGGTGCCCTCGAGCGGGTTGGCCACGAACTCGCGGGCCACACCCTTGGGCTGGCCGGTGGTGCCCGACGAGTAGAGCATGTCGAAGCCGGCGATGCGCTCCTCGGGCAGCGGCGTGGCGGGCTGCGCGGCGACGGCGGTCTCGTAGCTCTCGTGCCCGGGGACGGTGCCGTCGAGCATCAGGCGCAGGCCCACCTTCGGGGTGCCGGCCATGATCTCGACCGCCTGATCGGCCTTGTACTTGGAGGTGATGAACACCTTCGCCTGGCAGTCGTTGAGGATGTACTCGAGCTCACCGCTGGTGAGGCGGCTGGAGCACGCGGTGTACACGGCGCCGGCGTAGTGGCAGCCCCACAGCACCTCCATGTAGCGGTCGTGGTTCTCCATGCAGAGGGCCACGTGGTCGCCCGGCTGCACGCCCGCCGAGCGCAGCAGGTGGCTCAGCCGGTTCGCCGCCGCATCGAGCTCGGCGTAGGTCTGCGTGAAGCCGCTGCCGCCCATGATGATGGCGGGCTTGTCAGGGTGGGTGTCGAGGAACGCGCCGGGATACATGGGAGAGGAACGTAGTCGCCGGTACCGTGCCGGCATGGATCCGACGGACCGGTTCGTCGAGGCCGTGCGCCACCCGACGCCCGACATCCATCTCGACGTGCTGGCGGCGCTCATCGGCGCATCGTTCGAGGCCGACGTCGACGTCGACGACGTGGTGACGATGCTCGACCATCTCGCCGCCGACTGCGAGCCGACGTTCGACGGCGTGATGCGCCAGTTCCACCATCACCTCACCGGCAACTCGGCCGACTACGGCGATCCGCGCAACTCGTACCTCCATGCCGTGCTGCACCGAGGACTGGGCATCCCCATCACCCTCAGCGTCGTGGCCATCGAGGTCGGCCGCCGGCTCGAGGTGCCCATCGACGGCGTCGGCCTGCCGGGCCACTTCATGGTGCGGTGCGGCGACCGGTTCGGCGATCCGTTCCACCTCGGTCGCATCCTGACCGCCGAGGAGCTCGAGCCCGAGTGGCAGCGAATGACCGGCATCCGTGAGCCGCTCGACCGCCGTCTGCTCGGTGCCGTCACGTCGCGCGGCATCGTGCTGCGCATGCTCAACAACCTGAAGGCCACCTTCGTCGCGATGGACGACCCCGTGCCGCTGCGCACCCTGGCCCACCTGCGCGGCGCGTTCCCGGAGTTGGCGCACGAGCAGGCAGAGTACGCCCGCTGGCTGCGACACTGGAACTGATGATCGATCAGACGCTGAAGCGTTCCCTCGGGCAGATGATGCACGGCGTGCAGGTGGTGGGAGCACACCACGACGGTGTGCGGCGCGCCTACTGCAGCCACTGGGTGATGCAGGTCAGCTTCGAGGAACCGATCGTGATGGCCAGCGTGTCGCCGAAGCACGACACCTACCCGCTCATCGAGGCGTCCGGTGCCTTCTCGGTCAGCGTGCTGGCGGGCGATCAGGTGGCCGCGGGTCAGTACTTCTCGTACCCCGGCCACAAGTTCAAGTACTCGGTGGAGGAGTTCCTCGACGTGTTCCCCGGCACCGAGCTGCCCGTGGTGCGCGACGCGATCGCATGGCTCCGTTGTGAGGTGTTCGACACCAAGGACATGCCCGATCACCGGCTGTTCTTCGCTCGAGTCATCGAGGTGCAGCCGGGCCGCCTGAAGGAGCCGCCGCTGCTCTACTCGAGCCGCCTCGGCTGGCGCATCGCCGGCGACAAGGCCCGTGAGCCGGGCACGTCGGTGCGCGACGAACTGCTCGCCCGACTGGACGACGAGGCATGACCGCGCTCACGGCGGGCGCGCCCATCGGCACACCCACCCACCCCGTCGGCCGCCGCACGGTCACCCTGGTCGACCCGGCGCGCGACGGTCGCCGTCTCGACGTCGACCTCTGGTACCCGGCTGCCGAGACAGGCGCCGAGCGGTCGGTGTACGAGGTGTTCCCCGGCGTCGCGTTCGAGGCCGCTTGGGCGCAGCACCATCCCGCGGTGCTGCCCGGCCGGCATCCGCTGGTGCTGTTCTCGCACGGTCGCACCGGCATGCGCATCTCGTACTCCATGATCTGCGAGGCGCTCGCTGCGCACGGCATGGTGGTGGCGTCGGCCGATCACCCGGGCGACGCGCTGGCCGATTGGCTCACCGCGCAGCAGACCGACGACCGCACCAACGAGGTCAACCGAGTCGCCGACGCGCACCTCGTGCTCGACGCGCTGCTGCACGGCCACCCCGAGGTGCCGCTCGCGGTGACCGAGGTGGTCGACCACGACCGCATCGCGATCGCCGGCCACTCGTACGGCGCGTACACCGCGTTCGCCACCGCGGCGGGCAGCCGCGGCGTTGACCCGCACGAGCACGTGCGTGCCGTGATCGGCTTCCAACCGTTCATCCGCACGATGAGCGACCGGCTGCTGCAGCGAGTCGAGGTGCCGTCGCTGCTGGTCGTGTCGGAGCTCGACACCACCACGCCCGCTCACATCGATGCCGACCGCGCCTGGGATCTCCTCCCCGGCCGACCCTCGTGGCGACTGGACCTCGCGGGCTGCGGGCACCAGGCGGTCAGCGACATCGCGCTCTACGCCGAGCTCGCCGACCACGTCGAGGGCCTGCCGCAGATGGTGCGCGACTACCTGGCGTTCACCGCCGCCGGCTCGACGGGCCCGGGCACCCGTCCGTGGCGCACCGTGATGGCCGAACAGGTCGACGTCGCCTGGGCGTTCCTGCAGGTCGCGCTCGACCTCGACCCCTCCGCTGGGCAGCACGCTGCCGACCACTTCGCCGCGGCGCTGCACCGTCGTTGACCACGGTTCGGCCCGGAGCCGCCGCCTTGGTTACATTCGCTCCGTCCACGCCACGAGCGGCCACCGCCGCGCGTCACCCCCGGGAGCACTGATGACCGCCACCGACCTGAACGTCGATTCCGACGAAGCCCTGGTGAACCGCCTCGTCGACGAACTGCTGGCGGAGTTCCCGCCCAAGAAGGTCGACGCCGTCACGTTCCTCGGCGCGCAGTTCGACAAGGGCCTCGCCTGGGTGAACTTCCCGAAGGGCCACGGCGGCCTCGACCTCAACCCGAAGCTGCAGAAGATCGTCAACGAGCGCATCTACAAGGAAGGCGCGCCGAACTCGGGCTACCGCAACCCCATCGGCCACGGCATGTGCGGCCCCACCGTTGCCGTGTGGGGCAGCGAGGAGCAGAAGTCGCGCTACCTCCGCCCGCTGTTCACCGGTGAGGAGATCTGGTGCCAGCTGTTCAGCGAGCCCGGCTCGGGCTCCGACTTCGCCGGTCTGTCGTCGAAGGGTGTCAAGGACGGCGACGAGTGGGTCATCAACGGTCAGAAGGTGTGGACCACGCTGGCCCACCTGTCGCGCTGGGGTCTGCTCGTGGTGCGCACCGATCCCGAGGCTGTCAAGCACGCGGGTCTCACCGCGTTCGTCGTCGACATGCACGACCCCACCGTGCAGACCCTGCCCCTGCGTCAGATGACCGGCGAGGCCGAGTTCAACGAGGTGTTCTTCACCGACACCCGCATCCCCGAGAAGGAGATGCTCGGCAAGCCGGGCGACGGCTGGCGCGTGTCGCTCACCACCCTGATGAACGAGCGCCAGTCCATCGGCGGCACCATTCCCCAGAAGGGCTCGGGCACCATCGCCCACCTGATGAAGGCATGGGCGGAGGCACCCGAGTGGAAGAAGGACTCGGCCACGCGCGACGAGGTCATGAAGATGTGGATCCGCGCCGAGACGCTGCGCCTCACCAACATCCGCGCGAACCAGAACCGCAAGAAGGGCGACCCGGGCCCCGAGGGCTCGATCTCGAAGATGGCCGGCGCGAACCTGAACAAGGACATCTACGAGGTCCTCATGGGCCTGCTGGGTGCAGACGGCCTGCTGTACGGCAGCTACGAGATGGTGCGCCCGGAGCACGCCATGGAGTACGCCACCCCGCAGAAGGCGTTCCTGCGCAGCCGCGCGAACTCCATCGAGGGTGGCACCACCGAGGTGATGCTCAACATCCTCGGTGAGCGCGTGCTCGGCCTGCCCGGCGACGTCCGCGTCGACCGCGACATCGCCTGGAGCAAGGTCCCCCGCAACTGACCCAGCCCCACGCCCACCCGCGAACTTAAGAGGCCGCGCGGATAGGTGGCGATCTGGGGTGAGGGTCCACCGGTCGCGGTGGAGGCTCGTGTTTGATCACGAGTGCGATCCAACAACCCCGACCGGTGGAGGTTTCC
>JBDKJP010000067.1:0-25088 GCA_039796575.1 Actinomycetota bacterium
TCTATTACCTTGGAGGGATCGAGGCGACACGAACAACGGGTGGGGTGTGGTCACAGGTGCGACGCACCTACCCCTACGGTGGGGTCACGGTCGCTTCCCGCACCACCACCACCAGCGGGACTGGGGTGTCGTGGTTGTTGGGTGACCGACAGGGGTCGATCACCACCACCATCACCGCCGGCACCGCGTCGACACGCTGGTACCTGCCGTATGGGGGACGACGCGGACCGGCACCCGGAACGGTGCCGACCACGACCGGGTTCTTGGGTAAGCATGAGGACGGGTCCGGGCTCACCCACCTCGAGCACCGCGACTACGACCCCACCACCGGCGTGTTCATCACCGTCGACCCACTCGTCGCCACCACCGGGGACCCGTACAGCTACGCAGCAGGCAACCCCACCACACTGAGCGACCCCAACGGGCTCGACCCTGGTTGGGCACAAGACCAAGACCCCTGCAACGACGCCGGGTACTACACGTGTGGAACGGTAGAGCACGGTGGCAAGCGTGGGAAACACACCCCTGTCGGCCCAGGCGAGCGGCAGTGCCAAGAAGCCCCCTGGTCGTCTGGCTGCACGATTGCTATCTCCGGCTCAGACGGGTCAACGATCGAGATCGCGATTTCCGAGGGCGTATCGGACGACGTGAGAGAGACTCTCACCGGGCCAGACTCACTCTCCGTTGGCACGGTGGGCGCCTGTGGAAACGTCTTCGGCGGCTTTGGCTTCTTCGGCCAAGGCGAGTTGTGCGCTGTGGGTGATTTCGAGGATCTTGCACTCCAGGCAACCGCTGAGGCCGCAGCCGGCGCCGGTATGACCTTCAGCGCTGGCGGCGGTGCCTTGATCTCGAACGCAGACGACTCCGATTCTCTTTTGGGCTGGTCTGCATGCATGGGCGCGTCCGGGGGATTCGGCGGCGGTGTCTCCGGCGAACTCTGCTTCGGCCTGACGTCCGATCTCGCTGGCGCCGAGCCAACCGGCGTGTGGACCTTCTACCTAGGCGGAAGCTTCGGCGGTGGCGCGGAGGGGCATGTGGGTCTCGCCAGGACCGTGGAGATCGCGAAGGCTGAGGATGCGCTTTGTCACGCGATCGCGGGTCCAATCGGCGGGCTGCTCTTCTGTTGAGCGAGGGACATTTATGCGCACTGCAATTGCACTCGGGGACTTCTACGCAAACAGGTTCTTTGCCACGACGACGGCAACGCCGGACGGCATCCGCGTCCGAATACTGGTTCCTTCCCTGTTTCGAAGAGTTTTTCGAGTCCCGGCAAGCCTCGACATCAACCGTTCGGAGGTTGTGGGGATCTACCGGTGGGGTCCCCTAGGCCGTCGGGCCCTGATCGTCTCAGCGCTCACGAGCGGCGTACCGCCGGTGTCGCTGTCGGCGGATGTACTCCCGCTCCTTCACGCCGCGTGCCCCGTCGAGGTCGCCGAGTCGAGTTGGTGTCGAGAGGTGCTGCGAAGCGGCGATAGCACGAGGTGACCGAGCCATGGTCCGCCGTCTTCGTGAGATCGATCGGGTGGTTGTTGAACCATGGCTGCCTTTCGTGAACCAGCCCGGGATCTCCCGCCACATCCCGGACCGCTGCAACCATGAACATGCCAGTCGAACGGTGGACCGGCTGCGTCTCACGCAGCACGTCAACCACACTCGAGGAAGCCGATGACGCCAACCGGTCGGCAGGTGACCGTTCGGCCGTCGCGCTCGACGGCGAAGTCGTGCTGGTAGAGGTTGCGCGACTTGTCGATCAACGTCACGAGACTGAACGGCTCCTGCGACTGCAGCACGACATAGTCATCCCCGTCGACGACCTGTCCCTCCGCGACGAACACGACGTACAGACCGTTGGTGAGGCCGAGGTACACCACCGAAGGACCCGCTTGGAAGTCGGTGGCGCATCCCTCGAAGGCACTCACCGCATCGACGACGAGCTCGACGCAATCGTCTGACGTCGACCGCAGTTCGGCAGTCACCTCGAGCGAGGGCAAAGTGCGCTCGACCGACTCCTCCCGCTCACACGACGAGGTCGCCACGACGAACATGAAGGCGAACAGCGCGCTCCACCTACGAGCGGTCATCGCTGGCCGACCCACTGCGCCACGTCCGTGGAGCAGAGTCGCAACGCGCTGGCGCGAAGGCGTGAGGCGACGGCAGACCGACATCGACCAGCACCTTACGAGACCGGGTCTCCCCGCAGGTTGCGGCCACATCGATCGACCGTCGATGCCAGAATTCCCCGGTGACGTTGGGCGCCCGGACAGCTCGGATCATCGGCATGTGGTTCGTCCTCCTCATGGCCGCGTGCAGCGAGTCGTCCGGTCCAACATCCGATTCGAGCGACGGGAACAGCACCGCTGGCGAGGCCGCTTCACCGATCTCCATCGTGAGCAGCACGAAGAGCGGTACGCCGTGTTACCGCGTCGTCGACACCGACGGCGCGGTCGTGATCGCCGACAACTGCCCGGTCGAGGACGTGTCCGGCGACGTCCGATTCGAGGCCTTCGAGACCTGGCAACAGCAGGGCGTGACCGTCGTGTTCATCTCCCCCGGGCTCCGGGTCGAGTCGGCCCAGCGTTTCTCCCGAGACGATGCGGTCGGATGGACGGCGTTCGTCACGGGCCCTGACGGCGTTGCACGCTTCAGCTTGCAGTCAAACGACGACACGTTCACCTGTGCGGTGTCGGTCGCGTCGGTCGACTGCTCGTGACCCGAAGAACGAAGGACGTCAGCCGCACTCGACTGACGGCGCGGTGACGACGCAGTCGACGGTGCGCTCGCGAGAATCGACACGGAACCGCGCCGTCCCATCCGCATCGGTCACGAACGCCGTCCACCCGAAGGTCTCGTCACGCGAGAACGTCTGACTCGACGAAACCGCGAGCCCGGGCGAGACGTAGACCAACGTGACCGCGCCGTCGCCCCAGCTGGCGCCGGCCACGAACCGCACGTTGCTCGGCACCTCCACGAACGGGCACACCTCGGGAATCACCACGGCGCCCGACGTCTCCACCACGCTGTAGCAGGGCACGTCGCCACTGAGCGTCGACACGACCGAGATCGACGGCGCGGTGACCGACGAGTCGCTACACCCGCCGACAAGCAGCACGCCGACGAGCCCCACCGCCCGCACACCAGGACGCCCTCTCACGACGGTGCCAGGGGAAAGTTCTGGCCGCCAGTGCTCATGGCGCTGTGGCCCAAGTGCACCACGACTCGTCATCGAGGGCGCTGCCGCCGCCGAGTTCCGC
This sequence comes from Actinomycetota bacterium, assembly GCA_039796575.1. Lineage (GTDB taxonomy): Bacteria > Actinomycetota > Acidimicrobiia > Acidimicrobiales > Ilumatobacteraceae > UBA668. The sequence continues at coordinate 3,252 of JBDKJP010000067.1, forward strand.
AACTGCATCCTCGAGCGCCACCGACACCGAGTGCGGGGCCGACGACGCGGCCGAGTCAATCAATGAGAACTCCACTGCGACCACCGACCGCACCGACGTGTCGACCGGCCCGGTCAACTGATCCACCAGGTCGGCCGGTACCGACGCCAGACCGACCCCGTTCGAGGGCGGGTCGACCGGCAGGTACTCGGCACGGCCGGCGAGATGGTCATCGAGCGCAGCGACGGTCATGGTCATCCCCACGATCGAACCCTCGTAGCCGTCGCCACGGCAGTTCGACACACCGACCAGCAGGGCGCCGTCGGCGTCCGTGCGTAGATGCAACCGGTACGGCTCCTTCTCCTGGCATCCGGCGAGCGCCACAAGACCGAGCACGGCCAGCACCGCACCCGCAAGCCGGCCACGACCGATCATCCAGCAACGAACCGACATCGATCAGCACCTTACGGGACCGGATCTCCCCGCAGGTTGCGACCACATCGAACGCTAAGTGATGCCAGAATTCCCCGGTGACGTTGGGCGCCCCCTGAACGACTTTCTCGACGCTGCACGGCCATCGCCGTTCGTCGAATTCATCAGCCGTCGATGGGTGCGCATCACCGCGATCGTCTGGATCGTGCTCACCCTCGGCGCCACCATCGCCTTCCAGACCCTCGTCGCACCGACGCTCACCGCCGACCGGTTCGAGCTCTGGCTCGCCGGATCACCCGACCGCGTCGACATCGGAGTCGACCCCGATGCCGACGTCGTCCACATCACCGGCGGACAGAACGACCTCACCGAGCTGTTCATCGCCGACGACTCGATCCTCGTGCTCGCCGCCGACGTCGACGCCACTACCGACGCCACCTGGATCCGAGTTCCCCTCACCGCCCTCGACCCCGCCTTCCAAGCCCTCCAACCCGACCGTCTGGCGGATGCGCTCTCACCAGGACATGTCCGCTGTGTCGCCGTAGGCGGCGACGCTGCAGTGATCCTGGCGCTCCTGGTGAGTGCGACGAACGAGAACAACGACGGCATCTCGCTCTGTGGCTCAGGTGTCGGCGCCGCGGCCGAGAAGGGCCAAGACTTCTTCACCACGTCCGACGACGTCACCCCGGGCGAGGTCGCAGCCGTTCCCAGGGCAGGCATCGTCGAACTCGCCGATCTCGACGACCCCGACGCCACGATCGAACTGCTCGACGGCCTCATCGGAGCGTGATCCCGCCGTTCTGGGCATGCCCAGAATGACCCCGGGGTGGTTCTGGGCATGCCCAGAAGGGGTGGATCGGGCCGAAGTGTCACCCATGCTGCGCGACATCGCCGGGGCGACCGGGCCGCACCTCCACGGCAGATCGCGCCCGGCAGGTTGGACGCGTCGGCGGTCGATGGTTGACTGCGCGGGCATGGCTCGCCCTGCACCCCGCCTCCCCGACCCTCGGGTGATGGCGCGGCGCCTCGACGAGCTGACCGCCATCGTCGAGCGAGCCGGCTCCCCGTTCTGGATCGCCGGCGACACCCTCGCCGCCCCTACGGCATCGACGGCTACACCCTCACCCACCCGTACACGTTCGCCGTCCCTCGCAGTCGGGCGCCCCACGTGCACGGCCATCACGTGCAACGGCTGCGCGACGTGTCGCGACTCGACCAGTCCACCGTGCTCGATCTGCCCGCGCTCTCGGCAACGCGCCTGCTCATCGAGTCGGCCGCCCACAAGGACGCCACGCAACTCACCGTGATGCTCGACAGCCTGCTGCGCGACGGGTTCACCAGCGAGGACTTCCTCCACCGTCGCATCGTCGAGCTCCGCCGCAAGGGCCGCCCCGGGCTCGGTCGTCTGCTCGCCGTGCTCGAGGGCGCCGAACGCATCCGCGGCGGGCACTCCTACCTCGAGCGCGCCTTCCTCGAAGAGGTCGCCCGGATGGGCCTGCCCCGGCCCGAGATGCAACAGGTGCTCGCCCGGCGCGGCGACACGCTGGTGCGCGTCGACTGCCGGTTCCCCGGCACCGACATCGTGGTCGAGCTGCTCGGCTACCGCTGGCACCGCACCCAGGAGCAGATGCAGACCGACGCCGCCCGCGTCAACGCCCTGCAGTTGTCCGGCTTCGACGTGTACCAGTTCACCTACGACGACGTCACCCTGCGCACCCCGCTGCTCATCGACACGATGGCCGCCCTCGCCCCCCGCCTGGCGGCCTGAGTGCATCGCGTGAAGCACTCGATGAGTTGGCAGTGATCGAATTCCGTAATACGATTTGGACGTGTGGAGTTTCACCGATCGTCGTTCAAACACGGGATCGACCGAGCAACCATCATCCACGCGATGCCGCTCCGAGCGTCCTTCTCCGCACTCCTCACGGAAGGGGACCTCCCATGACCGCTCGTAGCGTGCACCGCACTGCGTCCGGCCGCGAACTCACCGATCGCGACGTCGACGCCATTGCAGCCCAGACCGAGGTCGAGACGTTCGACGTCGAGGCGCTCCGATCGCGACGCCGAGGCCGACCGCTGATCGGCTCGGCGCCTGCCGAGGTCGTACCCGTGCGGATCGACCCCGAACTCAAGGCCGCCGTCGATGCCCGAGCCGCAGCCGACGACACGTCCGTCAGCGACGTCATCCGCGAAGCGCTGCGCCACTACCTCGAAACCGCCTGACCGACCCCGTTTCGCCGCTTCTGGGCATGCCCAGAACGACCCCGGGGTGGTTCTGGGCATGCCCAGCAGCACGGGAACGAGCCCGCGACCGAACCGCGAGCCGGGGTGGGGACACCAGGCTCTAGAGTGCCGCCCATGATCCGGGTCGAGGGGATGACGAAGCGCTTCGGCTCGAAGACCGCCGTCGACCACCTCACGTTCGACGTGCGCCCCGGCGTGGTCACCGGCTTCCTCGGCCCCAACGGCTCGGGCAAGAGCACCACCATGCGCTGCATGCTCGACCTCGACCGCGCCGACGGCGGCACCGCCACGTTCGACGGCCGCCGCTTCCGCGACCTGCACCGCCCCCTCCACGAAGTCGGCGCCCTGCTCGACGCCGGCTACGTGCACCCCGGCCGCAGCGGCCGCAACCACCTGCGCTGGCTGGCCGCCACCAACGGCATCGGCATGGCCCGGGTGAACACCGTGATCGACCAGGTCGGCCTCACCGCCGCCGCCGACGCCCGCCTGCGCTCGTACTCGCTCGGCATGCGCCAACGGCTCGGCATCGCCGCCGTGCTGCTCGGCGACCCGCAGACCATCATCCTCGACGAGCCCGCCAACGGCCTCGACCCCGAAGGCATCCGCTGGATCCGCGACACCCTCTCGTGGCTCGCCGGCCAGGGCCGCACCGTGCTGGTCAGCAGCCACCAGCTCAGCGAGATGGCCCTCATCGCCCACGACCTCGTGGTCATCGGCCAGGGCCGTCTGATCGAGCAGTCCACCGTCGCCGGCTTCGTCGCCGAGCACGCCGACACCTGGGTGCGGGTGCAGAGCCCCACCGTCACCGCCCTGCTACCGCACCTCGCCGCAATCGGCGCCGCGGTCACCACCGTCGACCCCACCACCATCGACGTGCGCGGCACCACCAGCGCCACCGTCGGCGAGCTCGCCGCCCAGCACGGGGTGGTGCTGCACGAACTGGCCACCCAGACCGGCTCGCTGGAGGACGCCTTCCTGAAGGCCACCGCTGGCGCCGTCGAGTACCACTCGGGCCCGATGGGAGACCCGTCGTGATCGACCTCGTCCGCGCCGAATGGATCAAGCTCCGCACCGTGGCGATGAACTGGGTGCTCGTGTTCATCGCGGTGCTGTTCCCGCTGGCCGTCACCCTGCTCACGTCGTTCTTCCGCGGCGACGAGGACATGGACGCCCGCCAACTGCTCGAGGTGCTCACCGGCAGCTCGTTCGTGCCCGCACTGCTGCTCGCCGTCATCGGCGCCGCATCCATCACCAGCGAGTTCGGCTTCGGCACCATCCGCGTCGCCTTCGCCGCCACACCCCGCCGCATCCGCGTGCTCGTGGCCAAGGCGATGGTGCTCGTCGTGACGGCCGTGTGGCTGCAGACCGTCGTCGTGCTCATGGGCGCACTCGGCGGCAAGGCGCTCGCCGAATCGCAGGGCTCGGTGATCGACTTCGCCGAAGTGCCCACCGGTCTGCCCGCGCTGCTCGGCACCGTCGCGCTCGCCGGCACCATGGCGCTCATCGGTCTCGGGCTCGGCATGCTCGTGCGCAGCACCCCGTTCGCCATCGCGATGCTCATCCTCTGGCCGCTGATGGCCGAGGGCCTCATCGGCAACCTGCTGCAGTTGATCTTCGACGGTGTCGACATCGTGAGCTGGATGCCGTTCCGCGCCGGCTTCTCGATCGCCGCGATCGAATCGTTCGGCGGGCCCGACCGACTGGTGGCCGGCATCTACTTCGCCGCCGTCGGCCTCGGCCTATGCGCGGTGGGCGCCTGGTCGGTCAACCGCCGCGACGCCTGACCCCGCCGGTTGCAGCGGCCACCAGGATCGTCAACATATGTTGACGATCCTGGTGGCCGGGGATACCCTGACCGCGTGGACGTCGAGCCGTCAGCACGAAAGCACGGCATCCACGACGACGACATGATCCACGCAGTTCGACATCACTGGCGAGCGTTCGAGACCGACGATGACGCGGTCACGATGTTCATCGGGCCGGCACGCGACGGCGAGCCGTTGGAGGTCGGTGTGGTCCTCGACAACGACGGCGTGGCCGTCATCCACGCGATGCGGGCGAGAGCGAAGTTCCTGAAAGGGTGGTGGACGACATGAGCACGACTCGGGCAGCACGGGCGAAGGCGATCGAAGCGTGGGCCGATGAGGTCGAGCCCTCCGACCTGGTGGTCGCCGACACCGACGCCCTTCGTGCCATCGCCGAACTCGCCGAGCGACGTACCGAGCTCGACGCCGCACTGATCGAAGCCGTTCGCTCCGCTCGTCGCTCTGACAAGTCGTGGTCCGAGATCGGCGCGATGTTGGGGGTCTCCAAGCAGGCCGCGCAGCGGAAGTACTCGAACGTCGCCGTGTGACACCGTCGTCGGACTCGACTGAGGTGGCGTGAACCGGACCCACGGGCGCGGAACACGCCAGATCTGGCGCATGGCGGACCCGTGGGTCCGAAATGCGCCACAAATGGCACGAAACGGACCCGACCCCGGGCGACCGGGCGGCGGACGCGGCCCGGATCGCGGTCAGCGGGCGCGGAGCTCGAGGGCGTCGCGCTTCAAGATGGTGTAGTGACGCTCGTGCTGGTCGATCCAGCCGAGGCGGATGAAGCTGGCGATGGCCTTGTTCACCCGCTCGCGCGACGCACCCACCATGCCCGCCAGCTCTTCCTGCGTGATGGGCAGCACGAACTCCTCCGCACCACCCGACAGCTCGAGCAACCGCTTCGCCGTGCGACCGGTGACGTCGAGGAACACGCTGTCGGCCAACGCCTCGTCCATCACCCGCAGGCGGCGCGCCAGCAGACGGCACACACCCCACAGCAACGTCGGGTCGCTGCGGAACGCCTTGATGACCGGATCGAACGGAATGGCGAACACCACCGACGGCTCGAGCGCACGGGCCATGGCCGAACGCGAGCCCTCGTCGAGCAACGCCATCTCGCCGAACAGGTCGCCCGAATCCATGAGCGCGACCACGGTCTCGCGATGGTCGATCGGGTTCGCGATGGCGATGGCCACACGGCCACTCACCACCAGGTACAGCGAATCGGCCACGTCGCCCTCGCGGAACAGCACGTCGCCGCGGATGAGCGGCAGCTCGGCACCGGCAGCGGCGATCTCGCGGATGACCGCGGCCGGCGCATCGGCGAAGAAATCGGTTCGTGCGAGCAGTTCTTCGTGAGCCATGTCCGATGGAACGGTACTACCCTCGCCGGGGTGTCGGTGCAGCGAACGCGGAACGTGTGGACCATCGTGGTCGCAGGAGGCTCGGGCACCCGGTTCGGTGGCCCGAAGCAGTACGAGACCCTCGGCCACCAGCGCGTCCTCGACTGGTCGGTCCACGCCGCGCGCCAGGCCGGTGACGGCGTGATCATCGTGGTGCCCGCCGCCGACGCCGAACGCGAAGGCGGCGTGGCCGGCGGCGCCACCCGCAGCGAGTCGGTGCGCGCCGGGCTGGCCCACGTGCCCGCCGACGCCACCGTCATCTGTGTGCACGACGCCGCCCGCCCGTTCGCAGGCAGCGACGTGTTCGCCCGCGTCATCGACGCCGTCGAGCACGGCGCCGACGCCGCCATCCCCGGCATCCCCGTCGCCGACACCATCAAGCAGATCGACACCACCGGCACCGTGGTGCACACCCCGAACCGCGCCGAACTGATGGCCGTGCAGACCCCGCAGGCGTTCCGCGCCGACGCCCTGCGCCAGGCCCACGCCGCGGGCGGCGACGCCACCGACGACGCCGCGCTCGTGGAAGCCGGCGGCGGCACCGTGGTGGTGGTCGACGGCCACGCCGCGAACCGCAAGATCACCGACCCCGACGACCTGCGCTGGGCCCGCGAGCGCGTCGAGGCCACCGAAGGGACGCACCACATGCAGAGCGACGTCCGCGTCGGCCAGGGGTTCGACATCCACCGCTTCAGCGACGACCCCGCCCGACCCCTCGTGCTCGGCGGCGTCACCTTCCCCGACGCACCCGGCCTCCACGGCCACAGCGACGCCGACGCCATCGCCCACGCCGCCACCGACGCACTGCTCGGCGCCGCCGGCCTCGGCGACATCGGCGAGCACTTCCCCGACACCGACCCGCAGTGGAAGGGCGCCGACTCGCTGGTGCTGCTCCGCCACGCCGCGCAGCTCGTGCGCGACGCCGGCTGGCGCATCGGCAACGTCGACTGCTCGGTGGTGTGCGAGACCCCGAAGCTGGCCCCGCACCGGGCCGAGATGCAACGCCGCCTCAGCGAGGCCGCCGGCGCACCGGTCACCGTGAAGGGCCGCCGCGCCGAAGGCCTCGGCGCGCTCGGACGACGAGAAGGCATCGCCTGCTGGGCGAACGCCGTGATCATGAAGGAGACCGGTTCGTGAAGCCGAAGAAGCCCGCACAGGGTGGCCCCCGCGGCCAACGCACCGCCGGAACCGGCAAGGCCCGCACGTCGGGCGCCCCGCGCAGCAGCGGCAGCGCCGGCGGCTCGAGCGGCGGCGCACCCCGCGGTGGTGGTGGCGGCACGGGTCGCGGCCCGTCGCCCAAGGCCGCCGGTGGCCGCCAGTACGCATCCCGCGGCGCCGGTCGCACCGGCCGCGTGGCCGCACCCGGCGACCCCGCCCCGAAGAAGCCCGGCGAGAAGACGCTCGGCGGCGAGCAGGTCGAAGGCCGTCAGGCGGTGCGCGAACTGCTCATCGCCGGCAACCGCCGCGTGAAGGAGGTGTGGGTCTCGGGCGAGCTGGCCGAGACCGAGATCCTCGCCGACATCATCGAGATCGCCCGCAGCATGCGCGTGCAGGTCACCGAGGTGGCCCGCAAGCGACTCGAGTCGCAGGCCCGCAGCGAAGCCCCGCAGGGTGTGATGGCGTTCGCCGCGCCGCTGCAGGAGGTCGAGCTCGCCAGCATGCTCAAGCGCAGCGGCAGCCAGCCCCCGTTCCTGGTGGCCGTCGACGGCGTCACCGACCCCGGCAACCTCGGCGCGCTGCTGCGCTGCTGCGATGGCGCCGGCGTGAGCGGTGTGGTGCTGCCCCGACACCGCGCCGTGCACATCACCCCCACCGCGGCGAAGAGCGCGGCCGGTGCGGTGGAGCACGTGCCGATGGCGCTCGTGGGCGGCCTGCCCTCCGCGCTCGAGCGCATGCGCGAAGCCGGCATCTGGGTGGTGGGCCTCGCCGACGAGGCCGACAAGAGCCTGTTCGAGCTCGACGACCTCGCCAGCGAAGCCATCTGCCTCGTGCTCGGCGCCGAGGGCAACGGCCTGTCGCGCCTCGTGCGCGAACGCTGCGACCTCATCGTCAGCATCCCCATGCGCGGCCGCCTCAGCTCGCTCAACGTGAGCGCCGCCGCGGCACTCGCCACCTACGAGGTCACCCGCCACCGCGTGCGCAAGGGCTGAGCCCGCGGCGCGGCCACCACAACTACGGCGTGGTGGTGTCGGCCACGTCCTCGGTCTCGGTGCCCACGATCACCGACGTCGCCGGCAGCACCGACGTCGACGTGGTGCTCGACGCCTCGGCCTCCGGGTCGGGGCAGGTGACCTTCGTGATCATCTGCGACTCGAAGTTGAACGTCGACGTCGCCCGGTCGCCGTAGGTGTTGATGAAGTCGGTCAACGACGACGTGTCCTCCGGGCACGAGCGATCGACCTTCCCCGCACGCCGCACCACCCAGTCGTTCTCCAACAGCACGAACGGGCCGTCGAGCATCTCGCGCACCGCCGGCAACTGCACCGTCGGTCCCGGCGGGCCCTCGATGATGCTGAACCACAGCACCGCATCACCCAACAGGTCGGCCGCCACCGTGCACGACGCGATGGCCGTCAGGTCGGGGCAGTCGATCTCACCCGGCGTGCCCGCCTTGATCACCATCGTGCGCGTGCCGTCGAGCTGCAACGCCATGTCGGCCGTGGTGCGGCCGTCGTCGAACGCGAACCCCGTCTCGGGCGTGATGCCGAACACCCACGAGATGAGATCGATCTCGTGCGTCACCGGCTCGTCGTCGCTGCTCGCCTGCACACCCGTGGGCGGCGTCGCCCGGTTGAACACCAGCAACAGCACCAGGAACAGCCCCGCCAACGCCGCCAACGACAGCCAGAAGCGGAGCGAGATGAACTGGCGCACGCCGCGAGCGTAGGTCAGCCACGCATCGCGACGGCCGCGGCACGCGTGGCCGCCGCACCGATGGCGTCAATGACGTCGTCGGTGTGACCGAGGCCCACGAACAACGCCTCGTACGCACCCGGCGCCAACGCCACACCCTCGGCGAGCATCGCGTGGAAGAACGCCGCGTACAGCCGCTCGTCGGTGGTCTTCGCCTCGTCGAAGTTCGTCGGCACCGCACCCGGCCCGAAGAACATGCCGACCAACGTGCCCACCACCGGGAACGACGCCGGCAACCCGGCCGACTCGCACGCCGCAGTGAGCACCGCCGACAGCCGCGCCGCACGACCGCGCAGCAACTCGTACGCCTCGGGCGTGAGCTCGCCGAGCGCCGCACGACCCGCCGCCGTGGCCAACGGGTTGCCCGCCAACGTGCCCGCGTGGAACACCTTGCCCAACGGCGACAACGTCTCCATGATGTCGCGGCGACCACCCACCGCACCGATGGGCAGACCGCCACCGATGACCTTGCCGAACGTGGTGAGGTCGGGCCGCACGCCGTACTGGCCCTGCGCCCCACCCGTGCCGAGACGGAACCCGGTGATCACCTCGTCGAACACCAGCAGCGCACCCACACGATCGCACTCGGCGCGCAGGCCCTCGAGGAACCCGGGCGCCGGCGCCACCACACCCATGTTGGCCGCCACCGGCTCGACGAACACCGCCGCCACCTGCTCGTCGAGCTGCGGCACCACGTTGTACGGCACCACCATCGTGGAGGCCACCGCGCTGGCCGGCACACCCGCGGTGCCCGGCAGACCGAGCGTGGCCACACCACTACCACCCGCCGCGAGCAACGCGTCGGTGGCACCGTGGAAGTTGCCGTGGAAGATGACGATGCGGTCGCGGCCCGTGAACCCGCGCGCCAACCGCACCGCGGTGCTGGTGGCCTCGGTGCCCGAGTTCATCAAGCGCACACGCTCGCAACTGGGCACCCGCGCCGAGATGGCCTCGGCGAGCAACAACTCGCCCGGCGTGGGCGCACCGTACGACGTGCCGTTCGCCGCGGCCGCCGCCAACGCCGACGTGACCGCCGGATGCGCATGGCCCAGGATGACCGCGCCGTAGCTCTGCACCAGGTCGATGTAGCGGGTGCCCTCCACGTCGAACACGTACGGGCCCTCCGCCCGCTCGACCAGGTACGGCGTGCCGCCCACGGCCTTGAACGCACGGATGCTGCTGTTCACACCACCGGGGATGACCTCGCACGAACGGGCGAACAGCTCGGCGTTCGAGCGCGGCAGATCGTGAGGAAGGGACGGCAACTGGGTCATGCGTGGGCCTCCGCGAACCAACGGGTGAGATAGGTGAGGATCACGTCGGCGCCGGCGCGCTTGATGGCCGTGAGGTGCTCGGTGGCCACCACGTCGTGATCGATCCAGCCGTTCGCCGCGGCCGCCTTCAACATCGAGTACTCGCCACTCACGTGGTACGCCGCGAGCGGCACGTTCACATGCGCACGCACCGCGGCGATGATGTCGAGGTACGCGAGCGCCGGCTTCACCATCACCATGTCGGCACCCTGGTCGAGGTCGGCCTGCACCTCCAGCAACGCCTCACGTGCGCCGTTGCGCCAGTCCTGCTGGTACGCCTTGCGATCGCCGCCGCCCACGATGGCGCAGTCGACCGCGTCGCGGAACGGGCCGTACAGCCCGCTCGCGTACTTCGCCGAGTACGCCAGGATGCTCACGTTGCGGTGCCCGGCCGCGTCGAGCGCGGCACGGATGGCGCCGACCTGGCCGTCCATCATCCCGCTCGGCGCCACCACGTGCGCACCGGCGTTCGCCTGCGCCACCGCGATGCGGCCGTAGATCTCGAGCGTCGCGTCGTTGTCGACCGACGTGCGCGGATCGCCCGCCGGGCCGTCGAGCACGCCGCAGTGTCCGTGATCGGTGTACTCGTCGACGCACAGGTCGGCCATCACCACGATGCGGTCGCCCACGTCCTCGGCAAGATCCTGCAAGGAAAGTTGCACGATTCCCTCAGGGTCGAACGCTCCCGAGCCGATGGAATCCTTGATGGATGGCACTCCGAACAGCATGATCGCGCCGACCCCGAGGTCGGCGAGCTGGCGCACCTCGTCGCGCAGGCTGGCTCGCGTGTGCTGCACCACCCCCGGCAGCGAGGCGATGGGCTGCGGTTCGTCGATGCCTTCGCGCACGAACAGTGGTGCCACGAGGTGGCGGACGTCGAGCTGCGTCTCGGCCACCAGGTCGCGCAACGGAGCAGAGCTCCGCAGGCGCCGCGGCCGCGAGACGGGAAAGTTGCCGGTCACGGGTTCGCATCGTATTCGCACCAGCCGAGGAAACATCCGGTGAACGCCACCACCAGCACCGAGCAACTCGCCGTCGAGGCCCGCCAGTCCGGCGAGTTCCGCCGTGCCGCCCACCTGTTCTCCACCGCCGCCGCCGAGGCCGACGGCCTGCAACCGCGCCTCCACCTGCAGATCCGCCAGGCTTGCTGCCTGGTCGCCGCCGACCACCTCGAGGAAGCCGCGTCGCTCGCCCGGGTGGTGGCCGAGGAGGCCCGCGCCGACGGCCACCTGGCCGAGCTCGCCGACGCACTCGGCCTGCTGGTCGACGACCACACCCGCGCCGGCCGGTGGGCCGAGGCCACCCAGGCGCTCTCGGAGGCCGTGTACATCCTGCAACGGCTCCCGAACGATCCCCAGCACTACCAGGTGCTGCAGAACATGGCCGCCACCTACGCGAGCTGCGGGTTCGTCGAGCCGGCGCTCGAGCTGTACGACCGCGCCCTCCGACTGGCCGACAACGACAGCGACCGCCAGTTCACCTACGCCAGCATGTCGGCCGCCTACCACGACGCCGCACTGCGCGAATGCGACCCGCTCGAACAGCACCGCCTGCTGCACGACGGCCTGTACGCCGCCACCGCCGCACTCGACCCCGAAGGCGCCACCGAGGCCCTCTCGATCGGTGAGGCCTTGGCCCACCGCTCGATGATGCTCGCCGAGATCGGCCACTACCACTCCGCCGTCGACGACGCCCGCCGCGCCCGCGAGGTGGCCACCCAGCACGGCATGCGCACCGAGCTCGCCCTCTCCATGGCCGGCGAGGCGCTCGCCCTGTGGGGCCTCAGCCGCGACACCGGCGTGCGGTCGCTCATCACCGACGCGTTCGCCGCCGCCGAGGGTCTCGACCTCGAGCCGTACCTCGGGCCGCTCCACGAGCTCGAGGTCGAAGTGCTGTGGACCCTCGGCCAGTACACCGAGGCCCGCGCCGCGCTCGAACTGCAACTGCGCGCCGCGATGCGCCGCCAGCACGAGGAGCGGGCCGTCCGCTGGGAGCACGTGCGCCTCGGCGCCGACCACCTCGAAGTGGCCGCCATCAGCGAGAGCGACCCGCTCACCGGCCTGCCCAACCGCCGCCACCTCGCCCACGTGCTGCCCGAAGCGCTGCACGCCCACGCACCCGTGTGCGTCGGCGTGATCGACCTCGACGGGTTCAAGCACATCAACGACGAGTACGGCTACCTGCTCGGCGACGGCGTGCTGCAGGAAGTGGCCACCGTGCTCGAGCGCGTGTGCCGCCGCGGCGACACCGTGGTGCGCCTCGGTGGCGACGAGTTCGTGATGGTGCTGCGCGACACGTCCCCCAACGACGCCCGAGTCGTGTTCGAACGGGTGCGCCAACTCATCGCGATGCGCACATGGAACGGCATCCCGCCCGAGGAGCGGCTCACCGCCAGCGTCGGTCTCACCGTCGGCGGCAACGCCGCCGAGCCCGACGAGCTGCTCGCGCAGGCCACCGCCGCGCTGCAGCAGGCCAAGCGCGCCGGCCGCGACCGCATCATCATCCAATAGGAAACTGGATAGGGTTCCCGACCAATGGCAGCACAGGCATGGTTCTCATCGGGCGACGTCGACGTCGCCCCCGGTACCACCGTGGTGCTGCAACTCACCGTGGTGAACCTGGCCGACACCACCGACTCGTTCGTGCTCACGCCCGTCGGCATGCCCGCGGCGTGGACCACGCTGCGGCCCGCGAACATCACCCTGTTCGGCGGCACCCAGCAGGTCGTCGACGTCGAGGTGTCGCCCCCGCTCGTGTCGAGCACCATCGCCGGCCCCGCTGCGCTGTCGGTGCGCATCGTGCCCCAGCACGACCCCGACAACCTCAGCACCGCCGAGACCACGCTCGTCATCGGCGAGAGCTTCGACCGCCGCCTCAACGTGCTCACCCCCGCGCTGCGCGGCCGGCGCAGCGCCACCTACGACCTGATGGTCGAGAACCGCGGCAACACCCTCGCCTCGTGCCGCATGCACCTCGTCGACCCGACCGGCCGGCTCGAGGGCGACTTCGACCCGCCCGCCGCCGGCGTCGAGCCCGGCGCCAGCACGCTCGTGCGCATGAAGGTGCGCGCCACCGGCATCCAGTGGAACCGGCACCCGCGCACCATCCCCTTCCGCATCGACGCCGACCAACCCGGCAGCCCCACCGCCACCGCGCCCGCCACGTTCGTGCAGGCGCCCGTGGTGCCCGAGAACCTCATCGGTCGACTCGTGGTGGCCGGCCTCGTGGTCGGTGCGCTCGCCCTCGCGTGGGTGGGCATCGTGAAGCCCGCCATCCGCGACGCCGCCGACGAGGCCGTGGCCGAGGAAGTGGTCACCGAGAGCACCGTCGTCAGCAGCAGCCTCGTGCCCAACCCCGACGACACCACGAACACCGGTGGCGGCAACGGTGGCAACACCGACCAGGGCACCATCGTCAACATCCCGCTGCCCGTCTCGGTGCCCCAGGGCCAGACCGGCGCCAACCAGTACACGGTGCCCGCCGGCCAGACCCTGCGCGTCACCGACATCATCGTGCAGAACCCGCAGCAGGATCAGGGCACGCTGGTCATCGCCCGCAACACGAACGCGTTGTTCACGTACAACCTGACGAACATGTTCGGTGCCGACATCGACCAGCCGCTGCGCACCCCGCTCGAGTTCCAGTCGGGCGAACAGGTCACCGTCACCGTCACGTGCGACGGTGTGGGCGACCTCACCGGCACCGCCTGCAGCCCCAACGTGCTGCTGTCGGGCGTCCTCGTCGACGCCTGACGCCGCTGGACTCACCGCCGCCGCCGGGCTTCTGGGCGTGATCCGTCCCACGCTGCCCCGCTTCTGGTCGGTGTGCGTCCCGGTTTCCGGGACGGAAAGCGACCAGAAGCAAATCTGGGACGATCGACGCCCGGAAGCCGGTCGACCGTGAAGCGTGAATCAGTCGGTGTCGAAGCGGGGGGAGTTGGCGCCGGCCCGCTTGCTGCGCACCAGCACCGTCAGGTCGGTGGTGGCCAGCTGACCGTCGAGCGTCTGCGCCACCAGCGTGCGCGGGCCCGGACGATCGTTCGGCCGCAGCGTGAACTCCACCAGCAGACCGCCCAGCGCATCGGTGACCGCGGTGACCGGTCGGCCCGAGCCGTCGGCCCACGACACCGTGACCGGGGTGTTCGGGGCGAACCCCGCACCCACCACCGTGAGACGGCTGGGCGCCACGGCCACCGTGTTGCTCACCGCGAGCTTCGGCTCGTAGTGCGCCTCACCGCTGACCAACATCGTCGTGTACGAACCGTCGACGGTGGACACCACCACGCTCGCCGTGCGCAGGCCCGCACTCGTCGGCGTGAACACGATCTCGAGGTTGCACGTCTCGGCAGCCGGCACCGTACGGCCGCTGCACTCGTCGTTGCCGACCACGAAGTCGCCGGGGTCCGAGCCCTGGATCTTCACCGAACGCACCCGCACCGGGTTGAACGCCACGTTGTAGATCGAGAACACCATCGGCTCGTCGCGACCGCCGACCACCATCGGGTGCGCCTCCGCGCCACCGGGGCTCGGCGCCAGCGCCGGCTCGCCGCCGAACCCGGTGAGCTCGGAGGTCATCTCCATCGCACCGAACCCGGCCTCGGCCACCTTCAACGTGCCCTCCGTACGCCCTGCGGCGAACGGCATCAGCATCAGGTTCACCGTGCACACGCCACCCGGCGGCACCGGCACGTCGACCTGGTCGACGCACGTGCCACCGCTGATGAGGAAGTCGGGGTTGTCGACCTCCACCGTGTGCGGGATGAACGACGACGGGCCGCGGTTGGCCAGCACCAGGAACCACTCCGGGCCCGGGTAGCCGACGGCCACCGTGCCGAGGTCGAGGTTCGCCAGGCTCAGCACCGGACGGTGCTCGACCACGGCGATCTGCCGACCATCGGCCGGGAGGTTGCCGAACACCTGACCCGCCAGCGTGTCGAAGACCACGACGCGACCGTTGGCCGACACCCGCGGGTTCGAGTTCGCGGCCGGCGCCGGCGTGATGCCGTCGGCCAGCGTGCTCACCCGCTGCACCGTGCCCAACGCCGGCACGCTCACGACGATGTCGCCGTCGAGCGCACCACCGAGGTCGCCGTTGCGGGTGGGGAACAGGTTCGTGGCCCGGCTGACGTAGAACAGCTCGTCACCCGACCGGCCGAGCGCCGGCTGCGTGGCACCGAGGTCGGCGGCCACCGGCGGCTGCGCCGGATCGCCAGGGGCCCGGCTGCCCAGGTCGAGCGAGCCGTCGGTGCGATCGTAGAGGTACACCTGCGGCAGGCAGTCGGGGTTGCACACCGGCAGGGTGGCACCCGGCACCAGGTTGGCCGCGGTGGACACGAACGCCACGTAGCGCCCGTCGCCCGACACGGCCGGCGTGCGCGCCTCGCCCGACTCACCGGCCGGCGAGAGCGAGATGCGGCGCACGTTGGTGTTGCGATCGATGTTGGCCCGGTCCCACACGTACACGTGCGAGGTGGCGAAGCCGCCCGGCTGCTGACCGGTGCTCCACTTGCCGAGCGGCAGGCTGGCATCGGCGTCGGAGGTGAACGCCACCACCGTGCCGTCCTCGCTGATGGCCGGCTCGCGGATGCCGCGGTACCGGAACGTGGTGTCGGGCGCCGCACCGGGGCTGCCCGCCACCGGCTCGGCCCGGCCCGGCTCGCCGAGCGGGATGGTGAGATCGACCACCGTGACCGCCGTGATCTCCGGCGCCACGATGCTGAACCGGTGCGTGTACGCGATGACCGCACCCTCACCCGAGATGGCCGGGCGGTACAGCGGGCTGACGTTGTCGGCCGCACTCGACTCGAAGCCCGAGCCACGGGTGGTGGACACGAGGTCCCACTCGCCCGGCTCGCCTCCGCACTCGGCGAGGCGCTGCGTGTACACGTCCCAGCGGTCACCCTGGTCGTCGTCACGGAACAGGTCGTACGGGGCCTCGGTGATGACCGCCACGTTGCAGCCGTCGGCACTGATGACCGGCCACACGCTGTTGCCCGGACGCACGCCGTCGGCCAGGCCGGTGAGCTCGGCCACCGAGCCCGCCTGACGGTCCTGGATGAACGTGGTGCTGGTGCGGGTGTCGGCCGGGTCGAGCGGCCTGCCGGCGAACACCACCAGCCGACCGTCGGCGGACACCGACGGAGTCTGCGAGAAGATGGCCGCGGCCGGCACTGCCGAGAGCTCGGTCTCGTCGGCTGCGGGCGCGCCACGATCTGCGGCGGCGTGGGTGACACCCACCACCGCCACGGTCGAAGCCACTGTGCCCACGAGGAGCCAGCGGCGCGCACTGCGCGTGCCGAACATGCTGCGTTCTCACTCCCGCCCGGTCGTTGGAACTGCCGGGAAGTCTAGGTCCTGGAGGACAGGTACGTCACCAGGGTGTCGACCAATCCTCTCAGTGAATGATCGGTCGCAACCAGGGAAATCTTGAGGTTCACCGCGGCCGCCGCGGCCGCCGTCTGCGGGCCGATGGCCACCGCGATCGGGGGCGTCGAGGTGCCGAACACGGCCACCCACGCACGGGCCGCGGAACCGCTCGCGAACAGCACCGCATCGGCCGACAACGCGGCCAGTTGCAGGCGCGCATCGGGCTGTGCCGGCACCGTGCGATAGGGGGCGCTCACGGTGACGTCCCAGCCCAGGGCGCGCAGGCCGTCGGCCAGCGTGGGCTCGGCATCCACCGCCTGCACCACGAGCACCCTGCCCGGCCCGCGCGACAGCTCGGCCAACAGGCCCGCCGCGCTCTGCTGCGTCGGCACCAGGGTGGCGGTGACACCCCCGCTGAGCAGGGCCGACGCGGTGGTGGCGCCCACCGCGGCCACGTTCGCGGGAGCCGCCGAGTGCGCCGCCACATACTGCTCGGCCCCGTTCGGGGAGCTCACCACCAGCCAGTCGAACGCCTCGGGACGCAGCTCGCGCAACGCCGCCGCGGCCTCCGGCTCCACGACCTGCTCGACCAACGGCACCACCACCGGCACCGCACCCTCGGCCTCCAGGAGCCCGGCCAGCGACCCGGCCTGTGCCGACGACCGCGTCACCACCACCCGCCGGCCCTGCAACGCGCCGGCCACGGTTCAGCCTGCCCCGAGCCGGTCGCGCAGGTCGCGGGCGAGTGCCGCAGCAACCGCCACGCCGTCGTCGCCGAGCGTCACCGTGTCGGCCACGTGCCGGCCCGAGGCCGGATCGGCCAGGAACCCGTGCACCACCCCGTCGACCGCGTGCGCGGCCACCGGCAGCGAGCAGCCCGTGCCGAGTTCTGCCAGGAACGCCCGCTCGGCCTCCACCGCGGCACGCGTGGCGAAGTGATCGACCGCGGCCAGCAACTCGGCCGTGGTCTCGTCGTCGGCGCGGCATTCGATGGCCACGCAGCCCTGCCCGGGAGCGGGCACGAACTCGTCGACCGGCAACGCCTGCGCGATGCGATCGGTGATGCCCAGGATCTCCATCGCCGCGACCGCCATCACCAGCGAGCCGCCCTCGGGCAACTTCGACAACCGGGTGTGGATGTTGCCGCGCAGCTCCACGAACCGCAGATCGGGCCGCACCGCCTGCAACTGCGCCCGACGACGTACCGACCCGGTGGCCACCGTGGCACCCTGCGGCAGGTCGGCCAACGCCAGACCCACCAACGCATCGCGGGCGTCGCGGCGCGCACACAGCGCAGCCAGCTGCAACCCGTCGGCCGTGATCGACGGCAGGTCCTTCGCACTGTGCACCGCGAGGTCGGCGTGCCCGTCGAGCACGGCACGCTGCACCTCCTTCACGAACACGCCCTGCCCGCCGATGGAGTGCAACGGCACGTCGGTGCGCTGGTCGCCGAGCGTCTCCACGAACACCAACTCCACAGCGAGCCCGGCGTGCGCGGCCATGAGCGCATCGGCCACGGCCTGCGCCTGCGCGGTGGCCTGCGCACTGCTGCGCGTGGCGAGACGGAGCACGGTCACGAGCGGCTCAGCCGAGATCGAACAGCTCGCGCACCGCGGCCGCGTTGCGCTCGCCCTGCGGCGTGCCCGCATCGTCCTTCAACCGCACCGACACCTGGTGCAGCAGCTTGGCAACGATGCCCTTCGTGAGCGCCTCGACGGCCTCGCGCTGCGCGGGGTCGAGCGACGCGAGCCGGTTGTGGAACCGCTCGAGCTCGGCGGTGCGCACAGCATCGGCCTTCTCGTGCAGCTGGGCCACCAGCGGCGCCGCCTGACGCGCCGTGGCCTCCATGCCGAACCGCTCGACTTCCTCGCCCACGATGTCGCGCACCTTGTCGGCCTCGGCCTGGCGCTGCGCCAACCCACGGGCCGCCCAGTCGCGGAGGTGATCGAGGTTCAACAGCGTCACGCCCGGCACCGACATCACGTCGGGCGCCACGTTGCGCGGCACCGCGATGTCGACGATGAGCAACGGCGACCCGGCATCGGCCCGGTGCGCCGCCACGAACTCGTGGTCGATGAACGTGCCCGCGCCGCTGCAGGTGAGCAGCACGTCGGCGTCGTCGAGCGCCGCACCCCACTGGGCGAACGGCACGATGCGACCACCGACGCGCTCGGCCAGGTGCTCGGCCCGGGCGTCGGTGCGGTTGGTGACCGTGATGTCGGTGGCACCGGCACCCACCAGCGCGACGGCGATGCCTTCGCCCATCTCGCCGGCGCCGACCACCAGCACCTTGCGGCCGGCGAGCGACCCGAGGATGTCGTGCGCCATGTCGACCGCCGCATGGCTGACCGACGTGGTGTGCTTGCCGATGCCCGTCTCGGTTCGAGCCCGCTTGCCGGTCTCGAGCGCGTGACGGAACAGCAGGTTCAGCGTGGTGCGCGCCCCGCCCTCGACCTGCGCGGCCTCCCAGGCGCCGCGCACCTGGCCGAGGATCTCGCTCTCGCCCAGCACCGCGCTCTCCAGCCCGGACGCCACCTCGAACAGGTGACTCACCGCGGCATCGTCGTGCTGGCTGTACAGGTGCGGGTGCAGCTCGTCGGGCTGCAGCCCACCGAGCTCGCAGAAGAAGTCGCGGATGTCGGCGTAGGCGCCGTGGAACCGCTCGGCCACCGCATACACCTCGGTGCGGTTGCACGTGGACAGCACCGCCGCCTCGCGGATGTTCGCGCGGCTCACGAGGCCCGTGATGACCTTGCCCAACGCCTCGCCCGGAATGGCGACGCGCTCGAGCAGATCGATGGGGCCGGTGCGGTGGTTGACACCGATGACCACGATGCTCATGAAGCCCCCACCCTACGCGCTCGCCGACCTGCCGTTGCCACCGGGCACGGCATGAATGGCGCCACCTGCACGGCGCTGCTCGTGGTAGCTGAGGATCTGCAACTCGACCGCGAGGTCGACCTTGCGCACCTCGATGGCCCGCGGCACCGACAGCACCACCGGGGCGAAGTTGAGGATGCTGGTCACGCCCGCCTTCACCAGACGGTCGGCCGCATCCTGCGCCGCGGCACCCGGCGTGGCGACCACACCGATGTTCACCCGGCGCGTGGCCACGATCTGCGGCAGTTCGTCGATGTGGCGCACCCGCGTGCCGCCGAGCACCGTGCCCACCTTGCCCTCGTCGATGTCGACGATGCCGGCCACGGGGAAGCCCCGCTCGCCGAACCCGCCGTAGCCGGCGAGCGCCTGGCCGAGGTTGCCGGCGCCGACGATGACGACGGGCCAGTCGTGCGTGAGGCCCAGCTCGCGGCGGATCTGGTACACGAGGTACGCGACCTCGTAGCCCACACCGCGCGTGCCGTAGCTGCCGAGGTAGCTGAGGTCCTTGCGCACCTTCGCCGCGTTCACGCCGGCCAGCTCGGCCAACCCCTCCGAGGAGATGCTCTCCACGCCCTCGTCGGCCTGCTCGCCCAGGATGCGCAGGTACACGGGCAGACGCGACACGGTGGCATCGGGGATGCGGCGGCGGTTGCGGTCGGGGGCCATACCGAAACCAACGTTAGGCATTCGTGCACACGTTCACAAAGCCAGCCGGGTGAGAGCCCGGTGAGCACCCGCGTGTCATCCGACACCCCCAGCCCACCCGCGTCGGGGCGGCGCTTCTGGTCGGCGAGCGTCCCGGTTTCCGGGACAGAGCCCGACCAGAAGCCGTTCCGGGACGAAACACGCCCAGAAACCGGATGCGACGGGGGGAGACGGAGGCCGTAACCTGCGGCGGATGAACGCCGCCCTCGCCGCCGCCGCCACGCTGGTCGCGCTCGCGTTCTGCCTCAGCACGCTCGACCGGTGGCTGCGTCGCCGCCGGCCCCACGAGCTGGCCTGGACCGTGTCGCTGGCCCTGTTCGCCCTCGGATCGCTCGCCCTGTGGTGGGCCGAGAGCGCCGGCTGGAGCCTCGGCGCGTTCCGCATCTTCTACATGGCCGGCGCCGTGCTCAACGTGCCGTGGCTGGCCCTCGGCACCGTCTACCTGCTCGCCCGCCAGCACGTCGGCGACCGGGTGAAGTGGTGGCTGGTGTTCCTCAGCGGCCTCACCGTCGGCATCGTCGGGTTCGCTCCCACCAAGGCCCCCGTGTCGGGCGACGAACTGCCGGTCGGCAAGGAGGTGTTCGGTATCGCACCCCGCGTGCTGGCCGCCGTCGGCTCCGGCGTGGCCGCCGTGGTCATCATCGCCGGCGCACTGTGGAGCGCGTGGCGGGTGTGGCGCGGCCGCAACCCGTCGCTCGGCGGGCAGCGCACCATCGTCAACCCCGGCCGCCTGGTGTGGGGCAACCTGCTCATCGCCACCGGCACCCTGGTGCTCAGCGGCAGCGGCACCCTGGCCGGCCGCCTCGGCAAGGACCGCGCGTTCGCCGTCACCCTGCTGGTGGGCATCGTCATCCTGTTCATCGGGTTCCTCGTCGCGTCGGCCTCACCGAAGCGGGTGGCCGCCGCCCCCGAGCTGCGCTCGGTGGCCTGAGCCATGACCGACTGGCGCCGCGACGACGGTTACGTCGTCACCGACGACCCCACCCGCATCGACCGCGACTTCGTGTGGCACTGGCTGGCCCACGAGTCGTACTGGGCACAGGGCCGCACCCGTGAGGTGATGGACCGCGCCATCGACGGCTCGCTGTGCTTCGCCCTGTTCGCGCCCGACGGCTCGCCCGCCGGGTTCTGCCGTCAGGTCACCGACCGCGCCACGTTCGCCTTCCTCAGCGACGTGTTCGTGCTCGAGCAACACCGCGGCACCGGCGCCGGCACGTGGATGGTGCGGCTGGCCATCGAGCACCCCGAGATGGCGCTCGTGCGCCAGCAGACCCTGCGCACCCAGGACGCCCACGGCCTCTACGCCAAGTTCGGCTACCGCCCCATCAACGCCGACGAGCTCCCCACCTGGATGGTCCGCTACCCCTTCGAGTAGTCGGTTGGGTGGTTTCGTGCGGCCGTGGGCCGCACGAAAGCACCCAACAAGTCACACCAGGCTGCGGCGGAGGAGCTTGCCGCTCACGTTGCGGGGCAGCTCGTCGACGAACAGGATCTTGCTCGGGCACTTGTACCGGGCGAGGTGGTCGAGGCACCAGGTGACCAGCGTCTCCTCATGCGCGGTGGAGCCCGGCTCGAGCACCACGAACGCCTTCACGGCCTCACCGGTGTGCGGGTGCGGCACACCGACCACGCCCACCTCATGGACGGCCGGGTGCTCCATCAGCACTTCCTCCACCTCGGCCGGGTACACGTTGAACCCGCTGACGATGATGAGGTCCTTCGCCCGGTCGACCAGGTACAGGTAGCCGTCGTCGTCGGTGACGGCGATGTCGCCGGTGCGCAGCCAACC